>NZ_JARRIR010000006.1:61970-256144 GCF_029601685.1 Rhizobium sp. YJ-22 | reverse complement strand
TCTCGAACGCGCGGAGCGGATCCACGCGCCCGGCGGTTATTTGCGCAGCCTGAGCGGCAGGGCAGGGCGTGGCCGATTTTCGCCGGCGCCGATGTTGATGGCGCTATTGCGCGAGAAAGCAGAGGAGGGGAAGCCCGGTCACGCCAGCACGCCGCCGACGACCATGCGTGAAACGAAATTCTGCAGCAGCTCGGGATCGAAATGGCCGGGAGAGTCGAGCATGAAGCCGATTGCCTCGGATTGCGTCCAGGCACGCTTGTAGGGGCGGATGGTGGTCATGGCCTCATAGACGTCGCAGATGGCAGCAATGCGCGCCGGCCGGGGAATATCGGCGCCCTGCAACCCGCGCGGATAGCCTGTGCCGTCATATTGCTCATGGTGATAGAGGCAGATGTCGAGCACGGTCTGCGGCATGTTTTCGGCGCGCTTCAGAAGCTCATAGCCGCGTAAGGGATGGGAGCGCACCAACAGGCGCTCGGCCTCGGTCAGCGTGCCCTTCTTGTTAAGGATGGCGCGCGGCAGCAGCATCTTGCCGAAATCATGCAGCAGGCCGCCAATGCCGAGCAAATGGATCGCTTCCTCGTCGAGTTTCAGCGACCGGCCGAAATCGATCATCAAGGCGCTGACGGCAATCGAGTGCAGAAAGGTGACCTGGTCCCGCTGCTTGAGACGCGACAGACCTATCAGCGCCGCCGAATTTTGCCCGGCCGCGGCCATCAGGCTCTCGACGGTTTGAGACGCGCCTTCGAACTGGATCGCCGCGCCCATGCGAATGTCGGAGAGCATTCTGCGCACATGCGGCGCGGTGTTCTCGATGGTCTGGCGCGCGTTTTCCACTTCCCGGGCGGAAAATTTCGACAGCAGGTCGGTCTCGAACTGGACATGGCTGAAGCCGCCGGCATATCGTCCCGCGCCGCCGGTATCGGCGCCCCGGCGCGTATCGATGACGACGCTGATTACTTGAGCGCGCATCAGGTGGTCGACATCCAGCGTTGAGGAAATCAACAGTGGAAGCGCCGGCGCGGTGCCGGCCGAACCGTTCCATTCCAGTTCCGTGACGAGCATGCCCGTTCGCAGTTGGTGGAGACGAATTCTTTTCTTCATGGTCAACCTGCGCCTTTGAAATGGCTAAGCGGACTGGTTTCGAACCTGAATGCGGATGTATAGGAATAGACGAAAAAGAAACCTTGGATTGCATATGCGACTTACGGCAATGAAATGAATATGCACCCCTGCTTATCCAGCATACGCCCTCATCTGGGCATCGGCCAAGATCCTAGAAGCGATTAAATAGATGTCCCGCAAATATGCGGAGCTGAATTCGACGCAAAAGAGAAGCACGCGACAATTCGGTTACCTTCTTCGATGAAATCCACTGTTGCGTCGCCGGCATTTACCCTTGCGTAGCGGCTTGCGCGCAAAGTGGCTGCGCGCCCGAAGCCGCCGGTTCTATGCGGCCACCGGGCATGGGGAAAGGGGATCGGATTGGAGTCGCGCGTGAGACAGGAACCGATGGGAATTGCGATCGTCGGCTGCGGTTACGTCGCCGATTCCTATCGCTATTGCCTGCAGTTGCATGGCGGTGCCTTGCGCCTGACCGGCGTGTATGACCGGGATTCTGAGCGGCTGTCGGCATTCTCCGGTTATTGGAAGGATGCAGCCTATCCGTCGCTGGACGCTTTGCTGGCCGATCCCGCCTGTCGGATCGTGCTCAACCTGACCGATCCGCACAATCATGCAGCCGTAACGCGCGCGGCGCTTGCCGCTGGTAAACACGTCTATAGCGAAAAGCCTCTGGGCCTTTCGGCGCAGGAGGCGCAGGAGCTTGCGGGCCTGGCCGAACGCGCCGGCCTTCGGCTTGCCGGTGCGCCTTGCAATTTCCTGGGCGAGTCGGTGCAGACGGCCTGGGCGGCTGTGCGCGCCGGGGCGATCGGCCGTGTGCGGCTCGTCTATGCCGAACTCGACGACGGCATGGTGCATCGCGCCGATTATACCAATTGGATCAGCCGCAGCGGTCGTGCCTGGCCGGCGCGCGGCGAATTCGAAACCGGTTGCACCTATGAGCATGCCGGTTATGCGCTCGGGGCGCTCATCGCCATGTTCGGCCCTGTGCGGCAAGTCTCGGCCTATTCCACGCTGCTGATCGCCGACAAGAAAACAAGGCCGCCGCTCGAAAACCCGGCGCCCGATTTTTCCACCGGCTGCCTGGAATTCGATGGCGGCATCGTTGCGCGAGTGACGAATTCCATCGTTGCGCCCTATGATCATCGCTTCCGCATCGTCGGCGAAGAGGGCGTAATCGATATCGCGGAAATTTGGGATTACGGCTCCTCGGTCATACTGCGCCGCGCCGCCACCGGCCGGCTTGGTCGGTTGATCGAGCGCCGCTGGCCGCAACTGTCCGGGCGGCGGCTGAAGCCGGTGCGCGCACCGCTGCTCAAGCGCGGTCCGGGACGGCCAACCATGGATTTCATGCGTGGCGTCGCCGAATTAGCATCTGCTATTTACGAGGATCGCCCGTGCAAGCTGGATGCCGCGCTTGCTATGCATATCACCGAGGTCACGGAGATGCTGCAGCATCCGGATCGGTTCGCGCAACCGTCGCCTGTTGCGTCGAGCTGCAAACCGATCGAACCGGAAGCATGGGCAACAGGGCGATAAGGGGTTGAAATGACGACATATGAATTGGTGACCCTTTCTTTCTCGCGGGATTTCGAAGCCTGCCGCCTGATGTGCGAAAGCGCGGAGCGCTTCGTGCCGGAGGGCATCGAGCATCGCGTGATCGTGCCCCGCGCCGACCTGCCGCTGTTTGCACCGCTGGCTTCCGCGCGCCGGCGGCTCGTAGCGGAGGAGGATATCCTTCCGTGGTGGTTTCGGCGCATGCCGATGCCTTCGCCGCGCTGGCGGCGGCTGCTGCGTCTGCCGCGCCGCAACATCTACATCACGCCGTTCAGCCCGCCGGTGCGCGGTTGGATCGCGCAGCAGATCATGAAGATCGCCGCCGCCGATCAAAGCAAGGCCGACGTCGTCGTTCATATCGATAGCGATACCGTTTTCGTCCGGCCCCTTCGACCCGAACATCTTTGCCCGGACGGGCGCGTGCGTCTCTATCGCGATCCGCAGCCCGCTGGCCTGGAAACCCATGCGCTTTGGCAGAAGGTGGCGGGGCAACTGCTCGGCCTGCCCGAAAAAACCTTCTACGGCGGTGAATATATCGACTCCTGCGTGGTTTGGAAAACCTCGGTTTTGCGCGGCATGACTCAGCGCATCGCCGATATCTCCGGCTCCGATTGGTTGAAGACCTTGTGCCGGACGCCGCATTTCGCCGAATACGTTCTCTACGGCGTTTATGCCGATCAAGTGCTGGGTTTCGATGCGGCGCATCTTGTGCCGGAAAGCTTTTCGCTCTGCCATTCCCGCTGGTCCGGTGATTTCGAAAGCGATGAAGCGATCGACGCCTTCATCTCGGCGGTGAAACCGCATCACGTCACCTGCCTCATTCAATCGACGATCGGCAGCAGCCTCGATCTGCGCAGGGATATTTTCGCAAGGGTGACGGATGTCGCCGCCCGGCAGGATATGGCGACGGAAAGCGCCTGACGTCAGCGCCCTGGCGGCGGGGCGCTGTAGATCGGTTCCAGTTCCGCAAACGATATTTTCCCGAATACGCCGGCGAGTCGGTAGCGCAGTTGCCGGCGCGCTTCGGCGCCTTTCAGCCATTGCAGCGGCGCGGACAGCATGAGAATGATGAGTTGCAAGATCGCCCGCAGTCGCAGGCGCCAGCGCTGCCGTGTCGGGCTGGCGCTGTTCCTGGAGACCGCAAGGGCAAAAGCCTGCCCACCGGCATAGAAGCGCCGTTCGAGATAGGCCGGATCGCAGCGTTTGGCCGGCACGAATTCCAGCGCCTTGGCGCCGGGTAGCCAGCCGAAGCGCCGGCCGCGCCGCTCCAGCCGGCAGAACAGGTCGTAATCCTCGCCGCCGCCATTGCCGAATGCGGGATCGAACGGCGTGGCGTCCGTCAGCGTCGTCGATTTGCGGAAGATGCAATTGTTGGTCGCCAGTGCGATGCCCTGGGTTTTCGCCGGGCCTATGGCGAAGAGATCGGTTCCGGCCGGTGCGGCCAGGCGGCGGGAAAACAGGCCGAGCACGGTGGCGTCGGCCTTGTCGGGTGCTTCCAGAACGGGCTCGACCGCGCCGAACAGCACGTCATGCGGAAAGGCCGCGAGACCTTCGGCGACGGCGATCAGCCAATCCCGGTCCAGTTGCTGGTCGTCGTCCATGAAGGCGACGATCTCATCCGGCGCCGCAGCCGCCCCGGCATTGCGGGCGACGGAAATATTGGCCGGATGCGCGGCGATGCCGAGCAGCGGATAGGGGAGGCGGGCGCGCATCGCCTCGATCACCGGCAGCGCATTGGAATCGTCGCTGTTGTCGACCACGACCAGCGTCAACGGAATGTTTGCGGGATTGCGCAGCGCCGCCACGCTCTCCAGCGCCTCGCGCAACAGGTCGTGCCGGTTGAAGGTGCAGATGACGATGCTGATGCGGGTGGGGCCGGTCATGCTCATTTTCCGCGATTGAGACGGTTGCGGAACACCAGCCGCACGATCTGCGGGCTGTCGACCAGATAGCGGCGCCATAGCCGGCGCGGCTCGCGCACCAACCGGAAAAGCCATTCCATGCCGATCTTCGAGATCCAGTCGGGCGCCCGCCGCTGCGGATAGGCGAGGAATTCCATGGCCGCGCCGATGCACAGGCCGATGCCTTTCGCCTTGCCGCGCGCCTTCAGCCGCTGCGCCAGCAACTCCTGCTGCGGCGATCCGACCGCGAGCAGGATGAAACGTGCCGGATGCGCCTCGATGAATGCGACGGTGTCGTCGAATTTCCGGCGGTCGCGCAGCAGGCCCATCGGGGCATCGAAGTGGATGGCGTTTTTCAGCTTGAAACCGCGCACGATCGTTTCGAAAACGGCCGGTGTGCTGCCGACGAACAGCACCGGCCAGGCAGGATCGAAGCCGGGAGCGGAAAACAGGTCGCGCACCAGATTGGCGCCCGGCACGGTCGGCAGGTCCAGCCCGACGAACTTGCCGAGCAGACGCACGGCGCGGCTGTCGTTCAGGCACAGCCAGGCGACGTCATAGGCATGGGCGACTTCGCCGCCGAGACGGTCGATGCGCACCAGATGATCCGAATTCGGCGTCACCACGGCGGCGAAATCCTCATTCGGATCGCGTGCCAGCAGTTCCGCCAGTGCTTCGGCCTCATCGATGGGATCGAAGCGGACGCCGAGGAAGGGGACGCGCTCGCGCGCAGGCTGGTGATCGACGAGCGGAAATAAAAGCGTCATGGCAATTTACCCATGGAAAAGGAAGGCCGAGCGGCGGGAGACGGCAGAAGATCGCGCCCGCGCGCCAGGAGGAACATCATCGGCAAGACGATGTTGAACAGCACGATCCCGCGCATGAACAACGACGCCTCGGTGAAATTGTGCAACAGAAATAGAACCAGCATCGCCGTCATATAGGCGAAGCCCGCCGCCGTGCCGTGCGGCATGCGCGCGAGCAGGCATAGCAGGACGCCGCGCACGATCAGGCACAAGACGGTGAAGACGGCGAGAATCGTCACCGGTATGCCAAGCTCGATGCCGAGCTGGAGATAACCGTTATGCGCCTGGTTGATCAGGCCGAGCTCGACGTCGCCGAGCCAGCTTCCCGGTTCCAGGCGCAGCAGCGGATCGCGGCCCGGCCCGACATCCCAGAATGCACCGTAGCCATGTCCCAGCCATGGCCGCTCGAACATGCTCTTACGCGCGAAGGCCCATAATTCGTCGCGCCCGGTGAAGGAGGCGTCGCCGAAGAGGATGAGGGTAATCGCGTTCATGTCCAGATCATGGGCAATGAGGAATGCCAGACCGGCAAACAGGCCGAGAAAGCCCGCCATCACCACGGCGAGCGCCACTGTCGGCCCGCTACGCGCGGCGAATGCCAGTATGCCCAGGATCGCCAGAGCCCCGAATGTCAGTCCGATGGAGGTCTTGCTGCGGGTCAGGATCAGGAAGGCAATACCGATCGCGGTCATGGCGACGCCGAACAGAACGTTCATGCCGTCGCGATGTCCGCGCGCGGTCCAGGTGGCGGTGGCCAGCACGGCGGCCATGCCCACCATGCCGGCGACGTTCTTCTGGCTGTAGAGGCCCTTGGCGCCGAGATCGTCGACGCCGAGCGAAGGCATGGCGAAGATGACGATCAGGTTGAGGATGACGATGGCGGTGATGCCCCAGCAAAAGGCGGTGTGGGCGCTGCGCAGGTCACGTACGCCAGCCGCCAAGGCAGCGGTGATCAGCGTAAAGCAGGCCAGGAGGATGGCGCGGCGCAGGGTGAGGCCCGGAAAATCGGACCAGAACATGCTGAGGACGGCAATGCCGGCGATGGCAAGCACGCCGAGGCTGCGCAAAGCCATACCCGGCACGGCCCGCCAATACAGCGCCAGCACCACGATCGCCAGCATCGCCATTGCGAGAACGACAATCCGGTCGAGCGGATTGCCTTCGAGGCGCTGGGTGAGGGAGGTGGTGGAGAAGGCATTGGTGCCGATGAAGCAATAGAGCAGAAACAGCAGCGCCAGCAAGGAATGCAGGGCCGCCGGAACATGTGCCAATCCGGGAATATCCCGGAAAGTCAGGCTCGCTCCTCTGGCTTCGATCATCACTTTGTCCGTTTTCGGTTCACTTTGTCTGCGCTGTTGCGTGCGAAAGGGCGCGCGGCATGGCTTCCTTTCGCTTATGCCGCAGATATTCGCTAAACAGGTTTAACATCCGGGTTACCGGCCTGCCGTATTGTGAACATGCTTACGAAATCCTGCGGCAGATCGTTAAAATGACGGATAAATCCCCAGTGCTGATCTCGGTCGTCGTCCCGACCCTCAACCGCCCGGAGCCGCTGGCGCGGGCACTCGACAGCCTTTCGGCGCAGAGATTGCCAGAAGGGCTCGGCATGGAGGTGGTCGTCATCGACAATTCCAGGGACGGCTCGGCGCGCGGCACCGTGGATGCCTGCATCGCGCGCAACCGCCTGCCGATCGTCTATGTGCTGGCACCGGTGCCTGGGGTGGCCAATGCCCGCAATGCCGGCGTGCGCGCCGCGCAAGGTCGATGGATCGCTTTTCTGGATGACGACGAGGAAGCGTCGCCCGGCTGGCTGGCGTGCCATGTCGCCACCTTGCAGGCGACAGGCGCCGATGCCAGCTTCGGTCCGGTCGTCGCCAAGGCGGAAGCCGGGCAATTGACGCCGGCCTTCGCCGCCTATTTTTCCCGTCAGCTGGGGCGGTCGGACCGGGCCGACATCACCGATCTCTCGGCGCTGCTCGGCACGAACAATTCGGTTTTCGATCGTGGGCGCTGCCTGGCCAAGGCCGAGGTCTTCGACACCTCTCTCAACGAGGTCGGCGGCGAAGACAGTCTGCTGCTGCGCCAGCTTGCGGATTCCGGGCGGCGCTTCGCATGGACCCCGGGCGCCGACGTCATCGAATGGGTGCCGCCAAAGCGGATGAACTGGGCCTATGTGCGTCGGCGCCGGTTTCTCTCCGGCCAGATCCGCACCTTCGTGCATCACAAGCTGATGCCGCCGCGCTGGGCTTCGGTCGCGCTGTGGATGGGCGTCGGCGCGGCGCAGGCGGCGTTGGAATTCGCCAAGGCCGCCATTTTCCTGTCGTTCGACCGGGAGAAGGCGGAGATCGCCCGCTCCAAGGCCTGGGGCGGGCTTGGCAAGCTGTTCTGGGGCGAGCGTTTCCGGCCGAAGCTTTACGGCTCCGGCCTGGTGTCCTGAGGACCAAGGCTGCGGGCCAACCCTTCCTTCAAGGTGATTTTCGGTGCGAGGCCGAGAAACGCGGTCGCCGCCCCGGCATCGAGGGTGAGCCGGCGGCGAAACAGCGCGAGCTCTCCGGGCGCGGGCGCAAGGGCGGCGCGATGACCGCCCGGCAGGCCGATGCGCCGCCAGATTTTCGCCGCCAGCCTCCGCGCCGCCCACCAGCGCAGTCGCGTCGGTCCGATTATCGGCAGGCCAGGAGCGCCGAGGGCAGCGGCCAGCGCCTGGAAATAGGCGTTCCAGCTTGGCTGATCCGGCCCGACGATATCGAGAGGTGGGATTTTCCCTGCCGACGCGCCATCCTGCAGGCGGTCCACGGCCGTGACGGTGAGCGCGGCGATATCATCGACATGCACGAGATGCGCCCAGCCATCGCCGGCAGGGCCGAAATCGCCCCAGATTCCCATGCGGATACGCTCCGCCATCTTGTCGATCCAGAACCGGCTACCCGCACCATAGACGATGCCAGGGCGGAGGATGACGGCGCGGCGTTCACCGCCAGCCTTTTCCCAATCACGCACCAGTGTTTCGCAATCCAGCTTGGCGCGGCCATAGCTGTCCAGAGGCCCCTCGCCATCGCCATGGACGGCGATGGAGCTGAAATAGACGAGTCGCGCCACGCCGGCCGTCGCCATGGCGGACAGCAAGGCGGCGCATTGGCGCGGCATGGCGCTTTCCTCGCCATAGGCGCAATGCACGACGATCTCGATGCCGGCAAGCGCGGCGCCGATCTCCGCCGGCCTGTCGAGGTCGCAGGCGATGACGTGGGCTTGCGGCGTGGCGCGGCGCGTTCCAGCATGCGCGTCATGGCCGGCGCGGCGTAGCGCGTCCGTGACGCGCGCGCCGATAAAGCCGATGCCGCCGGTGACGAGGATGCGGGTCATGCCTGCTCGCCCGGACGCAGCGGCTGGCCGCGCAGGAAATCGAAGATGCCGAGCAGAGCGGGGCGGGTGAACAGCCACATCAACCCGATCTGGATCGCCGCGCCAATCGGGATGGCGGCGCAGAGCGCCAGGATGTTGCCGAAGGGTTGCACTGTCACCGCGAAGGCGCCTGTCGCCAGCGCCATGACGGCGGCCGTCGCCCAGGCGGGGGCAAGGAGACGCAAGCGTTCGCCGCTGCTCCATCGGTCGGGCTTGCCGATGGGGGCGAGTAGCGCAAACAGCGCCTGCCAGCTATCGCCGATCAGGCGCGCGGCACCGATGACATAGGGCGGAGAATCCTTCATCGCCACCAGTAGCAGGAAGGTGACGGCCAGCCCCGTCAGGCTGCTGACCAGGCTGAATTCCGGGCGGTTTCCGGCCGAAAGCGCAGTGAAGATCGGGCGTGCCGGCATCAGCACCGCCGCTCCGAGCGACAGGCAGATGGCGATGTCGGTCGCCGTTTCCCAGCCGGGCCCGGAAACCACCGGCACCAGCGCCGGCATGATCGCCGCCAACCCGGCAAAGGAAGTGGCGGTGACGAAGGCGAGCAGTGCGATCACCCGGTTGCGTTCGGCAATCGCGGCCTTTGCCGTCTGCGCCACGCGCTTGAAATGCGAAAAGACGATGTTGTGGGACGTGGCGACGATGGCGCCACGCAACGGCTCGACGATGCGCATCGCCATGTTGAGCTGGCCGAGCGCGCTCAGCCCGAAGAAGGAGCCGACGATATTGTTGAACAGCAGATAGTTCAGATTGTCTGCGAATCGGTCGAGGAAGGAAATGCTGGCGAAGCGGCCGAGCGCGGCCAGATGCGACAGCGAAAGCTGCGGCATCAGCGGAAAGCGCAACTGCCACTGCAGGCAGAGCGAGCGCACCACGACGATTACCAGTCGCATGACGATCAGCGACCAGACGCCGGCGCCAGCCAGCGCCATGGCGATGGACACCGGAACCCCGACGGCATGACTGATGAGATTGGAGGCGGCGATATCGTTGAAGCGGTGGCGCCGCCGCGCCAGCGCCGTCACCAGGTCGCCATGGCCGCTGAAGGCCACCGACAGCATCGACACCGGGAGCAGCATCGCCATTTCGGGAGACGCATAGGCACCCGCCAGCAGCGGTCCACCGACCAGCGACAGTGCGATCAGCGCCAGCGCCACGAGCATGGAAAAGCCGAAGGCGGTGCGTAAATGCGCACCGCGCAATACTTTCTTCTGGACCAGCGCTTCCTCGAAGGGCGCGCCGACCAGAAGGGCGGCGGCTGCCGACATGGTCAGCACGATGGCGGAAATCCCAAATTCCTCCGCCGGGATCAGGCGCGACAGCACGATCGTCGACGCGCTGAGCAGGATCAGCCGCCCGACGGCATCGCCGCCGGCCCAGCCGATCCAGCCAAGAACGGTGCGGGCGGAGGATCGGGCGGTCATGGATGGTTTCCTTGCCGCAAGCGGCGAGAACCCATGTCAAAGCCGGTGGCGGCGTAACGGTGGAGCATAGTGCTCCTCCTCCCGGTTCGCAGCCCGCTGAGGGCGGAAGGCGACGGTTTTCGCGGCGGCATTGGCCGCGGCGGTGTAGCGGGCATAGGCGATCAGCGCCCTGAGCGCCGCAATGCCGAGCCCGACAAGCGCGCCCATCATCATGCCGACGATGCCCCACATGATCATGCCGGCCGTACCGCTGCGGATATCGGCGGGATAGGCTTTAGAGAGGATGCGGATATTGGCGGAGTCGATCTTGCCGAATTCGGCGGCTTCGCGGGCGCGTGTCTCGAAGGAGGAGAGCAATTCGCGATCGGAGGCGATCTGCTGTTCCAGCGCGCGCAGTTCGATGGAGGCGCGGCGGGCCTGTTCGTTCTGGCCGGTGAGGCGCGAGACGGTGGCGGAAAGGTCGTCGCGCTCCTTCATCGCCTGGCGAAGGGCGCTCTGGCCGGAGCTACGCACCCGCTCCAGCTCGCGATTGAGCAGGCTGTCGATCTCGGCGACCTGGCTTTGGGCGCTGCGCAGGGTCGGGTGCTGGCTGCCGAATTTCTGTGAAAGCTTCGCCACTTCCTCGCGTGCCGCCACCTGGCGGCTGATCAGCGTGTTGAGCAGGGTTTGTTCGGAAGGATTGGCAAGGCCGGCGATCACGCCGGGTTCGGCGCTCTGCAATTGCTCGCCGCGCACGCGGGCGAGCGAAAGCCGCTCGTCTGCGGCGGCCAGCGCGGTCACGGCGCTGGAAAGCTGCTGGTCGACGATCAGCTTGTCGTCGCTGCTGAACAGCTTGAATTTCTGGCGATATTCCTCGGCCTTCATTTCGGACTCGGCCAGCCGGGCGCGCAGCTGGTCGAGGCGCGAGGTCAGGTCGCCGGTCAGTTTTTCCGTGGCGCGCAGGCGGCTGTCGGAATCCTCGTCGAGATAGGCGGTGACGATGGCGTTTGAGAGATTGGCGGCCTTGTCCGGGTTCTTGTCCTTCACCGAGATGGAGAGGATATAGCTACGCTCGGCGCGGGTGATCTCGATCGACTTGCGCAGCGCGTTGATCTGCGTGGCGGATGGCTTTTCGGCGGCCGGCGCCGCCGTGCCCTGGCCGGTTGCGGCATAGGTCAGTGCCCGCGCCAGCACGCTTTCCGAGAGCATCACATGGCTTTGGCTTTCCACATAGTTGACGGCGGCGTTGGCGTCGTACTGGCCTGTGGTCAGGTCGTTCTTGAACACCTGGAAGCCGCGCGGATCGATCAGCACTTCGGAGGTCGCGACATAGCTCTGCGGCAAAAGCGCGCGCGCGCCGCCGCCAAGCGTACCCCCGAGAACGGCCAGCACGACGATCGGCAAGGCAAGCCGACGCACTTCCCGGCTCAGCAGAACCCAGGTCATGGGCCAGGTTCCGGCGTCCGGCGGTGCCGACTCCAGAAGGCTGGCGGGCCCGCGAAAAGACCGTGTCATGCTTTTCCTGTCCTCAATCCAAAATTCGGCCCCGGCACTTGCGCTGGCAACGATCCTTTTCCGGCGAGATCCGTCCCCAGTGTCGTGGCGTGGCAAGGCCATCGGTTGTCCGATGATGCCTCGCTCACCATGGCCGGTTTTGCTTAATAATTGGTTCAGAAATGCCGTGACACAGCTGTTGTCCTTAACGAAGAATATGGTGCTTAAAGCAGGTGGGCAGGGCGGCGGGGCTTGCATGAACCGGACCGAAATGCTCCTCAATAAGGAGCGGGGTCGCGCCGGGGAGGGCATGACCTCGAAGCAGCATCACTGCGGAGGATGGAATGGCTGGCGATCTGTTTCTCACCATCGATGTCGGCACCGGCAGCGTGCGCGCCGCCCTTGTCGACCGGCGCGGCAAGGTACTGACCATCATCGCGCGCGAGCATGAGCAGATCGTTCCGCAGTTCGGCTGGTCGGAGCAGAGGCCGGCCGGCTGGTGGACCGGCGTCGTCGCCGCCATTCGCGATGTGCTGACCGGGCAGCCGCAGGCGCGTTCGCGCATCGCCGCCGTTTCCGCCTGCGGTCAGATGCACGGCACGGTGCTGGTCGACGATAAAGGTGCGCTCGCCCGCGAGACGGCGCCCCTGTGGAACGACAAGCGCACTGTCGCCCATGTCGAGGCCTTCGAGCGCCGACATCGGCCGGCGACCTATCTCGCCCACAGCGCCAATCCCGCCGCACCCGCCTGGCCGGGTTTCAAGCTGCAATGGCTGCGCGATACCGATCCCGAGGCGTGGGCGCGCACGGCTGCGGTGCTGATGCCCAAGGACTACATCAACCTGCGTCTCACCGGCGAAATCGCCATGGACCGCACCGATGGCGGTGCGAGTTTTCTGATGGATCCGCAAACCGGCGACTGGTCGCAGATGATGATCGACCTGCTCGCCCTCGATCGGAAAAAACTGGCGCCGCTGCGCAATCCGCTGGAGATCCTGGGACATGTCACTGCCACGGCGGCGCGGGAAACGGGGTTGCAGGAGGGCACGCCAGTGCTGGTCGGCGGCGGCGATTATCCGGTGGCGCTGCTGGGATCCGGTGTGTGCCGGCCAGGTGTCGGCTCGGAGGTGATGGGCACCTCCGCAATCATCACCGCCATTGCAGAAAAGCCGCTGCTCGATGCGCAGGTCTCGAATGTCGGCACAGTCGAGGGCAATTGGGGTGCCTTCATGCTGCTGGAATCCGGCGGGGACGCCATGCGCTGGGCGCGCCGCGCTTTCCATGAGAAGCAGGCGAGCTATGAGGAGATCGTCGAAAAGGCATGCCTGGCGCCGCCCGGCGCCGAGCGGCTTTTCTTCATGCCTTATCTTACCGGCGAGCGGCTTGGCGATCATCGCAATGCCCGCGCCCAGTTCTTCGGCATCGGTGCGGCGCATGGGCTGTCGCATCTGCATCGCGCGGTGCTGGAAGGCGTCGCCTTCGCGGTGAAGCGCCATATCGATATCCTCGACCGTATCTCCGGCACGCCGATCGAGCGCGTCATCGCCTCCGGCGGTGGCGCACGGGCTCCCTTCTGGATGAAGATCAAGGCGAGCGTCTACGGCATCCCCATCCTTGTGCCGACGGAGGCCGAATGCGGCATCGTCGGCTGCGCCGCCATGGCTGCCACCGCCACCGGCCAGTTTTCCCGCGTCGAAGATGCGGCCGATGCCTTTGTCTCCTATGCCGAGGAGATCGTGCCCGATCCCGCCTGGGCAGAGATCTACCGGCCCATGCAGGCCGTGTTCGAAAAACTCTACGTCCACAGCCAGACGCTCTACGACGATCTCGATTGCCTATCGAGATAATGTCAGATTCATAGCAAGAATCTGGCGTCTCTTGAAAATTTCTGTTACAATTTTATCATTGGCTGATCCCAAGCCAGGGAGGCGGGAAATGGCGGATCGAAAGAGCCAGCGCGTTGCGGCGTTGGCCGACGCACTGGGCGAGCATCGCGTGCTGCATGTGCGCCGGGCGGCGGAATTGCTGAAGGTGTCGGAAATGACGATCCGCCGCGACGTGGCGAACAATCCGGCCTCCTTCCAGTTCCTCGGCGGCCACATCATGCTGGCCGGCGAGCGCGAGGGCGAGGCGCCCTACGAGCTGGGACTGGCCGCGAACCAGCATGCCAGCGCCAAGCGCGCCGCCTGCCGCCACGCGTTGAAACATGTGGCGCGCGGCGACACGATCTATCTCGATTGTGGCACGACGCTGGTTCATCTCGTTGAAATGCTGCCGGAAAATGCCGATGTCAGCGTGGTCTGCTGCGCCATGAACGTCGCCGAGCGCCTGGCGCGGCGACCCGATATCCGCATGATCATGCTGGGCGGGCTGTACCATCCCTCCACCGCCTCCTTTTCCGGCAATCCCGGCTTGGAGACGCTGGACCAACTCGGTATCAACATCGCCTTGCTCTCCGCCGCCGGCATCGATTTCACCCGCGGCGCGACCTGTGCGCATTTCCACGAGGTGCCAATCAAGCAGAAGGTGATAGGTTTGGCGCAGCGTTGCCATCTCGTGGCCGACAGGAGCAAGATCGGCGTGCAGAAGCCGGCCTTCTTCGCGCCGATGAGCGCCTTCCAGTCGCTGATCACCGAAGAAGGCGAGCAGCGGGTTAAATGACGGCAGGCCTACCGCTGGCATTTTTCATATGGCTTGACTTTGTCATGAAATGATGAAATCGTAACATCATCCTGATCATGAAGTCACAAATGCTCGCAGGATAGCGATGGCATGCAGGGAGGCGACATTGGCATTACTGGCGACCGAAGACGACGGTGCGCGCATTGCTAATCACGGTTGGCCGCGCAATGCCGGCATGGCGCTCGACACCGGCTGGGTGGCGGAACAGCGCGTCAATCTTTCCGCAAGCGAACGGCGCGTGGCGACCTTGCCGGGTCGGCGCACGGTGAAAAAGGATGCGCAGGCCGCCTGGCTGCTGAAGGCTGTCACCTGCATCGACCTGACGACGCTGAGCGGCGACGACACGCGCGAGCGCGTCCAGCGCCTGTGCGCCAAGGCGCGTCACCCGGTGCGGCAGGATTTGCTCGATGCCATGGGCATGGGCGACCGTTCCATCACCACTGGCGCCGTCTGCGTCTACCACCGTTTCGTTTCCACCGCCGTCGAGGCGCTTGAGGGGTCGGGCATTCCGGTCGCGGCCGTTTCCACCGGCTTTCCGGCCGGTCTCGTCCCGCATGACGTCAAGCTGCGCGAGATCGAGGCTTCGATCGCCGATGGCGCGAAGGAAATCGACATCGTCATCACCCGCGAACACGTGCTGACCGGCAACTGGCAGGCGCTGTATGACGAAATGCGCGATTATCGCGAGGCCTGCGGTGAAGCGCATGTGAAGGCGATCCTGGCGACCGGCGAACTCAAGACGCTGCGCAACGTCGCCCGCGCCTCGCTGGTTTGCATGATGGCCGGCGCCGACTTCATCAAGACCTCCACCGGCAAGGAAGGCGTGAACGCCACGCTCTTGGTGACGCTGACCATGCTGCGCATGATCCGCGCCTATGAGGAGCGCACCGGCATCAAGATCGGCTACAAGCCGGCCGGCGGCATTTCCACCGCCAAGGATATTCTCAACTACCAGTTCCTGATGAAGGAAGAACTGGGCCGGGAATGGCTGGAGCCCGATCTGTTCCGCATCGGCGCTTCGAGCCTGCTCGCCGATATCGAGCGCCAGCTCGAACATCACGTCACCGGCGCCTACTCGGCCTTCAACCGTCACGCGATAGGATGATCCAGATGTCCGTAGCAAGGTATTTTGACGAAATGTCCTATGGACCCGCCCCCGAAGCCGATGGCGAGGCCCGCCAGTGGCTGGCCTCCCACAAGGCCGAATTCGGCCATTTCATCAATGGCGCTTTCGTCACGCCGCAATCCGGCCAGCATTTCGAGACGCTGGAGCCGGCAACCGGCGCGCTGCTGGCGAAGATCGCCCAAGGCAATGCCGCCGATGTCGATGCAGCGGTTGCGAGCGCCCGCAAGGCGCAAGGCCCCTGGGCGAAGCTGCCCGGCCATGCCCGCGCCCGCCATCTCTATGCGCTGGCCCGCATGATCCAGCGCCATGCGCGCCTGATCGCCGTCATCGAGGCGCTCGACAATGGCAAGCCGATCCGCGAGACGCGCGATATCGACGTGCCGCTCGCCGCTCGCCACTTCTATTATCATGCCGGCTGGGCGCAGCTGCAGGAAACCGAATTTGCCGATCAGGTGCCGGTCGGCGTCGTCGGCCAGGTCATTCCGTGGAATTTCCCTTTCCTGATGCTCGCCTGGAAAGTCGCGCCGGCGCTCGCGCTGGGCAATACCGTCGTGCTGAAGCCGGCCGAATTCACGCCGCTGACGGCGCTCTTGTTTGCGGAACTCGCCGCTGCCGCCGGCCTGCCTGCGGGCGTGCTCAACGTCGTCACCGGTGACGGGTCTACAGGCGCGCTGATCGTCGATCACGGCGATGTCGACAAGATCGCGTTTACCGGCTCGACCGATGTCGGCCGCATCATCCGCGAGCGCACCGCCGGCTCCGGCAAGTCGCTGACGCTGGAACTGGGCGGTAAGTCGCCGTTCATCGTCTTCGATGACGCCGATATCGACGGCGCGGTCGAAGGCGTGGTCGATGCCATCTGGTTCAACCAGGGCCAGGTCTGCTGCGCCGGCTCGCGCCTGCTGGTCCAGGCCGGCATCGCGCCGCTGTTCCACCAGCGCCTGAAGCGGCGCATGGGCACGCTGCGCGTCGGCCAGCCGCTGGACAAGGCCATCGACATGGCCGCCATCGTCGCGCCGGTGCAGTTGAGCCGCATCGAAAGCCTTGTCGCGCAAGGGGTTGCCGAAGGCGCCAGCCTGTTCCAGCCGGAGATCGAACTGCCCAAGGGCGGTTCCTTCTATCGCCCGACGCTGCTGACCGAGGTGCAGCCGACTTCCATCGTGGCGACGGAAGAGATTTTCGGCCCGGTTGCCGTCTCCATGACCTTCCGCACGCCGGAAGAGGCGATCCAGCTTGCCAACCATACGCGCTACGGCCTTGCCGCCAGCATCTGGAGCGAGACCATCGGTCTGGCGCTGAACGTCGCGGCGAAGCTCGCCGCCGGCGTCGTCTGGGTCAATGCCACCAACCTGTTCGATGCCGCGGCCGGTTTCGGCGGCAAGCGTGAATCCGGCTTCGGCCGCGAGGGCGGTCGTGAAGGCGCCTATGAATATCTGAAGCCCAAGGCCTGGCTCGGCCGCAAGCCGCGCCCGGCGACCGCCGCGCCCGTCTTGAAATCGACCACCAGCGATTTCGCGATGCCGGCCATCGATCATACGGCGAAGCTGTATGTCGGCGGCAAGCAGACGCGGCCGGATGGCAATTATTCCCGTCCCGTGCTGTCGCCCAAGGGCAAGGTGCTGGGCGAGGTCGGCGAGGGCAACCGCAAGGATATCCGCAATGCGGTTGCCGCCGCGCAACCCGCCTCCGGCTGGACCTCGGCCACGACGCATAACCGCGCGCAGATCCTCTATTACATCGCCGAAAATCTTTCTGGCCGGGCCGGCGAATTCGCCGAGCGCATTGCCGCGATGACCGGCGCATCGGCTGCCGCTGCGCGCGCCGAGGTCGAGGCCTCGATTTCGCGCCTGTTCACCTATGGCGCCTGGGCCGACAAGTTCGAGGGCGCAGTGCATCAGCCGCCGCTGCGGGGCGTGGCGCTCGCCATGCCGGAAGCCATCGGCGTCGTCGGCATCGTCTGCCCGCCGGAAGCGCCGCTGCTGGGTCTGATCAGCAGCGTCGCGCCGCTGATCGCGGTCGGCAACCGCGTCGTGGTGGTGCCGAGCGAGCCGCATCCGCTGGCGGCGACGGATTTTTATACCGTGCTCGAAACCTCCGACGTTCCTGCCGGCGTCGTCAACATCGTCACCGGTTCCGCCATGGAACTCGGCAAGACGCTGGCAAGCCATAACGATGTCGATGCCCTCTGGGCCTTCGGCTCGGCGGAACTGTCGACCATGGTGGAAAAGCTGTCGGTCGGCAATCTCAAGCGCACCTTCGTCGATTACGGCAAGGCCATCGACTGGATGAACCCGGCCGCCGCCGAAGGACGCCTGTTCCTGAACCGCGCCGTCGACGTCAAGAACATCTGGATCCCCTACGGGGAGTGAAAAAACATCGGCTCGCCGGCTTGGAGAGGCCGGCGAGCCGATGACGACGAACAGAGGAGAGGGCGCGCAGACGCCCGGGAGGACCAATGCTCAAGAATATCGATCCCGCCTTGAATGCGGATGTGCTGTATGCGCTGCGCGCCATGGGCCATGGCGATACGCTCGTCATCGCCGATACCAATTTCCCCTCGGATGCGATTGCCCGCCAGACCACGCTTGGCAAGCTGCTGCGCATCGACAATGTCTCGGCGGCGCGCGCCTTCGAGGCGGTGCTGTCGGTGTTGCCGCTCGATACGCCGCTGCAGCCTTCGGTCGGCCGCATGGAGGTGATGGGCGCGCCGAACGATCTGCCCGAGGTGCAGAAGGAAGTGCAGGGCGCCATCGACCGCGCCGAGGGCCAGCCGGCGCCGATGTACGGTATCGAGCGCTTCGCCTTCTATGAAAAGGCCAAGCAGGCCTATTGCGTCATCACCACGGGCGAGACCCGGTTTTATGGCTGCTTCCTGGTAACCAAGGGCGTCATTCCGCCGAAATAAGCGGTGTGACGCGGGTCCGAAAGGGGGGAGGAGAGGCAAGAGATGAAGTCAGGCGTATCGATTCTCGGAATTTTCGTGGCGGACACCGCCTATCTGGCCAAACGCATGCCGGTCGTCGGCGAGACGATCACCGGCAGCGGCTTTTCGGTCGGGCCGGGCGGCAAGGGGTCGAACCAGGCGGTGGCAGCGGCGCGGGCCGGCAGCCCGGTCTCGTTCATCTCCAAGATCGGCAAGGACACGTTTGGCGAGATGGCGCTGAAGACCTATGCGGAGGCCGGCGTCACGCCGAAAGTCGTGCAGATGGACGACATGCCGACCGGTGCCGCCTTCATCTATGTCAACGACCAGAACGGCGAAAACGCCATCATCGTCTATCCGGGTGCGGCCGGCACCATCGGCATCGACGATGTCGAGGCGGCACGCGACACCATCGAATCCTCGCTGATTTTCGTGACCCAGCTTGAACAGCCGGTCGCCGCGGCGCAGCGGGCGCTGGAGATCGCCCATGCGGCCGGCGTCACGACGGTGTTCAATCCGGCCCCGGCGGAAGCCTTTCCGGATGCCCTCTATCCGCTCTGCGACTATATCGTGCCGAACGAGACGGAGGCGGCTGCTATCGTCGGCTTCCCGCTCGACACGCTCGACGAGGCGCGCCGGGCCGGCGATATCCTGCTCGACAAGGGCGCGCGCACGGCGCTGATCACGCTCGGCGAGCGCGGCGTTCTCTATCACACGCGTGAGCGCTCGGTGCATGTGCCGGCAATCGCCAGCGGCCCGGTCATCGATACGACCGGGGCCGGCGATGCCTTCGTCGGCGGCTTTTCGGCGGCCTTGGCGCGCGGGTTGGAACCGGTCGAGGCGGTGCGCTTCGGCTGCGCCACGGCGGGCATCGCCGTCACCCGCCGGGGAACTGCGCCGGCGATGCCGCGGCGCGAGGAAATCGAGGCCTTGCTGGCCGGGAATGCCTGATGGTTTGACGCCTTACGGCAGGCTTCTTGTAAGAACACTACAAGAAGCCTGCCTTAGTGTCGAAATTTCTTGCCAAGCCTCTGAGATTTAACGGCTTTATTCGTCATTTTCCGCTGGATTATATGTTGACGGATATAAATTCTGTAATTATTCTACCTAATGTCGCTTGAGAGAGGCGACGCATGGGTCGCGTGTGGGAGCACGCAACCGGGAGGATTTTCGTGATGTCTGGCTCGTTCGAGCGCGCGGGCGGCGTGGCCTTCGCCCCGCTGGCTGCTGCGTGGAATTTCGTGGATCGGCAGGCCCGGTCCGGCGCAGCGGTGCCGGGCGGCGGCTCGTCGGCTGCAAAAACGGCGGATGTTTTGGGGAGACCGGCATGACGCGCAACGATCCCATCAAGCATTTCTTCATCTGGCCGGCGCTGCTGATCGTCCTGATCATCTCGATCTTCCCGCTCGTCTATTCGCTGACCACCAGCTTCATGAGCATGCGGCTGGTGCCGCCGACCCCGGCGCGCTTCGTCGGGTTCGGAAACTACATCGAGCTCCTCAGCAATCCGCGTTTCTGGCATGTGGCCGGCACGACGACGCTGATCGCCTTCCTCTCGGTCGGGCTGCAATATGTCATCGGCCTGTCGGTGGCGCTGGCGCTGAATGCGCGCGTGCCGGGGGAGGGGCTGTTCCGCTTCGTTTTCCTGCTGCCGATGCTGGTGGCGCCCGTCGCGGTGGCGCTGATCGCCCGCCAGGTGCTGAACCCGACCATGGGGCCGCTCAACGAGTTCATGACCTTCCTCGGCTTTCCCAACCTGCCGTTCCTGACCCAGACGAGCTGGGCGCTCGGTTCGATCATCGTCGTCGAGGTCTGGCAATGGACGCCCTTCGTCATCCTGATGCTGCTCGCCGGCCTGCAAACCCTGCCGGAAGACGTCTATGAGGCGGCGGCGCTGGAGAATGCCTCCGCCTGGCAGCAGTTCCGCGACATCACCTTCCCCATGCTGCTGCCGGTCTCGGTTGCCGTCGTCTTCATCCGCCTGATCGAAAGCTACAAGATCATCGATACCGTCTTCGTCATGACCGGCGGCGGGCCGGGCATCTCGACCGAAACGCTGACGCTGTTCGCCTATCAGGAAGGCTTCAAGAAGTTCAATCTCGGTTACACATCGGCGCTGTCCTTCCTGTTCCTGATCGTCATCACCGTCATCGGCATGGTCTATCTCGCCATCCTGCGGCCCTATCTGGAGAAGCACAAATGAGCGCGCGCGCACTCACGGGAAGCCGGCGCTGGCTTGCTCTTGCCGGCTGCCTCGTCTGGTTCGCCTTCACCCTGTTTCCGCTCTACTGGGCGGCGGTCACCTCGTTCAAGTCGCCGATCGGCGTCGTCGGCGGTGCCACCTACATTCCCTTCGTCGATTTCGAGCCGACGATGACCGCCTGGTACGAGCTGTTTTCCGGCCAGCGCGGCGGCTTCTACGATACCTTCACGGCCTCGATGATCGTCGGCCTCTCGGCATCGGTGGCGGCGACCGCCATCGGCTCGATGGCCGCCTATGCGCTGGTGCGCTTCACCTTCCGGTTTCGCCTGCTGTCGGCGCTGATCTTCGTCGTGGTCGCCTTCGGCGG
Source organism: Rhizobium sp. YJ-22 (assembly GCF_029601685.1). Classification (NCBI taxonomy): domain Bacteria; kingdom Pseudomonadati; phylum Pseudomonadota; class Alphaproteobacteria; order Hyphomicrobiales; family Rhizobiaceae; genus Rhizobium; species Rhizobium sp. YJ-22. Next base: position 235,158 of record NZ_JARRIR010000006.1, on the reverse strand, counting down.
CTTCCTGCTCGGTCGCAATTTCATGGGCCTCGGCCAGGGTATCGCCCTGATCTATGCCTTCATCGCCGCGCTGGCGCTGGCGGTGATCTCCAGCCGCTTCCGCCTGCCGGGGCCGGAGCTGGGCAACAAGGACATCGTCTTCTGGTTCGTCAGCCAGCGCATGTTTCCGCCGATCGTCGCCGCCTTCGCTCTATACCTGATGTATACGGAGGTCGGCAAGCTCGGCTTCAAGCTGGTCGACAGCTATATCGGCCTGACCTTTGCCTATATCGCCTTCTCGCTGCCGATCGTCATCTGGCTGATGCGCGATTTCTTCGAGGCGCTGCCGATCGAGGTCGAGGAAGCGGCGATGGTCGACAACGTGCCCACCTGGCGGATCTTCTTCGGCATCGTCCTGCCGATGTCGAAACCGGGCCTGATCGCCACCTTCATGATCACGCTCGCCTTCGTCTGGAACGAATTCCTGTTCGCGCTGTTCCTGACCAATTCCAAATGGCAGACCCTGCCGATCCTCGTCGCCGGCCAGAACAGCCAGCGCGGCGATGAATGGTGGTCGATTTCTGCCGCAGCCCTCGTGGCCATCGTTCCGATGATGGTCATGGCCGGGGTGCTCAGCCGGCTCATGCGATCCGGCCTCATGCTCGGCGCCATCAAGTAAGACGTCGTAATTCAGAATTTTTTCACGGGAGGAAAGAATGAAGAAATTTCTACTGGCATCCGTTTCCATGCTCGCGGCACTTAGCGCCGGCAATGCTTTTGCCTGCGACCCGGACTACACCGGCGTCGAACTGACGGCGACGACGCAGACCGGCCCCTATATCGCATCCGCGCTGCAACTGGCCGCCAAGAGCTGGGAAGAAAAGACCTGCGGCAAGGTCAAGGTCGTCGAGTTCCCGTGGTCGGAACTGTATCCGAAGATCGTGACCTCGCTGACCTCGGGCGAAGACGCCTTCGACGTCATCGCGTTTGCCCCCGCCTGGGCGCCTGACTTCACCGACTTCCTGTCGGAAATGCCGGCCGCCATGCAGAAGGGCGAAGCCTGGGAAGACATCGCCCCGGTTTACCGCGAACAGTTGATGGTCTGGAACGGCAAGGTTCTGTCGCAGACCATGGACGGCGACGCCCATACCTACAGCTACCGCATCGACCTGTTCGAGAATGCCGACAACCAGAAGGCCTTCAAGGACAAATACGGCTACGATCTGGCGCCGCCGAAGACCTGGAAACAGTATCTCGACATCGCCGAATTCTTCAACCAGCCGACCAAGAACCTGTGGGGCACGGCGGAAGCCTTCCGCCGCGGCGGCCAGCAGTTCTGGTTCCTGTTCAGCCATGTCGCAGGCTATACCAGCCATCCCGACAATCCCGGCGGCATGTTCTTCGACCCCGACACGATGGATGCGCAGGTCAACAATCCGGGCTGGGTGCGCGGCCTGGAGGAATATATCCGCGCCTCGAAGCTGGCGCCGCCGAATGCGCTTAACTTCTCCTTCGGCGAAGTCAACGCCGCCTTTGCCGGCGGCCAGGTGGCGGAATCGATCGGCTGGGGCGATACCGGTGTCATCGGCGCCGATCCCAAGCAGTCGAAGGTGGCCGGCAATGTCGGCTCGGCCTCGCTGCCGGGTTCGGACGAGATCTGGAACTACAAGACCAAGAAGTGGGACAAGTTCGACCATGTCGTCCAGACCTCCTTCATGGCCTTCGGCGGCTGGCAGGCGGCGGTGCCGGAATCCTCCACCAAGAAGGAAGCGGCCTGGAACTACATCCAGTATCTGACGAGCCCGGAAGTTTCCGGCCAGGCGGCGATTACCGGCGGCACGGGCGTCAATCCCTACCGCATCTCGCACACCACCAACCTCGATCTGTGGTCGAAGATCTTCTCGCCGCGTGAAGCGAAGGAATATCTCGGCGCCCAGAAGGAAGCCGTGACCGCGAAGAACATCGCCCTCGACATGCGTCTGCCGGGCTATTTCTCCTACACGGAAATCCTGGAAATCGAGCTGTCCAAGGCGCTGGCCGGCGAAAGCACCCCGCAGCAGGCGCTCGATAGCGTCGCCGAGCAGTGGAACAAGCTGACCGACGAGTTCGGCCGCGACAAGCAGCTCGCTGCCTATCGCGCCTCGATGGGCCTGCCCAAGAAGTAAAAAAAGACCGCCCGCCTTCCGATAAGAGAGGGCGGGCGCTTCCCAGATTTCCCGGCCCGGCGGGCCGGAGACCGTCACAGAGAAGGCGTTGCCGCATGTCCCAGGTCCGTTTGGAGCAGATCACCAAGTCCTTCGGGACCGTCACCGTCATTCCGCCGCTCGATCTGGAGATCGCCGACCGGGAATTCGTGGTGCTGGTCGGACCGTCCGGCTGCGGCAAGACGACGACGCTGCGCATGATCGCCGGCCTCGAAACCGCCTCCTCCGGCACTGTCCGCATCGGCGACCGCGATGTCACCGAGCTGCGGCCCGGCCTGCGCAATTGCTCGATGGTGTTCCAGAACTATGCGCTTTATCCGCATATGACGGTGGCCGAAAACATCGGTTACGGCATGAAGGTGCGCGGTACGCCGAAGGCGGAGATCGACAGGGCGGTGACCGAGGCGGCGCGTGTCCTCAATCTCGGCAGCTATCTCGCCCGCAAGCCGAGCGCGCTTTCGGGCGGCCAGCGCCAGCGCGTCGCCATCGGCCGCGCCATCGTGCGCCAGCCGGATGTCTTCCTGTTCGACGAGCCGCTGTCGAATCTCGATGCCAAGCTGCGCGTCGAGATGCGCACCGAAATCAAGCTTTTGCATCGCCGCCTGCAAACCACCGCCGTCTATGTCACCCACGACCAGGTCGAGGCCATGACCATGGCCGACCGCGTTGTCGTCATGAACCAGGGGCGTATCGAGCAGGCTGCCGATCCGATCACGCTTTACGAAGCGCCGACCAACCTGTTCGTCGCCGCCTTCATCGGTGCGCCGAGCATGAATTTCCTCGAAGGCCGTATCGAGCGCGGCGAAAGCGGCTTCGTCTTCCGGGGCGAAGGCGAGGTGGCGGTCGCCATTCCGGCGGCGCGTTCCGGCCCGCTCGCCGCCGTGGTCGATCAACCTGTCGTGCTCGGCATCCGTCCTGAGCACACGATGACAACGGACCCGGGCGCCCCGACCGTCACCCTGCAGGTGCGCGATATCGAGCCGCTCGGCCCGCATACGCTGGCGCTCGGCAAGGTGGGCTCGGCGAGCTTCACCGCGCAGGTGCCGGCCAACGCGCCGGTCGCGCCGGAGAACAGCATTTCCGTGCCGATCGACACCTCGAAGATGCATTTCTTCCTGAAATCCACCGGTTTTGCCATCCGGTAACGTTTCCACATTTATTCTTGACCTTCTCCCGGAAACTGGCAGGGTGGCGCAGACACTGCTTTGGGAGGAGCTGACATGAAGGCCCTGCGTCTGGAATCCACCGGTCACCTGTTCGTTCGCGAGGTGGAAAAACCCGTTCCAGGTCCGGGCGATCTTCTGGTGCGGGTCGAGGCCTGCGGTGTCTGCGGCACCGACCGGCATCTCTTCCATGGCGAATTTCCCTGCACGCCGCCGGTGATCACGGGCCATGAATTCGCCGGCATCGTCGAGGCGGTCGGCAGCGGCGTCTCGGGTTTTGTCGTGGGCGACCGCATCACCGGCGATCCGAATATTTCCTGCGGCCGCTGCCCGCAATGCCAGTCGGGCAAGGTCAATCTCTGCCGCAACCTCTCGGCCATCGGCGTGCATCGCGATGGCGGCTTTGCCGAATATGTCATCGTGCCGCAACAGCAGGCGCAGCGTTTGCCGGCCTCGCTGCCGCCGACGCATGGCGCCTTCTGCGAGCCGCTCGCCTGCTGCCTGCATGGCGTCGACATGGCCGAGATCAAGCCCGGCTCGTCGGTGGTGATCCTCGGCGGCGGCGTGATCGGCATGCTGACGGTGCAGCTCTGCCGCGTTGCCGGCGCGACGCGCGTGGTCATGGTGACGCGTCAGAGCGAGAAGCGAGCCTTGGCGGAAGAGATCGGCGCGACCCACAGCTTCGATCCGACCACGGGTGACGCGATTGCCGGCATCGCCGGCGCGGACGGCCTGCTGCCGGGCGGCGCCGACGTGGTCATCGAATGTGCCGGTGTCGCCGAAACCATGCGTCAGGCGCCGAAGCTGGCCAAGGCCGGCGGCACGGTCGTCATCCTCGGCGTCATGGCGGCCGGCGAGACCATCGAGATCGAGCCCTTCGACATCCTGTTCCGCGAACTGAAAATCATTGGCTCCTTCGTCAACCCCTTCACCCACCGCCGCGCCGCCGACCTGATCGCCACCGGCGCGGTGCGCGTCGACAGGCTGATCAGTCGCACGGTGTCACTGGATGAAGCCGTCGACGTCATCGCCAACCCGCCGCGAAAGGGTGAGATCCGCGTGCTTGTGGTTCCGAACTGAGGGGGAGGGGCCGCAAATGCGCGGCCCCGCTTTCAAAGCATCGGTTTGCCGCCGGTAACGGCGATCGTCGCGCCGGAAACGTAGCTCGACAGCGGATCGGCGAGCATCACATAGGCAGTCGCCAATTCCGCCGGCTGGCCTGGACGCTGCATCGGCACCTGCTTGCCGAAATTGCGCACCGCTTCCTCCGGCATGGTCGAGGGGATGAGCGGCGTCCAGATCGGGCCGGGTGCGACGGCATTGACCCGGATTTCCCGTTCCGCCAGCATCTGCGCCAGGCCGGCGGTGAAATTCTGGATCGCGCCCTTGGTGGTGGCGTAGGCCAGCAGATGCGGACTCGGCGCATCGGCATTGATCGAGGCGGTGTTGACGATGGCCGCGCCCGCCTTCATATGCGCCACCGCCGCCTTCGACAGGTAGAACATGGCGTGGATATTGACCTTGAAGGTCAGTTCCCATTCGCGGTCGGAAATATCGGCAATATCGTCGAAGCTCGCCTGATGGGCGGCATTGTTGACGAGGATGTCGATGCCGCCGAACTGGCTAAGCGCCGTATCGACGATATGGCAGCAATGATCCGGATTCTGGATGTCGCCGGCGACGAGAACGGCCTTGCGGCCGGCCTTCTCGACCCATTTTTTGGTTTCCTTGGCGTCCTCGTGTTCGTCGAGATAGGCGATCAGCACGTCGGCGCCCTCGCGGGCATAGGCAATGGCGACGGCGCGGCCGATGCCGCTGTCGCCGCCGGTGATGATCGCCTTCTTGCCCGAGAGACGGCCGGAGCCGCGATAGCTATGCTCGCCATGGTCCGGCACCGGCGACATGGCGGCGGTCTTGCCAGGCATAGGCTGCTTCGGCGTGTCGAAAGGCGGTTTCGGATAGTTGGTCATTCGGGGCCTCCGTTCACAGTTTGACCTTGGCGTTGTCGCCCATGTCGGGCTTGGCGTTGGAAACCGCCGCTGCCGCCATCTTCACATAGCTGATGATCGTGCCGGGGCTGTCCCAATATTCGGCGAACGACGGTGTCACCTTGAGAATCCGGATCGAGGGGTCGTCCGGGCTGTCCCACCAGGCCTTGGCCGGCGTGCCCCAGAGTTCCTTGATGCGGGCGCGATCGTTCAGCACCTCGGCCGTACCGGAGAGGGAGACGTATTTCTGCCCCTTGGGATCGGCGAAGGCGAGGCAGACATTGGGGCTGCGGGCAATCTCGTCGTCCTTGTGGCTTTCGACATCGGTGAGAAAATAGACCGCGTTTTCCATGCGCTCGACATAGGCGGCCATCGGGCGGGCGCGCAGGTCGCGTCCGGTCTGGGTCGTCAGCATGCAGAAGCCGATCTTTTCGACCAGATCCCATGTCTTGGTTGCGTCATCATATTCAGCCATGTTCGTCTCCTTCGTGAAAACGTTCAAACGAGCCGAACCCGGTTCTGTTCCCCCGGAAGGAGTGGCGAAGGGGCGCGAAATCGGTGCGTCTTTGCACCCGCGGCATTGGAAGCGCCGCGCTCTGGCCTATATTGTGGCTGGCATCGCCGGCGCATGCCCGTTTCGTTTTATTCGCCGAAGAGATTTCATTTTTCAGCAAGCCAACAGGAGAACACCATGCCTACCGAAGCCAAATACAAGACGACAGCAACGGCCAGCGGCGGCGGTCGCGACGGCCGGACGACGCTTGCCGACGGCACGCTCGATCTCCAGCTCGTGGTGCCGAAGGAACTCGGCGGCCCCGGCGGCGATGGCGCCAACCCGGAAAAGCTGTTTGCGCTCGGTTATTCCGCCTGCTTCCTCGGCGCCATGCGCGTTGCCGCCGGCCAGCTGAAGACCAAGGTGCCGGACGGCTCGACCGTGACGGCGACGATCGGCATCGGCCCGCGCTCCGAAGGCGGCTTCGGCATCACCGCCGAGCTGGATGTCTATCTCCCCGGCATGGCTGAGGACGAAGCCGCCAAGCTGATGGATGTCACCCATGGCATTTGCCCCTATTCCAACGCCATCAAGGCCAGCGTCGACGTCAAGACGACCACGCGCGGCTGATCGGGCAGGCCTGAAACGAAAAACGGCGCGGGAAACATTTCCTGCGCCGTTTTTGCGTGAATGGGTTTTGCTTATGCGTAGCGGCTGATCGCCAGGTCGGTCGCATCGATATCCGGCTTCTTGCCGGAAACAAGGTCGGCGATGACGCGGGCCGAGCCGGAGCTCATCGTCCAGCCGAGCGTGCCGTGGCCGGTGTTGAGGAACAGGCCGGCGATCTTGGTCGCGCCGATGACAGGCGTGCCATCCGGCGTCATCGGACGCAGGCCTGACCAGAACGAGCCCTTGCTGGCATCGCCGCCGGGGAACAGGTCCATGACAGAATGTTCCAGCGTGCGGCGGCGCGCCTGGCCGAGATCGTTGGTATAGCCGGAAATTTCCGCCATGCCGCCGACACGGATACGGTCGCCGAGACGGGTGATGGCGATCTTGTAGGTCTCGTCCATGACCGTCGATTCCGGCGCGCGCGAGGCGTCGGTGATCGGAATGGTCAGCGAGTAACCCTTGACCGGATAGACCGGCAGCGAGAAGCCGTAGGGCTTCAGCAGCAGCGGCGAATAGCTGCCGAGCGCCACGACCACGGCATCGGCGGAAAGCTTGTCGCGATTGGTGACGACACCGCGCACGCGGCCGCCCTCGACATCCAGCCCCTTGATATCCGTGCCCCACTGGAAGCGGACGCCAAGCTCCTCGGCCTTCTTCGCCAGCGCATTGGTGAACTTGAAGCAGTCGCCGGTCTCGTCCTTCGGCGTCAGCAAGCCGCCGACGATCTTTTCGCGCACATGCTTGAGCGCCGGCTCGACGCGGATGCAGCCGGCGGGATCGAGCACTTCGTAAGGCACGCCATCGGCGGCCAGCGCCTTGACGTCCTTGGCCGAGGCATCGAGCTGCGCCTGCGTGCGGAAAAGCTGCAGCGTGCCCTGCATGCGCTCGTCATAGGCGATGCCGGTTTCCTCGCGCAGCGCCGCGATGGAAATGCGACTGTAATCGGCCAGACGCAACATGCGGCTCTTGTTGATCGCATAGCGCTCGGACGTGCAGTTCGACAGCATCTTCACCAGCCAGGACAGCATGGCGCCATCGACCTTGGGGCGCAGGATCAGCGGCGCATGCTGCATGAACAGCCACTTCATCGCCTTCATGGGAATGCCGGGCGCGGCCCAGGGCGAGCAATAGCCGAACGAGACTTCGCCGGCATTGGCGAAGCTGGTTTCCAGCGCCGGGCCCTGCTGGCGATCGATGACGGTGACCTCGTGTCCGGCCTTGGCGAGCTGGTAGGCGGACGTTACGCCGATAATGCCGGCGCCGAGAACGATGACTTTCATAATATCCTCACAAGGCAATTCCGGCCAAGCTAAGCGGAATCGCGGGTCAAAGAAATGGAAAAATGGTCAGCGATAGCGCCGCTGGTAACGGTCCCCGAGACCCGTCAGGATTTCATAGGAAATCGTACCGGCATCATGCGCGATATCTTCGAGCGTCTGGTGCGGGCCGATGACCTCGACGAGGCTGCCGAGGCTCAGGCGGCCCTCCGGCAGGGCGGTGATGTCGATGGTGATGCTGTCCATCGAGACGCGGCCGACGATCGGCAGGCGGATGCCGTCGCAGAAGACCGAGCCCTTGCCGCTGAGGCTGCGCAGCAGGCCATCTGCATAACCGGCGGCGATGGTGGCGAGGCGGGTTTCGCCACCCGTCACATGGGCGCCGCTATAGCCGACGCGGGCGCCGGCCGGCACGGTGCGGGTCTGCACCACGGCGACATCGAGGCGCACGACCGGCTCCATCGGGTTCGGCAGGCCGCCCGTCGGCGCGCCGCCATACAGCGCGATGCCGGGGCGGGCGAGCACGCCGTGATAGGCGTCGCCGAGAAAAATGCCGCCGGAATTGGCGAAGCAGACGTCGAATTCGGAAAACTCTTCGGCGATGTTGCCCAATTCGGCCAGCTGGTCGCCATTCTGTTCGCTGTCGGCATCGTCGGCGGAGGCGAGATGGCTCATGATGAACAGAACCTCGACCATGCCGCAGGTCTTCAGCAGTTCGGCCAGCGCCGCGCGCTCTTCCGGCGGCACGCCGAGGCGCGACATGCCGGTGTCGAATTGCAGCACGGCCGGCAGGCGGCGCTTCAGGCGCTCGGCGGCGACGGCCCATTGCCGAAGCTGGTTCAGCGAATTGATGACCGGGACGATATTGCCTTCGGCGCAGGCGATCTCATTGCCGGGCTGCAAGCCGTTGAGAACGAAGACCTGCGCATCGCGGGCGAGCAGTGGCCGCAGGCGTTGCGCCTCGACGAACTGGGCGACGAAGAAATGGCGGCAGCCATGGCCATAGAGTTTTGCGGCGACCTTGTCGGCGCCGAGCCCATAGCCATCGGCCTTCACAACCGCTGCCGCGCGGGCTGGGGCGACCTCCGCCGAGAGCTTTTCGTAGTTGCGGGCGAGAGCGCCGAGATCGATGGTCAGATAGCCGGAAGCGCCGTCCGTGGTGCTTGCGTGGCGGGGCTGGTGATCCAAAATCGCGCTGTCCATATCGGTCTCCCTTGGTAGCGCGACCCTATTGAAAGGATCGTGAAATTACCCATCAATCAGTGATTGATTGTTGCGTGATTTCATGATTTTTAAAAGAAACGACGAATTTTTGGAACGATCTGCCATGGCCGCTCTGGATGCGATCGACCGCAACATTTTACGCCTCCTGCGGCTCGATGCGCGCATGAGCAATGCCGCGCTGGCGGCCGAAGTCGGGCTGTCGCCCTCGGCCTGTCTGAGGCGCATCAAGATCATGGAACAGGGCGGTGTCATCAGGGGCTATACGGCGCTGGTGGATACGTCCGGCGTCGAGGCGACCATCGCCGTGATCATCAACATCACGCTGGAACGGCAGACGGAAGACCATCTCGATCGCTTCGAGGCGGCGGTGCGCAAGCACCCGGAAATCCGCGAATGTTTTTTGATGACCGGCGGCTCGGATTACCTGCTGCGTGTCGAGGTCGCCAATGCCGGCGAGTTCGAACGCATCCACAAGGAGATCCTCTCGGCCATGCCGGGGGTGTCGCGCATCCATTCCAGCTTCGCGATCCGCAACGTGCTGGCGACGCGGCCGAAGGGACGGCGTTGAGCGGACATGAAAACGGGCGCTTTTTGCGCCGGTGAGATTGCTGACAAACCTTGTCCACTCTCTGCCGTCATCCTTGGGCTTGTCCCAAGGATCTGCTTATGCTCACCAAGTCGTTGACGGAATTGGATTTATTTTGCGCGCTTAGATGCTCGGCACAAGGCCGAGCATGACGGTGGGGAGGTTTGGAACTTTGTCAGCAGTCTGACGGGCGCTTGTCGCGCCCGTTGCATCGCTTGTGTCTTGCCTCAGGCAGCGCGCTTCAGCGCGTCGCCGAGGATCGAGACGATATCGCCGATCTGCTGGCGCTCGATGATCAGCGGCGGCGACAGCGCGATGATGTCACCGGTGACGCGGATCAGCAGGCCCTTCTGGAAGCAATCGACGAAGACGTCATAGGCGCGGGTGCCGGGCGCGCCGTCGCGCGAGGTCAGTTCGACCGCGCCGACGAGGCCGAGGTTGCGGACGTCTGCGACATGCGGCAGGCCCTTCAGCGAATGCAGCGCGTCTTCCCAATCCTGGGCGAGATCGGCGGCGCGGGTCAGCAGGCCCTCTTCGGCGTAGATTTCCATGGTGGCGAGGCCGGCGGCGCAGGCGACGGGATGGCCGGAATAGGTATAGCCGTGGAACAGCTCGATGGCGTTTTCCGGCCCGGTCATCAGCCCGTCATAGACCTTGCGGCTGGCAAAGACCGCGCCCATCGGCACGGCGCCATTGGTCAGGCCCTTGGCGGTGGTGACGAGATCGGGCACGACGCCGAAATAATCGACCGCGAAGGGCGTGCCGAGTCGGCCGAAACCGGTGATGACTTCGTCGAAGATGACCAGGATGCCATATTTGTCGGCGATGGCGCGGATGCGCTCCAGGTACCCCTTGGGCGGCAGGATGACGCCAGCCGAACCGGACATCGGCTCGACGATGACGGCGGCGATGGTTTCGGCGCCATGCAGGCCGACGAGGCGCTCCAGATCCTCGGCGAGTTCGACGCCATACTCCGGCAGGCCGCGCGAGAAGGCGTTGCGGTCGAGATCGAGCGTATGACGCATATGGTCGGCCGGGATCTGCGGGAAGACGCGGCGGTTGTTGACCAGGCCGCCGACGGAAATTCCGCCAAAGCCGACGCCGTGATAACCCTTTTCACGGCCGATGATGCGGGTGCGGGTGCCCTGGCCGATGGCGCGCTGATAGGCGATGGCGATCTTCAGCGCCGTATCGACCGATTCCGAGCCGGAGCCGGTGAAGAACACGCGGTCGAGCTTGGCATCCGGGCCGCCCGGCGGGTTTTCGGCGAGCTTGGCGGCGAAATCGAAGGCGACCGGATGGCCCATCTGGAAGGTCGGGGCGAAATCCAGCGTCGAAAGCTGGCGTTCCACGGCCTGGGTGATGCGGCGGCGCGCGTGGCCGGCATTGCAGCACCAGAGGCCGGCAGTGCCGTCCAGCACCTTCTTGCCGTCGACATCGGTGTAATACATGCCTTCCGCCGCTGCCAGCAGGCGCGGTGCGGCCTTGTATTGCCGGTTCGCGGTGAACGGCATCCAGAAATTGTCGAGTACGGGCGTGTTGGTCTTGCTCATCTGGTCCATGACGGCCTCCTTTGGGTCTGCATGGAGTGAGCGATTTTCGTGTGCCGAACAAGTCCTTTTCTGTGCGAAATTAAACCATTGAAATCATTATAGGCCTATGCCAGTGTTTGTGTTATTTCGAACAGCGGAAACAGTCCGGGAGAGGTTCTGATGACGGTGGATATCGGCAGTCGCCTGCGCCATCTTCGCATGGCGCACAACCTGTCGCAGCGCGAGCTGGCAAAACGCGCCGGAGTGACCAATTCGACGATTTCGCTGATCGAATCGAATGCCTCCAATCCCTCCGTCGGGGCGCTCAAGCGCATCCTCGACGGTATCCCCATCGGGCTTGCCGAATTCTTCGCCTTCGAGCCGGAAAAGCCGCGCAAGGCCTTCTATGCCGCCGAGGAACTGGTCGAGATCGGCAAGGGACCGATTTCCTACCGCCAGATCGGCGACAGCCTGTTCGGCCGCAGCCTGCAGATCCTGAAGGAGTGCTACCAGCCAGGCGCCGATACCGGCAAGGTGCCGCTGGTGCATGAGGGCGAGGAGGGGGGCATCGTGCTCTCCGGCCGCATCGAGGTGACGGTGGATGGCGAGCGGCGCATTCTCGGCCCGGGCGATGCCTATTATTTCGAAAGCCGGCGTCCGCACCGTTTCCGTTGCGTCGGGCCTGTGCCCTGCGAGGTCATCAGCGCCTGCACTCCGCCGACCTTCTGAGAAGGCAAGCCCGCCATTGGTCCAAGACGCCGCGGGTTGAAGCCGTGTCACAAATGTGTCATGAAAGGCACAGGCTCAAGCAGCGCGGGGCCTTAGGCCCGCGCCCGGACATATCGAAGAATCCTATGCGTTCAGTACCGTGCGGAGATGTCATTTCTGGCACGAGCAGCGTTTCGTCGATCCAGCAGGCCGGCGCCGTCTGTTTTCGGCTGAATGCCCTGAGTCTCGTACCCGAAATACTGTTGATCACCAGCCGGCGGACGGGCCTGTGGGGCATTCCCAAAGGCACGATCGAGGCGGGGGAATCGGCTGCGACCGCTGCGTTGCGCGAAGCGCAGGAGGAAGCCGGCGTCACCGGCCAGGTCTCCAATGCCTGCATCGGCCGATATTTCTACAGTAAGGGTGAGCCGGAAAGGCTCTACGAGGTGCATGTCCACGCGCTGCGGGTCCAGGTTCAGGGCGAGCCCGACGAAATGGAGCGCCATCGCCGGATGCGCTGGGCGCCTGTCGCCGAAGCGTCGACGTCGGTCTCAAATGTCGAACTGAAATTCGTTCTCCGTTCCGCTCTGCCGATCATCGAGAGCTTTTTCCCCCACGCGCTGCCGAACGTCTCCTGACGCGCCTGGCCATGGGATTTGTTAAGAAATCCCGCTGGTTTGCCTGTCGCGACCATCGAAGATCGCTTTCTTCGCGTGCGACAGCAATCGCAGGCGCCTATCGGCGATTCCATTTGCGCATGGAATAATTCCTGCCTGAAGAATTCCCTTCTAAAACAGCATCTTATGCCGATACCGCAAGACGTGGACGGTCCGCCTGCCGCCAATTTCCGCCGTATCGGATCCTTACCGCAAGGCCGGCGAAAGGCACCGGTGTTAACCCTTTGTTAACCATTTCAACCCTACAAATCATAAACGATTTGTTAACGAAGATGACCGACGTGCTAACAGACTCCCGTTCGATCAGGATCAAGGGCCGCTCCTTCCTCGCGGTCGTTTTGTCTCCGGACCTGCCGTTCGACCATTGGCTGGCGCGGCTGGACGATCTGGCGGCGCGTTCCGCCGGCTTCTTTCTCGGCCGACCGGTCGTGCTCGATGTCGCCGATCTCGATATCGACCGCGCCGATCTCCAGCATCTTATCGAGGAACTCGGCAAGCGCAGGGTCAGCATCATGGGTGTCGAAGGCGCGCGTCCTTCGCTGCTCGGCCCCGGCATGCCGCCTGGCCTCAAGGGCGGCCGCCCGGCTTCCGATGTCGAGGTGACGGCGAAAGAGCCGATGTTCGAGACGCAGCAGTCGGACGAGGGTGCTGACGCCGGGGAGCGCAAGGCGCTGCCGGTGCCGGAAATCCGCCCCGTGCTGCAAAGCACGATCATTCACGAGCCGGTGCGCTCGGGACAGTCGATCATGTTCCCGGAGGGCGATGTCACCGTCATCGGCTCGGTCGCGTCCGGAGCGGAAGTCGTCGCCGGCGGCTCGGTGCATATCTACGGGACGGTGCGCGGTCGCGTGCTGGCGGGCTCGCTCGGCAACCGCTCGGCGCGCATCTTCTGCCGCAAGCTGGAGGCGGAGATGCTGGCGATCGACGGCATCTACATCATGGCCGAGGACATGGATCCCGGCTTTCGCGGGCAGGCCGTGCAGCTTTGGCTGGAAGGCGACGTAATCATGGCGGAAATACTTTCCTGAGCCGTTCGGGGCCAGATTTCAAAAGAGGGCAAGATGGCTAAAGTAATCGTAGTGACATCCGGCAAGGGTGGGGTTGGCAAGACCACCTCGACCGCCGCTCTGGGCGCCGCGCTGGCGCAACGGAACGAAAAGACCGTCGTCGTGGATTTCGATGTCGGGTTGCGCAATCTCGACCTGGTGATGGGCGCCGAGCGGCGTGTGGTCTACGATATCGTCAACGTCATCCAGGGCGATGCCAAGCTGCCGCAGGCACTGATCCGCGACAAGCGGCTGGAAACCCTGTTCCTGCTGCCGGCCTCGCAGACCCGCGATAAGGACAGCCTGACCCAGGACGGCGTCGATCAGGTCATCAACGAGTTGAAGAAATACTTCGACTGGATCATCTGCGACAGCCCGGCCGGCATCGAGCGCGGCGCGACGCTGGCCATGCGTCATGCCGATATCGCCGTCGTCGTCACCAATCCGGAAGTCTCGTCGGTGCGCGATAGCGATCGCATCATCGGCATGCTCGATTCCAAGACGCTGCGCGCCGAGCGCGGCGAACGCGTCGAGAAGCATCTGCTGCTGACCCGCTACGACGCCTTGCGCGCCGAGCGCGGCGACATGCTCAAAGTGGACGACGTTCTCGAAATTCTGTCGATCCCGCTGCTCGGCATCATCCCGGAAAGCGCCGACGTGCTGCGTGCCTCAAACGTCGGCGCCCCGGTGACGCTGGCCGATGCCCGCAGCGCCCCGGCCATGGCCTATTTCGACGCTGCGCGCCGCCTGAACGGTGAAACCTTCCCGGTCACCGTTCCGGGGCAGAAGCAGGGTTTGTTCGGGAAAATCTTCGGACGGAGGGCCGCGTGAGCATATTCCGCTTTTTCGCAAAACGGCAGTCGGCGCCGACCGCGCGTGAACGGCTGCAGGTTCTTCTCGCCCATGAGCGCTCGTCGCTCAGTTGCGATCTCGTCGGCATCCTGCGTGAGGAAATCCTCGCCGTCATCGCCAAGCATGTGCAACTCGACAATGATTGCGTGCAGGTGAAGATGGAGCGGGACGAACGGGTCTCGGTCCTCGAGATCGATGTCGAGATCCCGCTGGATGCGGTCGTCAAGGCAGCCTGACAGCATGGCCGGGTTTTTCGCCCGGAGAGGTTGTCAGGACAAGAATTCGAGCAATTATTCATTCGATTGGCAAAAATCGGTGTCGAAAGGCACCGATTTTCGCATTTTTTGCCTTTGGGTGCATCGATCTAAAGAAAAATGACAGGCTTCAATCTTTAAACCGATTGAGCAACTTGCGCATCGCCGAGAAGCGGTTATCTCACTCTCAGGGGCGGATATACGCCTGACGATACCAAGGGAGAGTTGATTGGCACGCATCACACTCAGGCAATTGCTGGATCACGCCGCTGAATACAGCTACGGCGTTCCGGCATTCAACATCAACAACATGGAGCAGGGGCTGGCCATCATGGAAGCCGCTGCCGCGACACGCTCGCCGGTCATCCTTCAGGCCAGCCGCGGCGCTCGCGCCTATGCCAATGACGTCGTTCTTGCCAAGCTGATCGATGCGCTTGTCGAACTGCATCCCGATATCCCCGTCTGCATGCATCTCGACCACGGCAACAACGAAGCCACCTGCATGACCGCCATCCAGCATGGCTTCACCTCTGTCATGATGGACGGCTCGCTCAAGGAAGACGGCAAGACGCCCGCCGACTACGACTACAATGCCGGAATCACCCGCCGCGTCGTCGACATGGCCCATTGGGGTGGGGTGTCGGTTGAAGGCGAAATCGGCGTCCTCGGCTCGCTGGAATCGGGCGAGGGCGAGCAGGAAGACGGTCATGGCGCCGAAGGCGTTCTCAGCCACGACCAACTGCTCACCGACCCGGACCAGGCGGCCCAGTTCGTGCGCGACACGCAGGTCGATGCGCTCGCCGTCGCCATGGGCACCAGCCACGGCGCCTACAAGTTCACCCGCCGTCCGGACGGCGACGTGCTGGCCATGGCCGTCATCGAGAAAATCCACGCCCGTCTGCCCGATACGCATCTCGTCATGCACGGCTCGTCATCCGTGCCGGAAGAACTGCAGGAGATCATCAACAAGTATGGTGGCCAGATGAAGCCGACCTGGGGCGTGCCGGTGGAGGAGATCCAGCGCGGCATCCGCCACGGCGTACGCAAGATCAACATCGACACCGACAACCGCATGGCGATGACCGGCGCGATCCGCAAGGTGCTGACGGAGAACCCCTCGGAGTTCGACCCGCGCAAATATCTGGCCCCGGCCATGGCGGCGATGAAGAAGCTCTGCATCGAACGTTTCGAAGCCTTCGGCACCGCCGGTCATGCTGACAAGCTGAAGCCGATCACGACTGCTGAGATGGCCAAGCGCTATCGCGCCGGCACCCTGGCGCCGAAGATCGCCTGAGGCGATCCGTTCCAAGCATTCGAAGACCCGGGGCATGCCCCGGGCCTTCATTGGTTCCGTGTCCCGTTGCGGCATGTACAACCACTGGGCGCGCCCATCCCGGATTGTGGGAAATTTCAATGGCATTTCGTGCTTTTTAGAAGCTAGGCCTTTGAAATTCGGGCGTATTTACCCTTCTTAAGTATATTCTGAATAAACGTTCTCTGTCATCTGGTGTCGCCGGTTGCGGGTGGTTTGCCCGTGCCGAGCGGCGATTTTTTTCCCGCCCCGCCCGGAGCCATTCATGTTCCGCCTACGCATTTCGACCAAACTCTATTTGCTCATTCTTCTGTCTCTTGCGGTTCTCACGGCTTCCATGGCCGTCAGCCTGCTGTCCAGCAGCCGCCAGCTCAACGACGAACGAAAGGCCCTTCTCCAGACCGTCGACGACGTGGCGCTGACGATCGTCGCGCAGAAATATGCCCTGCTGCAATCCGGCGCCTTGTCGGAAGAGCAAGCCAAGGCGGCCGCGCTCGAGGAATTGGCGGCCATTCGCTACGGCGAAAACGGTTATGTCTGGGTCAACGATCTCAACAGTGTCGTGCTGATGCATCCGCTGAAGCCGGAACTTGACGGCAAGGATGCAAGCGGCATCAAGGATCCGAACGGCAAGGCCCTGTTCGTGGAGTTTTCCCGCGTTGCCAAGGCGGAAAAGAGCGGTTTCGTCGATTACATGTGGCCGAAGCCAGGTGTCGAGGAGCCTGTGGCGAAGCTGTCGCATGTCGTACTGTTCGAACCCTGGGGCTGGGTGGTCGGCAACGGCGTCTATATCGACGATCTCGCGGAAAAATTCTGGTCGAGCGCATATCTGGTGCTGGCCGTCGGCGGGTTCGGCACCGTGTTCATGGTGGGGGCGGCGCTGTCGATCATCCGCTCCGTCGTCGGGCCGATCGGTCGGCTGCGTCGGGCGATGGGCCTTATCGCGGAAGAAGATTTTTCGGCCGAGGTTCCGGATGTCGGCCGCGCCGACGAAGTGGGCGAAATGGCACGCACATTGGATGCGTTGCGCAATTCGGTCAATGACCGCGTGCAGATGCGGCTTGCCCATGCCGAAGCCCAGAGCCGGCTTCTGGATGCGGAAAAGGCTGAGGCCGAGCGCCTGCGCGCCGCTCATTCCGATAACCTGCAGACCGTGATCACCGAACTGGGCGCTGGCCTCGCCCGGCTTGCGGAATGCAATATCCGCATGACTATCGACCAGCCTTTCCCCGGCGACTTCGAGCCGCTGCGCCTGGACTTCAACACCTCCATCGCCGCCTTCCAGGCAACGCTGGTCGAGGTTCTGCACCAGACACAGGCACTGCAGGCCAATGGCGACGAAATGCGCGAAGCCTCCGACAATCTCGCCCGGCGCACCGAACAGCAGGCGGCCGCCCTGGAGCAAACGTCCGCGGCGCTGGTCGAAGTGGCGGCCACCGTCAATTCCTCGGCCGAGCGCACCCAGCAGACGCGCCAGCTCGTGCGGGAAGCGCGAAGCTGCGCCCAGTCTTCCGGCGATGTCGTGCGTGATGCGGTCAAGGCGATGCATCGCATCGAAAGCGCCTCCAACGAGATCAACCAGATCATCGTCGTTATCGACGCCATCGCCTTCCAGACCAATCTGCTGGCCTTGAATGCCGGCGTCGAGGCCGCGCGCGCCGGTGAGGCGGGCAAGGGCTTCGCCGTCGTGGCGCAGGAAGTGCGTGAACTGGCGCAACGCTCCGCCAAGGCGGCCAAGGAGATCAAGGAGCTGATTGTCAACTCCGCCTCGCAGGTCTCGGCCGGCGTGCAACTCGTCAGCGACACCGGCAAGGCGCTGGAACAGATCGGTGATTACGTCTCTGCCATCGATGAGAATGTCGATGCCATCGCCACCGCCGCCTCCGAGCAATCGGCAGGCCTCCAGCAGATCAGCGCTGCCGTCAACAGCATCGACGAGATGACCCAGAAGAATGCTGCCATGGTCGAGGAAACCACTGCTATCAGCCATACGCTGGCGGAGGAGGCGAGTGTTCTGGATAGCCTCGTCAAGCGCTTCAAGCTCAACCGGCGCAATGCGATCCGCGAGCCGGGCTCCGCCGCTGCCGAGGCTGGAAACCGGCGCTACGGCGCTCCGCGGGTTCGCGCGGCCTGACGCCAAGCCGTTCCCGTCATCAACGAAAAACCCCGGATCGCCACGCGATCCGGGGTTTTGTTTTCACACTCGCCTGATCAGCCGAGTTTGACCCAGGCGCCGTTGCGTTTCGAGGAGGCAACGCAGGCTTCGACGAAGGCAACGCCTTTCACGCCGTCATCGACGGTCGGATAGATGACCGCCGGATCGAGATCTGCACCCGTCTTGCGGGCATTGATGGCACGCGCAGCTTCGGCATAAATGGTGGCGAAGGCTTCGAGATAGCCTTCCGGGTGGCCTGAGGGAATGCGCGTGACGCGTGATGCCGCCGCGTTTGCGCCCGCGCCGCCGCGGGTGATCAGCCGCTTCTGCTCGCCGAAGGGCGTGAACCACAGATAGTTCGGATCGGCCTGCACCCATTCCAGCCCGCCCTTGGAGCCGTAGACGCGCAACTTCAGGCCGTTTTCATGGCCGGGAGCCACCTGGCTGCACCACAGCATTCCCTTGGCCGGCCTGCCGCCGTTCTTCGGCTGGAAGCGCAGCATGACATGGGCATTGTCATCCAGCGCCCGTCCCTCGACGAAACTGTCGAGGTCGGCGGCAAGGCTATCGAGTTCCAAGCCGGTGACGAAGGAGGCGAGGTTGAAGGCATGAGTGCCGATATCGCCGGTCGAGCCGCCGGCGCCGGAGCGGGCCGGATCGGTGCGCCAAGCGGCCTGTTTCTGGCCGGTCTGTTCCACCGGCTCGGTCAGCCAGTCCTGTGGATACTCCGCTTGAACGACGCGCAGATCGCCGAGCAGTCCTTCCGCCACCATTTCCCGCGCCTGCCGGATCATCGGATAGCCGGTATAATTGTGGGTGAGGATGAACAGCGCGCCGCTCTCGTCGGCCACCTTCTTCAGCTTCTTGGCATCGGCGAGGTTCGAGGTCAGCGGCTTGTCGCAGATGACGTGAATGCCGCGTTTCAGGAATTCCTTGGCCGCTTCGTAATGCACATGGTTCGGCGTGACGATGGCGACGGCTTCGATGCCGTTCTTCAGCTTCGCCTCGCGGATCGCCATCTCCTTGTAGCTGGCATAGGTGCGCGACGGGTCGAGTCCCAGTTCGCGGCCGGAGGCCCGCGCTTTTTCCGCCGTCGACGACAGCGCGCCGGCGACCAGATCGAACTGGTCGTCGATGCGCATGGCGATGCGATGCACCGCGCCGATAAAGGCGCCGCTGCCACCGCCGACCATGCCGATGCGGATGCGGGGGCTGCGGCTTTCGTCCTTGGAGCCTTCGATGGCCATAAGGTCAGTCTCCCTTGTCGTGTCGTCTCAAAGCCCGAGCATGCGCCGGTTGGCGGCATCGTCGGTGCCGGCGCCGGCGAAATCGTCGAAGGCCTTTTCGGTGACGCGGATGATATGCGCGCTGACGAATTCAGCTCCCTCGCGTGCGCCGTCCTCGGAATTCTTCAGCGCACATTCCCATTCGACAACGGCCCAGCCATCGAAATCGTTCGCCGTGAGCTTGGAAAACACCGCGCCGAAATCCACCTGCCCATCGCCCGGCGAGCGGAAGCGGCCGGCGCGGTTCACCCAGCCCTGATAGCCGCCGTAGACGCCCTGCCGGCCCGTCGGGTTGAATTCCGCGTCCTTGACGTGGAACATCTTGATCCGGTCCTTGTAGATGTCGATGTTGTCGAGGTAATCGAGGCATTGCAGCACGTAATGCGAGGGATCGTAGAGCATGTTGGCGCGGGCATGGTTGCCGACGCGTTCCAGGAACATCTCGAAGGTGACGCCGTCATGCAGGTCTTCGCCGGGATGGATCTCGTAGCAAATGTCGACGCCGCACGCGTCGGCGTGGTCGAGGATCGGCGTCCAGCGCCGCGCCAACTCGTCGAAGGCGGTCTCGACCAGACCGGCCGGGCGCTGCGGCCAGGGATAGATGAAGGGCCAGGCGAGCGCGCCGGAAAAGGTGGCGTGCGCCTTGAGGCCGAGATGGCGCGAGGCGCTGAGCGCCATCTTCACCTGCTCCACCGCCCATTCCTGTCTTGCCTTGGGATTGCCGCGCACTTCGGGGGCGGCGAAGCCGTCGAAGGCGTCGTCATAGACCGGATTGACGGCGACGAGCTGGCCCTGGAGGTGGGTGGAAAGTTCGGTGATCTCGACGCCGTTCTGGCGCGCGACACCGGCGAGTTCGTCGCAGTAATCCTTGGAGGTGGCGGCTTTTTTCAGGTCGATGAGCTGGCCGGCCCAGGTCGGAACCTGTACCCCGACATAACCCTTTTCGGCTGCCCATTTGGTGATGGCGTCCCAGGAATTGAATGGCGCGGCATCGCCCGCGAATTGTCCGAGAAAAATGCCCGGTCCCTTGATCGTCTTCATGAAAACCTCTCCTCGCGATCTTCCTGCAACGTTACAGGTGTCTTGATAACATGCAATTTTTGCCCGAAACAAGGTGAAATGCTCGACAGGCGGTAAAAAGCGCCCCTCCACGGGGAAGGGGCGCTGAAGCAAATGCGATGGATCAGAACGGCGAATCCGGGAAGTAGAAGTTCTGGGCATTGTCCTTGGTGACGAGCGTGGCGTCGAGGATGTAGTTGCCGTGAACCGGAACCTGGTCGATGAGGCCAGCGGCCGTCAGTTCCATGGCGGTGCCGACCATTGCCGGCGGATACAGCACGTCGACCGGGATCATCTTGTCGCCGTCCATGACCTTCTTGATCATGTCCTTGGAGCCGGCGCCGGCGACGACATACTTGATGTCGGTGCGCTTGGCCTGGTCGATGGCCTGGAGTACGCCGACGGCCATGTCGTCATCCTGGCACCAGACCACGTCGATCTTCGGATATTTCGTCAGATAGTCCTGCATGACCTTGAAGGCGTCGTCACGGTTCCAGTTGCCATACTGGCGGTCGAGGACCTTGACGTTCGAGCCAGCGATGCCCTTGTCGAAACCGTCCTGGCGCTGCTGGTCGATCGGGATCGGCAGACCGCGGATGATGACCACTTCGGCGTCCGGCGTTTCCTTGGCGATATATTTGCCGGCGACTTCGCCGAGCGCCGGGTTGTTGCCGGCGACATAGAGATCGCGCACGGAATCGTCGTTGCTGGACGGGGCGCGATCCACGAGGGCGACGAACTTGCCCTTGCTCTTGACTTCCTTGATGGCGTTGACCAGCGGATCGGGGTCGGTTGGCAGGATGACGAGGGCGTCGATCCCCTGCGTTTCCAGATCCTGCACGGCATTGGCCTGCGAGGCCGGATCCGGCGAGGTCTTGACGATGACGTTCAGGCCCGGATGCTCGGCCATCAGCTTCTTGGCGACGCGCTCGGCATGGAAGACGACGCCGGACGTCCAGCCGTGGTCGGCGGCCGGGATCGAGACGCCGATCGTGTAGTTCTTGTCCTGAGCATAGGCCGTGCCGGCAAGGGTAAGAGCGACGGTCGCAAGACCGAGCAAGAGTTTGCGCATGATTTCCTCCCAACGTTTTCAGGGTCTTGCAGTATGGGCCGGGCGCCCTGCCATCCCGGCCGAAACTTTAAGTTCCTAGCCTTTACGGACCAGCGAGCGCTGCACCAGCATGGCGATGATGATGATCGCGCCCTGGATCGCGCCGATCAGGTATTCGCTGATGAAATTCGACAAGAGCATGATGTTGCCGACGAGCTCGAGAATGAAGGCGCCGCAGATCGTGCCCCAGACGCGCCCCGCGCCGCCTTTTAGGGCCGTGCCGCCGACGACGACCGCAGTGATCGCCTGCAATTCCCAGAGAATGCCGGTCGTTGCAGAGGTCGAGCCGAGGCGCGGCACGTAGAGCAGCACGGCAATCGCCACGCACAGGCCCTGGATGACGAAGGCGATGGCGCGCACGCGGTTGACGGCGATGCCGGAATAGCGGGCGACATCGCTGTTCGACCCGACCGCGACCACATGCCGTCCGTAACGGGTGCGGTAGAGGACGAATGCGGCAACAGCGGTGACCAGCAGGATGACGAGGATCGGCACGGGAACGCCGAAGACCGAGCCGAAATACGCCGGGCGATAGATCGTCTGGATCTCCGTCGAGCGCAGCGTGATCGCGCCGCCCTGTGACAGCCAGGTCGTCAACCCGCGAAAGATGCCCATGGTGCCGAGCGTGGCGATGAAGGGTTCGATTCTGCCGACGGTGGTGATTAGCCCGTTGGCAAGGCCGCACAGCGCACCGACGATGACGGTGAAGAACACGGCCGCGAGCAGCATCAGGGTCGGATCGGCGATCACGCCGGAATTCATCAGCAGGATCATCAGGCTGGCGACGAAGGCGACCATCGAGCCGACCGAAAGATCGAGATCGCCGGCCGAAATCACAAAGGTGGCGCCGACCGCGATGATGGCGATGAAGGCGCAACGCGTCGCGACATTGGCGAGATTGGTGATGCCGATGAAATTCGGATTGACCAGCGCGCCGACGATCAGCAGCAGGATCAGCGCCGCAAACGGCGCAACGGCTCTGAGATCGATGTCGCGCCAGAGGCGCCGGCGACTGCCTTTCGTCTCCTCGTTCATGCTTGTGTCCACTTCACGGCCTCCCCGCCCGTTTCCGGGTATTTTGTTTTGTCGTTTCGCGCTCAGGCGGCCTTGTTCTTCAGGCCGGCCGCGTAACGCACGATTTCCTGTTCCGAGATTTCGTCACCTTCCAAAACACCGACGATCCGGCCCTCGCGCATCACCGCGACGCGGGTGCAAAGGCCGATGACTTCGGGCATTTCCGAGGAAACGACGATGATCGAGCGCCCGTCGCGGGCGAGCGCCGAGATGAAATGATAGATCTGCTGCTTGGTGCCGACATCGATGCCGCGCGTCGGCTCATCGATGATGATGATCTGAGGCTCGGTTTCCATCACCTTGGCGAGCAGCAGTTTTTGCTGGTTGCCGCCCGACATGCGTCCCGCCACGATGCTGGCGTCGCGCACGCGGATATCGAAACGCCGCCGCGCTTTGGCCAGCGCCTGCGCCTCGCTGGCCGGGCTGAGGTAGCCGTGGCTAACATGCCGCTCCAGCGATTGCAGCGTCAGATTGGTCGCCATGTCTGAGCGCAGCAACAGGCCCTTGCCCTTGCGGTCCTTGGTCATATAGGCGAGGCCAAGACGATTGGCGGTGTGAACGTCGCCAGAGGGCGCGTGTTCGCCATTGATGGTCACGTCGCCGGAGACGCGGGCGCGCAGGCCGGCGATGGCTTCCATGAGTTCGGTGCGGCCGGAGCCGATCAGGCCGGAAAAGCCGAGAACCTCCCCCTTGCGCAGATCGAAACTGGCGTCGCGGACATAGCCGGTCGTCAGGCCGGAAACGGAGAGCACCACCGCCTCGTCCACATCCGGCTCGACCTTTTTCGGATAGAGGCTGGACAACTCGCGTCCGACCATCAATTGCGCGATGGATTCGCCGTCGAGGATCGCGGTCGGGGCCGTCTTGATCCACTGGCCGTCGCGCAGCACGGTGACCCGGTCGGTGATTTCCATCACCTCGTCCAGCTTGTGCGAGACGAAGACGAAGCTGGTGCCCTTGTCGCGCAGCCGGCGCACCTGCTCGAAAAGAATGGCGGTTTCATCACGCGACAGCACGGCCGTCGGCTCGTCCATGAAGACGACGCGGGCATCACGGCTGATCGCCTTGGCGATCTCGACCATCTGCTTGTCGGCCACGGAGAGCGTATTGATCAGCGCGTTCTCGTCGATATGCGAACCCAGCATGTCGAGCACACGCCGGGTTTCGGCGCGCATGAACTTGCGGTCGAGAATGCCGAAATGCATCACCTCACGCCCGAGGAACAGGCTTTCGGTCACCGTCAGGTGGTCGGCGAGATTGAATTCCTGGTGGATGATGACTATGCCGAGCGCTTCGGCGCCGCCGTTCGAGGGCAGCACGATGGGCTTGCCGTCGAGCAGGATCTCGCCCGATGTCGGCTGTTCGAACCCGGAGAGAACCTTGACGAGCGTGGATTTGCCGGCACCATTCTCGCCCATGAGCGCATGCACTTCACCGGCCCGGAGATCGAAATCGACGCTGAACAAAACCTGCACGCCGTTGAACGACTTGCAGATACGTCTGCCGGACAACACCACCGGCGCGGCGTCGACACTCTCGACCGTCATATCCAGATCCCTCCCTGCGGCCTCCACCGCCTTCAACAACGATGTAAACCTTTACATGAATGATGTAAAGGTTTACATTCGTCACATACACAATTTGGTCGCACGGTCGCGTTGACGGATCGGCAAGTCTGTGTAGTTTCGCGGCGAAGACAGCCCATGGCAGAGACCCCCGTGTCGAATTCCACGCCCGCAACGATCGAAGACGTCGCCCGGATCGCCGAGGTTTCCATCGCGACCGTGTCGCGCGCGATCCATACGCCGGAGAAGGTGGCCAATTCGACGCGCCTGAAGGTCAATCAGGCGATCGCCATGACCGGCTACACCACCAATGCCATGGCGCGCAGCCTGCGGCTTGGCCGCTCCAACATGATTCTGGTGGTGGCGCCTGACATCGGCGACCCGAATTTTTCCAATATTCTCATCGGTCTGGAAAACGAGGCGCGCGCACATGGTTACGGCGTGCTGATCGGCCATACGCAGAATGACGCCCAGCGCGGCCTCGAATATCTGAAATTCTTCAGTTCGAACCAGGCGGCCGGGCTGATCCTGTTCACCGGCATCCTGCCCTTCGGCCACCAGACGATGACGGCGCGCCTGCCGCCCAGCGTCGGCGTCTTCGAGCCGGTCTTCAACGGCGGCATCTCCTATGTCGGCGTCGACGATACCGAAGGGGCGCGAAAAGCCGTCGATCTGCTGCTCGCCGAAGGCCATCGCAAGATCGCCTTCATCGGCGATTCGCGCACGCGGCTTGCCTATTCCCGCCGCCGGCAAGGTTATGAGGCGGGGCTGGATGCAGCGGGCGTGGCGCGCGATCAACGCATTGTCGTCGAAGGCGACGGCACCATCGAGAGCGGGCGCCATGCGGTCGAGCAGCTTTTCATGCGCGATACGCTGCCGAGTGCCTTCATGTGCGTCAACGACCAGACGGCGACCGGCGTGATGATCGGGCTGGGCGCGCGCGGCTACGATATCCCGCGCGATTTTTCGGTGACCGGTTTCGACGATATTCCGCAGGCCGGCTTCATGTCGCCGTCGCTGACCACCATCCGCCAGCCGCGCACCGCCATCGGCAAGCAGGCCATGGCGCTGCTGCTGGAATTGCTCTCGGACGGGCAGCCGGCGGAGACCGAGATCCTGTTGCGCCCCGATCTGATCGTGCGCAACTCCGTTGGCCCGCCGCCACGAAACCGCAACAAGTGGTGACGCCGCCGCAAGGCGGCGGCGTCGACCGGTATCAGACGTAGCGGTTGACGATGTTTTCCAAAAGTTCCTGGCGGCCCGAGCGCGGTTCGGGATTGATGTTGTCGCGCTCGACGGCAGCGGCGATATCGTCCAGCTTGTATTCGCCGCGCAGCATCTTTTGTGCTTCGGGAGAGTCCCAGCCGGCATAACGTGCCTCCAGCGGTTTCGACAATGCTCCGTCTTCCAGCATGCGGGCGGCGGCCTTCAGGCCGCGCGCGCAGCAGTCCATGCCGCCAATATGGCCAATCAGCAGATCCTGCGGATCGAGCGACTGGCGGCGCAGCTTGGCGTCGAAGTTCGTCCCGCCGGTGGTGAAGCCGCCGGCAAGCAGCACCTGGTAATAGGCCAGCGCCATTTCCGGTACATTGTTGGGGAACTGGTCGGTGTCCCAGCCGGACTGGTAGTCATTGCGGTTCATGTCGATGGAGCCGAAGATGCCGAGCGCATTGGCGAGCGCCAGTTCGTGCTCGAAAGTATGGCCGGCGAGGATGGCGTGGCCCTGCTCGATGTTGAGCTTTACCTCGTTTTCCAGCCCATGATTCTTGAGGAAGGCATAGACGGTGGCGACGTCGTAGTCGTACTGGTGCTTGGTCGGCTCCTGCGGTTTGGGCTCGATCAGGATCGTGCCCTTGTAACCGATCTTGTACTTGTATTCGACCACCAGGTTGAGGAAGCGGCCCATCTGGTCGAGCTCGCGTTTCAGGTCGGTGTTGAGCAGCGTCTCGTAACCCTCGCGCCCGCCCCACAGCACGTAATTCTCGCCGCCGAGCTTTTGGGTGGCGTCGAGGCATGTTTTGACGGTCGCGGCCGAGTAGGCGAAGACATCCGGGTCCGGGTTGGTGGCAGCGCCCGACATGAAGCGGCGATGCGAGAACAGGTTCGCCGTGCCCCAGAGCAGCTTGACGCCGGTCGCGGCCTGCTTTTCGGCAAAATAATCGACGATGTCGTTCAGGTTGCGGGTGCTTTCGGCAAAGCTGTTGCCTTCGGGGCGAACGTCGGCGTCGTGGAAGCAATAGAAGGGCGCGCCAAGCAGCGAGAAGAATTCGAAGGCGACATCGGCCTTGAGCTTGGCCGCCTGCATGCCGTCCTGAAACCAGGGACGGAGGAAGGTCTGGCCGCCGAAGGGATCGCCGCCCGGCCAGGTAAACGTATGCCAATAGGCGACGGCGAAGCGCAGGTGATCCTCCATGCGCTTGCCGAGCACGATTTCGTCGGGCTGATAGTGGCGGAAGGCGAGAGGATTGTCGCTGTCCGGTCCTTCATATTTGATCTTGGCGATATCGCCGAAAAAGCCTGTGCTCATGGTGTTTCTCCTGTTTATCGAGCTTTGATTTACGTACCTCAATGAGGGCGTCATTTACTTCTCCCCGCAAATTGCGGGGCAATCGTCCAAAGCAAACCGGTGCTGCCGCCCTTCTCCCCGAGGGAGAAGGGGCTCTAGGGCAACGTTTTCCCTTCATTGCTTCTATTGCAAATGGCCAATAAACTTTACCTCAGCCGGCCAGCCTCTTCAGGGCCGGATAAAGCGCACGATAGCGCTGATATGCATCGTCATAAGCCGCCGTCAGCGCGCCAACCGGCTGGATCGTCTCTGCCGTCGCCGGTGCGGTGCAGACGGAAACCGGGTCTGCGCCGGTGGCGGCGATCAGGCCGAGGCGGGCGGCGCCGAAGGCGGCTCCGAAATCACCGTCGGCGGGAATATCGACGGGAATGCCGAGCGCGGTGGCGATCGAGGCCAGCCAGTAGCGCGAACGCGAGCCGCCGCCGATCGCTGTAACGCGTTCGATCGTCGTGCCGGCGGAACGCAGGGCTTCGAGGCTGTCGCGGATAGCGAAGCTGACGCCTTCGAGGACGGCCTGGGTCAGGGCCGGGCGGTCGCTGTTATGGGCAAGGCCGGTAAACGCGCCGCGAATGGCGGCGTCGTTGTGCGGGGTGCGCTCGCCGGAGAGATAGGGCAGGAAGATAACGCCGCTGGGCGCTTTCAGCGTTTCGCCGAGTTCGGCCGTCAACTCCGCCGCCGAGCGGCCGGTGACGTGGCTATGCCAGTTGAGCGCATCGGTCGCCGAAAGGATGACACCCATCTGGTGCCAGGTGTCGGGCAGGGCATGGCAAAAGGCATGCACGGCGCTTTCCGGCTTCGGCAGATAGGCGGCATTGGCGGCAAACAGCACGCCTGAGGTGCCGAGCGAGACGAAGGCCGCGCCTGCCGAGACCGTGCCCATGCCGCAGGCGGAAGCCGCATTGTCACCGGCGCCGCCGGCAACGGTGACCGGGCCGGAGATGCCCCAGGCGGCGGCCAGCTCGCGGCGCAATTCGCCGCCGGGCTCGGTGCCCTCGACGAGCGAGGGCATCTGCTCACCGCGCATGCCGGTGGCGTCCAGCAAAGCCGTGGACCAGGCGCGCTTGCCGGTGTCGAGCCAGGAGGTGCCGGCCGAATCCGACATTTCCGAAATATGCTCGCCGGTCAGCCACAGCCGCAGATAATCCTTGGGCAGCAGAACCTTGGCGACTTTCGCAAAGATTTCCGGCTCGTTCTTCGCGACCCAGACGAGTTTCGGGGCAGTGAAGCCGGGAAAGACGATATTGCCGGTGATCGCCCGGAAACGCGGATCGGCGTCGAGAGCGGCGGCCTCCGCGAAACTGCGAGTGTCGTTCCAGAGGATGCAGGGGCGCAACACCTTGTTGGCGGCATCGACCAGCGTCGCGCCATGCATCTGGCCGGAGAGGCCGATGCCTTTGACGTCGGCAAGCTCTGCCGGATGGGCGGCCTTCAGGCCGGCGATGGCATCCTCGCAGGCGCGGATCCAGTCGGCCGGGTTCTGCTCGGACCAGCCGGCATGCGGCCGCGAGACGTCGAGCCCGCCATTGGCGGAACCGATGATGCGCTGGTCGCCATCGATCAGCAGGGCCTTGACGCCCGAGGTTCCCAGATCAAGCCCAAGATACATGCTCATGCCTCCTTGGCCGCGTCGCGTGTCACGGCAGGTTGTCCTTCAGGAATATGTCGATGCGGATGCGCTCCTGCGCGGCGATCACCGGCACGCCGTCCGCCTTGGCCTTCAGCACGCGAATGGCGCTGCGGATTTCATGGCCGGCATCCTGGTTGAGCACGGCGTCGATCAGGCCCTCGCTCAGCGCGGCGCGGGTAAAGGCGGTCAGTTCGTGGGCGATCACCACCGGCCTGATATCCGGCCGCGCCTTCAGCGCCGCGATCAGCCCGCGATTGCCGGCGCCCAAGCTGTAGATTCCGAGCAGGCCAGGATGCTCCGCCATCAAGCCGGCGACGGCGGCGCGGGCGACGTCGGGATCGTCGCGCCCCTCGCGCACCGGCAGGATGGCGAGACCGGGATAATCGGCGGCCAGGACGGCCGAAAAGCCTTCGAGCCGCTCGCGATGGTCGCGCACCAGCATCGAGCCGGCGAGTACGCCGATTTTTCCGGCGCGGCCGCGCAGGAAGCGGCCGATCAGCCCGCCGGCGGTGCGCCCCGCGGCGATGTTGTCGACGCCGGCATAATGGGCGCGGCGTGAGCCCGGCAGGTCCGAAACCAGCGTCACCACCGGAATGCCCTCGGCGGCGATGGCATCGATCGCCGCGCGCACGCCCTCGTCCTCCACCGCGACCAGCGCGATGCCGGCCGGTTGCGTGTCCCGCGCTTCGGCAAGCGCCGCAATCAGCGCGGTAGGCTCGAAAGCGGGCACTTCGACGATGCGGATATTGGTGCGTTCGCTGGCGCTGCGGGCCATGGCATAGCGCAGTTCGTCATGCAGACCGTGCATGAAGGAATTGTCGCTGGAGGGCAGGATGAAGGTGAAGGGATAGACCCGGCCCTTGGCGAGATTGGCGGCGGCGACGTCGCGGACATAACCCAGCGTCTCGATGGCCGCCTCGACGCGCGCCCGCGTCGCGGCCCGCACCCCCGGCCGCCGGTTCAAAACACGGTCGACGGTGGCGAGGCTGACGCCCGCGTGATCGGCGATATCGTGAACGGTCGGCCGCATGATTTCTCCCCTGCCGGGTGATCTAGCGGAAATTTTGATGTACGTAAATCAGATTTTTGCTATGATCTCAAAGGTCAAGCGCACGCCTGCGGCCTGATGGCAAAAATTTCGAAAAATCATATTGTATTATTTTTCGAGGAGTGGTTTCATGACCACAACGTCAGGGAGGCAGGCCGATGCGTGCACACGCGAGGAAGAGCGCCACCGGCGGCGTTGCCACCCTGGTGCGCCGCGCACCGCTTCGTGGATTGCGCGACCGGATATTGCATGAACTTGGCATGGACATCGTTTCGGGACGCTATCCGGAACAGGCGATCCTGCCGGTGGAAACGGACATACCCGCCCGCTTCGGCGCCTCGCGCACGATTATCCGCGAGGCGGTGAATGCGCTGGCGGCCAAGGGGCTGGTGGAGGCGCGGGCCCGCACGGGAACGCGGGTGCTGCCGCGCCAATACTGGACGCTGTTCGATGCCGATGTATTGGCCTGGCATTTCGCAGCCGGGCCGGATGCCGCCTTCCTGCGCAGCCTGGCGGAAATCCGCGTCTGCGTCGAGCTGGAGGCGGCGGCCCTGGCCGCTATACGGCGGACGGACGAGCAGGTCGAGCGCATGATGATGGCCGTAGGGGACATGGGAAGCGCGGAAACGACCGAGTTGTTCGCCGCCGCCGACCTGGAATTCCACAGCTTGGTCGCCGATGCCTCGGCCAATCCGTTCATGGCATCGATCAATGCCCTAGTGCGGGTGGCGCTTGCGGCGGCCTTCACCATGAGTTCGCCGGTGGAAGATCCCGCATCGAAGCGGGTGACCGTCGAACGGCACCGCAGGATCGCGCAGGCGATCCGCGACGGGAATGCGCAGGCCGCCCGCGAGGCGATGCAAGCGGTCATCTGGGAAGGCTTCGAACGGGCGGAGGCCCGGGCGAAATAAGTCGAAGGCAGGCTTTAAGAGAAGAAAAGCAGGTGTTTGGAAGGAAGGTACATCGCGGTTCAATTTCCGGGTACGTACCTCAAACTGCATCGACGAACGACAATTGGGAGGAAGGATTGGCGTTACTCGAACTCAACAACGTGACCCGGGATTTCGGCGCGATCCGCGCGCTGGACCGTGTCAGCTTCACCGTCGAGCCCGGCGAGATCGTCGGCCTGATGGGTGACAACGGCGCCGGCAAGTCGACGCTGGTCAAGATCATCTCCGGCATTTACCAGCCGACGGAGGGAGAACTGCGCTTCGGCGGAGAGACCGCGCATATCCATTCGCCGGGCGAGGCGAGGCGGCTCGGCATCGAGACCGTCTATCAGGATCTGGCGCTGGCCGACAATCTTTCGGCCGCCGCCAATATCTTTCTCGGCCGCGAGCTGAAGTTCAAGGTCGGGCCGTTCCGCTTCCTGCGCCACAACGCCATGCGGGCGCGGGCGGTGGAGCTGTTCCAGGAGCTGAAATCTGAAACCCGCGCCGACGATCTGGTGCGGCAGATGTCGGGTGGCCAGCGCCAGGCGGTGGCGATCGCCCGCACGCGCCTTTCCGATGCCCGGCTGATCCTGATGGACGAGCCGACGGCAGCGATCTCCGTGCGCCAGGTGGCGGAGGTGCTGAACCTCATCCATCGCCTGCGCGATTCCGGCATCGCCGTCATCCTGATTTCCCACCGCATGCCGGATGTGTTTGCGGTCTGCGAGCGGGTGGTGGTCATGCGGCGCGGCACCAAGGTCGCCGACAAGCGCATCGCCGCGACCTCGCCTGAAGAAGTCACCGCCCTGATCACCGGCGCGCTGGAGGCAGCATGATGACCAACACCGTCCAGGGTTTTTCCAATGTGCGGCACACGCGCTTCTGGCAGCGCGGCTTTCTCTCCAGCCAGTCGGCCTACGTGCTGGCGGCGCTGCTGGTGCTCATCCTGGTCATGAGTTTCGCCTCGGCGAATTTCCTGACGCCGGGCAATATCGGCAATATCGTCCGCAATTTCTCGTTCATCGCCATCGCCACCATCGGCATCACGCTGGTCATCGTCACCGGCGGCATCGATCTCTCGGTCGGCTCGACCATCGCGCTGACGGCGACGATGACGTCGCTGACCATGGTCTGGCTCGACAAGGCGGGCTTTCATCCCTTTCCGGGCTCTGCGCTGATCCTGTCGGTGCTGGCGGGACTGGCGGTGGCGGCGCTGGTCGGTTTCGTCAACGGCTTTGCGGTGGCGAAGCTCAAGCTCTCACCCTTCGTGACGACGCTCGGCACGCTCTCCATCGTGCGCGGCCTCACCTATGTCGCGACGTACGGGCGCGGCACCGGGCCGGCGGGGCCGGACAAGGAATTGTTCATGGCGCTGACCGCGGGTCATCTCGGCGGCGTTCCGGTCGCCTTCATCTATCTCATCGTCATCGCCGCGCTGGTCTGGGTGGTGCTGAACCACACCGCCTGGGGCCGGCATGTCTATGCCATCGGCGGCAACGAGGCGGCGGGACGGCTGACAGGCGTGCCGGTCGACCGGGTGAAAATCCAGGTCTACATGCTCTGCGCCATGGCCGCCGGCCTCAATGGCATCATCATTTCCGGCTGGCTCGGCTCGGCGCCGGCCAATCTCGCCACCGGCTACGAGCTGACGATCATCGCCGCCGCCGTCATCGGCGGGGCCAATCTTGCCGGCGGCATCGGCGGCGCGGCGGGCGCAATCATCGGCTGCGTGCTGATCGAGGTCATCCGCAACGGCCTGGTGCTGGCGCGCGTCGACCCCTACTGGCAGCAGACGCTGGTGGGCTGCATCATCGTCGCCGCCGTCCTTGTCGACAGGTTCAGATCCCTTCGCAACGGCTGAGGAGCGTTGACGAAGCGAAACGGGCGGTTTTCGGCCGCCTCGGAAAGGGGAGCCTGGCTCTTCCAGGCAGATAAAGTGGAGGATGCAACATGAAATCTCTGAAAGTGCTCATGCTCGCGGCGCTCGCGTCCGTGGCCTTTGTCGGCGGCGCTTCTGCCGCCGACAGCTACAAGTTCGCCGTCGTGCCGAAGGCGATGAACAATCCCTTCTTCGACCTGACGCGTGACGGCTGCATGGAAGAGGCCAAGAAGCTCGGCAATGTCGAATGCATCTATCAAGGCCCGGTGGAGCATGAGCCGGCCACCCAGGCGCAGATCATCGAGGATCTGCTGACGCAAGGGGTGGACGGGCTGGCGATCTCGGTCTCCGATGCCGCAGCCGCGACGACGGTGATCGACAAGGCGGTCGCCGCCGGCGTTTCGGTCATCACCTTCGATTCGGATGCACCCGATTCCAAGCGCTCCGCCTATGTCGGCACCGACAACAAGGAATTCGGCAAGGCGCTGGGCGAGGAACTGCTGAAGCTCAAGCCGGAGGGCGGCACCTATGGCATGATTTCCGGCGGCGCGGCCGCGCCCAACCTGGCATTGCGCGTCGATGGCGTGCGCGAGGCGCTGAAAGGCTCGAAATGGACGGAAGTGCAGGGCTCGCCCACCTTCTGCAACGACGATATTGCGCTCGCCGTGCAGCAGGCCGGCGACCTGAAGACGGCGAACCCGGATATCGGCGCCATCGTCCCGGTCGGCGGCTGGCCGCTGTTTGCGCCGGATGGCTGGAAGAACTTCGTCGAGCCCCTCAAGGCAGACGTCGATTCCAAGAAGCTGGCGCTGGTCGCTGCCGATACGCTGCCGGTGGAACTCGACCTTCTCAAGGCCGGTTATGTGCATGTGCTGGTCGGCCAGCGTCCGCATGAAATGGGCGTCGTCGCCATGCAGACCCTGCTCAAGCTGAAGAAGGGCGAGAAGGTCGACGAGATCATCTATACCGGCCTCGACCGGGTGACCAAGGACAATGTCGACCAGCTGATGAAGTAAGGTCGGCTTTTGGCCGATGCCGCCGTCTCTCCCGGCGGCATCGGTGAGTTTCAGGCTTAGGTGCGGACGACGGAGATGCCGCCATCGACGCGCAGCGCCGTGCCGGTGACGAAGCTGGAGGCATCCGAGGCGAGGTAGAGCGCCGAGCGGGCGATTTCGGCCGGCGTTGCCAGCCGCTTCAGCGCATGCAGGCCTTCGACGAAGCTGCGGGCTTCCGGCGTGGCGGCTGCCTCGCGTCCCATCGGCGTGTCGGTGCCGCCGGGCAGCAGGGCATTGGCGCGGATACCGCGCGCGCCGAATTCGGCTGAAATCACCTGCATCAAGCCGATCAGCCCGGCCTTGCTGGCGGCATAGGCGCCCATGCCGGGAAAGCCGACGGTGTGGCCGACAAAGGTGGAAGTGAAGATCAACGAACCGCCGCCCCGCGCCAGCATGGCGGGGATCTGGTGTTTTGCTGCGAAGAAGCCGCTGGTCAGGTTGATGTCGAGCACGGCGCGCCAGTTTTCCTCGCTGAGATCGGGCACCGGCGCGCTCGCGCCCATGGTGCCGGCATTGTTGAAGGCGATGTCGAGGCCGCCGAACCGGCTTTGGGCCGCTTCGACGGCGGCGATGGCCGTCGCTTCCGCCGCCACGTCGCCGTCGATGACGGCTGCGCCGCCAATCTCGGCGGCCAGTTTTTCCAGTTCCGTGCGCCGGCGGGCAACGAGCACGAGTTTCGCGCCCTCGGCCGCGAACAGCTTTGCCGCCTCATAGCCGATGCCCGAGCTTGCGCCGGTGACGATGGCGATCTTTCCGTCGAGTTGTCCCATGAAATATCTCCTTGGTTGTGGTTCGCGGCGCAATCTGCTCGGGACGCCGGCCGCCAGCCACCCGATTCCTGACGATTGACAGGGAAAGCGCGGGCGACTATCGATGTGATCCAAGGTGACGGGCACCTGCCGCCTGCGGACGAAAGTCACGGTGAAGCCCCGTAGAGTAAAATACCCTCACCCTCGAAGCATTTCGGCGGTGGGCAATGCAGGCCCCCATCCATATTCGGAATGCCTCTTGAGAGGAGTGAGCGATGCCTTCAAGGCACACGCCCGACAATCCGTTCCTGACCGCGCCGCCCGGCCGGTTGTTCCTGTCCAATGCCGCGCCGATCGTCTTCGTGATGGTCATGTCCGGGCTGCTGTCCATCATCGACGCGGCTTTTCTCGGCCTCTATGTCGGCCCGCGCGCGGTGGCCGCCATCG
Source organism: Rhizobium sp. YJ-22 (assembly GCF_029601685.1). NCBI lineage: Bacteria > Pseudomonadati > Pseudomonadota > Alphaproteobacteria > Hyphomicrobiales > Rhizobiaceae > Rhizobium > Rhizobium sp. YJ-22. Next base: position 200,638 of record NZ_JARRIR010000006.1, on the reverse strand, counting down.
GGCTCATCTTTCCGGCGCTGATGCTGTTCATCGCTTTGTCGACGCTGGTCGGCTCCGGCATGTCCAGCCTCTATGCCCGCCGCCTCGGGGCGGGGGAGGCGTCCGCCGCCGCTTCCGTTTTCGCCTCGGCCCATGGGCTGGCGCTGACGGTCGCCGTGATCGTGATCCTGCTGATCGGCCTCACGGCAAAGCCGCTGGTGACGCTCGCCGCCGGCGGCGACGCCGAGGTCGCGGCGATGGCCCTGACTTTCCTGCGCATCGCGGCGCTTTCGACGCCGGTGCAATTCCTGCTCGGCCTTCATGTCGATGCGCTGCGCAACGAAGGCAAGGCCGCGATCCTCGCGCCGCTCTCGGTCGGCACGACACTGGCCAATATTGCCCTGAACTACCTGCTGATCGTCCATGCCGATCTCGGCGTCGCCGGTTCGGCGCTGGGCACGGCGATGGCGCAGGTGCTGGCCTTTGCCATCGTGCTCGCCTTGCGGGCGAGGGCCGGTCGCGTGCCGCTTGTCGCGCTTATGCGCCATAGCTGGGTCGGCGGCTGGGGGCGTATCCTCGGCCTCGGTGCGCCGGTCAGTCTCAGTTTCATCGGCATCGCCTTCGTTTCGACCTGCGTGCTTTCGGCGCTCTCGGCCTATGCCGGGCCGGCCTATCTGCAGACGGTCGCAGCCTATGGCATCGTCATCCGGCTGATCGGCTTTGCCTGGCTGCCGATGATGGGCATGGCGCTGGCGATGCAGAGCGTCGTCGGCAACAATGTCGGCGCCGGGCTGTTGCAGCGCTCCGATGCCGTGCTGCGCATCGCGCTCGTCTCGGTGCTGGTCTATTGCGCCGGCGTCGAGATCGTGTTCCTGGCCGGGGCTTCGGTGATCGGCGGCTGGTTCGTGCCGGATGCCGCGGTGGCGGCGGAAGTCGGGCGCATCCTGCCGCGCATGACGGCGCTTTATCTCGTCACCGGCCCGGTGCTGATCTTCGCCCTCTATTTCCAGACCATCGGCCAGCCGAAACGCACGGGCCTGCTGACGCTCGCCAAGCCTTTCCTGCTGCAGCCGGTCCTGATCGTGCTGCTGTCAACGATCTTCGGCGAACCGGGCATCTGGATCGCGGTGCCGATGGCCGATCTGGTCGTCGCCGTGATCGCCGTCCTCCTGTTCCTGAAATTGCGCGGGCCGACACCGGGCTTCGGTTTTTCGCCCGCGATGCGGGAGGTACGGGCATGACCGAACTGACTCTGCCTCAGGCAAAAGCCCGGGCAAAAAGCCTGCGGGCCGATCTCGCCGCCCAGGGCCATGCCATCAGCCACGCGCAGGCGCTGGAACTGGTGGCGCGGCAGAACGGCGCGCGCGACTGGAACACGTTGCATGCGCTGCTGGCGAAAGCGGAAAAACCGCTGTTCCATGTGGGCCAGGTGTTGAGCGGCCGCTATCTCGGCCAGCGCTTCACCGGCCGGCTTCTCTCCGTCTCGGCGGCGGGAGACCGGTTCTTCGACCTGACGATCCGCTTCGACGAACCCGTCGACGTCGTGACCTTCGCGAGCTTTTCGGCGCTGCGCCGGCAGATCCGCTGCAAGGTAGACCGCGCCGGCATCTCGCCGCAGAAAACCTCGAACGGCGAGCCGCATGTGGTTCTGGATATGAACTGAAAAGGGGCGGCGCGTGCTGCGCCGCCCCTTTTTGCAATCAGGCCAGCCAGTCGGGCAGGCGGGCCGGCACGCGGCCGGTCAGCGCGGCGGTAACGCAATCCGCTAGGCTGCCGAAACGCACGGCGCGGCCGGAAAGGCCCGGGCCGTAATGGGCATATTTGCCGGAATTGGTCATCACGGCGCGGGTGCGGGTCGGAAACAGCGGCTCGCTGATCGAGCACCAGCAGAGATCGGGCAGAACCTGCACGCCGCTTGCCTGAAGCGCCGCCAGCGTGCCGTCGCCCTTGGCCGCGGTGATGACGTCATGGCCGGCGGTGACGATAACCGCCACGTCGTCGCGCCGCTTGCCGCCATCGAGTGCCGCGGCAAAGGCCTGGCATTCCGTGAGCGAGGCATGCGGGCTGCCGATGGCGACGAGTTCCACCTCGTCCGGCCCTTCGTTGAGCAGCGTCCAGCCGTCTTTCAGGTCGGCGCGGGTGATGGTCACCCGGTCGGCATCGTCCTCGGCGCCGAGATGCGCCTCGGGGGTGACGCCCTCGATATGCAGCATGGGGGCTGCCGAGGTGGTGCCGAAGGCGGCGCACAGCGCCTTGAGGTCGTCACGATCAGGCTTGCGGTCGGCAAGGCCTTTGAGCAGCGGGATGCGATCCGGGGCCGCCTTGCCGGCGAGATAGCCGATCAGCGGCCAGAAGCTGTCGTCGATCTGTTCCGGCACCTCGATTTCGACGATTCGCTCGGCCTTGCGGTTCTCTTCCAGATAGACGCCGGAGAGCGGCGCGCGGCCGGTTAGCGCAATGCAGAGATCGAGGAAATCCGGATGCTTGGCGGTGCGGGCGCCGAGCACGGTATTGGCGAAGATCACCGCATTCGATTCCGCCCAGGCGATGGATTCGCCCATGCGCGGGGCGCTGTCGAGCAGGTAGGGCGAACAGGTGAAGGTCGGGCGACAGCCCATGCGCACATAGGCATCGGCAAGCCTTGCGGCGGGATCGCCGAAATCGGCGGGGATGCCCTGTTTTTCCCAATTGGCGCGGTCGACGGAAATGGCGTTCATCGTCGTCGGCACGCAGACTGTCGTGCCCATATCCGCCATCTTTTCCGCGAAGGTCAGGTTGGCGGGGCTGGCATAGATGCAGCCGTCGATATGGCCTTGGGTGACGTCGACCAGCGTCGTCGCGCCCTGCTGGGCGGCCATGGCGGAGATGATGCGCATCGCCTGCGACACCGCGATGCCCTTGTCGCCGGAAAGCATCGCCCGGTCGTTATCGGTCAGGACAAGGGCTGCGGTTGCCGGCGGGGCGACCGGGATCGGCGCGCCGCCATCGGCGACAATGCGCGTCTCGTCGATCTCAAGCGTTTGCGCCTCGGACAGCGCGGCAAAACTCTCGGGCGAGAGGCGCAGGACCGGCAGCGGCTTGCCGAACATCTCGGCGGCGATCAGTGCGCCGAGGGTGAGCACGTCCTCGGCCTCGGAAAACACCAGCGCCGCCGGCGCGCGGCCGGTGAGGATGAGGTCGAGCAATACGCCCGAACCGGTGCAGGAACCACGGCTTGACGGCATCATCAGGATGCCGCCGGTGAGACAGCGCCCGTGCAGCGGGTGATGCACGTCGATGACCTTGCCGGTGGCGGGATCGACCCCGCCCCAGAAGCTGAGCGCTTCCGGGGAGGCTATGACCGGCCCTTTCGCCGATCCGGCAAGAATGCTGCGTGCGGCAGGAGAGACGGTCATGAGCCAGAATCCTTTGTCAGAAACGTTGCGGGGAGAAGGCCGCCATGTCGATCGGCGTCGCCTTGCCGGTCAGCAGGTCGGCGACGATGCGCGCGGTGCCGGCCGATTGCGTCAGGCCGAGATGGCCGTGGCCGAAGGCATAGACGACATTCGCCGTCGCCTTGGCCCGGCCGATGGCCGGCAGGCTATCCGGCAAGGACGGGCGAAAACCCATCCATTGCTGGCCGCCCTGCGATTTCAGGCCCGGCAGGAAGGCCTGCGCCTTCTTCAGCATCGCCTCGGAGCGGCGGAAATTCGGCGGCAATTCCAGCCCGCCCAGTTCCACCGCGCCGCCGACGCGGATACCGGCCGACAGCCGCGTGACGACAAAGCCATGGCCGCCGAAGGTGACCTGGGTGCGCAGGTCGAAGGCATCCGATGGCAACGTGGTATTGTAGCCACGTTCGGTCTCCAGCGGAATGCTTTCGCCGAGCGAGCGGGCGATGCGATGCGAGAAGGCGCCGGCCGCCAGCACGACTTTTGACGCGCGCCGGGCCGGGCCGTTCTTCACGGCGATCTCGACGCCGCCTTCGACGGGGCGCAAGCCCGAAACCTCGGCGCGTTCGATGACACCGCCCTGGCTGCGAAAATGATCGGCGAGCGCCAGCGTGTAGAGCTTGGGATCGGCAATCGAATACCAGCCGGGCGTGAAGGTGGCGTGGGTGAAGCGCGGCGCGAGGCCGGGCTGGATGTCGGCCATGTCGGCGGCTTCGAGATGGCGGAATTCGATGCCGTGCTTTTCGCGCACCTTCCAGCCGGGCAGCGAGGCTTGCAGTTCCGCCTCGCTTTCGTAGACCTGCAGGTTACCGTCCTTGCGCAGCATCGGCAGCGTGCCGGTCGCGGAAAGGAAAGGCTCCAGCTCGGCCTTGGAGAGGTCCATCAGCGCCGTCTGCGCCGCCGTGGAATGGGCGACGCGCGAGGGCTGGCAGGCCCGCCAGAAGCGGAACATCCAAGGCGCGATCTTCAGCGCATAGGCCGGCGGCACCGAGAGTGGCCCGAGCGGATCGAGCAGCCATTTCGGCGCCTTTTTCAGGATGCCGGGCGAAGCGAGCGGCAGGATGTCGGTAAAGGCGAAGGCGCCGGCATTGCCGGCGGAGGCGCCGGCGGCCGGGCCTTCCCTGTCGAGAACGGTGACGGCGAGGCCGCGCGCCTGGGCGGCAATCGCCGCCGACAGGCCGACGACGCCGGCGCCGATGACGACGACGTCGGGCTGGTTTTCGGGTTTCATCATGGCCTCAATGCGTGGCGGCGAGGAATTTCTGCAGTTCCGGATCTTTCGGTGCCCCGAACAGGGCTTCCGGCGGGGCGATCTCGGCCATCACGCCCTTGTGGAAGAAGGCGACGCGGTCGGAGACTTCGCGGGCGAACTTCATTTCATGGGTGACGCAGATCATCGTCATGCCTTCGGAGGCCAGCAGCCGCAGCGTATCCAGCACTTCGCCGACGAGCTGCGGATCGAGCGCCGAGGTCACTTCGTCGAACAGCATGTAGGCCGGCGACATGGCAAGCGCCCGGGCAATCGCCATGCGCTGCTGCTGGCCGCCGGACATGCGGTTCGGATAGACCTTCAGCTTGTCGCCGAGCCCGACATGGCTGAGCTGCTTGACCGCTTCGGCCTCGGCCTCGGCCTTGGACCGGCCGAGAACCTTGACCGGTGCGAGCATGACGTTTTCCAGCACCGTCAGGTGTGGGAAGGCGTTGAACTGCTGGAAGACGATGCCAAGCTTGCGGCGCAGCTTGTTGAGGTCGGTGCCCTTGGCATGGACGTCGGTGCCGTCGACGACGATGCGGCCGCTGTCGATGGGTTCCAGCCCGTTGATGCAGGTCAGCAGCGTCGACTTGCCGGAACCGGAGCCGCCGATGATGGTCAGCACCTCGCCCTTCTGGACGGTGAGGTCGATGCCTTTGAGGACTTCGAGCGAGCCGAAGGATTTGCGGACATTTTCGATCTCAATCATTGGACCACCGTTTTTCGAGATAGCCGCCGAACCGGGCGATGGGGAAGCTGATGATGAAGTAGAAGGCGCCGCAGATCATCAGGATGAACAGCGGTTCCTGCAGGCGGGTGACGAGAATCTGTGAGGCGCGGAGCAATTCGATGAGGCCGAGCCAGAGGACGAGCGCCGAATCCTTCATCACGCCGAGCGTCAGGCCGATCCAGGCCGGCAGCGACACGCGGGTGGCGAGCGGGAAGACGATATAGCGCATGTCCTGCCACCAGGTCAGGCCAAGCGAACGCGCCGCGCGGCGGGTGGTCGGCGGCACGGCGCCGATGCCGCCGCGCACGATTTCGGTGCAATAGGCTGCCGTATAGAGCGACAGCACCACGCAGGAGGTGGTGAACGGCGGCCAACCGAGACGGGCGATCGACTGGAAGGCATTGGCGAGCACGAGCTGGATCAGCAGCGGCACCGAACGGAAGATGTCGAGCACGAAGGTCAGCGGGATCGACCACTTGGCGCCGAGCTGGAAACGGACGACGCCGAAGATGATGCCGAGCACGGTGCCGAAGGCGACTGAGACGGCCGTGACCGCCAGCGTCATCGCCGCGCCCTGGGCGAGGAAGACGAGGTCGGGCCAGGTGAGAGCGGTGTTGAACATGGTTGCCCCTCTCTCAGTAACGGAACATACGCGCCGCAAACAAGCGGGCGGCCAGGGTGACGACCTTGGCGATGACGTAATAGATCACCGCAGCGAGCGCGAAGAATTCGAAGGTGCGGAAGGACACCGCGTTCAGTGCCTGGGTTACGCCGGCGAGATCGGTATTCATGCCGACGGTGACGCCAAGCGAGGTCATCAGGATCGCCCAGACCATCTGGTTGGTGGCGGGCAGGAAGGCGATGCGCAGCATCTGCGGCATGACGACATAACGGAAGGCCTGCATCGGGCTCATGCCGAGCGAGCGGGCGGCGCGGGTCTGGGTTTCCGGAATCGCTTTTAGCGCTCCACGAAAGTTTTCCGCGAGATAACCGGCATTGTTGAAGGCGATACCGACCAGCAGCGACGTGAAGGGACTGAGGTGGATGCCGAAACTGCCAAGGCCGAAATGGGCCATATAAATCTGGAACAGGGCCGGCGTGTTGCGCGCGATCTCGACCCAGCCGGTCGCCAGACCGCCGAGGATGCGATTGCCCGACAGCCGGAACAGCGTCAGCGCGATGGCGAGCGCCATGCCGATGATCATCGACAGGATGGCGATCTGCAGCGTGACGAGCGCGCCGTCCAGCATCTGCGGCAGAGCCTTGAAGGCCTGATTCCAGTGAAAACTGTAATTGAACATTTGCCGTCTCACCTCTCGAAAAGGAGTAACGGCGCGGAAGCGTCAGCTCCCGCGCCGTCAAAGAACGGTCAGATCAGCGATAGACGCCGGGGACCGAGAGGTCGGGGGCCGGGCCGCCAACCCACTTTTCGTAGAGTTCCTTGTAACGACCGGTGCGAACCTGCTGGTTTACGAACAGATTCAGGTAGTTGATGAAGCCGTACTCTTCGCGGTTGGTGAAGAGGGCGACGTAGTCGATGTCGTAAGGCGCCTTGCCGACGACCGAGATGCCGGCGAACTTGCCGCTCTTGACGTTCGACTGGGCAACCGTCGAGGTCGAGACCGTGGCGTCGATCTGGCCCTGGCTCAGCGCCAGGAAGACGTCCGCCTGCGTCTGGTAGGGACGGAACTCGCCGGTGCCCCATTCCTTGACCGACTTTTCGAGCGCGATGGCCTCGAAGGTGCCGGCGGTGGCGCCGACGGTCTTGCCCTTCATGTCCTCGAAGGACTTGATGCCCGACTTGTCATTGGCGGTGACGGCCATTTCGAAGGCGAAGTAGGGAATGGTCATCCCGACGGTCTTGGCGCGTTCCAGCGTATCCGAGGTCGAGGCGACGCCGACGTCGACGCGGCCGGACATCAGGGCCGGGATGCGTTCCGGGAACGGCGTTTCGACGATTTCCGCGGTAACGCCCAGCGCCTTGGCCAGGTCGTTGCAGTAGTCGACGTCGAAGCCGATCGGGTTGTTGTTCTCGTCGCGCGAGCCCATCGGCGGGAAGTCGAGCACGACCGCGCAACGCAGCGTGCCGGAAGCGATCACGTCGTCGAGCTTGTCGGCGAAGGCCGGGGTGGTGAGGGCGGTCGCGGCGGCGAGGCCGAGGGCGAAGACTGCAGATTTCGTCATTTCTCTCTCCCTTGTAGGCGGTGAAAATCAAGCCTGGCTGGCTATTCCACGGCGCGCGGCAGAAATCAATTGCAAAATACAATGAATATACAAAAAGTATTCTGCGACGCGCTGCTGTCCGGGAAAAGGCGCCCCTTCATCTGTCGCGGCGCCCTTTCCCTGTCCCCAAGCCTATATTAGCCGAAAAAATCGTCCGGCAGCAGGCCTTCCGGCATGTTCTGGTAGGAAACCGGACGCAGGAAGCGACGAATCGACATGGTGCCGACACTGGTGGCGCCGAAATTGGTCGAAGCCGGGTAGGGACCGCCATGGACCATGGAATCGACCACCTCGACGCCGGTCGGGAAGCCGTTGACCAGCACGCGGCCGGCCTTGCGTTCCAGGACCGGACGCAGGCGCTTGGCCGCGTCGAGATCGTTTGCATCCATATGGATGGTGGTGGTGAGCTGGCCTTCGAAGCTGCGGGCAAGCGTTTCCATTTCGTCCAACGAGCTGACGCGCACAACGAGGCCGAGCGGACCGAACACTTCTTCCGACAACGCATGGTCGCCCATGAACTGCTCGCCCGTGGTCTCGAACAGGTTCGGCGAGGCCTGGCGCGCGCTGGATTCGGTCACCAGAACCGGCTTGACGGCGTTGCGGCTTTCAAAGCGGGCCTGGCCGTCACGATAGGTCTTGGCGATGCCGTCGGTCAGCATGGTCTGCGGCGCGACCTTTTCGAGGTTTTCCTTCGCGGAGGCGACGAAACGGTCGGCGTCGCCGCCTTCGATCACCACGGCGATGCCGGGATTGGTGCAGAATTGGCCGGCACCCATGGTCAGTGAGCCGGCCCAGCCCTGCCCAAGCGTTTCGGCGCGGGCTTTGAGCGCTTCCGGCAGCAGGAACATGGGGTTGACCGAGCCGAGTTCGCCGAAGAACGGGATCGGCTCGGGACGGGCGGCGCAAAGGTTGAACAGAGCGCGGCCGCCGCCGAGCGAACCGGTGAAGCCGACCGCCTTGATCAGCGGATGCTGAACGAGGGCTTCGCCGACCTGGCGGTTGCCGCCCTGGATCAGCGAGAAGACGCCGGGATGCATGCCGGTCTTCTTGATGGCGGCGTCGATCGCCTGGGCGATGATCTCGCCGGTGCCGGGATGGGCGGAATGGCCCTTGACGACGACGGGGCAGCCGGCGGCCAGGGCCGCGGCGGTATCACCGCCGGCGGTCGAGAAGGCCAGCGGGAAGTTCGAGGCGCCGAAGACGGCGACCGGGCCGATGGGGCGCTGGATCAGACGGATTTCCGGGCGCGGCGCGGGCTGGCGATCCGGCACGGCGGCGTCGAAGCGACGGTCGAGGAACTCGCCCTTCTCGATATGATCGGCGAACAGACGGAGCTGGCCTGTGGTGCGGCCGCGCTCGCCCTGCAGGCGGGCGACCGGCAGGCCGGTTTCCTGGGTGCCGATCTCGGTGATCTCTTCGGCACGGGCCTCGATCTCGTCGGCGATGGCGCGCAGAAAGGCGGCGCGCTCGGCGCGCGAGGCATAGCCATAGACCCAGAAGGCTTCCTCGGCGGCTTCGCAGGCGCGGTTTACGAGCTCAACGCTGCCGGCGGCGAATTCATGCACCGGGCCATGGGCCGGCTGCGACGGAAACGTGCCCGCGCCATCCAGCCATTGGCCGGCGATGAGATGTTTTCCCTTGGGGATAAAGGCCATGTGACGTTCCTTTCTCAAGAAGCGTGATATGTCGTGGCAAAAGCGATACGGGCGAATTGCCCTTGTCGAATATTTGTATACACTATGTATGCAGGACTTCAACCGCCTACCATGCCGTTCGGCCCCAGCAGGGAGAGATAGACGATGACCGACACCACTATTCTGACCGTCGCCGCTTTGGAAGAGCGCGTCGCCGCGATCTTTCGCAAAGGCGGGCTGAACGATGTGCAGGCGGGCGCGCTGGCACGGGTCATCGTCGCCGGAGAACGCGATGCCTGCAAGTCGCACGGCGTTTACCGCATCGAGGGCGCGTTGCGCACCGTCAAGGCCGGCAAGGTGAAGCCGGCCGCCATTCCGCAATTGCTGGAAACCGAGGGTTCGGCGATCGTCAAGGTGGACGCAAAAGGTGGATTTGCCAATCCGGCCTTCGAACTCGGCGTGCCGGTGCTGGCCGAGCGTGCCCGCAAACTCGGCCTTGCCGCGTTGGTCATCAATGACTGCACCCATTTCTCGGCGCTGTGGCCGGAAGTCGAGGCGATCACCGACCAGGGGCTGGCGGCGATGGTCATGTGCCCCAGCTATGCCACGGTCGCGCCGACAGGCGGCAACAAGCCGCTGCTCGGCACCAACCCCTTCGCCTTCGGCTGGCCGCGCAAGACCGGCGCTCCCTACGTCTTCGATTTCGCCACCTCGGTTGCCGCGCGCGGCGAGATCGAGCTGCATCGCCGCGCAGGCAAGCAATTGCCGCCGGGCTGGGCGATCGATGCCGAGGGCAACCCGACCACCGATCCGGAAGCGGCGCTGGCCGGCGCCATGCTGCCCTTCGGCGGTCACAAGGGTTCGGCCATCGGCACGATGATCGAACTGCTGGCGGGCATCATGATCGGCGACCTGACCAGCCCGGAAGTGCTCGACTATCTCGGCACGACGACGCTCGCGCCCTTCCATGGCGAGCTGATCCTTGCTTTCTCGCCGGAAGCGTTTTCGAAGGGCCGCCCCGGCGATCCCTTCGCGCGGGCCGAAGTGCTGTTCGAGACCATCGTCGGCCAGGGCGCGCGCCTGCCTTCGCAGCGCCGCTTTGCCGCGCGGACAAAATCGAAGGCGGAGGGCATCGCGCTCACCGCGGCCGAGATCGGGCAACTCGATCGCCTTCTCGACCAGGGTCTCGACGCCGTCGCGCTCTGATGCTTTTCGAGATGCGCGGGGCAAGCCCGCCGCGCATCTCGATCAGAAAGCCCCGGTGATCCGGGCGGCGACGACACTGGTCGAGAAATTCTCGTCAGGATCACTCTCGCGGCGCAGCAACCGGCTGAAATCAAGAACGAAGGCATGGCGCTGGTTGATGCCGACGGTCATCGAGGCTGACAGGGCATGGGTGCGGGTGCGGTAATCGTAGTACAGCCAGTCGCTGTAGTCCTGCCCGTAACCAAAGCCGATCTTGAGGCGATCCGTCAGCGCCTTTTCCACCGACAGGCCGAGTGTGCGCACATCCTCGCCAAGGGGATCGTCTATATCGGCAAGGCGGATATCCTGCGCCAGCCTGGCGGTGAGCGTCAGCCCGTCCTGCGGTTGCCAGGCAAGTTGCCCCTTCATATAGGGTCGAAAACGGCGGACGCTGTCGCCGAGATAGGGGCTGTCGACATGGACGAGGCCAAGCTCCGCCAACATCGTCACGCTGTCTCCAAAGCGCCTTCCGTAGGCGACGGAGCCGCGCAGCGCTCGCGCCGGAAAGCTTTCCAGCGTTTCCCGGTCCTCCTTCGGCACCTGATTGTCGCGATATTGCAGGGTAAGTCCCGCCTCGCCGCCGAACAGCGGCCGGATATGGCCACCCGTCAGGTCGAGCAGCGTGTCGTCGGCGTCGAGGCGGGTGGGGTTGAGGCCGGGCAGGGTGAAATGCGCCTTGCCATGCTGCAGGCCGGCGAGGCTTGCCGTCAGGTGGCTGCGGCCGCCATTGTGCTCGATACTGAGCCCGGCGCTGGCATTGGCGGCAAGATCGGTCTTGCTGTAACCGATCAGCGTGCCGGGCAGCGCGAGGAACAGGTCGCCGTCGCGCTGGGCCTCGACGCCGGCCTTGAGCGTCAGTTTTGCGGCCGGCGAAAGATCAATGGCATAGCCGACCTCGCCGCCGACGCTCTTGCGGTCGGCGAAACGATAGGCGCCGACGCGCCGTGCGCCCGCCGCCAGCCGGTAGGTCAGATGCGAGCTTTCCAGGTCGAGACTGCCGCGCAGGCCGAGCCGGCTTTCGCTGAAACTTGCCGGAAGTTCGCTCGTGTCCTGAAAAATGTTCGAGCTTCGGCCGATGCCGGCACTGTAATCCACGGTTGAATCGCCGAAAGCCGGATCGTGGCTTGTGAGCGCCAGAACCGCCGATATCACCCCGCCAAGATAACGCATCGCGCCCGCCCCTTGCTTCCAACGATGCGCGATCATGGACTTACATGGTTAATTTTCTTCCTATGGTAGAAAAACAAGGAAAGTTGTCGGTTTCTTCTATTTCTGGATGTGGGTGGCGTTCTATCGCTAAAATTGTAGATGTTATGGTTAACTATTTGCTATAGTTGGGCTTTCCGGTTGCAGAAATGGCTCGATATATTACTTCTGATTGCGCGCACTGAGGCGCTCAACCACAAGGAGAGAGATCATGATCAAGACCAAAGCCATCTGCATCGCTGCCCTCGTCGCCTTCGCCGGCGCCGGCCATGCGTCCGCCGGTCTGCTCGGCATCGGCGGCCAGAACGGCAACATCACCGTTGCCCCGAGCATCGGCCTGGGCCCGGTCCTCAGCGGCAACAACGGAAACAATATTCTCAACGGCGTCGGCGTCCTCACCGGAAACCTCAATGGCACGCTGAACGGCGTCCTCAACGGCAACGGCATTCTCAATACCAACGGCGGCAGCGATTGCGGCTGCAAGAAGTCGAAACGCCACTAAGTCCTTGCTCGCGGGATCCGGAAGCGCTCCAGCTTCCGGGTCTCCGTCCCGGCCGCCTCCACCGGGCATGCGGCAGGCAAAAGGCCCTTCCTTGCGGAGGGCCTTTTGTGATGTGCGAATTGTCCTTAGGCCGGGCCGATCAGGGCTTGCAGGACTGCACGGCGCCCGGCAGCTTGCTCCACTGCGCGTACCAGGTATCGAACAGCTTGAGCTGGGTTTCGACATAGCCACGCTGGCTGTCGGTGAGCGCATCGGTTTCGTTGAAGTGCAGCGTGTATTCCTTGTCACCCTTCAGCACCATCATGTGCTTGAAGAACAGGACAAGATCCGGGCCTTCGTCAAAGGAGGAGAGCACGGCGAGCGCCGATTCCAGTTCCAGCGCGCGGGCGCGGGCATCCGGGTCGCCCTTGGCGGCCGCCTTGGCGAGGTTGCACATGTGGATGACTTCCTTCGGCAGCACGCAGCCGATGCCGGTGATCGCGCCGACGGCGCCGCAATCGACGAAGCCGGTGAAGACGCAGGTATCGACGCCGATCATCAAGGTGACGTCATCGTCGCGGCTGGTGATGTTCTCGGCCGCATAACGCATGTCGGCGGCGCCGCCGAATTCCTTGAAACCGACGAGGTTCGGATGCTCGGCGCGCAGGGCGAAGAACAGGTCGGCGCGGGTGGCGAAGCCGTAATAGGGGCTGTTGTAGATGACGGCCGGAATGTTCGGCGCGGCCGAGAGGATCGCCTTGAAGTGGTTCTTCTGGGCGGCGACGACCGAGCCGCGCGACAGGACGCGCGGGATGACCATCAGGCCCTGCGCGCCGACCTTGGCGGCATGGGCGGCGTGGGCAACGGCCGAAGCGGTGTTGACGGCGCCGGTGCCGACGATGACCGGAACGCCGGCCTTGACCAGGCGCTCGACGCCTTCCATGCGCTGTTCGTCGGTCAGCAGCGGCCAGTCACCCATCGAGCCGCAATAGACGACGGCAGACATGCCCTTCTCGATCAGCTCCTTGCCCTTGCGCACCAGCGCATCGAAATCGGGGGTACGGTCTGCCTTGCAGGGGGTCATCAGGGCCGGGATAACGCCGGAGAAAATCTGGGCCTTCATGTCTAGCTCCTCAATCTGGTGTGGCTGGTGGCGCGGTCCCGAACAATCGTCAGGCGGCGTCCTTGATCTTTATAATACACATAGAATTTTTCTTGTCGACAAGAAAAATACAAAAACTCAAAGCTGAATATCGAGGCGCTCGTTGCGGGTGAAAAGCCGCTGCACCTGCGCGACGATCTGTTCCGCGTGTTCGCGGCCGATGCGGTCTGCGGCCTCGACGTCGCGGGCGGCGATAACGTCGATCATCTCCTGGTGCTCGTCGACGAAACGTTGCGGCAACTGGCCCTCATAGGACTGGTAGTAGAGCCGCAGGATGCGTCGCCCTTCGTCCAGCAGTCGGCGGAACAGGCTGGAGAAATAGGGGTTGCGCCCTGCATCGGCGATAGCAGAATGAAAGGCGGCGTTGGTGGCGATCATCGCCAGCGCATCCTGCGCCTTCACCGCGGCCGCATACTCCTCGTGGAAGGTGCGGATCGTCGCCAGATCCTCGGGGCGGTGATATTGCGCCGCCAGCCGCGTCGTGACACGATACATCAGGACCAGCGCATCGAAGAAGGTGTGCAGGTTGAGGAAATCGATGTTCGAGACCATGGTCGAGCGGTTCGGCAGCGTCTCGATCAGGCCTTCGCCGGCAAGGCGCACCAGCGCTTCGCGGATCGGGGTGCGCGACATCTTGAAGCGATCGGCCAGTTGCACCTCGTCGATCGGGCTGCCGGGGGCAAGCTTCAGGTCGAGGATCTCGTCGCGCAAGAGGTCGTAGACCATCTTGACGCCGGAGCCGCGCTTGCGTTCGGGAACTGCGTTGTCGTCCATGCGGTTGAATTCTCCCTGCTTTGTCGACAAGATAAATACTTAGCGTATGGACGCCAGGCAACTGTGCGAATGGCGCGGACGATTATTTTCTTGCGCGGCGGCCGGGCTCTCGGCGTTTGGCTGATGACAGCGACAGGTCCTGGCGTTATAATATTGCCAATACCGCAGCCGGGAATCGGAGAGACCGATGGGATTGCTCGACGGACTGGGAAATGTGCTTGGCGACGTGATGAGCGGCAAGCAGGTTGATTTCCTCGCGGTGGCGGGGCAGATTTTCAACAATGTCGGCGGTATGAACGGCATTCTTGCCCAGCTTGAGCAGGCAGGGCTTGGCGATCAGGTAAAATCCTGGATCGGCACCGGCTCCAACATGCCGATTTCGGCCGACCAGATCAAAAGTGCCCTTTCGTCTGAGCAGCTTCAGCAGATTGCGCAGAGGTTCGGCATCGATATTGACCAGCTCGCGCCGCTCTTGGCGCAGCATCTTCCGCAGGCCGTCGATCAGGCCAGCCCGGATGGCGTTCTGCCGTCCTCCTGACGTTCCCTCCCAGCATTTTCCCACCCCCCACAGAGGCATGCCATGTCCAAGAAACTGATCTTTGCCGTCACCGGTGCGCTTTTCGCCACGCTGGCCTTCACGGCGCCGGCCTCGGCGCTGACCATGAAGGAATGCAGCGCAAAGTATAAGGCCGCCAAGGCCGATGGCAGCGCCAAGGACGTCAAGTGGAACGACTTCCGCGCAAAGTTCTGCGGCGCCGACGCCGCCGCAGCCGATGCCGCCGACGAAAAGGATATCACGGCGACCGCCGATAACAAGGAGCCGGCCAAACCGACGATGAAGGCGCCCAAGGGCGTGACCTTCCCCAAGGCCGTCGACAAGAAATATGCCAGCGAAACCCCCGGCAAGGGTCGCCTGCACACTTGCGTCGATTCCTACCGTGCCAACAAGGAGGCCGGCACGCTCAACGATCTGAAATGGATCCAGAAGGGCGGCGGCTACTGGAGCCTCTGCACCGCAGCCATCAAGGCAGGCGGCTGAGCGGTTTTCAGCGAATATTCATCAAAGCAAACGCCGGGCGGATCCGCCCGGCGTTTTCGCTTTCTGACAATTCTTCGCCCGTCTCCATCGTCATGCTCGGGCTTGCCCCGAGCATCTTCTCAAGCCAGACAATTCTTTGTCGTCGATGGCCTGGAAAGCGGAGGCCGATCCTCGGGACGAGCCCGAGGATGACGTCGAGTGCGGGACACAGGCGTCGGAAAGCCGAGGCGCTTGACGGCAAGCGCCTCATTTCCCCGACGGCAGGGCATAGGCGATGACGTAATCCCCCGGTTTCGTGCCCACCGAGCCATGGCCGCCGGCGACCATGACCACGAACTGGCGGCCGTCGTCGGTCGTGTAGGTCATCGGGGTCGCCTGGCCGCCAGCCGGCAGGCGTGCCTTCCACAGCTCCTTGCCATTGTTCAGGTCGTAGGCGCGCAGATAATTGTCCACCGCAGCCCCGAGGAAAGCGACGCCGCCCTTGGTGATCATAGGGCCGCCGATGCCGGGCACGCCGACCTTGAAGGGCAGGGGCAGCGGCGTCATGTCGTAGACGGTGCCGTTGCGATGCTTGTAGGCGATCTTGCCGGTGCGCAGGTCGGCAGCGGCCACATAGCCCCATGGCGGCGCCTGGCAGGGGATCTGCAGTGGCCCGAGGAACGGCCCCATGAACACGCCGTAGGGTGCGCCGTCATTGCGGTTCAGGCCCTGTTCGCTGCCCTTCTCGTCCTGCCCCTTCGGCGGCACTTCGGCGCGCGGCACCAGCCGCGAGGTGAAGGCGAGATAGGTCGGCATGCCGAACATTACCTGCCGCTCGGGATCGACGGCGACGCTGCCCCAGTTGAAGGTGCCGAAGTTGCCGGGATAGATGATGCTGCCCTTTAACGACGGCGGCGTGTAGCGCCCCTCGTACATCATCTCGTGGAAGCGGATGCGGCAGGCCATCTGGTCGAACATGGAGACACCCCACATGTCCTTTTCCTGCAGCGGCTTCGGCTTGAAGGAGAGTGCCGAGGTCGGCTGGGTCGGGGCGGTGAAGTCCTCGGGTATGGCGCCGCCCGGCGCCGGCTCCTCGGTCACCGGCAGCAGCGGCTCGCCGGTGCGCCGGTCGAGCACGTAGATATCGCCCTGCTTGGTGGCGCCGACCAGCGCCGGCACGGTGGTGTTGTCCGCCTTGGTGATGTCGAGCAGCACCGGCTGCGCCGGAACGTCCATATCCCAGAGGTCATGATGAACCGTCTGGCGCACCCAGCGATCGGCGCCTGAATTGATGTCGAGTGCGACGATCGAAGAGGAATATTTCTCGACATTCTCGCTGCGGCCCATGCCGAGCTGGTCTGGCACCTGGTTGCCGAGCGGCACGTAGACGAGGCCGAGCGCTTCATCGACGCTGAAGACCGACCAGCTGTTCGGCGAATTGGTCGTATAGGTCTCGCCGGGCTTCAGCGGGGCGGTCGCGGTCGGGTTGCCGGAATCCCAGTTCCACAGCAATTGCCCGGTATTGACGTCGTAGGCGCGGATAACACCGGACTGCTCCTCGGTCGAATAATTGTCGTTCACCGCGCCGCCGATGATGATCTTGCCGGCGGCGATTGCTGGCGGCGAGGTCGAATAATAATAGCCGGCCGGATTGTATTTCATGCCGGTTTCCAGATGCAGCACGCCCTTGTCGGCGAAGGAGGTGCAAACCTGGCCGTTCGCGGCATCGAGCGCGATCAGCCGTGCATCCGAGGTCGGCAGGTAGACGCGCTCGGCGCAGGCGCTTCCGGGCGTCGCGGCCTCGTCCTTGTAATAGCTTACGCCGCGGCAGGTCTGGTGCTGACGGTCGGGGTTCATCCCGGCATTGGCGTCGTATTTCCATTTTTCCTTGCCGGTGGCGGCATCCAGCGCAATCGCCCAATTGTGCGGCGTGCAGAGATACAGCGAATTGCCGACCTTCAACGGCGTCACCTGGTACGTGGTTTCGCCGACGTCGTCAGGACGTTTGACGTCGCCGGTCTGATACCGCCAGACCTCCTGCAAATCCTTGACGTTCTTCACTGAAATCTGGTCGAGCGGCGAATAGCGCTGGCCATAGGGCGTGCGGCCATATTGATGCCATTCGCCTGCCGGCACATTGCCGCCGAACGCCGGGTCAGCGGCCGCCTGCTGTTGCGGCAGTTCGCCGGCCTGATCGTAAGGATCGAAGAACATCGATACGACGGCGACGACGATGGAGAGGACGACGGCGATGGCGAGCGGCGTCGCACTGACGCCGTAGCGATAGCCCGTCGGGCTGGCGAAGCCGAGCGGCACGCGGATCCAGGGTGTCAGCAGCCAGATGCCGATCAGGATGATGACGCCGCCGCGCGGGCCGAGCTGCCACCAATCGAGCCCGACCTCCCACAGCGCCCAGGCAAGCGATGCGACGATGACCACCGCATAGACGCTCAGCGCATGGGCGTTTTTCTGGAAGAGCAGGATTGCGGTGATGAGAAAGCCGAGACCGGCCAGGAGATAATAGGCGCTACCGCCCAAGGAGAGAAGCCAGCCGCCGCCGGCCAGCAGCACGAGGCCGATCAATGCCAGGAGTGCCGCCGTTACTCGGATCGCCATATCGGAGCCCTTTCGCCGATAAGTTGAAATAACTCTATAAATACTACTGCAAAATTCTAAAGTCTCTTTGGGCCAGGAATTGAACAGCAGGCGGGACGCCTGTCGGCGCTGCCGAGTTGCAACGCAAAACTGCCGGAAAAGTTCCATCGGGGTTATGCAAATACGGCGCTTTCCACGCCGGCGGCGGGGTTCAGCGCAGTGGACGCGGCGGCCCCTCCTGTTCGTCGCGATAAAGCTGATGCACGCTGGCATCTTGCGCCTGCTTTTCGCCGGATGTCAGGCGGCGCTGGCGCAGCATGGCATATGCGATGGCGCAGGCGAGCAGCAATGCGCCGCCGCCCGTCGTCAACAACCAGATCGTATCCATGATCGGTCTCCAATTCCCGTGTGAATGAGGGTCAACCGGGAAAGAGGCCGATAGTTCCGTTTGCCGCGCGTTCACCCGAGCAGGTCGTTGGTGAAATAGGCGGAAAAATCCGGCCGCACGGCAAGCTTTTCGCCATTGCCATCCTTGAGGATGCCGGCCTCGAACAGATAATTGCCGATGGCCGTCATCTTTTGCGGGTCGAAGCGGCCGGAAATACCCTCGGCGGTGCGCAGGTAATGGCCGTCGATGAGGGCCTGCAGCGAGGCGCGCACCAGTTTCCGGTCGGTCAGCGCATCCTTGTTGGCCGCGACCAGCAGGTCGGTCGCCTCGTCGGGATGGTCGACGGCAAAATCGTATCCCCGGCGTGTCGCCTGCAGGAAGGCGCTCGCCGCCTGCGGTTTTTTGGCGAGAAACGCGCTGCTGGAGCCGATCAGGGCCGTATGCTCGTCCGGCACGCCGTAGTCGGCATAACGGAAGGCGCGTTGGGCGAGGCCGTCGAGCTTCGCCTTCACCCCTTCCCAGGTATAGACTTCGAGGGTGAAATCCACCGCGCCGCTGTCGAGCGCCTGATAGGCGGAGGTTCCGAGCGTGATCGTCTCGAAGTCTCCCTTGCCGCCGTCATGGCGGATGATCGAGCCGATCAGCGCGTTTTCCCAGGCGCTGCCGAATCCGCCATACGTGAGGCCGTCGAGATCGCGCGGGCGCTGGATGTCCTTGCGATCCGCCTTGAAGACGAGCCGGCCGGTTTCCGTCTGGGTGACGGCATAGGCGGCGACCAAATCGGCCCCGGCGCTGCGCTGGGTGATCAGTCCGATGGAGCCGAGAATGCCGAAATCGGCGACATGATTGGCGACCAGCGTCGCGGCCGAGGTATCGGTATAGGGCAGGATATCCACGTCGAGGCCGGCTTCGCGGTAAAATCCTTTGTCGCGGGCGACGAACAGGCCGATGTGATTGGTGTTCGGCGTCCAGTCGAGCGCGACGCTGACCTTCTGCCGCTCCTCGGCGCGCAGCGGCAGGGCGGTGATCGGCAGGGCGGCGAGCGCGGTCAGCAGGCTTCGGCGCGACAGGAAAATTTGCATCAGAATGTCTCCTCGGTCTGGAACAGGGTTTTGAGAATATCGGTTTCAAGCGCGGCGGCGGTCGCAACGGTCGCGCCATCGAAGCGGGGGCGGGGAAGATCGATATCGATGTCGCGGATCACCCGCGCCGGGCGCGGCGAGAGCAGGTGGATGCGATCCGAAAGGAGGACGGCCTCGCGCACGTCATGGGTGACGAGCAGCACCGTCCAGCGATGTCGCCGCCACATCTCGGAAAGCCAGATCTGCATCCGGCTGCGGGTCAGCGCATCGAGCGCGCCGAAGGGTTCATCGAGCAGCAGCATCGGCCGCTCCTGTACGACGGTGCGCAGCAGCGCCGCACGCTGGCGCATGCCGCCGGAAAGTGCCGCTGGATAATGTTCCTCGAAACCGGCAAGACCAAATTCGGCAAACAGCGGCCGCACCTTGCTTCGTGCCGCCTGCCGGCTCATGCCCTGCACCTCCAGCCCGAGCGTGGCATTGTCGATGATCCGCCGCCACGGCATCAGCGCATCGCGCTGCGGCATGAAGGCGAAGGGGCGCGCGGTCTGCGACAGCGGTGCGCCATCGAAGAAGATCGTGCCGCTTTGCGGCTGCAAGGCCCCCGTCAGCATCCGGAAAAGCGTCGACTTGCCGGCGCCGGAGGGGCCGAGAATCGAGACGAATTCGCCGGGATTGACAGTGAGCGAGAGATCGTCGAGCACGGCCAGCCTGTCGTAACCGCAGGAGACGCCGGAGAGTTGCAGGCGCGGCGGCGTCACGGCCTGTTTCCTTCCCCAGTCCTTGCCCAGGGCATGGCGAGGCGCTGAATGACGAGCGTCGCGCCGAACAGCACCAGCGTCAGCACCGCGCTGGCGACGACGGCGGCCAGCACCAGATCGGCGCGAAAGTTGTTCTTGGCGTTGAGGATATAGATGCCGAGTCCCTTGGCCGCCCCGGCATATTCAGCAAAGATTGCTCCGACGACGGCATAGGTGATGGAGATGCGAAGCCCCGCGAAGAAATAAGGCAGCGCCGAGGGCAGCCGCGCCAGCAAGAAAAGTTTCGCCTTTCCGGCACCCATCGAGGCCAGAAGCGCCTCGATTTCCTCCGGCACCGAGCGATAGCCCTCGGTCAGCGCTACCAGCATCGGAAAGAAGGTGACCAGCGCCACCAGCAGGATTTTCGGCAGTAGGCCGAAGCCGAACCAGAGGACAACGAGCGGCGCGATCGCCACCAGCGGAAGCGTCTGGCTGACAATGAACAGCGGAAACAGCGCCCGGCGCAGCGGCTGGAAGAAATCAACCAGCACGGACAGGACAAAGGCCGTGACCAGCGAAAAGGCAAAGCCGAACAGCGTGGCGCGCAGCGTCGGCAGGATATTGTCCCACAGCCCCTCGCGATTGCGCCAGCCCGAGAGCAGCACCTGCGATGGCGGCGGCAGCGTCATCGGCGCGATGCCGGAGAGCCGCGCATAGGCTTCCCACAGCCCGAGCAGCGCCACAAAGGCGATGGTTGCGGGAAGATATTGGCGGACGGCATGGCGCAAGGGCGCGCGCGCTCGCGTGCCGGACGAAGGTTCGGTCATCGAAAACTCGGATTCAGGAAAGGGTTGGCGTCAGACGGCGCTCGGACTGTTGCCCGAAACGGTCAGATCCACCGTCACATGCCCGGCCGGCGGGCCGAAGCGCAAAAAGGCCTCGCCCACCGTCGCGAAGACGGCGCCGGCATCGCCGCGCAGCTTCGTGCAGAAATTCTTGGATTTCTCGAAGGTGCCGGAGGATTTGACAACGTCGATGCAGCCGTAGATTTCGTCCATGTGCCGGTCGATGCCGAGCGTATAGAGCGAGAACTGTGCCGCCGCGATCTGGCCGCTCACGGGTGCCGCCGCAATCGCGGCGAGCGCCTCGGCCTTGCGCTCGTCCATCGGCGCCAGCGGGCCGGAAAGCTCAGGCGTCTGGCAGATCGGATCGTCCGGCTCGCCGGGGCAACCGCGCGAGATCGTCGCGTGCAGCACGCAATGCTCGCCGCTTTTCGCCGCCGCGACGAACAGATCGCGCATGGCCGCGAACACCACATCGGGCGTGCCGACCAGCAGCGTCGAAATATCGTCCGTCTCGATGCGCAGCCGTTCCCGATAGGGATCGAGCGCGCCAAGCGCGGACATGATGACGCCGACAAAATCGTCGGTCATGGGATACAGGGAAATCTGCGCGCCGGAAAACATCGCTCAACCTCGCTCCGCTGGCATTATCCAGATCAGCTAAAGGGTCCGCAATCTTGTCGACCGCATCTCAGCCCCGGCATTACGGAGCACCCCTGTGATGCGCATTTGATAGACCGGAAAGGCCGAGCCTTGCAAGCCCCAATCTCGGCGAATGTGAAAGTCGCTCTCAGCCGCGAAATTCACCTTCGTTTTCGTCGGCGGGGTCGTAATTCAGATCCCAGTCCTTCGGCGGCTTTTTGGTGCCAGGCGGATATTTGTGGATGGTGGCGTCTTCCGAGCCGGTGATGACGGTCGGTTTGGCGCTGGCGACGCCATCGGCCTTGCGGTCGGCCTGCGAGGGAGCGAACTGGCCGCGGGCGTCGTTTTTGGGGTTGGGGTGGTGCTTGGGCATGATCCGGGCTCCTTGTGGGTCCGGATCCCAACAGACTGCGCGCGCAGTTGTTCCCTATCGGATAATTCGGCTTAGTGCCTCGCCGGCATCGGTGAAGGACAGGGCTTCGGTGACCTGGCGTAATTTCGCCAATGTTTTCAAGCGGTCCTCATCGCCGGCATCGCCGGGATGCTCGATATAGGCGCAAGTCAGCACCGCGACGGCCTCGCCGCCGGGGTCGTAGACCGGGGCGCTCAAATCGGTGACGCCGACGAGCTGGCCGGAGGGGGCGACGCGAACGCCATCGCGGCGGGCTTCCTCCAGCTTGGGGCCGAGTGTCTTCAACTGCGCTTCGGCATCGGCGATGCCCCAGAGGCCGAGCGTTTCCGTCAGCCGTTCGGGGCGCTGGAAGGCGAGCAGCGCCAGCCCCGAGCCGGTGGTGAACAGGTCGACCTGGCCGCCGATGCGGGCGCGGAATTCCCAGTGGCCGCCGGGGCTGGCCTGGGCGACGATGACGCCGGTGCCGAATTCCGGCACGACGAGATGGCAGGACTGGCCCATCTCGCGGGCGAAATCGTCCATCAGCGGCTGCGCCTGGGCGACGAGTCGCCTCAGCGGCGGATGGCGGTTGGCGACGAGGAAGAGTTTCATCGTCAGTGCATAACGATCGCCGCCGTCGAGGCGCATGACATAGCCGCGCGCCACCAGCCGTTCGAGCATGCGGAAAATCTGCGAGGGGCTCAGCCCCATCTCACGGACGATCTCGGTGCGGGTCAGGCCGCCGCGCTGTTCGGCAAGGATTTCAAGGATATCCAGCCCCTTGTCGAGGGCGGGCGCGCGGTAGCGGCTGGCGCTGCTGGCGCTGTCTTCCTCGGCTTCTTCCTCCGGCCATATGTCGCTCATCGGCATTCCCCCTCGCGTTTCTTTTCGAGTTAGCGGTCTCGCGGCGGCTGCGCAAGATTTCTGTTGCAAAGAATTTTATATGTGAATAGCTTGTTCATATAAGAATGAAGCGTGACGGTTCGGGAGGGCCTCGTGCGACTGCAAGGGAAAACCATTCTGGTAACGGCCGCCGGTCAGGGTATCGGACGCGCCAGCGCGCTGGCCTGCCAGGCCGAGGGCGCCAACGTCATCGCAACCGATGTGAACGGGGCATTGCTGGCAGGGCTGGACGGCATCCGCACGAAAGTGCTCGACGTCACCGATCCTCAGGCGATCCGGGATATCGCCGCCGAGGTCGGGCCGCTCGATGGCTTGTTCAATTGCGCCGGCTTCGTCCATCACGGCACCATTCTCGATGTCAGCGATGCCGACTGGGCCTTCAGCTTCGATCTCAACGTCACCGCCATGATGCGCCTGACACGCGCCTCCCTGCCGGGCATGCTGGAACGGGCGGCGGTGACCGGTACGGCCTCGATCCTCAACATGGCCTCGATGGCCTCGTCGATCAAAGGCTTCGTCAACCGCACCGTCTATGGCGCCAGCAAGGCGGCGGTGATCGGCTTGACCAAGGGCATCGCCGCCGATTTCGTCAAACAGGGCATCCGTTGCAATGCGCTCTGCCCGGGAACGGTGGATACGCCGTCGCTGCGCGGCCGCATCGCAGCCTCGCCCGATCCTGTGCAGGCGGAGAAAGACTTTATTGCCCGTCAGCCGATGGGACGGCTGGCGACGGTCGACGACATCACGCCGATGGTCGTTTTCCTCTTGTCGGATGAGAGCCGTTTCGTCTCCGGCCAAGCCATGCTGGTCGATGGCGGAGTCACCATCTGAGCATAGCTTCTGAACGCGACCGGGGAGGGTGGCGATGCAGATCATCGATGCACATTGCCATTTCTGGCGGTTGGCGCGCGGCGATTATGGTTGGCTTGCCGGCGAAGGCGGGTCGCTGGCGCCGATCCGGCGCGACTTTTTGCCCCGTGACTATCCTGCGGAGGCACCGCGTCTGATCGCGGTGCAGGCGGCGCCGACCGTGGCGGAAACGGAATTCCTGCTGGCGCTTGCCGCCGAAGAACCCCGGATTGCCGGTGTGGTCGGCTGGGTGGACCTGACCGACCCCGGCGCGGTAGAAACCTTGCAGCGTCTGGCGACGGATCAAAAATTCAAGGGCATCCGCCCGATGTTGCAGGATATTGACGATACCGACTGGCTGCTGAGAGCGCCTTTGCCGGCGGTGCTGGCTGCCGTCACCTCGCTCGGCCTGCGTTTCGATGCGCTGGTGACGCAGCGACACCTGCCGAACCTGCTGCGCTTCGTCGAGCGCCACCCCGATCTGCCCGTCGTCATCGATCATGCCGCCAAGCCGCAGCCGGAAGGCCGCGCCGGCTGGGAGGCGGGGCTGAGGCGGCTTGGCGAAAACACCAATGCCTTTTGCAAGCTTTCCGGCCTGCTCACCGAATTTTCGCTGAAGATGCTGGCCCGCCCGGCCGACGAGATCAAGGCGATCCTGTCGCGGCTGCTCGACTGGTTCGGGCCGGAGCGGCTGATTTGGGGCAGCGACTGGCCGGTGCTGACGCTGGCGGCGGATTACGACCGCTGGCGCGACCTGACGGCGGAGGCCTTGCGCGAGCTTTCGCCGGCCGAGCAGGCGGCGATCATGGGCGGCAATGCCGCGCGCTTCTATGGGGTGACGCCATGACCGATCTGGTGCGGATGGAAGCCATCGACAAGCATTTTCCGGGCGTGCATGCGCTGAAATCCGTCGGCTTCGACCTGCGGGCCGGCGAAGTCCATGCGCTGATGGGCGAAAACGGCGCCGGCAAGTCGACGCTGATGAAGATCCTCTCCGGCGTCTATCACCCGGATGGCGGTCGCATCCTCGTCGAGGGGCAGGAGGTGACGCTGCCGACGCCGCGGGCGGCGCAGGCGCTCGGACTCGGCATCATTCATCAAGAACTGGCGCTGATGCGCGACCTGACGGTCGCCCAGAACATTTTTATCGGCCGCGAGCCGCGCCTCACCTTCGGCCGCCTCGACGAGGCGAAGCTGAATGCCGATGCGGCGGCGATCTTTGCCGGCATGAACATCGCCATCGATCCGCGCACCGTCGTCGGCGGGCTGACGATTGCCAGGCAGCAGATGGTCGAGATCGCCAAGGCGCTGAGCTACCGCTCGCGCGTGCTGATCATGGACGAGCCGACCGCGGCGCTGAACGATGCCGAGATCGCTGAACTCTTCACCATCATCCGCCGCCTCAAGGCGGAAGGGGTGGGCATCGTCTATATCAGCCACAAGATGGACGAGATCAAACGCATCTCCGACCGCGTCACCGTCATGCGCGACGGGGCCTATGTCGGAACGGTCCAGGCCGAGGAAACGCCGATTTCGAAGATCATCTCGATGATGGTCGGGCGCGAATTGCAGGACGAGGCGGTCGTCATCCCCGATCTCTCCGCCGCCGAAACGGCGCTGGAGGTGCACGGCATCCGGCGCGGCAAGGAATTGAAGGATATCGGCTTCAGCCTGAAAAAGGGCGAGATCCTCGGCTTTGCCGGGCTGATGGGCGCCGGCCGCACCGAGCTTGCCCGCGCCATTTTCGGTGCGGAGCCCATCGATGCCGGTGAAATCCTCGTGCGGGGCAAGCCGGTGCGGATTGCAAGCCCGGCCGATGCGGTGCGGGCCGGCATCGGCTATCTCTCGGAAGACCGAAAACATTTCGGGCTGGCGCTCGGCATGGATGTGCGCGCCAACATCGCCATGGCGAGCCTGCCGCGTTACGCCGACGCCATCGGCCGCATCGACGAGCCGGCGCTCGAACGCATCGCCGAGGATTACATCGCCAAGCTGAACATCCGCACGCCGGGCGACGGCCAAGAGGTGCGGCTCTTGTCGGGCGGCAACCAGCAGAAGGTGGTCATCGCCAAATGGCTGCTGCGCGATTGCGACGTGCTGATCTTCGACGAGCCGACGCGCGGCATCGATGTCGGCGCCAAGGCGGAAATCTATCGGCTGCTCAACGGTTTGGCAGGGCAGGGCAAGGCGATCATCGTCATTTCCAGCGAGCTGCCCGAGGTGTTGCGCCTGTCGCATCGCATCGCTGTCATGTGCGAGGGGCGGCTGACCGGCATCCTGCCGGGCGGCGCCGATCAGGAAGACATCATGGCGCTCGCGACGCAGCGCGACGGCAAGGCGGCGGCTTGAGGGCGGAAACGAAGGGGTTAAGGGCATGGCTTCGACGGACATATCCGCGAAAGGCAAGACGATAAGCGCAAGGCTGACCCCGAGCGGCGGCGCGCAGCAGAAGCTGCTGGCCTTCGCCAGCCTGATCGTGCTGGTGATCGGCTTCTCGCTGGCGAGCCCGAATTTCTTCCAGGTGTCCAATATCATGGCCATCCTGCAGGCGACCTCGGTCAACGGCGTGCTGGCGGTCGGCGTGACGCTGATCATCATCACCGGCGGCATCGACCTGTCGATCGGCACGCTGATGACCTTCTGCGCCGTGATGACCGGCGTGGTGCTGACCTGGGGCGGCTTGCCGCTGCCGTTCGGCGTGCTGGCGGCGCTGGGAACGGGGGCGGCTTGCGGGCTAGTGTCCGGCAGTCTGGTGGCGCGCATGCGCATTCCGCCCTTCATCGCCACGCTCGGTATGATGCTGGTGCTGAAGGGCCTGTCGCTGATCGTCACCGGCACCAAGCCGATCTATTTCAACGATACGCCGGGCTTCACCACCATCGCGCAAGGGTCGCTGATCGGCCAGATCGTCCCGGCCTTCCCGGTGCCGAATGGCGTGCTGGTGCTGTTCATCGTCGCTGCCGCCGCCGCCTGGACGCTGGGGCGCACCGTGCTCGGCCGCTACACCTTCGCGCTCGGCTCGAACGAGGAGGCGGTGCGGCTCTCCGGCGTCAATACCGATTTCTGGAAGATCGCCATCTACACGCTGTCCGGCGCCATCTGCGGCATTGCCGGCCTGCTGATCGCCAGCCGCCTGAACTCGGCGCAACCGGCGCTCGGCCTCGGCTACGAGCTGGAAGCCATCGCAGCGGTGGTGATCGGCGGCACCAGCCTCTCGGGCGGGCGCGGCACCATTCTCGGCACGCTGATCGGGGCGCTGATCATGTCGGTGCTGACCAACGGCTTGCGGGTGCTTTCGGTCGCGCCGGAATGGCAGACGGTCGTCACCGGCGTGATCATCATCTTCGCCGTCTATGCCGACCAGATGCGGCGGCGCGGCAAGGCCTGACACTTCATCGCATGAACCATCCGTGAACAATAAGGAGGAGACCATGTTCACAAGACGGACTTTGCTCGGCGCAGTTGCCGCCGTTTCGTTGCTCGCCGGCGCCACCGGCGCGGGCGCCGCGGACAAGCTCTACGTGCCGCTGATTTCCAAGGGTTTTCAGCACCAGTTCTGGCAGGCCGTGAAGGCGGGCGCCGACAAGGCCGGTGCCGAACTCGGCGTCGAGGTCACCTTCGAAGGCCCGGACAATGAAAGCCAGGTCGACAAGCAGATCGACATGCTGGCGGCAGCCCTTGCCAAGAAGCCGGCGGCCATCGGCTTTGCAGCACTGGACAGCCAGGCGGCGATCCCGCTGCTGAAGCAGGCGCAGGACGCCAAGATCCCGGTCATCGCCTTCGACTCCGGCGTCGACAGCGATATCCCGGTCGCCACCGCCTCGACCGACAATATCGCCGCCGCAGCCCTTGCCGCCGACAAGATGGCCTCGCTGATCGGCGATGCCGGGAAGGTCGCCGTGGTCGCCCATGACCAGACCTCGCGCACCGGCGTCGACCGCCGCGACGGCTTCGTCAACCGCATGAAGGAAGCCCATCCGAACGTCGAGATCGTCACCATCGAATATGGCGGCGGCGACCATCTGAAGTCGACGGAGATCACCAAGGCGATCCTGACCGCCAATCCGGATATCAAGGGCATTTTCGGCACAAACGAAGGCTCGGCCATCGGCGTCGTCAACGGCGTCAAGGAATCCGGCGCCAAGGTCGTGGTTGTCGGCTATGATTCCGGCAAGGCCCAGAAGGACGCCATCCGCGACGGCACCATGGCCGGCGCCATCACCCAGAACCCGGTCGGCATCGGCTACGAGACCGTCAAGGCTGCGGTTGCCGCCTCCAAGGGCGAAAAGGTGGAGAAGAATATCGACACCGGCTTCTTCTGGTACGACAAGACCAATATCGACGCGCCCGAAATTTCGGCCGTTCTCTACGATTGATCTTCCTTTGCCGGGGGTGCCCGCCACCCTCGGCCTTTTTAAACGAGGCTAGGATGAAACTGCTGCGCTACGGTCCTACGGGACAGGAAAAACCGGGTCTTCTGGATGCCGAAGGCCGAATTCGCGATCTTTCCGGTGAAGTGAACGACATTGCCGGCAATGTGCTGACGCCCGAGGGCCTCGCGCGGCTGGCGACCGTCGATCCCGCCACTCTGCCGCCAATCGACGGCGATCCGCGCATCGGCGCCTGTGTCGGCCGGGTCGGCAAGTTCATCTGCATCGGCCTCAACTATGCCGATCACGCCGCCGAAACCGGCGCCGAGATCCCCAAGGAGCCGATCGTCTTCAACAAGTGGACCAGCGCCATCTGCGGCCCCGACGACGACATCGAAATCCCGCGCGGCTCGGTCAAGACCGACTGGGAAGTGGAACTCGGCATCGTCATCGGCAAGGGCGGCCGTTATATCGAAGAAGCGGATGCGCTGTCGCATGTCGCCGGCTATTGCGTCATCAACGACGTCTCCGAGCGCGAATGGCAGATCGAGCGCGGCGGCACCTGGGACAAGGGCAAGGGTTGCGACACCTTCGGCCCCATCGGCCCCTGGCTGGTGACGCCGGACGAGATCGCCGACGTCGGCAATCTCAAGATGTGGCTTGACGTCGACGGCCATCGCTACCAGAACGGCTCGACCGCGACGATGATTTTCGGCGTCGCCCATATCATCAGCTATCTCTCCCGTTTCCTGTCGCTGCAGCCGGGCGACGTGATTTCCACCGGCACGCCGCCGGGCGTCGGCCTCGGCCAGAAGCCGCCGGTCTATCTCAAGGGCGGCGAGGTCATGCGCCTCGGCATCGAAGGGCTCGGCGAACAAACCCAGAAGGTCATCAGGGCATGAAGATCACCGGCCTGCGCACGGCGGATGTGCGTTTCCCCACCAGCCAGCATCTCGACGGCTCGGATGCGATGAACCCTGATCCGGATTATTCGGCCGCCTATGTCGTGCTCGAAACCGATGGCGGGCTGGAAGGCCATGGCCTGACCTTCACCATCGGCCGCGGCAACGAGATCTGCGTTGCCGCCATCGAGGCGTTGCGCCCGCTGGTCGTCGGCCTCGACATGGAGTGGGTGGCGGCCGACATGGGCCGCTTCTGGCGGCACGTCACCTCCGACAGCCAGTTGCGCTGGATCGGCCCGGACAAGGGCGCGATCCACCTCGCCACCGGCGCCGTCGTCAATGCGGTCTGGGATCTGTGGGCGAAGATCGAGGGCAAGCCGGTCTGGCATCTGGTCGCCGACATGTCGCCGGAAGAGTTGGTGCGCTGCATCGACTTCCGCTACCTCACCGATTGCATTACCCCGGAATGGGCGCTGGAATTTTTGACCAAGCAGGCGGAAGGCAAGGCCGAACGCATCGCGACGCTGCGGGCGGAAGGTTATCCCTGCTACACGACGTCCGCTGGCTGGCTCGGCTATGACGACGCCAAGCTGCGGCGCCTGTGCCGCGAGGCGGTCGATGCCGGTTTCCGTTACATCAAGATGAAGGTCGGCCGCGATCTCGACGACGATATTCGCCGCCTGACCATCGCCCGCGACGAGGTCGGTCCGGACGTCAACCTGATGATCGATGCCAACCAGGTCTGGGAAGTCGACGAGGCCATCGGCTGGGTGAAGAAGCTCTCCTTCGTCAAGCCGTGGTTCATCGAGGAGCCGACCAGCCCCGACGATATCGAGGGCCATCGCAAGATTCGCGAGGGCGTCGCCCCGGTGCAGGTCGCGACCGGCGAGATGTGCCAGAATCGCATCATCTTCAAGCAGTTGATCATGCGTGGCGCCATCGATGTGGTGCAGATCGACGCCTGCCGCCTCGGCGGCGTCAACGAGATCCTCGCCGTGATGCTGATGGCCGCGAAATACGGTCTCAAGGTCTGCCCGCATGCCGGCGGCGTCGGTCTGTGCGAATATGTCCAGCATCTCAGCATGATCGATTATCTGTGCATCGCCGGCACGCGCGAGGGTCGGGTGATCGAGTATGTCGACCATCTGCACGAGCATTTCGTCGATCCCTGCATCATCCACAATGCCGCCTATATGCCGCCGGAACTGCCGGGCTTTTCCATCGAAATGAAGCCGGACAGCATCGAAACCTATCGTTTCCGGGGCTAAGCGGTGGACCTGCACCTGCAAGGCAAGACGGTTATCGTCACCGGCGGCGGCTCGGGCATCGGCGCCGGCATCACCGAGGTGCTGGCGGAGGAGGGCGCGCGGCCGGTGGTGGTCGCCCGCCGGCCGCCAGATGCCGACTGGCTTGCCCGCATGGGGGCGGATTTCGTGCAGGCCGAGCTCTCCGACGATGCGGCCTGCCGGGCGGCGGTGGAAACGGTGCGCGCCCGCCACGGTGCGATCCACGGCCTCGTCAACAATGCCGGCGCCAATGACGGCGTCGGCCTCGACAAGGGGCCGGATGCCTTTCGCGCCAGCCTCAACCAGAACCTCGTGCATTACTACACGATGGTCCATCTGCTGCGCGAGGATCTCCGCGCCACCAAGGGAGCCATCGTCAATATCAGTTCCAAGACGGCGCTGACGGGGCAGGGCGGCACCTCGGCCTATATCGCCGCCAAGGCGGCGCAGCTCGGCCTGACGCGCGAATGGGCGGTGGAGTTTCTGCCCGACGGCATCCGCGTCAACGCCATCGTCGTGGCCGAGGTGATGACGCCGCTTTATCGCCGCTGGCTGGATACGCTGCCGGACGGCGATGCGGCTCTGGCCGAGATCACCGAGCGCATTCCGCTCGGCAAACGCATGACCACGGCGCGGGAAATCGCCGACACCTGCGCCTTCCTGCTCTCTGATCGGGCGAGCCACACCACCGGCCAATGGCTGTTCCCGGATGGCGGCTACACCCATCTTGACCGCGCCATCGGGCGATAGGGGCCTTGTGACGTTTGTCTTTTCGGGAAAACCGGTTACCGCTTTTCCCTGACGAACTCTAAACGGGCAAGGCTTCCAGCTTCTTCCTCTCGGCCAGACGCCAGGCGCGCGGCGTCATGCCGGTCGCGCGCCGGAAGAAGCGGTTGAAATAGGCGGGATCGGCAAAACCGAGGCTGCTGGCGATGAACTGCACCGACGAGGCGGTGAAGATCAACTCCTGCTTAGCGATGTCGATCTGCCGCGCCGCGATCAGCCCCTGCAATGTCAGCCCCGTGCCGGCCTTGACGATGCGGTTGAGATGTGTCGGCGACAGGCCGATCTGGCGGGCATAGAAATCCGCCTGCGGCTGTTCGCGAATATGAGCGGATATCAATGCCATCAGTTTTTCCAGCCGCAAAGCGCTGATATCGTGGGCGAAAGGCGGGGTCGGGCGGGCGACACGCGCCAGCAGCGCGATGACGGTCGCGATTTGTCCTTCCAGCAGCACGGTGCGACAGGAATCGCTTACCGCTTGTTCGTCGCCGATGCGGGTCATGGCGGCGTCGATGGTGTCGAGATCGGCGCAATCGGCAAGCGGCAGCAGCATTGCGTGGCCGAAACTCTGGCGAATCAGCGCCTGCACCGAGCCGGACAGCGCCGCCGGCAGCACGGTGATGACCGTGCCGGTGACATCGCGGGAAAAGCGGAAACCATGCGCGAAGCCCGGCGGCACGAGAATGACCGCTGGCGTGGTGATCGGCTCCGGCCCGGCCTCGAAGGTCGCATCGCCGAAACCATTGCGAATGTACAAGATCTGCAGGAAACTCTCGTGCCGGTGCCGACCGATGTCGAAATGATGCAAGCTGGAACGGGAATAAAGCGTTTCACAATGCAACCAGAAATCAACGGTTGTACCATTATCTTCGCCGTAAAGCTGGTATGTCGGAACGTTTCGCATCTGCATGCCTTGAAAGATCGATGTTCGGATAGTGCAATTTTTGGCGCGAATAATCCATTGAGAAGCGACTACCCTCCCGCCAATCTTCGCGCAAGTTGTCAGCGTGGGAGGAAACGATGCGCACTCAGGTCGTCATTATCGGGGCGGGTCCGGCAGGGCTGCTGCTCGGCCAGCTTCTGGCGCGCGCCGGCATCGAAACCGTCATTCTCGAACGCGCCAGCAGCGAATACGTGCTCGGCCGCGTGCGCGCCGGTGTGCTGGAACAGGGAGCGGTGCGCCTGCTGGACGAGGCGGGCGCGGCATCGCGGCTGCATCGCGAAGGACTGCCGCATGACGGGTTTTCCCTCGCTTTCGACGGTCGCGACCACCGCATCGACCTGTTCGGACTCACCGGCAGTCGCGTCACCGTCTACGGTCAGACCGAGGTGACGCGCGACCTGATGGAGGCGCGAGACGCCATCGGCGCCGTCTCGATCTATGAAGCCGCAAACGTCCAGCCCCAGGATTTCGACGGGGAAAACCCGTTCGTCACTTATGAAAAGGACGGCGTCAC
The DNA here is from genome assembly GCF_029601685.1 of Rhizobium sp. YJ-22. Classification (NCBI taxonomy): domain Bacteria; kingdom Pseudomonadati; phylum Pseudomonadota; class Alphaproteobacteria; order Hyphomicrobiales; family Rhizobiaceae; genus Rhizobium; species Rhizobium sp. YJ-22. The sequence continues at coordinate 168,276 of NZ_JARRIR010000006.1, read as the reverse complement.
CCATCGCATCGATTGCGACTTCATCGCCGGCTGCGATGGTTTCCATGGGGTCAGTCGCAAATCCGTGCCGCAGGATGCGATTCGCGAATTCGAGCGCGTCTATCCCTTCGGCTGGCTCGGCCTCCTGGCAGAGGTGCCGCCGGTCAGCCATGAGTTGATCTACGCCAACCATCCGCGGGGCTTTGCGCTCTGTTCGATGCGCTCGGCGACCCGCAGCCGCTATTATGTGCAATGTACGCTTGAAGACAGGGTCGAGGCGTGGAGCGACGACCGCTTCTGGGACGAGTTGCGGCGGCGCCTGCCGGTCGCCCATGCCGAAGCGCTGGTCACCGGGCCGTCCTTCGAAAAATCGATTGCACCGCTGCGCTCCTTCGTCGCCGAGCCGATGCGCTTCGGCCGGCTGTTTCTCGCCGGCGACGCCGCCCATATCGTGCCGCCGACCGGCGCGAAAGGGCTCAACCTTGCCGCCAGCGACGTGCATTACCTGAGCGACGCCCTGCGTGAATTCTATACCGAGAAATCGATGGCCGGGATCGATGCCTATTCGGCGCGGGCGCTGGCCCGCGTCTGGAAGGCGGTGCGCTTCTCCTGGTCGATGACGACGATGCTGCACCGCTTCCCCGACGGTGGTGCCTTCGGTCAGCGCATTCAGGAGGCGGAACTGGATTATCTCATCCATTCCCGCGCCGCCGCCACCGCACTTGCGGAAAACTATGTCGGTCTCCCCTATTGAGCGGCCTTGCGTCGCCTGACACACTCTACCCGAGGAGGAGCCGCACATGGATTTTCTGCGTATCGACGACAGGACGATTCACTATCGCACCCAAGGGCTTGGCACGGGTCGGCCGGTCATCGCGTTCATCAATTCGCTGGGAACGGATTTCCGTATCTGGGATATGCTGATCGCCGAACTCGGCGACGACTACGCCTATGTGCTGCATGACAAGCGCGGCCACGGCCTTTCGGATGTCGGCGCGCCGCCCTATGCCATGGAGGATCATGTCGACGACCTGATCGCGCTGCTCGATCACCTGAAGCTCGGCAAGGTAGTGATCTGGGGCCTCTCGGTCGGCGGGTTGATCTCGCTCGGCCTGCAGGCGCGGCGGCCGGATCTGGTGCGGGCGCTGGTGCTCAGCAATACCGCGCACAAGATCGGCACCGACGAGCTCTGGAACGCCCGCATCGACAAAATTGCTGCCGAAGGCATGGCGACCCTGGTGGGACCGGTGATGGAACGCTGGTTCACGCCCGCCTTCCGCCGTTCCGACAATGCGCTGTTTGCCGGCGCGTGCAACATGCTGGCCCGCCAACCGGCGGACGGCTATGCAGGCACCTGCGCCGCGATCCGCGATGCCGATTATACCGAGGCCGCCCGCCGCATCACGGTCCCGACGCTCTGCGTCGCCGGTGATGGCGATGGCTCGACGCCGCCCGATCTGGTGCGCGGCCTGGCCGATCTGGTGCCGGGCAGCCGTTTCGTCGTAGTGCCCGCCTGCGGCCATATCCCTTGCCTGGAACAGCCGGCCGTCTATGCCGCGACCGCGCGCGGCTTCCTCGAAACCCTGGAGACGTAAATCCGTGACCGACCGATTTTCGCAAGGGATGGCGACGCGCCGAGGCGTGCTGGGCGATGCGCATGTCGATCGCGCCACCGCGCAGGCAACCGCCTTCGACCAGCCCTTCCAGCAGATGATCACCGAAACCGCTTGGGGCACCGTCTGGTCCGGCGAGCAGTGGACGCGGCGCGAGCGCTCGATGGTGACCATCGCGCTGCTGGCAGCCCTCGGCCAGGACGAGGAACTGGCCATGCACATCCGCGCCACCGTCAATACCGGCGCCAGCCCCGAGGATATTCGCGAGGCGCTGATGCATGTCGCCATCTATGCCGGCGTGCCCGCCGCCAACCATGCCTTCAAGATCGCCAAGCAAACGCTGGCGGCCATGCAGGCGCCCGCCGATGCCGCCAAGGAGGAGAAAAAGTGAAGAACGAACGGCCCGAAACCTCTCCCTTTTTTGCCCGCGACCGCGACCAGCATCCCCCGGCCTACACGCCCTGGTACAAGACCAGCGTGCTGCGCTCGCCGCAACGGGCGCTGATCTCGCTGGAGGGGACGGCGAGCGAAATCACCGGCCCGGTCTTCGGCCATTCGCGGCTCAACGAATTCGACAACGACCTGATCCTCAATTACGCCCGGCCCGGCCTGATGCCGATCGGTCCGCGCATCCTCGTGCATGGCCGGGTGATGGACGAGCGCGGGTGCGGCGTCGATGGCGCGCTGGTCGAGATGTGGCAGGCCAATGCCGGTGGGCGCTATCGCCACAAGAAGGAAACCTATCTCGCGCCGCTCGATCCGAATTTCGGCGGCGTCGGCCGTACGATCACCGATGCGGAGGGATATTACTGGTTCAAGACGATCATGCCCGGCCCCTATCCCTGGCCGAACGGCGTCAACGACTGGCGCCCGGCGCATATCCATTTTTCGATCTTCGGCCATGGTTTCGCGCAGCGGTTGATCACGCAGATGTATTTCGAGGGCGATCCCCTGATCCCGCTGTGTCCCATCGTTCGCACGATCCCCGACCCCGCTGCGATCAGCCGGCTGATCGCGCCGCTGGACATGAACGCCACCATTCCCATGGACATGCGCGCCTACAAGTTCGATATCGTACTGCGTGGTCGGCGTTCGACGCTGTTCGAAAATCGCAAGGAGGGTAACTGATGGTACAGCCGCTCGGATATCTCAAGGAAAGCCCTTCGCAGACCGCCGGCCCTTATGTGCATATCGGCTGCACACCGAATTTCGCCGGCATCCACGGCATTTTCGAGCAGGATCTCGGTGCCGGGCCGCTTTATGACGAAAAGGCGCGAGGCGAGCGCATTGCCGTCAACGGAATGGTCATCGATGGCGGCGGCAACCCGCTGAAGGATGCGCTGGTGGAAATATGGCAAGCGGATGCGGACGGGCTGCACAACAGCCCGAGCGAGACGCGTGGAACCGCCGATCCGCATTTTCGCGGCTGGGGTCGCTCTCCGGGCGATATGGAGACCGGCGAGTTCCTGTTCGAAACCATCAAGCCCGGCCGCGTTCCCTTCCGCGATGGGCGGCTGATGGCGCCGCACATCACCTTCTGGATCGTGGCGCGCGGCATCAATCTCGGCCTGCATACGCGCATGTATTTCCCGGAAGAAGTCGAGGCCAATGCCGCTGATCCGGTGCTGCTGCGCATCGAGCACCGCAACCGCGTGCCGACGCTGGTTGCACGTAAGGAGGGCGAGGGCCTCTATCGTTTCGATATCCGCCTGCAGGGTGAGGGCGAAACCGTCTTCTTCGATATCTGAGGGTGCCCATGAGCCTGACGCCCTTTGAGCATCTTTTCCTCTCCGGTCTGTTCGGTGATGCCGAGATCGCCGCCCTGTTGTCCACCGAAGCCGAGATCGTCGCCATGCTGCGTTTCGAGGCGGAACTGGCGGCGGCGCAAGCGGCTGTCGGCATTGTTCCGGCCGAAACGGCAGGGGTGATAATCGCCGCCATCGCCGGCTTCACGCCCGATATGGCCGCGCTGCGGACGGCGACTGGCAAGGATGGCGTTGTCGTGCCGGAGCTTGTCCGGCAATTGCGCCACGCGGTCGGCGAACCGGCGGCGGCGAAGGTGCATTTCGGCGCGACCAGCCAGGATGTCATCGATACCGCGCTGATGTTGCGCCTGAAATCCATCGGCCGGATCCTCGGTGCCCGGCTGGAAAATTGTCTCTCGGCCTTTGCCGGTCTGGAGGCGGCGCATGGCGGCCGGTCGCTGACCGGTTTTACCCGGATGCAGGCGGCGATCCCGATCACCGTTACCGACCGGATCCGCGCATGGCGCGACCCGCTCGTCCGTGACTGCGCCCGCCTCTCGATGCAGGAATTCGCGGTGCAATTCGGAGGTGCGGCCGGCACGCTCGATGCGTTGGGAGACCGGGGCCCGACCGTCAGGGCCGAGCTTGCCCGCCGCCTCGATCTGGCCGACAGGCCGCAATGGCAAAGCCAGCGCGACGGCATCGCCGGCTTGGCCGGACTGCTGTCGCTGATATCAGGCAGTCTCGGCAAATTCGGTCAGGACATCGCCCTGATGGCCGAAATAGGCACCGAAATCCGTCTGTCCGGCGGCGGCGGCTCGTCGGCCATGGCCCACAAGCAGAACCCGGTCACGGCCGAATTGCTCGTCACGCTCGCCCGTTTCAATGCCGTGCAGCTTTCCGGCCTGCACCAGGCGCTGGTGCATGAGCAGGAACGTTCGGGCGCCGCCTGGATGCTGGAATGGATGCTGCTGCCACCGATGCTGATGGCGACCGGCCGGGCGCTCGGCGCTGCCGCCGAGCTGATCGGGCATATCGATGACATCGGAAAACCGTGACGGCGGCAAAATTGTCCGCGGGATATCGCCGGCGAGGGGGTGAAGGCGCGGCGCGGTTTCCGCTATGCTCGTTTTCGAAATCATAAGGGAGACCGGATTATGGCCGACGCGACGCCGCTTTTCATTCCTGACGATACCGACCCGGAAGCGATCTCTTCCGATGTGGCCGGCCTCGGCAATCTGCTGGTGACGACGCAGATTCCGCTGCGCGCGGACGGCTCTCTGGAGACAGGCGATATCACGGCGCAGGCCGAATGCACGCTGGAATGGCTGAAGACAGCGTTGGAAAAGGCCGGCAGCGGCCTCGACCATGTCCTGCACCTGACGATCTATCTCACCGACATGGCCGACCGGCCGGGCTTCAACGCAGTCTATACCCGCTACTTCAAGCCGCCTTATCCGGTGCGTTGCGCCGTCGGCGTCAGCGCGCTGGCAGACGCGAGCATGCGGGTCGAGGTGACGGCGATGGCGGCCCGCAAGGCGGTATCATAACCCCGATCAGGCGCGGCGGGCGGCCGCTCGCGCCTGCTGCACCGCATAGTGCTTTTCCTTTTCCGCATACATAGTGAGATCGGCACGGCGGACCACGGCTTCCATTGTCTCGCCGGGCTCGCTGGTCGCGGCGCCAAGTGCGATGCTGAGCGGCAGGTTGGAATAATACTGGTTGTTCATCGCCATCAGCCGATGGATATTCTCGATCATAGCCTCGACATCGGCGCGGCCGCTGCCCGGCATCAGGATGGCGAATTCGTCGCCGCCGATGCGGGCGGCGCAATTGGGCTGCGCCACGGCTTCGCCCAACACCTCGCCGAGGCGGCGCAGCAGGCTGTCGCCGGCATCGTGGCCAAGTTGATCGTTGGCATCCTTGAGGCCGTTGAGATCGGCGACGATGATTGAGACCGGCCGCAGCGACTTGCGCTCCAGTCGGTTCAGTTCATCGGTATAGAAGGCGCGGTTGTGCAGTTTGGTCAGCACATCGTGCTTGCCGAGATATTCGAGATAGGCCTCCGCCTTCTTGCGCGCGGTGATGTCGGTCAGCGCCACCTGCACCAGTGACCAGTCCGCCTCGTATCCGGGGAAGACGGAGAACTGCAAAAGCACATGCCGCTCGGACCCGTCGAGCGCATAATTCACCACCTCGCGGTGCTGCAGCAGCTTGCCGTGCCAGAGTTCGATGAGTTGCTCGCGAAAATGCGCTTCCATGTCGTCGCGAAGGATGTCGGAGAGGCGTTGCAGCAGCGTGTGGCGATCGGGCGCGCGAAACAGGTCGAGCGTTGCCTGGTTGACGTCGATGACCCGGATTTCGCTCATGCACTGGCGCACGAATTCGGGGTGGACGTCGGTAAAAACGCGCAGATCCTCGATGCCGCGATTGCGGATGTCCTCAAGCAATATCTTGACGCGGCTGAAATCCTCCACCCAGAGCGAAACGGGCGAATGCTCGAAAATGCCTTCGGCATAGCGGCGCTGCTGCTGCTCGCGGCGGCGGGCCTCTTCCCGTTCGGTCACATCCTCGGTGGTCAGCAGCACGCGGCCGAGGCTCTCCTCATATCCCGGCAATACCGTACCGCGGAGCTGGATATCGAGGCGCCGGCCGCTGAGCGTGTAGTTGACAGTGTTGCTGGCGAATTCGCGTTTGCCGTTGAAGAGCTGCGTCAACTCGTTGATATGGCTGGCAAGCATGTCGTCGCGGAAGACACGGTCAAGATTGGCGACCAGATGATCCCGGTCATCGGCCTCGAACAGGTCGAGTGTCTTGCGGTTGACGCCAAGCAGGCGGATGGCCTGCGAGCAGGTGGCGACGCGCGACACATCCGCATGCAGATAAGCGGCGATATCCTCCACGCCCTCCGCGCACCAATTGTCGAAAATCGCCTTAACACCGCTGAAATCCTCGATCCACATGGCAATGGGGGCCAGGTCGAACAATTGGATGTCGTGATCGTCGGGGGCCATGGCGGCGTCTCGTATCAGATGCAGGTTCAGGCAGCGTAGGCGGAAAAGGTGTTCATTTTCTAAATTTTAACAGAATCTTCAAGCTCGCGTTTGCTCTTGTTTTAGAAGTCTGGACTTTACGTCATCCAGCTTGGTCGGCGTTTTTCGGCAAATGCCGCCCGGCCCTCGCGCGCATCCTCGCTTTTGCCGAGTTCGGCGATTTGGCGTTCGGCGAAGGCGAGGCGGTCCTGCGGCGCCAGGGCCCCCATCGCCTGCAGCGCCGCCTTGCCGACCCGCATCGCCGCCGGCGAATTGCGTTTGAGGATGGTCAAAATCTCCTCTGTGGCTGTATCGAGGCCGGCGGCCGGCGCGACGCGGTCGATCAGTGCGCAGTCGGCGGCTTCGGCGGCGCTCAGGGTCTCGCCGAGATAGGCCATGGCCTGCAGCCGCCGCCGCGGGATCCGCTCCAACAACAAGGCCGCCACCATCATCGGAAACAGGCCGACGCGCAGCTCCGGCAGGCCGAACTTGGCGTGGTCAGCGGCGATGGCCAGGTCGCATGCCGCGACGAGGCCCACGCCGCCGGCCAATGCCGCGCCGTTGACGCGCGCGACGACCGGCTTGCTGCAGGACTCGATGGCGCGCAGCACATTGGCGATCGGATTGGCGCCGTTTTCGGACTGGAACATGCCACCGGCGCTTTCCTTGAGATCGGCACCGGCGCAGAAGCTGCGCTCGCCTGCGCCGGTCAACACCACGGCGCGCAACGCTTCATCCTGCGAAGCCTTTTGAAGCGCTACGGTCAGAGCATGGGTCAGCGCGGCGTTCAGCGCATTGTGAACCTCGGGGCGGTTGAGGGTCAGCCACAACACGCTGTCGCGCCGCTCCTGGAGAAGCAGATCGGTCATGGCGCGGCCTCCTTGATTTTTTTGGCGAGCAGCGCCCGGCCGGCGCGGCTGGCATTTGTGCGACCTAGCGTGGCGCTGATCCAGTCTCCGATTTCGGCGACCGCATGGAGATCGGCACCGGTGCGGATACCGAGCCCGTGCAGCAGATACATCACGTCCTCCGTCGCGACATTGCCGCTGGCGCCGGGCGCGTAGGGGCAGCCGCCGAGGCCGGCGACGGAACTGTCGAAAACGGCGATCCCCTCCTGCAGGCTGGCGAAGACATTGGCGACGCCCTGCCCATAGGTATCGTGGAAATGCATGGCGATTTGTTCGCGCGGGAGATTGGCGGCCACGGTTTCGATGACGGTGCGGATGTGCCGGGGTGTGCCGACGCCGATGGTGTCGCCGAGCGAGATTTCATAGGCCCCGAGGCCGATCAACTCGCGCGCCATTGCCGCCACCTCGACCGGCGCGACATCGCCCTCATAGGGGCAACCGGCGATGCAGGAGACATAGCCGCGCAGCCTGAGGCCATGGGCGCGGGCCTGTTCGGCGACCGGGCCAAGCCGGGCGATGCTCTCGGCGCGCGAACAGGCGATGTTTTTCAGGCTGAAACTTTCGGAGGCCGAGACGAAGACGGCGATTTCCGTGACCTTTGCCGCAAGTGCGGCTTCCAGCCCTTTCAGGTTGGGCACCAGCGCCGGATAGGCGGTGCCCGGCCGCCGGGTGAGGCCGGCATAGACGGCGGCGGATGCCGCCATCTGCGGCACCCATTTCGGCGAGACGAAAGCGCCGGCCTCCACCGCCGGCAGGCCGGCGGCGGCGAGGCGCTCGATCAGTTCGATCCTGGTGGCGACGGAGACGGCGGCGCTTTCGTTCTGCAAGCCGTCGCGCGGACCGACTTCGACCAGACGAACCTCCTGCGGCATGTCCATCTCAGCCACCCTCCGCCTCGTATTCGACCAGCACCGTCCCGGCCTCGACCATCGCCCCTTCGCCGGCATGCAGCGCGCCGATGGTGCCGGCGGAGGGGGCGCGGATGGTATGCTCCATCTTCATCGCCTCCATGACGACCAGCGCCTGGCCCTGCTCGACCGCCGTGCCGACAGAGACCAGCACGGCGCGGATGAAGCCGGGCATCGGCGCGGTCAGCCCGCCGGAGGTGGCGACGCCGCTGCCGGCTTCGAGATCGTCGGGCAGACTGACAAGCAGACGCTCGCCGTCAACGAACAGGCTGAATTCATGGGGTTCGGCAAAGAAATGGGCCGTTCGTTTTGCGCCACCGATGCGGGCGGAAAGCAGACCATCTTCGCTGAGCCGGCCTTCGGCCCGGATCGGCTGCCCCTCCGTCTCGATATCGATACCATTGGCATCATGTCGGAGGGCAAGTGCGAAACTGCTGTCCGAGATTGTCAGGCGCAGGGTCTCGCGGCCCGGGGCGTTGAGACGAAAACTATCGGTGCTGGCCCAGGGGCTGTGCGGATCGGCGGTCAGTGCCGCCTGCCGCCTCGCCTCCGCCTTGCGCCACGCGACGACCCCGAGTGCGGCGAGGCCGATGCCCGCCGCATCCGGCGCGGGCGTCATCAACAGCGCCGCCTCGTTGCGGGGGATGAAGCCCGTATCGAGGTTTGCATGGAGGAAATCCGGCAAGCGGGCGAGCCGCGCCAGAAAGCCGGTATTGGCGCTGACGCCGGCAATCGCCACTTGCCCCAGCGCCTGTCCGAGCCGCCGCACCGCCGTTTCGCGATCCGGGCCGTGGACGATCAGCTTGGCGATCATCGGGTCGTAATGCGGGGTGATGGTATCGCCGGCGCGGATGCCGCTGTCGATGCGCAGCTCCGCCGTTTCCGCCGGCAGCACGAGATGGCGGATGCGCCCGGTGGAGGGCAGGAAATCATGGGCGGGATCCTCGGCATAAAGGCGGGCCTCGATGGCATGGCCATTGATGGCGAGCCTGTCCCATGCCTGCGGCAGGGCCTCGCCGGCCGCGACGCGCAACTGCCATTCGACGAGATCGAGGCCAGTGATGAATTCGGTGACCGGATGCTCGACCTGCAGGCGGGTGTTCATTTCCATGAAGTAGAATTCGCCGCCGGCATCGAGCAGGAATTCGATCGTGCCGGCGCCGGAATAACCGATGCTTTTTGCCGCCGCGACGGCCGCCTCCTGCATGCGCCGCCGCAATTCCGCGGAAAGGCCGGGGGCCGGGGCCTCCTCGATCACCTTCTGGTGGCGGCGCTGGATCGAGCAATCGCGCTCGAACAGCGCGACGCAACGGCCGTGATTGTCGGCGAACACCTGCACCTCGATATGGCGCGGGCGGATGAGGTATTTTTCGATCAGCATCCGCGCGTCGCCGAAGGCGGCCAGCGCCTCGCGCTTCGCGCCGGCCAGTTCCGCCGCGAAATCCTCCGGGCGCTCGATGATGCGCATGCCCTTGCCGCCGCCGCCGGCGGAAGCCTTGAGCAGCACGGGATAGCCGATACCTTCTGCCTGCTCAGCCAGATAGCCTTCAGATTGCTCGGCACCGTGATAGCCGGGAACGACGGGCACGCTCGCCGCCGTCATCGACGCCTTGGCCTCGCTCTTGCCGCCCATGGCGCGGATGGCCGCTGCCGGCGGGCCGACGAAGATAAGCCCGGCCGCCGCGCAGGCCTCGGCGAAGCCGGCATTTTCCGAGAGAAAACCATAGCCGGGATGGATGGCTTCAGCGCCGCAGCGCCGCGCCGTCTCGATGATCTTGTCGCCGTCCAGATAGGATTGCCGCGCCGGTGCGGGGCCGATGGCATAGGCCTCGTCGGCCATGGCGACATGGGCCGCGTCGCGATCCGCCTGCGAATAGACCGCGACCGTCGATATCCCCATCCGCCTTGCGGTGCGGATGATCCGGCAGGCGATTTCGCCGCGATTGGCGACCAGCAGTTTGGCAAACATCGCCGCCTCCTCACATCCTGAAAATGCCGAAACGGGTCTGCTCGACCGGCGCGTTCAGCGCCGCCGAAAGCCCGAGCCCCAGCACGCGCCGCGTCTCGGCCGGATCGATGATGCCGTCGTCCCAGAGCCTTGCGCTGGCATAATAGGGGTGCCCCTGGGTTTCGTATTGGGCGCGGATCGGCGTCTTGAACGCCTCTTCCGCCGCCGCCGGCCAGCTCTTGCCCTGCGCCTCCAGCCCGTCGCGCTTCACCTGCGCCAGCACCGAGGCCGCCTGCTCGCCGCCCATCACCGAAATGCGCGCATTTGGCCACATCCACAGGAAGCGCGGTGAATAAGCCCGGCCGCACATGCCGTAATTGCCGGCACCGAAGGAGCCGCCGATGATGACGGTGAATTTCGGCACCCGGGCGCAGGCGACCGCGGTGACCAGCTTGGCGCCGTCCTTGGCGATGCCGCCGGCCTCATAGGCGCGGCCGACCATGAAGCCGGTGATGTTCTGCAGGAAGATCAGGGGAATGCCGCGCTGGCAGCACAGCTCGATGAAATGCGCCCCCTTCAGCGCCGATTCCGAAAACAGGATGCCGTTATTGGCGACGATGCCGACGGGATAACCATAAAGATGCGCGAAGCCGCAGACCAGCGTCGTACCGTAGAGCGCCTTGAACTCGTCGAATTCCGAGCCGTCGACCAGCCGGGCGATCACCTCGCGCACCTCGAAGGGTTTTCGCGTGTCGGTGGGGATGATGCCGTAAAGGTCTTCCGCAGGATAGAGCGGTTCGGCCGGCTCGCGGATATCGAGATCGACCTGCTTGCGGCGGTTGAGCGTGGCGACGATGCGCCGGGTCAGCGCCAAGGCATGGCGGTCGTCGAGGGCATAATGGTCGGTGACACCGGACTGGCGCGAATGCACGTCGGCGCCGCCGAGCTCTTCCGCCGTCACCACCTCGCCGGTCGCGGCCTTCACCAGCGGCGGGCCGCCGAGGAAGATGGTGCCCTGGTTGCGCACGATCACCGACTGGTCGCTCATCGCAGGCACATAGGCGCCGCCGGCGGTGCAGCTTCCCATCACCACGGCGATCTGGGCGATGCCATCGGCCGAAAGCGTCGCCTGATTGTAGAAGATGCGGCCGAAATGATCGCGGTCGGGAAAGACCTCGTCCTGGTTCGGCAGGTTGGCGCCGCCGGAATCGACCAGATAGAGGCAGGGCAGGCGGTTTTCGCGGGCGATCTCCTGGGCGCGCAGATGCTTCTTCACCGTCAGCGGATAATAGGTGCCGCCCTTGACGGTCGCGTCATTGGCGATGACGACGCATTCGCGTCCCGCCACGCGGCCGATGCCGGTGAGAATGCCGGCGGCCGGCACCGGCTCGTCATAGACGCCATGGGCGGCGAATTGCGACAGTTCCAGAAACGGCGTGCCGGGATCGAGCAGTGCCTCGATGCGCTCGCGCGGCAAAAGCTTGCCGCGTGCGATGTGGCGCTCGCGCGCCTTCTCGCCGCCGCCTTTGGAAATCTCCGCGACCGTGGCCCGCAAATCCTCGACGAGGGCGCGTAAAACGGCGGCATTGGCTTCATAGGCGGCATCATGCACCAGCGTGGAAGTCAGTCTCATCGGCCAGCCCCCATATGGCCCTTCAGCAATTCGCGGCCGATCAGCATCCGGCGGATTTCGCTGGTGCCGGCGCCGATCTCGTAGAGTTTGGCATCGCGCAGCAGGCGGCCGGTCGGGCTTTCGTTGACATAGCCGCTGCCGCCGAGAAGCTGGATGGCGTCGAGCGCAACGAGCGTCGCCCGCTCGGCGGTGAACAGGATGACGCCGGCCGCATCCTGCCGTGTGATCCGCCCGGCATCGCAGGCCCGGGCCACGGCATAGACATAAGCGCGCGAGGCGTTCATCGAAGCATACATGTCGGCGATCTTGGCCTGGACCAGCTGGAATTCGCCGATGGGGCGGCCGAACTGGCGCCGCTCTCCGGCATAGGGCAGCACCAGGTCGAGCGCCGCCTGCATAATGCCGACCGGGCCTGCGGCGAGCACCGCCCGCTCGAAATCCAGCCCGCTCATCAGCACGCCGACGCCGTCGTTCAACTCGCCGAGGATATTGACCTCCGGCACCGCGCAATCCTCGAAGACCAGCTCCGAGGTCGGCGAGCCGCGCATGCCGAGCTTGTCGAGCTTTTGCGCCGGGCGAAAACCCTTGAAGCTTTTTTCGATCAGGAAGGCGGTGATGCCGCGCGGGCCGGCGGAAGGGTCGGTCTTGGCATAGACGACCAGCACATCCGCCTCATGGCCGTTGGTGATCCACATCTTGGCGCCGTTCAGCACATAATGGTCGCCGCGCCGGTCGGCGCGCAGCCGCATCGACACGACATCCGAGCCGGCCTCCGTCTCGCTCATCGCCAGTGCGCCGACATGTTCGCCGGTAATGAGCTTCGGCAGATAGCGGTTTTTCTGTTCCGGCGTGCCCCAGCGATGGATCTGGTTGATGCACAGGTTGGAATGCGCCCCATAGGACAGGCCGACCGAGGCCGAGGCGCGACTGACCTCCTCCATGGCGACGCAATGGGCGAGATAGCCCATGTTCGCACCGCCGTAATCCTCCGAAACGGTGATGCCGTGCAGGCCGAGCGCGCCCATCTCCGGCCAGAGGGAACGCGGAAAACGGTCTTCGCGATCGGTTTCCATGGCGATGGGGTCGATGCGGTCGGCGGCGAATTTGCGCACGCTCTGGCGCAGGGCGCTGATCTCGTCGCCGAGATCGGCATCGAACAGGGCAGCGAGGTCGAGGTTCATCACGTCACTCCTCCTCCGGGCAGCAGGGCTGCAAACTTTTGGGGATCGCCAAAGCCTCCTCGCTTCCGATCCGCCTTCATTATCGCATGTCGTGATCGCAAAACCGCTTCCTATTTTAGCGCGGCCTGCTTTCAGCTCTCCGTGCCGGCGGGAAAGGAGGCCGAGCGGCGCACGAATGTCTTGATGGCGAAATTCGACTGGATGCGGGCGACGCCGGGAACGGTCGTCAGGAAATCCAGAAGCTCCTGGTAATGCGGCAGGTCGCGGACCATGGCATGGATCAGGTAATCCTGCGTGCCGCTCGTCTGGTAGCCGCCGACGACTTCGGGAATGGAGGCGACGCAGTGCTCGAAATGCGTCAGCACATCCTTGATCTGCCGTTCCAGCGTTACCGAAATGAAAACGCCCATCGTGCCGAGCAGCCGGTTCTCGTCGAAGACGGCGGAATAGCCGCGGATGATGCCCTCGTCCTCCAGCTTGCGCACCCGCCGCAAGGTCGGGGTGAAGGACAGGCCGATTCGCGACGACAGGTCGCGCCAGCTCACCCGCCCATCCTCGCCGAGCACATGCAAAATCTTCTGGTCGTAGCTATCCAGCTCAATCATGGATCATTTGATCTACAATAGTCGATATCCGTGGATCAAAGATATCTCTTGTGCGTTAGCTGTCAAATCAAAATGCTTTTGAACTGCGTTTTGCTTGGTGGTATCGTTCCCGAAACGCATGGTGTGGCGGATCGTTCGATCCACACGCGATGCGCGCTTTGCGCCCCCGGCCGGGAGGGTCGGGATGCGAAGGCCGGTTTCTCTTTCCAAGGAGGTGGAAAGTGGCTGTGCATGATCCTGTCGTCATCGTCGGTTTCGCCCGCACGCCGATGGGCGGTTTTCAGGGCGATCTCAAATCCGAGACCGCGCCCGCTCTGGGCTCCGTCGCCGCGCGCGGTGCGATGCAGCGCGCCGGGGTAGCGCCCGCCGATATCGATGAAGTGCTGCTCGGCTGCGTGCTGCCGGCGGGGCAGGGGCAGGCGCCGGCGCGGCAGGCCGCGCTTGGGGCCGGTATTCCCCAGTCCATCGGCGCTGTTACCGTCAACAAGATGTGCGGTTCCGGCATGAAGGCCGTCATGCTTGCCCATGACGCCATCCTGGCCGGCAGCATCGGCGTGGCGCTGGCCGGCGGCATGGAAAGCATGACCAACGCGCCCTATCTGCTCGACCGCGCCCGTGGCGGCTATCGCCTCGGTCATGGCCGCGTCCTCGACCACATGTTCCTCGACGGTCTCGAAGACGCCTATGACAAGGGCCGGCTGATGGGCACCTTCGCCGAGGATTGCGCCGAGGCCTATCAATTCACCCGCGAAATGCAGGATGCCTATGCCATCGCCTCGCTGACGCGGGCGCAGGAGGCGATCACGAAGGGGCGGTTTGCGCAGGAGGTCGTCGCCGTGCCGGTGGCCGGCGGTTCTGTCGAGATCGACGAGCAGCCGGGCAAGGCGCGGATGGAGAAAATCCCCACCCTGAAGCCGGCCTTCCGCGATGGCGGCACGGTGACGGCGGCCAATTCCAGCTCGATTTCGGACGGCGCGGCGGCGCTGGTGCTGATGCGCCGCTCCGAGGCCGCGCGCCGGGGCTTGGCCGTCCGCGCGACGATTGCGGGCCATGCCAGCCATGCGCAGGCGCCGGCCCTGTTCACCACCGCCCCGGTCGCGGCGCTGGAAAAGCTGTCCGGCAAGACCGGCTGGCCGCTGGGCTTCGTCGACCTGTTCGAAATCAACGAGGCCTTCGCCGTGGTGCCGATGGCGGCGATGCACGATCTCGACCTGCCCCGTGACAAGGTGAATATCCACGGCGGCGCCTGCGCGCTCGGCCATCCCATCGGCGCGTCCGGGGCGCGCATCCTGGTGACGCTGCTTTCGGCGCTGGAGCAATACGACCTGCGGCGCGGCATGGCCGCCATCTGCATCGGCGGCGGCGAGGCGACGGCAATCGCGTTGGAAAGGGAGAGGTCATGATCCTCACCGAAGCCCAGCGGCAGATCCGCGACATGGCCCGCGATTTCGCCCGCGAGCGGCTGGCGCCGGGGGCTGCGGAACGGGATCGTCAAAGCCATTTCCCGCGTGAAGAATTGCGGGAGATGGGTCAACTCGGTTTTCTCGGCATGCTGGTGCCGGAAGCCTATGGCGGGGCCGAGACCGGCGCCATTGCCTATGCGCTGGCGCTGGAGGAGATCGCCGCAGGCGACGGCCCCTGCTCGACGATCATGAGCGTCCACAATTCCGTCGGCTGCCTGCCGATCCTGAATTTCGGCACCGAGGAGCAGAAGCAGCGTTTCCTGCCGAAACTTAGCTGCGGCGAGTGGATCGGCGGTTTTGCGCTCACCGAGCCGCAGGCCGGCTCCGACGCCTCCAACCTGAAGACGCGGGCGCGGCGCGAGGGTGACGAGTATGTCATCGACGGCGCCAAGCAGTTCATCACCTCGGGCAAGAACGGCCATGTCATCATCGTCTTTGCGCTGACCGATCCGGCGGCCGGCAAGAAGGGCATCACCGCCTTCATCGTGCCGACCGAGACGCCCGGCTATGAGGTGGTGCGCGTTGAGGAAAAGCTCGGGCTACATGCCTCCGATACCTGCCAGATCGCCTTTACCAATATGCGCATTCCCGCCGAGCTGCGCCTCGGCGCGGAGGGCGAGGGGTATAAAATCGCGCTGGCGCATCTCGAAGGCGGGCGCATCGGCATCGCGGCGCAGGCGGTCGGCATGGCGCGGGCGGCCTTCGAGGCGGCGCGGGATTATGCCCGCGAGCGCATCGCCTTCGGCAAGCCGATTGCCGAGCATCAGGCCGTCGCCTTTCGCCTCGCCGACATGGCGACGCGTATCGAGGCGGCGCGCCAGCTTGTGCTGCATGCGGCGGCATTGAAGGAAGTGGGTGAGCCCTGCCTTTCGGAAGCCTCGATGGCCAAACTCTTCGCCTCGGAGATCGCCGAGCGCGTCTGCTCCGACGCGATCCAGATTCATGGCGGCTATGGCTACATGGCCGATTACCCGGTCGAGCGCATCTATCGGGATGTGCGCATCTGCCAGATTTACGAAGGGACCAGCGATATCCAGCGCATGGTGATCGCCCGCGCGCTCTAGCCGCGCGGGATTAGAAGGAGGTGAGAAGGCATGACCGAAACCACCCGATTGAGCCTGCATGTCCCGGAGCCCGCCGTACGGCCGGGCGGACAGCCGGATTTCTCCAATGTGAAAATTCCCAAGGCCGGCAGCGTGCCGCGCCCGGAGGTCGATGCCGCCCCCGATACGATCCGCGACCTCGCCTATTCGATCATCCGCGTGCTCAATCGCGAAGGCGAGGCGGTCGGCCCCTGGGCCGGGTCGCTGACCGACGCGCAATTGCTGACCGGCCTGCGCAACATGATGCGGCTGCGCGCCTTCGATGCCCGCATGCTGATGGCGCAGCGCCAAGGCAAGACCTCCTTCTACATGCAGCATCTGGGCGAAGAGGCGGTGAGCTGCGGTTTCCGCAAGGCGCTGGAAAAGGGCGACATGAATTTCCCGACCTATCGCCAGGCGGGGCTGTTGATCGCCGATGACTATCCACTGGTCACGATGATGAACCAGATCTTTTCCAACGAACTCGATCCACTGCATGGCCGGCAGATGCCGGTGCTGCATTCCTCGAAGGAACACGGCTTCTTCACCGTCTCCGGCAATCTCGCCACGCAATATGTGCAGGCGGTCGGTTGGGCCATGGCCTCGGCGATCAAGGGCGATACCCGCATCGCGGCCGCCTGGATCGGCGACGGTTCGACGGCGGAATCGGATTTTCACTCGGCGCTGGTCTTCGCCTCCACCTATAAGGCCCCCGTCATCCTCAACATCGTCAACAATCAATGGGCGATCTCGACATTCCAGGGCATCGCGCGCGGCGGTTCGGGAACGTTTGCGGCGCGCGGCCTCGGTTTCGGAATTCCGGCGCTGCGCGTCGATGGCAATGATTATCTTGCCGTCCATGCGGTGGCGGGCTGGGCGGCGGAGCGCGCGCGGCGCAATCTCGGGCCGACGCTGATCGAATATGTCACCTACCGCGTCGGCGCCCATTCCAGCTCCGACGATCCCGGCGCCTATCGCCCGAAGACCGAATCCGAGGCATGGCCGCTCGGTGATCCCGTGCTGCGACTGAAGAAGCATCTGATTGTTCGCGGCGTCTGGTCAGAGGAGCGGCATGCCCAGGCCGAGGCCGAAATCATGGACGAGGTGATCGAGGCGCAGCGCGAGGCCGAAAGCCACGGCACGCTGCATGCCGGCGGCAAACCCTCCGTCCGCGATATTTTCGAAGGCGTCTATGCGGAAATGCCGCCGCATATCCGCCGCCAGCGCCAGAAGGCAGGATATTGACCATGGCCAGGATGACGATGATCGAAGCGGTGCGCAGCGCCATGGATATATCGATGGGGCGCGACGACGATGTCGTGGTCTTCGGCGAGGATGTCGGTTATTTCGGCGGCGTCTTTCGCGCCACGCAGGGGCTTCAGGCGAAATACGGCAAGACCCGCTGTTTCGACACGCCGATCAGCGAATCCGGTATCGTCGGCACGGCGATCGGCATGGCGGCCTATGGACTGAAACCCTGTGTCGAAATCCAGTTCGCCGATTACATGTATCCGGCCTATGACCAGATCACACAAGAAGCAGCGCGCATCCGCTATCGCTCCAACGGCGATTTCACCTGCCCTATCGTGTTGCGCATGCCGACCGGCGGCGGCATTTTCGGCGGCCAGACGCATAGCCAGAGCCCGGAAGCGCTGTTCACCCATGTCTGCGGGCTGAAGGTGATCGTGCCGTCCAACCCCTATGACGCCAAGGGCCTGCTGATCTCGGCCATCGAAGATCCGGACCCGGTGATGTTCCTCGAACCCAAGCGGCTCTACAACGGCCCATTCGACGGCCATCACGACCGGGCGGTGACGCCATGGTCGAAGCACGAGCTGGGCGAGGTGCCGGAGGGTCATTACACCATCCCCATCGGTAAGGCGGAAATCCGTCGCCCCGGCAAGGGCGTCACCATCATCGCCTACGGCACCATGGTGCATGTGGCGCTGGCGGCGGCCGAGGAAACCGGCATCGATGCCGAAATCATCGACCTGCGCAGCCTGCTGCCGCTCGATCTCGATACCATCGTCCGCTCCGTCTCGAAGACTGGGCGCTGCGTCGTCGTGCATGAGGCGACGCTGACTTCCGGTTTCGGGGCAGAGGTGGCGGCGCTGGTGCAGGAACATTGCTTCTACCATCTGGAAGCGCCGGTCGTGCGGGTCGCGGGCTGGGATACGCCCTATCCGCATGCGCAGGAATGGGATTATTTTCCTGGCCCCGCGCGCGTCGGCCGCGCGCTCACCGAAGTCATGGAGGCGTGACCATGGCCGATTTCGTCCTGAGAATGCCCGATGTCGGCGAAGGCGTCGCCGAAGCGGAAATCGTCGAATGGCATGTGAAGCCGGGTGATGTGGTGCGCGAGGACACGGTGCTCGCCGCCGTGATGACCGACAAGGCGACGGTGGAAATTCCCTCGCCCGTCGCCGGCACCGTCACCTGGCTTGCCGGCGAGATCGGCGACAGCATCGCCGTCAAGGCGCCGCTGGTGCGCATCGCGCTCGAAGGGGAGGCGGTGGAGCCACAGACCGCTGCCGCGCCCGCCGAGGCGAAGCAGGCGGGACCGCTTGTCGAGCCGCCTCCAGTCGCTGTCGCAAAACCCGCATCGGTGGAAAAGCCCGTTGCATCGCGAGCCGAACCGGAGCCGGCGGCCAAGCCATTGGCCTCGCCCGCCGTGCGCCGCCGGGCGCAGGAGGCGGGTATCGACCTGCGGCAGCTGCGCGGTACCGGCCCGGCCGGCCGCATCATCCATGAGGATCTCGACCTCTTCCTTTCCCAAGGGGCGCCGTCCACCGCGCCCGCCGCCGGCCTGGCGCGAAAAACCCATGTCGAGGCGGTCAAGGTCACCGGCCTGCGCCGCCGCATCGCCGACAAGATGGCGCTATCAGTGTCGCGCATTCCTCACATCACCTATGTCGAGGAGGTCGATGTCACCGATCTCGAAGAACTGCGCGCGGCGATGAACCGGGAGCGCAAGCCGGACCAGCCGAAACTGACCGTCCTGCCTTTCCTGATGCGGGCGCTGGTGCGCACCATTGCCGAGCAGCCGGCGCTGAACGCCACCTTCGACGATGCCGCCGGCATCGTCAGCCGCTATAGCGCCGTGCATATCGGCATCGCCACCCAGACACCGGCGGGGCTGACGGTGCCGGTGGTGCGCCATGCCGAGGCGCGCGGCATCTGGGATTGCGCGACCGAGCTTGCCCGCGTCGCGGAGGCCGCCCGCACCGGCAGCGCCCAGCGTGATGAACTCAGCGGCTCGACCATCACCATCAGCTCGCTCGGGGCGCTTGGCGGCATCGCCTCGACGCCGCTGATCAACCACCCGGAAGTGGCGATCATCGGCGTCAACAAGATCGTCATGCGCCCGGTCTGGGATGGCAGCCAGTTCGTGCCGCGGCGGATGATGAACCTGTCCTCCAGCTTCGATCATCGCATTATCGACGGCTGGGACGCCGCCACCTTCATCCAGCGGATCAAGGCGCTTCTCGAAACGCCGGCGCTGATCTTCATCGACACCTGAGGGCCGGCCATGAAAGAGATCACCTGCAAGCTTCTCGTCATCGGCGCCGGCCCCGGCGGCTATGCCTGCGCCATCCGCGCCGGCCAGCTCGGCATCGATACCGTCATCGTCGAGCGCCGCAGGCCGGGCGGCACCTGCCTGACCGTCGGCTGTATCCCCTCCAAGGCGCTCATCCATGTCGCCGAAACCTTCCACGCCGCGAAAAGGATGGCGGAGGGGAAGGGGCTATTAGGCATCAAGGTCCAGACGCCGGACATCGATCTCGGGGCCGCCATCGACTGGAAGGACGGCATCGTCGGCCGCCTCAGCGGCGGCGTCACCGGGCTTTTGCAGCGGGCGCGGGTCAAAATCCTGCATGGCACGGCGCGGTTTCGTGACGGCAAGACCGTCGAGGTCGAGACCGAGACCGGCATGCAGATGGTTCGCGCCGAGGCCGTGGTCATTGCCACCGGCTCGGAGCCCGTTGCGTTGCCGTCGCTGCCTTTTGGCGGGCCGGTGATCTCCTCGACCGAGGCCTTGGCCTTGCACGAGGTGCCGCGCCGGCTGGTGGTGGTCGGCGGCGGCTATATCGGCCTCGAACTCGGCACCGCCTTCGCCAAGCTGGGTACCGAGGTGACTGTGGTCGAGGCGACGCGGCAGCTTCTGCCGCAGTACGACGAGGAACTGGTGAAGCCGGTAATGGCGCGGCTCGACAGGCTGAGTATCCGCGTGCTGCTCGGGGCTAGCGCCGAAGGGCTTGCGCCGGATGGCGCCGGCATTGTGGTGCGCACGGACAAGGAGACGCAAAACCTGGCCGCAGACCGCATTCTCGTCACCGTCGGCCGCCGGCCGTCCATCGACGGCTGGGGCATCGAGGAACTGGATCTCGACCGCGCCGGCCGCTTCATCCGCATCGACGACCGCTGCCGCACCTCGATGCGCGGCGTCTTCGCCATCGGCGACGTCACCGGCGAACCGATGCTGGCGCATCGGGCCATGGCACAGGGCGAGATGGTGGCGGAAATCGGGCGCGAAACGCGTCTGGGACAAACGCTGCATTCCCGCCGTCTGCTTCACCGATCCGCAGATCGTCGGTGCCGGCCTGTCGCCGGCCGAGGCGCAGGCGCAGGGGCTTGATGTCAAGGTGGCGCGTTTCCCTTTCGCCGCCAATGGCCGGGCCTTGACGACCGGGGAGGAGGAGG
This sequence comes from Rhizobium sp. YJ-22, assembly GCF_029601685.1. Lineage (NCBI taxonomy): Bacteria > Pseudomonadati > Pseudomonadota > Alphaproteobacteria > Hyphomicrobiales > Rhizobiaceae > Rhizobium > Rhizobium sp. YJ-22. The sequence continues at coordinate 147,478 of NZ_JARRIR010000006.1, read as the reverse complement.
GCTTCGTGCGCATCGTCGTCCGCGCCGACAATCATTTGGTGCTCGGCGTGCAGGCAGTCGGGGCGGAAATCTCGGAACTCTCGTCGGCGTTTGCGCTTTCCATCGAAATGGGCGCGCGGCTGGAGGATATTGCCGGTACGATCCATGCACATCCGACTCGCAGCGAAGCCTTCCAGGAGGCTGCATTCAAGGCGCTTGGCCATGCACTCCATATCTGACACCGTCCCCCCGGAAACACTGGTCGAGCGTCACGGCACGCTCGGCCTCGTCAGGCTCAACCGCCCGAAGGCGCTGAACAGCCTGACGCTTGGCATGGTCCGCGCTATCGACGCCGCGCTGGATGCGTTCGAGGCGGATGCCGGCATCGCCGCCGTCCTGTTCGTCGGCGAGGGCGAGCGTGGTTTCTGCGCCGGCGGCGATATCCGGGCCATGCATGACAGCGGCCGGGCCGGCGATGGGCTCGCGACGCGTTTCTGGCGTGAGGAATATCGCCTCGATGCCCGCATCGCCCGCTTTTCCAAACCCACCGTCGCGCTGATGGACGGCATCGTCATGGGCGGCGGCGTCGGGCTCTCCGTCTATGCCCGCCACCGCATCGTCACCGAGCGGACGCGCTTCGCCATGCCGGAAACCGGCATCGGCTTCTTTCCCGATGTCGGCGCGTCGTGGTTCCTCACCCGCCAACCGGGCGAGGGCGGTACTTATCTCGGCCTGACGGGCGAGATCGTCGGCGCCGGCGATGTCATGGCGCTCGGCCTCGCCGACCATTTCATGCCGTCCGACCGGCGCGAAGCCTTGATCGAGGCGCTGGCGGCAGCCGGCGATGCGGCGCAGGTCGCGGCGGCGATTGCGGAGCTTGCCGCGCCGGCCCCGGCCGCAACGCTTGCGCCCTTCGTGGCGACAATCGACCGGCTGTTCGCACATGACAGGATCGAGGCGATCATCACCGCCCTGGAGGCGGACGACAGCGATTTCGCCGGCAAGACGCTGGCGACGCTGAACACCAAATCGCCACGCATCCTGCATGTCACCCTGCGGCTATTGCGGCTGGGGCGACAGGCCGCGTGGCTGGAGGATTGCCTGGAGCGGGAATTCGCCGCCACGGATGCCGTGCTCGCCAATCCCGATTTCTACGAGGGCGTGCGCGCGGCGGTGATCGACAAGGATCGCAACCCGCGTTGGCAGCCCGCGACTTTGGACGCGGTCAGCGAGGCGGATATCGCCGCCTTCTTTCCGAGCGAGCATGAAAGGTTGTTTTCCGGTTAAAGCAGGAGGAGACGAAGATGAGCATCGGATTCATCGGCCTCGGCCATATGGGCGGTCCCATGGTGGCCAATCTCGCCAAGGCGGGGCATGACGTCACCGGCTTCGATGTCGTCTCCGTGGCCTGCGACCAAGCGCGGCAGAGCGGCTTGCGCGTCGCGAACACGCTGGAAGAGACCGTCGCTGGCTGCGATACGGTGCTGACCATGCTGCCGGCCGGCCGGCATGTGCTGAACGTCTGGTCGCAGCTCGTGTCGCTGGTGCCCGAGCGCACGCTGCTTATCGATTGCTCGACCATCGATATCGACAGCGCCCGACAGGCGCATGCGATGGCCGCCGCCCATAATTGCCCGTCGCTGGATGCCCCGGTCTCCGGCGGAACGGCGGGAGCGGCGAGCGGCGGCCTCGCCTTCATGGTCGGCGGCGAGCAGCCGGTTTTCGCAAAAGCCGAGCCGATCCTGCAGACGATGGGCAAGCGCATCATCCATTGCGGCGGCGCGTCCATGGGGCAGGCGGCAAAAATCTGCAACAACATGATCCTCGGCATTTCGATGATCGCGGTCGGCGAGGCCTTCGTGCTGGCGGAAAAGCTGGGGCTTGCGCATCAGGCGCTGTTCGATGTCGCCTCGGTGTCGTCGGGGCAATGCTGGTCGCTGACCACCTATTGCCCGGTGCCCGGCCCCGTACCTACCGCGCCCTCCAACAACGGCTACCGGCCGGGTTTTGCGGCGGCGCTGATGCTGAAGGATCTCGACTTGTCGCAGGCGGCGGCGGAGGTGAGCGGTGCGGATACGCCGCTCGGCCGGGCTGCGTTGCGCCTTTATCGGCAGTTCAGCGAAAGCGGCGGTGCGGACCGCGATTTTTCGGCGATCATAGACATGATCCGCGCCCAAAGCGTCGACAGGCGTGGTTGACGGAACTTTCCCGCCGGGCGGCGGTTAGCTCTTTGACAGAGGAGAGATATCATGGCGATCAATACACCCAAGACCGGCGCCCCCGGTACCACGGAACAATCCCCTCGCTGGGAAGGTCCGCAGGAAAACCGGCCTCGCGGCTATCTGCCAGCCGAGGACGATCCCGATACTGCCCGCGACGCGGTCGGCGAGAGCAATAGCGATCCGCAGAAGCGCGATCTCGGCGATGCCTTCAAGACCGCCGATGACGATGCCTCCGTCTTTGACGAGGAGCCGGTGCGCCAGCGCGCCTATGAAATCTGGGAGGCGGACGGCCGGCCGGAAGGCCAACACGAATCCCATTGGCACCGGGCACTGAAGGAACTGGGTCTTGTCAGCCCTTCCGAGCAGCCGGACGGCAGCACTGTATTCCCCTCGGTCAAGCCCGGGCTGTAACCGGGCTCTTGCTGCGAATGCTCAGGAAGAAGGCGATTTGTGGTCGCCATTGAGGCAGACTGCTAAATAGCTATGCAAACGCGGTATAGGTGAGATGAGAGCTTAGCGCTGCTCATCGGACGTGGCGTGGGTTATAAGACAGCCATCGAAGCAAATGAAGCGCCGCTGATCGGCCGCTGGCTTCGAAAGTCCGAAGAAAGAGGCTATCATGAATATCGCACGTTCATTCAACAATTGGCGCAAGTATCGTCAGACCGTTGCAGAACTCGACCGTATGTCCACGCGCGAGCTCAACGATCTCGGCATCTCCCGCGGCCAGATCCGTCAGGTTGCCAAGGCAGCTATCGCCGGCTGAACCCTAAACCGGAGATAATCCGGTCTTTTGCAAGCGCCTGTGCAATCGCCAGGCGCTTTTGCATTTTCGGGATTCCCGTTGATTCCGGTCGTGACGGCGGTGTGATGCAGCTATTCGAAAGACGCATTGCTGCGATGCAATAAAATGCCTGGCCGGTGAGCGAAAGCTCAGCTATAACTCTTTTCATCGAAGCAACGGACCTCCTCCCCCGTGTTTCGATTTTGCAGGGTGCCACCTCCTCCTCCCAAAGGCGCTCTGCAGGGAACAGCAGCACTCCTCCTCCCTTTGAGCTGCTGTTCGGTTCTTTTCAGAAAGCCTGCCGCACCTCCTCCCGCGGCAGGCTTTTTGGTTTTTGGAGGTTTTTCCCGATCAGAACTCCGCCATTGGCGACAGCCGGAACGGCGCCTGCGGCATCAGCGCCTGCGGCCCGCGCATCATGAACACCAGATCGCCGTCGACCGCGCTTGCCGTCTCCTCCCAGCCGAGACGATCCGGCGGAAACTGCACGGTCACGATTGTTGGCGCGAGACCAAGACCGGCGATGATGGTGTCCAGCGCCGGAATGTCGGCCGCGACGATATCCAGCAGCTCGAAACGGTCGGCCTGCGGTTGGCGCCAGGCAATGACCGCCTGCTCGGCCTCCAGCCAAGACAGTGTCACGTCCTCCAGCAGATAGGCGTTCAGCAGGAACATCAGGCTCTGGTCGCAGACAGCGATCCGGTTCGAAACCGGCGTGCGGCGGGCAAGCGTTTCGCGCAGCAGGGCGAGATCGACGGGGTTTTCGACCGACAGCCTGCGTGCCGTCGCGAATGCGTTGCCCGCTGCAGGCGCGGGGCCGGTGAAGGATTGCTCCCGGAATGTCACGAAGCCATAGGGCTCGTAGAGCGCCGGCTTGTCGGTATAGAGCACGATTACCTCGAAACCCGCCTGTTCGCAGCGCTCCAGCGTGATGCGGATCAACTCGCGAAACAGCCCGCGCCCGCGATAGTCGGGAAGCACCGCGCCGGATTGCCAGGCGGCGGCCCGCACCCGGCGGCCATCGATGACCAGCGGCATGGAGAAGGCGGCGAAATTGGCGACGCAGCGTCCCCCGGCATCGAAATAGGCCGAGGGCATGTTGGAGCGATCATGCCCGCCGAGCGCGTCGAGCGGGCCGATATCGACGCCGAACACCGTCTTCAAGAGATCGCCGATGGCCTTCCAGCCGGCGGGATCGTCGAAATAATCCTGCCGGAAGGTGAGGTCGGGGAAGGCGAGCGGCGCGCTCATACGCCGGTCGAGCCGAAGCCGCCGCCACCGCGCCCGGTCTCGCTGGCGCTTGTGGCCTCGATGATCCGTGCTTGCACCACCGGCGACACCAGCATCTGGGCAATGCGCATGCCGCGCTCGATGACGAAGGTCTCGGTGCCGAGATTGACCAGCAGCACCTTGACCTCGCCGCGATAATCGCTGTCGATGGTGCCGGGGGTGTTGAGGCAGGTGATGCCGTTCTTGAAGGCAAGGCCGGAGCGCGGCCGCACCTGGCCTTCGAAACCGGCAGGGATTTCAAAGATGAAGCCGGTCGGCGCCAATGTGCGCTCGCCGGGCGCCAACGAAAGCGGTGCATCCTGCGGCACGGCGGCGCGCAGGTCCATGCCGGCGGCGCCGGCGCTTTCATAGGCCGGCAGGGCGATGCCCGCGCCATGGGGAAGGCGGATGAGGGCCAGTGTCGGCCCGAGGATCTCTTGCATGGATGGCTCCCTGTTGCTTCCCTGTCAATTGCATATTGGCGCCCGAGACGCTAGATAGTCGCCAACTCATCAAGGAATTCCTGGAAAACCATGGCCGAAACCCTTGCCGAGGCGGTCTCCCGCCGCCGCACCTTCGCTATTATCGCCCACCCGGATGCGGGCAAGACGACACTGACCGAAAAGCTGCTGCTGTTCGGCGGCGCCATCCAGCTCGCCGGCGAAGTCAAGGCGAAGAAGGACCGCATGCAGACCCGCTCGGACTGGATGAAGATCGAGCGCGAACGCGGCATCTCGGTCGTCACCTCGGTGATGACCTTCGAATATGACGGCCATGTCTTCAACATCCTCGATACGCCCGGTCACGAAGACTTCGCCGACGACACCTATCGCACGCTGACAGCGGTCGATGCCGCCGTCATGGTCATCGACGCCGCCAAGGGTATCGAGCCGCGGACGCTGAAACTGTTCGAAGTCTGCCGCATGCGCGACATCCCGATCATCACCTTCATCAACAAGATGGACCGCGAAAGCCGCGACCCCTTCGAGATCCTGGATGAGGTCGAGGAAAAGCTGGCGCTGGACACTGCGCCGATCACCTGGCCGATCGGCCGTTCGAAGACGTTTTGCGGCTCCTATCACCTTGCCAGCAATTCGGTGCGCGGGTCGGACACCGAGGAGAAGCGCACGCCGGTCAACGGTCCGGAAAGCGCCTCCAACCGCTTGCCGGAAAACGAGCGCGCCGATTTCATCGAGGAAACGTCGCTCGCCATCGAGGCCTGCCGCCCGTTCAACCGCAAGGCCTTCCTCGAAGGCCATATGACGCCGGTGTTCTTCGGCTCGGCGCTGCGCAATTTCGGGGTCCGCGACCTCATCAATGCGCTCGGCGATTTCGCGCCGCCGCCGCGTGACCAGGTGGCGGATATCCGCACCGTCCATGCCGCCGAAGACAAGATGACCGCCTTCGTCTTCAAGATCCAGGCCAACATGGATCCGAACCATCGCGACCGCATCGCCTTTGCCCGCGTTTGCTCCGGCAAGCTGGAGCGCGGCATGAAGGCCCGGCTGGCGCGCACCGGCAAGCAGATGGGCCTGACGGCGCCGCAATTCTTCTTCGCCTCGCAGCGCCAGTTGGCCGATACCGCCTATGCCGGCGACGTGGTTGGCATTCCCAACCACGGCACGCTGCGCATCGGCGATACGCTGACCGAGGGAGAGGCGCTGGTCTTCCAGGGCGTGCCGAACTTCTCGCCGGAAATCCTGCGCCGCGTGCGGCTGGAGGATGCGATGAAGGCGAAGAAGCTGAAGGAAGCCCTGCACCAGATGGCGGAAGAGGGCGTCGTGCAGCTCTTCTCGCCGGAAGACGGCTCGCCGGCCATCGTCGGCGTCGTCGGCGCGCTGCAGCTCGACGTGTTGAAGGAGCGGCTGATGGCCGAATACGGCCTGCCGGTCTCCTTCGAAATGTCGCGCTTCTCGGTCTGCCGCTGGATTTCCGCCGATCAGCCGGCGGATCTCGAAAAATTCGTCACCCAGCGCCGTGGCGACATCGCCCGCGATCTCGATGGCGACCCTGTGTTCCTGGCGCAGGATGCGTTTTCGCTGCGCTACGAGGCGGAGCGCTATCCGGCGATCAAGATGGTCGCCATCAAGGAGTATCACGTCGTCAAGGCGGCGTGAGCGGGTGAGGGGCATGCTGCCCCTCCCGTCTGCCCCGTGCGTCGCCTTGAAGGGCGCAGGTGGCGCGGGCGGACGGATGGGCGCGAGGCACATGGTTTAGGCTTGCGCTCGCATTGCGGCTATGCCATCCGTGGCGGGCCGTTTTAAAGGCCCGATGGGCTGCTGCAGTTTCTGGCGCGTCAGATATGCAATTTCCTAAATTTTTCGGGCGAATGAACGTCCTGCCCGTCGAGTTGCGTTCCCTTCGCGGCCTGTTTTCGCCGGCCGGCTTCCGGCTGCTGACGCGGCGCAGCGAACTGGGACTCGTGCTTGCCGCCATGCTGGTAGGCGTCGCCGCCGGCCTGACGGTGACGGCGATGAGCATGATCGCCGCGGCCATGCACCAGGCGGTGTTCAAGATCGATCCGTCCGAACGCCTTAGCGCCTCGTTGATCGAGGACAAGCTTGTGCTGCTTTCGGCGCCGGTCTGCGGTGGGGCGTTGCTGGGGCTGTTGCTGCTCGTCCTGGCGCGCCGGCGCAAGCGGCCGCTGATCGACCCGATCGAGGCCAATGCCCTGCATGGCGGCCGGTTGTCGCTGACCGACAGCATTCTCGTCGCGGTGCAGAACATCCTGTCGAACGGGTTCGGGGCGTCGGTCGGCATGGAGGCCGGCTATACGCAGCTTGCGGCAGGCCTTGCCTCGAAACTCGGCGTCAAGCTCAACCTGCGCCGTTCGGACATGCGCATCCTCGTCGGCTGCGGCGCGTCGGGCGCCATCGCCGCCGCCTTCAATGCGCCGCTGACCGGCGCCTTCTATGCCTTCGAGCTGATCGTCGGGGCCTATACCATCGCCTCGCTGACGCCGGTCGTCGTCTCGGCGCTGATCGCCAATCTCGTCGCACGGCTGTTTTCGGCCAGCAGCTTCGAGATCGATGTCGGGCATTTCGGCGCGGTCGTGCCGGCGGATTACATACCGGCGCTGGCGCTCGGCCTTGTCTGCGGCGGCGCGGGCATCCTGCTCATGAAGGGCGTCGCCTTCATCGAGGAGGTGGCGCGCCAGAGCGCAATCGCGCCGACCGTGCGGCCGCTGCTGGGGGGCATCGCCGTCGGGCTGCTGGCTTTCGTCTCGCCGCAGGTACTATCGGGCGGGCACGGCGCGATGCATCTCAACCTGGCGACCGAGGTGACGATCTCCGGCCTCGTGACCATTCTGCTGCTCAAGGCCGTGGCCTCGGCGATTTCCATCGGCTCGGGCTTCCGCGGCGGCTTGTTTTTCGCCTCGCTGTTCATGGGGGCGCTGCTCGGCAAGATTTTTGCCTATAGCGCTCCCTATTTCGGCGATGCGACGCTGACGCCGGTCATCTACGCGGTCGTCGGCATGAGTTCGCTGGCGGTCGCCGTCATCGGTGGCCCCTTGACCATGACCTTCCTGGCGCTGGAGACGACCGGCGATTTTCCGATTACGGTGCTGGTGCTGGCGGCCGTGATCGCGTCTTCCTTTTTCGTGCGTTCGACCTTCGGTTATTCCTTCGCCACTTGGCGTTTCCATTTGCGCGGCGAAACCATCCGCAGCGCCCATGACGTCGGCTGGATCCGCAACCTGACGGTCGACAAGATGATGCGTGCTGACGTGCGCACCGCCTGGGCGGATATCAGCCTTGAGGATTTCAAGAAGAAATTCCCGATCGGTTCGGCCCAGCGCGTCATTCTCACCGATACGAACGGCCGTTATGCCGGGCTGGTGCTGGTGCCGGAAGTCTATGGCGCGGCCGTCGAAACGCCGGAGGACGAAAAGGGCGTCCTCGCCTTCCGCCGCTATGAGAACGACGTCTTGTTGCCGACGATGAATGCCCGGCAGGCCGCCGCCCTGTTCGATGCGACCGAAAGCGAAGCGCTGGCCGTGGTCAGCGATCTCATCGAGCGCCGCGTGATCGGCCAGCTCAGCGAAGCCCATACCTTGCGGCGTTACAGCGAAGAGCTGGACAAGAGCAGGCGGGAGCTTTCAGGCGAGCTTTAGCGACGGGTCTTCGAATAGGGTCAGGCTGAAAGCGCCGCGCAGGGTGCGGACAATGACCAGCATCCAGATCAGCACCAGCGCCACCGTCAGGCCTTCGCCGAAGCGGGCAAGCGGGGCCAGGCCGAGCAGGGCGGCAAGCTTCAACGTTGCGACGGTGTAGACGCCGAGCGGGAAAGTGAAGCCCCACCAGCTCATGTTGAAGGGCATCCCCTGGCGCAGGTAACGCAAGGTCAAGGCGATAGCCATTGCCATCCACCACAGGCCATAGCCCCAGAGCAGGATGGCGCCGAGCAGGCTGCCGGCGGCCAGACCGTTGCCATAGGCCGAAAGGCCATTGGCGGCCAGCACGGCCTCGGCCTCGCCGGCCATCAGCGCCAGAGCGAGCGCCCCCGTGCCGATCGGACCCAGCGCCAGCCAGCTGGTGGCGGCCATGCCGGACGGCGGCAGCTTGTGCAGCACGAGGCGCAGGAACAGGATGACCAGAATACCGAGCGCCAACGGCACGGAGCAGGCCCAGAGCACCATGCCGGCGACCAGCAGGCAAAGCTGCGTTCCCGCATCCGCCACATGCGGCATCAAAAGACAGGCGCTGACGGCCGCGACCTCGCAGGCGACCACTGGCAGCAACCAGACCGCGCTCATCTCCTGGATGACATGGTCCTGTCGCGTAAACATCATGAACGGTACGGCGAGACCGATCACCACCGAAAGCAGCGCATCGACGATCCACACATATATGGCGAGCGAGACGGCGCCCGGCCCGAACAGTACCATGCCATAGGACAGCAGCCCATTGACGATCGTCGCCAGCCCCATCGGGATGCAACCGAGGAACATCGACGCGACCGGATGTGAGAAAAGCGCCCGTGCGGCGCGCGGATACAGCACCCACTTGGCCACATAAGCGAATGTGCAGAGGCCGAACAGCCCGATATTGAAGAGCCACAGCATCGCCCCGGCTTCATGCAGAAGCGGGGCCTGTGAAAACTGGCCGAGAGCGATGGCGACGATGCCCGTGCCCATGGTCATGGCAAACCAGTTGGGCGTGAAATGGAGTAGCGGATGGTTTTTCGCCTGAGCGGCGAGGCGACGGGCGGCAGTGCGGGGAACGGCAGGCATGGCAAAACTCCTTCGCCAATCTGGTTATGCCTTGCCAATGACAAGTTCCAACGAATAATATAGGTCAAAATAATCGATAAAAACGAACGATTGAAGGCTGTCATGACGCTGGAGCAGCTCCGGATTTTCACCGCCGTCGCCGCCTGCCAGCACGTCACGCGGGCAGCGGAACGCCTGAACATGACGCAATCGGCGGTGAGCGCGGCCATTGCGGCGCTGGAAGTCCGTCACGGCGTCAAGCTTTTCGACCGCATCGGCCGCTCCATCCTGCTCAACGGGGCCGGCCAGCAATTTCTCGAGGAGGCGCAAAAAGTGCTGGCGGCGGCGCAAGCGGCGGAGGCGGTGCTGAACGATCTTTCCGGCCTCGGGCGTGGCGCGCTGACGATCATGGCGAGCCAGACGGTTGGCGCCTACTGGCTTCCGGGGTGCCTTGCGGCTTTCCGCCAGCGGTTTCCCGGCATCCGCCTGCAAGTGTCGCTCGGCAATACCACGGAGGTGACGCAGGCCGTTCTGGAAGGCCGCGCCGAACTCGGCCTCACCGAAGGCACGGACGCGCCCCGCGGCCTCCTTTCGCGACAGATCGCCGAGGACGAGATGATCGTCGTCGTCTCGCCCCTCCATCCCTGGGCGCGGCCGGGCGCGGTCGTCGACGATCTTCGCGACAGCGCCTGGATCCTGCGCGAGGCGGGATCGGGCACGCGACAGGCGTTTGTGCGGCTGCTCGAGGCCGCCGGGCTATCGCTCGATGCCATCGATATCGAGCTGGAACTGCCCGGAAACGAGGCGGTGATCGGTGCCGTTGAGAATGGATTGACCGCCACTCTGGTGTCGCGCAGCGTGGTCGCGGCGCCGCTGCAATACGGCCGCCTGGCGCTTGCGCCAGTCGCTCCGCTACCGCGTCCCTATTTCCTGCTGCGGCACCCGGAGCGTTATCGCAGCAAATCGGCGGAAGCCTTTGAACGACTCCTTGAAAATAAGGCATGACCTGCCATCTTTCTCCCTCAGATCCGCGGTTTGCGCGCGGATTGCCATTCCCGGCGGTTCCGGCCTCAAATGATTGATCGAATGACTTTTTCGCTGACCATGATTTTTGCTGCGAGGGCTTCGGCTCCATGACACCGCGAGATGGCGTGACACCCTCCAATTTCGACTTTCTGGCGCACCGCGGCGAAATGGCCCGCCTGATCGCGGCGTTCGACTGGTCGGGGACCCCCTTGGGGGTTCCGGCGCAATGGCCGCAGGTTTTGAAATCCACCATCGCACTCATCCTGCAGTCGCCGGTGCCGATCGTCACGCTCTGGGGCGAGGACGGCATCATGCTCTATAACGATGCCTATTCGGAATTCGCCGGTGCGCGGCATCCCGCGCTTCTCGGTTCCAAGGTGCGCGAGGGCTGGGAAGAGGTCGCGGATTTCAACGACAATGTCATGCGCGTCGGGCTCGCCGGTGGAACGCTCGCCTATCGCGACCAGGAGTTGACGCTTTATCGCGAAGGGCGGTCGCATCAGGCCTGGCTCAATCTCGATTATTCGCCGATCATGGGGGCGGACGGCAGGCCGGTCGGCGTCATGGCCATCGTCGTCGAAACCACCGGCAAGGTGCGGGCTGAAAGATGGCGCAAGGGCGAGCAGGAGCGCCTGCGCCAGATGTTCGAGCAGGCGCCGGGCTTCATCGCCATGATGCGTGGCCCCGACCATGTCTTCGACCTCGTCAACCAGGCCTATCTGCAACTCGTCGAGCACCGCGAGGTCATCGGCAAGCCTGTGCGCGAGGCGCTGTCGGATTTGCGCGGTCAGGATTTCTACGAGCTGCTCGACCGGGTCTATGCCAGCGGCGAGCCCCATTCCGCCATCGCCATGCCGGTTCATCTGGCGCCGGCTTCCGGTGGGCCGACGGAAACCAAATTCGTCGATCTCGTCTACCAGCCGGTCACCGATCAGGACGGCGTGGTCATCGGCATCTTCGTGCAGGGCACCGACGTCACGGAGCGGGTCGCGGCCGAGGAGGCGTTGCGCGCCAGCGAGCAGCAGAGCCGCCAGATTCTCGATGGCGCCGTCGACTACGTCATTCTCGCGCTGTCGCTCGATGGCATCGTGCTGCGCTGGAACGAGGGTGCGCATCGCATCTTCGGCTGGGCCGAGGAGGATGTTCTCGGTCGCCACTGGGAAATGCTGTTCACGCCGGAGGATCGGTTGAGCGGCAAGCCCCAGGAGGCGATGGACGCCGCCATGCGGCTCGGCACCGCCCATCACGAACGCTGGCATCTGCGCAAGAACGGCGAAGCCTTCTGGGCGAGCGGCGAGATCAGCCCGATCCTGGACGGCGCCGGCAAGCCGATCGGTCTCGTGAAGGTGTTGCGCGATCATACCGCCGAACATCTCGCCGCCAGCGCCATGCGTGAGCTGGAGGCCCGGTTGCGGCGGGCGCAGGAGGCGGGCGGCGTCGGTCTGTTTTCGCTAAACCTCGAAACCAGCATCCTCGTTCCCACGCCGGAATTCTGCAAGATCTACGGTGTGCCCTATGCCGAAGCCCTGCCGATTTCGGTCATCGAGGAACTGGTTTTTCCCAGTGACCGCGACATTGCCTCCAACAGCGACAGCCGACGCGACGGCCACTCGCCACTCAACGTCGAATACCGCATCCGCCGCGCCGATAACGGCCAGAAGCGCGTCATCGCCCGCAAGGGCGAATTCGAACGGGACGAGCAGGGAAATCTGGTACGTTTCGTCGGCGTCGTGCAGGACGTCACCGAGCAGCGCCGCGCCCAGCAGGAGTTGCGCGAGAGCGAGGCGCGGTTTCGCGCCCTGACCCAGGCGATCCCCAACCATGTCTGGACCGCCCGGCCCGACGGCAAGGCCGATTGGTTCAACGAGCGTGTCTACAATTACACCGGCTGCAAGGCGGAAGAACTGATCGAGGATGGCTGGGCTCGCGTCATGCACCCCGACGATAGCGCGGCGGCGGAGGAGCGTTGGCAGGCCTGCCTGCGCTCCGGCGAGGTCTACCAGGCGGAATTTCGCCTGCGGGACCGCCATGGCGGCTATCGCTGGCATATCGCGCGCGCCGTGCCGATTCGTGCCGAGGAGGGCCGCATCGTCCGCTGGATCGGCACCAACACCGATATCGGCGAATTGCGCGCCACGCGCGAAAAGCTGGAGGCGCTGAACCGGACGCTGGAGCAGCGGGTGGCCGAACGCACGGCCGATCGCGACCGCATGTGGCGGCTCTCCACCGATATCATGCTGGTCGCCGCCTTCGATTCGCGCATCACCGCCATCAATCCGGCCTGGAAAGCCGTGCTCGGCTGGGAGGAGGGCGATCTTATCGGTCAGTCCTTCATGGACATGATTCATCCCGACGACTACCAGGCGACGTTGCACGAAGTTTCAAAGCTCGGCAGTGGCCTGACGACCTTTCTGTTCGAAAACCGTTATCGCTGCAAGGACGGCAGCTATCGGATGATTTCCTGGACAGCCGTGCCGGACGAAGGTTTCATTCACGCCGTCGGCCGCGATGTGACGGAGGAGCGGGCGGCGGCCGAAACCCTGCGCCGCACGGAAGCGGCGCTGCAGCAGGCGCAGAAGATGGAAGCCATCGGCAACCTGACCGGCGGTGTCGCCCATGATTTCAACAATTTGCTGCAGGTCATAGCCGGCAATCTGCAACTCCTGTCGAAGGACGTCTCCGGTAACGAGCGGGCGGCGCGGCGCATCACGAGCGCGCTGGAAGGCGTCAGTCGCGGTTCGAAACTGGCGGCGCAACTGCTGGCCTTCGGCCGGCGCCAGGCGCTCGATCCGCGCGTCGTCAGCATCGGCCGCCTCATCCGCGGCATGGACGAGATGCTGCGTCGGACCATCGGCGAAGGTGTCGAAATCGAAACCATCGTCTCCGGCGGCCTGTGGAACACGCTGATCGACCCGATGCAACTCGAAAACGCCCTGCTAAACTTGGCGATCAACGCCCGTGACGCCATGGACGGTTTCGGCAAGCTGACCATCGAGGCCGGCAATGCCTATCTCGACGACGCTTATGCGCGGTTGAACGACGATGTCCAACCCGGTCAGTATGTCGTGCTGTCGGTGACCGATACCGGCAGCGGCATGTCGGCCGATATTGTCGAAAAGGTGTTCGAGCCGTTCTTCTCCACCAAGCCGGAAGGCAAGGGCACCGGGCTCGGCCTGTCGATGGTCTATGGCTTCGTCAAGCAATCCGGCGGCCATGTCAAACTCTACAGCGAAGTTGGCCATGGGACGACCGTAAAGATCTACCTGCCGCGCTCGCTGCAGGTGGAGGACGTCGAAGTGCAGCGGCTGGATGCGCCGATCGAAGGCGGCGCCGAGATCATCCTGGTGGCGGAGGACGATGCCGGCGTGCGCGCCACCGTCGTCGAGATGCTGCAGGATCTGGGCTACCGGGTTTTGAAGGCATCGGATGCGGCCGCCGCGCTCAGCATCGTCGAGAGCGGCCTGACCATCGACCTGCTGTTCACCGACGTCGTCATGCCCGGCAGCCTGAAGAGCGCCGACCTTGCCCGCAAGGCGCGGGAGCGCCAGCCGCAGATGGCGGTGCTGTTCACCTCGGGCTATACGGAAAATTCCATCGTCCATGGCGGGCGGCTGGACCCGGATGTGCAGCTCCTCTCCAAGCCCTACACGCGTGAGGCCCTGGCGCGCAAGATCCGCCATGTGCTCGATGCCAACAAGCAGAGATTGGCCAAACCGAAGCCGCCAGCGCCTGAGCAGGCGGGGCCGCCGCCAGTCTCGGGCCTGCGGGTGCTGGTCGTCGAGGACGATGCGCTGATCCGCATGAACACCGCCGACATGCTGGCCGATCTCGGCCATGCCTGTCTTGAGGCCGCTTCGGGCGACGAGGCGCTGAAGCTTCTGGAAAGCAACAGCGTCGACGTGTTGCTGACCGATTTAGGCCTGCCCGGCATGGATGGCGAGACTTTGGCCCGGCAGGTGCGGCAGACATGGCCGGCAGTCGCCATCGTCTTCGCCACCGGCAGCGACGCCGCGCCGACCCTGCCCGGCCCGTCGCCAGCCACCTGGCTCGGAAAACCCTTCGGCGTTACCGAACTCGATGCCGCGCTGCGCCGCGTCGCAGACCGGCCGCGCAGCCCCGCCGACGTGAACTGACGATCCCGTCCCGCCGTTCGCAGACACACGGACCGTTCGAGCCGCAGGGCTCGAACGGTGTTGTTCCTCGCTTGCATTACGTTCTCAACCGCATTACAATATAAAGATATCTTTATGCGATTATGGAAGTAGTGCGATGAATGCTTTCGACCGGCTCTTCGGTGCCGTCCAGCCCGACCCTGCGTCGCCGCGCGCGGCGCTGATGGAGGCGGCGCGTCAGCGTATCCTCATCCTCGATGGGGCCATGGGCACGCAGATCCAGGGGCTCGGCTTCGGGGAGGATCATTTTCGCGGCGACCGTTTCGGCGGCTGCGCCTGCCACCAGCAGGGCAACAACGACCTGCTGACCCTGACCCAGCCGGCGGCGATCGAGGAAATCCATTTTCGCTATGCCATGGCCGGCGCCGATATCGTCGAGACGAATACCTTCTCCTCGACCTCCATCGCCCAGGCCGACTATGCCATGGAAGACATGGTCTATGAGCTGAACCGCGACGGCGCGCGCCTCGCCAAGCGGGCGCTGCGCCGTGCCGAGGCGATCGACGGCAAGCGCCGTTTCGTCGCCGGTGCGCTCGGGCCGACCAACCGCACCGCCTCGATTTCCCCCGATGTCAACAATCCCGGCTACCGCGCCGTCACCTTCGACGATCTGCGGATTGCCTATGCCGAGCAGGTGCGCGGCTTGATCGATGGCGGCTCCGACATCATCCTGATCGAAACCATCTTCGATACGCTCAACGCCAAGGCGGCGATCTTCGCCACCCGCGAGGTGTTCGAGGAAAAGGGCGTCGACCTGCCGATCATGATCTCGGGCACGATCACCGACCTTTCCGGCCGCACGCTCTCCGGCCAGACACCGGAGGCGTTCTGGAATTCGGTGCGCCACGCCGATCCCTTCTCCATCGGCCTCAATTGCGCGCTGGGCGCCAATGCCATGCGCGCGCATCTGGCGGAAATCTCCTCCGTCGCGCAGGCCTTCGTCTGCGCCTATCCCAATGCCGGCTTGCCGAACGCCTTCGGTCAGTATGACGAGACCCCGGAGGAGATGGCCGCGCAGATCGAGGGCTTCATGCGTGATGGCCTCGTCAACATCGTCGGCGGCTGCTGCGGCTCGACGCCGGAGCATATCCGCGCTATCGCCGATGCAGCCGCCCGCCATCGTCCACGGGAAATCCCGGATATCCCGCGTCACATGCGACTCTGCGGCCTCGAGCCCTTCACGCTGACCGAGACCATTCCCTTCGTCAACGTCGGCGAGCGCACCAACGTCACCGGCTCAGCGAAATTCCGCAAGCTGATCACCGCGGGCGATTATGCGGCCGCCCTCGACGTCGCCCGCGACCAGGTGGCGAACGGCGCGCAGGTCATCGATATCAACATGGACGAGGGCCTGATCGACTCGGCCAAGGCGATGGTGGAATACCTCAACCTCATCGCCGCCGAGCCGGATATCGCCCGCGTGCCCGTGATGATCGACAGCTCCAAATGGGAGGTGATCGAGGCGGGCCTGAAATGCGTGCAGGGCAAGCCGCTGGTCAATTCCATTTCGCTGAAGGAAGGCGAAGAGGCCTTCCTTCATCATGCGAAATTAGTGCGCGCCTATGGCGCGGCCGTCGTCGTCATGGCCTTTGACGAGACCGGCCAGGCCGATACCAGGGCGCGCAAGGTGGAAATCTGCACCCGCGCCTACAAGCTGCTGACCGAAGTCGCGGGCCTCGCGCCCGAGGATATCGTCTTCGATCCCAACATCTTCGCGGTCGCCACCGGTATCGAGGAGCATGACAATTACGGCGTCGATTTCATCGAGGCGACGCGCGAGATCACCGCGACGCTGCCGCACGTCCATATTTCCGGCGGCGTCTCCAACCTGTCCTTCTCCTTCCGCGGCAACGAGCCGGTGCGCGAGGCGATGCACGCCGTCTTCCTCTACCATGCCATCCAGGCGGGCATGGACATGGGCATCGTCAATGCCGGCCAGCTCGCCGTTTACGATACGATCGAGCCGGAGCTGCGCGAGGCCTGCGAGGACGTGGTGCTGAACCGTGCGCCGAAGGCCGGCGGCACTGCCACAGAGCGCATGCTGGAAATCGCCGAACGCTTCAAGGGCGCCGGCGCCAAGGAGGCCAGGGAGCGCGATCTCGCCTGGCGCGACTGGCCGGTGGAAAAGCGCCTCGAACACGCCCTCGTCAACGGCATCACCGAATTCGTCGAGGCCGACACGGAGGAGGCGCGCCAGAGCGCCGAACGGCCGCTGCATGTCATCGAAGGGCCGCTGATGGCCGGCATGAACGTGGTCGGCGACCTCTTTGGCGCCGGCAAGATGTTCCTGCCGCAAGTTGTGAAGTCCGCCCGCGTGATGAAGCAGGCGGTCGCCGTGCTGCTGCCCCACATGGAGGCTGAAAAGCGCGCCAATGGCGAGGCCGGCACGCGGCAGGCGGCCGGCAAGATCCTGATGGCGACGGTCAAGGGCGATGTCCACGACATCGGCAAGAACATCGTCGGCGTGGTGCTCGCCTGCAACAATTACGAGATCATCGATCTCGGCGTCATGGTGCCGGCGACGAAGATCCTCGAAACCGCGCGCGCCGAAAATGTCGATATCATCGGCCTCTCCGGCCTGATCACCCCGTCGTTGGACGAGATGGTGCATGTGGCCTCCGAGATGGAGCGTCAGGGTTTCGATATCCCGTTGCTGATCGGCGGCGCCACCACCTCGCGCGTCCACACGGCGGTGAAAATTCATCCGCGCTACGAGGCGGGACAGGCGATCTACGTGACCGATGCCAGCCGCGCCGTCGGTGTCGTTTCCAGCCTGCTGAGCCCGGAGATGAAGCCCGGTTATATCGAGACGGTGAGGGCGGAATACCGCAAGGTCGCCGACGCCCATGCCCGCAGCGAGGCCGAAAAGCAGCGTCTGCCGATCGGCAAGGCGCGCGAAAACGCCTACAAGGCCGACTGGTCCGCCTATCGGCCGAAGAAGCCATCCTTCCTCGGCACCCGCGTCTGGCAGGATTGGGATCTGGCCGAACTCGCCCGCTACATCGACTGGACTCCTTTCTTCCAGACTTGGGAGTTGAAGGGCGTCTATCCGAAAATCCTCGAGGACGAGAAGCAGGGCGAGGCCGCCCGCCAGCTCTTTGCCGATGCGCAGGCGATGCTGGAAAAAATCATCGCCGAGAAATGGTTCATGCCGAAGGCGGTTGTCGGTTTCTGGCCGGCGAGCGCGGTGGGGGATGACATCCGCCTGTTCACCGACGAGGCGCGCGATGGCGAACTCGCGACGTTCTTCACGTTGCGCCAGCAGCTTTCCAAGCGCGACGGCCGGCCCAATGTGGCGCTCTCGGATTTCGTCGCGCCGCTGGAAAGCGGCAAGCGGGATTATCTCGGCGGCTTCGTGGTCACCGCCGGCATCGGTGAAATCGCCATTGCCGAGCGTTTCGAGCGGGCAAACGACGATTATTCCTCAATCCTCGTCAAGGCGCTGGCCGATCGTTTCGCCGAAGCATTCGCCGAGCGCATGCATGAATATGTGCGCCGCGAACTCTGGGGGTACGCGCCCGACGAGACCTTCGGCCCGACCGACCTGATCGGCGAGCCCTATGCCGGCATCCGCCCCGCGCCCGGTTACCCGGCCCAGCCGGATCATACCGAAAAGACGACGCTGTTTCGCCTGCTCGACGCGGAAAAGGAAATCGGCGTGACCTTGACCGAGAGCTATGCCATGTGGCCCGGCTCTTCCGTCTCTGGCCTCTATATCGCCTCGCCCGAAAGCTATTATTTCGGCGTCGCCAAGGTGGAGCGCGATCAGGTCGAGGATTATGCCCGGCGCAAGGACATGGCGGTTTCCGAGGTCGAGCGCTGGCTCGGCCCGGTGCTCAACTACGTGCCGCGATCGGAAGCGGCCGCCTGAAAAAGCGGTGATTTCCCTCAGGCGCCGCCACGAATCGGGTTGTGCGGGGCGGCGGGCTGTGGTCATATCTGCCTGTCCGAGGTGCCGGCCGTTTCGAAAGAATCGGTCGGAGAATTGGGAAGCCGGTTTGAAGCCGGCGCTGCCCCCGCAACGGTAGCAGAGCGAAACGGGTGACGAGAACCACTGGGCCGGACGGCCTGGGAAGGTGTCGCCCGATCCGGAAAACCGGATGGCTCTGGAGCCCGGAAACCAGCCACGGATCGATGAACTCGACTGATCGCGGTGGGCGATCAAGAGGCGTTCCGGGCTGGCCGCGGCGGCGTCATGACGCTTGCGGCACCATCTCCGGCGTTTCCCTCGATCCACCATGCCCAGTCCTTGCAGCCACGAGGACCGACCATGGAATTCTACCTTTCTGCCGCTGCCGCCGATATGGCCGGGCGTCTGCCGTCCCCCGAGGACGTGTTTTTCGCCTGGATGCTGAACCTGCCCGCCGGCGCAGACCTGCCGCGGGCGGCGCGCGCCGAGATCGCCCGCATCGACGGCGCCGGCCGCGATTGCTCCAGGCTTCTGCATCTGCGCCGCCTGTTCCAGCAGGTCACCGCCGGCTCGCTGCAACCGGCCATGCGCCGCCAGCGCCGTATCCGCCACTGAAACGCGAAAGGGCTCCCGGCTTGGCGGCCGGAAGCCCTTGTTTCGAGAGGACGTGGTTTCAGGCCTCGATCTCGATTTCGCCCTTAGGGCGGGAGCAGCAGGCGAGGATATAGCCCTCGTCGATTTCCTCGTCGAGGATGCCGCCATTGTGTTCCATCTCGACGTCGCCAGCGAGTTTCATCACCTTGCATGTGCCGCACAGCCCGGATTCGCAGGCCGCGCCGATGCGCACGCCGCTGGCGCGCGCCGCCTGCAGCACGGTGTGGCCGGGCTCGCACAGGCCGGTCTTGCCGGACATCGTAAAGATGACCTTGGTTGCTTTCGCGCCGTCGGAGTGATCGGCGACCACCACCGGCAGTTCCGGCGCACGCGGCTGGAAGGCCTCTTCATGATAATTCGCCATGTCGAAACCGGCACCCGACAGGGTGTCGCGCACCGTCGCCATAAACGGCTCCGGCCCGCAGCAGAACACGGTGCGCTCCAGGAAATCATGGGCGAGCAGGGCGATCTTGGCCTTGTCGATGCGGCCGCGCAAACCGGCCCAGAGCTGGCCGCGGCCGATCTCCTCGATGATGAAGCCGAGCGTGAAATTCGCCATCTCGCGGGCGCGCGCCTCCAACTCCCAGCGGAAGATGATGTCGTCGGGCGAGCGGGCGCAATGGATGAAGGTGATGTCGCTATCCGGTGTGCGGTCGCTCATGTCACGCGTCATCGACATCATCGGGGTGATGCCGGAGCCGGCCGAGATGAACAGGTATTTCCGGCCGGGATGCCTGGCATAGGAAAAATCCCCGAGCGGACCGATCGCCTTGAGCCGCATGCCGGGGCGCAGGTTGTCGAACATCCAGCGCGTGCCGATCGAGCCCGCCTGCGCCTTGACGGTGACCGCCACCGTATAAGGCCGCGACGGGCTCGACGACAGTGTATAGGTGCGCATCACCGGCTCCGGGGTCGCGGGAATTTCCAGCGTCACGAACTGGCCGGGCAGATAGCGGAACCAGTGGCCGGGATTATCCGGCCGAAAGGTGAAGGTCATCACGTCGGGGGCTTCCGGCGTGACGGCGACGCATTCGAGGCGATGCTCCCGGTCGGACCACGGACGCATCTCGTCGACATGGCGATAGGCGGGCGAGGCGGCGCTCATCTCAGGCCACCGCCGACAGCGGCATCGGTTCGCCCTTGAGGCGGCCGGTCATGAAATTCGCATACCATTCGACGAACTGCATGACGCCGCCCTCGTGCTCGACCGAATAAGGGCCGGGCTCATAGACGGGCGAGCGGATGCCGAAGGCATTTTCCTCGACAATGGCCCGGTCCTGGTCGTTGGTCATGTTCCAGACATGCGTCAGTTCTTCGACATCGTAGTCGACGCCCTCGACCGCATCCTTGTTGACCAGCCAGGTGGTGGTGACGGCCGTTTCCTCCGGCCCGAGCGGCAGCACGCGGAAGGATATCGCATGGTCGATCAGGATGTGGTTCCAGGTCGTCGGATAATGGAACAGCAGCAGCGTCCCGATCTGCGAGGTGGCGACATCGGGCGAAAGCGGCTTGCGCACCGCCGGCTGGCCGGTCATCGTGTAGCTTTCGGCGCCCTGGATCAGCGGCATGCGGGCGACGCGGAACTGGCCGGAGGGATCCATGCGGAATTCACTGGGCAAGCCGGCCGCCTCGCAATGCTGCCAGTGTTCGACGATGACCGGATCGTCCTTTGCGCCCTGCACGCCGGTCGCGGTCGGCGCTTCCGGATAGGTGCGGCAGAGTTCGGGATGGTTGCCGGCACAGTGATAACATTCGCGGTTATTTTCCCAGACCAGCTTCCAGTTGCCCTTCTCGATGATCGTGGTGCGATGCGCGACCTTGGCCTCGGAGAGCCGGTGCGGCTTCATATAGGGCTCGATCGAGGCGCGCATGGGCGCGAAATCGGCGGGCTCGGCGGCGAGGCAGATGAAGATGTAACCGGCGACGGTCTCGCAGGGCACCGGCTTCATGCCGAAATCCGCCTTGTCGAATTCGGCCCCCATCTGGCGGGCGAAGACCAGCGAGCCGTCGAGATCGTAGGTCCACTGGTGATAGGGGCAGACGAGCTTGGCGGCGGCGCCGCGCTCCTGCGTGCAAACGCGGTGGCCGCGATGGCGGCAGGTGTTGTGGAAGGCGCGGATGACGCCGTCGCGGCCGCGCACGACAACGAGCGGATAATCGCCGATCTGGGCGGTGAAGTAATTGCCGGCGCGGGGGATTTCGCAATCATGGCCGATGAACAGCCAGTCGCGATACCAGATTTCCTCCATGTCGACCCGGAAATAGTCTGGGTCGATGTAGAAGGGTTGCTGCAGGCTGAAGCCGTCCCTGCGGGCCTGAAGCTGGCGAAGCATGTCACCACGAACGTTCATTCTCATTATCCCTTTGATGGGATTGGGGAGAGATGCGTCGCGCGCAGGCCAGCGCGGCTCTTCCGCGATGGTCCCGTCGCCCGATCGCCCACCGCAATCAGTCGTTTCGTTCCATCCCAGGCTGGTTTCCGGGCTCCGGAGCCGTCCTTTCGGACTTCGTCGACGCCTTCCCGGAATAATCCAGTGGCCTGTTGTCGACGGTTTGGCTCCGCTACCGTTGCGGGGGCAGCGCCGGACTTTGACCGGCTTCCCAATTATCCGCATCGCAATCCGCGCGATGCAGCACCAAGGATGGACTTACACTAGGAGAAACCTCTGTTTCGCGGCTCTTGACCTGCGACATTCCTGCGGCGCAAACGGAACATTGTGGCGTTGATGAAACAGGCGGTGTCAGGGGGTTCAGTCGGCCCATTCGGGATCGGTGGTGAAGACGATGGTCAGCCAGCGATCCGGGCCTTCGTCGCCCAGCGCCTCGCCGATCTCGTCTCGCAGCGCGTCCCATTCTTCCAGGCGCTTGGCCGGCCAGTCGCGGGGGACGATGAAGAACAGCTCGATCTGCTTGCCGCGCCCGACGCGGGCGACATAGGAGCGATAGGAAAGAAAGCCGAATCGGGAGACGACGTCGCTCGCCACGGCATCGACATGGCTCTTCAACTCGGCCGGCGTGACCAGCAGGATATCGGCCAGCGCCTGCTTGACGTTGGCGAGCGGTGCGGGAACGATGAACAGGCAGATGGCGGCGAGCACGGCCGGGTCGATATAGGGCGCGGTCCAGGCGAAGCGCGTGCCCTCGACGCCGTAGCCGATCAGGAATGCGATCAGCAGCGCCGAGGTCAGCGCTGCCGACATCATCCAGGCCTTGGCGTCGAGTGCGATGAAATTGGAGCGGATCGTCCGGTTCGCCCGCTGCGCGAACACCGCCATGCCGCAGGCGACCGACATCGTCACCAGCGTGAAGGCGATGGCCGGACCGAATTCCACCGGCCGTCCGCCGGTCAGCAGGCTGTCGACGGCATTGATGAAGGCATAGATCGCCGCTCCCATCAACAGCGTGCCATTGAGACCGAGCACCATCGGCTCCAGATGCCAGAAGCCCATGGTGAAGCGTTCGATCAGCCGCCCCTTGACGGGCGGCACCGTTGCCGAACTGGCGATCAGCCGCGAGACCAGCAGTGCCAGCACGGTCATGAAGGCATCGGTCAGCGAATAGAAACCGTCGAAAACAATGGCGAAGGAGCCGGAAACGAGGCCGATAACGATGCCGAAGACCGCGAGCAGGACGGTGGCGACGATGGAGAATTTCAGGACGAATTGCTCGGTCATGCGGGGTCCGGCAGGCGTTTTCCGTTCGATCGGCGCGACTGTCGCAGATCCCTGCGGAAAACGCCATCGCCGCCGCCCGTCAGGCGCTGCCCTGGAGATAGTCGTCCGTGGAGACGAGATTGGCGTATCCGAAGGCCAGCGCCGACATGAAGGCGGCGTGGACATCGGCGGCGGCAACGATCCTGCCGCCGAATTCGAGATCGCGGGTGGCGACCGCATCGTGAACGACGGTCGCCGGATAGCCGTAGTCGACGGCAGCACGGGTGACGGCGTCGATACACATATGGCTCATCGCGCCGGCGATGGCGACGTCGCTGACGCCGTTGGCATCGAGGACGTCCTTGAGGCCGGTGCCCTGGAAGGCATTGATCGCCTTCTTGACGACAACCGTCTCGCCAGGCGCGGGGGCGACGGCCGCATTGATTGCGGCCCCTTCCGTCCCGGGAGCGAAGAACGGAGCATCTGCCTCCGCCGATTCGTGGCGTATATGCACGACGAGATCGCCGCGCGCGCGGGCGGCGTCGAGAAGGCGCGCCGCGTTGCCGGCTGCTGCCGCCGTGCCGACCAGCGGAAACTTGCCGCCATCGAAATAATCGTTCTGCAGGTCGACGATGATCAGGGCCGTCTTGCGCATGTTCGCTCCATAAAAGAAGACCGGCATGCCGTTCACGCCGGTCTGGATGCTCTGGAGATCATCCAATTTTCGCGATCGATGCAAGGTGATTGCGAGATGACGGCTGCAATTTTCTGTTACAGCCGTCGTTTCCTCAATCAATGTCGAGGCGCCGTTCGAAAGCCTCGATGCGCCAGAACCATCGGCAACTGACCGCGCGAACGCGGCGATCAGTTCTTATGGTCGTTATGGCTGTTGTCGCCGCCCATCTTGTCGACGGCATATTCGACGGCAACCTCGCCGGCCTTTTCGAAGGTCATGGTGCCCTTGAATTTTTCACCTTGCTTGGGCAGGCGCTTGAGTTCCTTGAACATGATGTGGAAGGCGCCGGGCTTCAATTCGACGGTGCCGCCGGCGGGAATCTCTATGCCGCCCTCGACCGGGCGCATGGTCATGACGCCATTACCGTCGACGGCCATCTCGTGGATTTCGCCCTTTTCGCTGATCTCGCCGGTGACGGCGACCAGCTTGTCCGGCATCGAGCCGTTGTTGGTGATGGTGGCATAGCCGGCCGCGACCTTTGCGCCGGGCGGGGTGGCGCGCGACCACGGATGGACGATCTCGATATCGCCGACCTTGAATTCATGAGCGATGGCGGCCGGCATGGCGGCGATCAGCGCAAGGCCGGCAATGGCGCCACGCAGGGCGGCGGAACGGACGAACGGAATGGACATGGGTAACTCCCCGAAAATGGTCTGCATGAAAATGGAATGATGGCCATGACGGCCTGTTTCATGCGCAAAGCGGCGGCGCGCGGGGATTCCCGGGTGCATGGCTGGCATGGCGGGGAAGCGCGAGCGCGCGCGGCAGTAGCGGGCCGATGGCAATCCACGCCCCGGAGACGGCGAGCATCTCTCCGGCCGGTTCCGTTGGAAGCAGCGACGCGGCGGGTTGGCAGGCCAGCGTGCAGCAGCCGGGCATGGCTGCGGGATCATGCTTGCCGGGCAGGCCGGTTTCGTCCGGCATCGTGACGCAGAGCGGATTGCCGAAGACATCCAGCGGCGCGGTGGCGACGAATGCGGCGTTGGCATAGGCACCGAACAGGCCTTGCAGGAACAGGACGATCGCGGCGGCAAGCGCCACGCCGATCCGTCTGTTTCCCGCCGTTCGATGCATTTTGCTGCCTTTCGTTTGCGTCGTCTTATCAGCCGGTGGCCGGCTTGCAAAGCGGCCGCCTGGGGAGGAGTTTTTCGCTATTTGCGAGAATACCTCTTTGTCCTGGCGCAATTTTGCCGGTGGTCCTCAAGGAATTTTCACCGATCTGCATCAGCCCGCATCCGGCTTGCGGCAGGAGAGAATGAAACGGCGATAAAGCAGGGTGCGCAGGCAGTTGCGCAGATCCGCCGTTCTGCGCTGCGCGGCGGCGATCGGTGCGTGCGAGGCGATGTCGAGCCCGACGAAACCCGTGCGGCGAAGAAGCGCCGCCAGTTCGCCGGCCGTCAGGCCATGGCCGAAGGGCAACCGCGACATGATGCTTCGGTGGCGGTCGCCCATTGCGCCGTCATAATGCGGGTCTTCGCCTTTGAGGCGGTCTATGATCTTGATGGTCATGCCGGCCAAGCGGCCAAGGCGTGTCGGGTTGGCCCAGTCGCCGTCGAAGACCAGCAGCCTGCCGCCGGGCTTCAGCACCCGGAACCAGTCGGCGAAGGCCTCTTCCGGCCGGGTGAGTGTCCAGACCAGATGCCGGCAGACGACGGCGTCGTAAAGTCCATCCGGCTCCATGGTGTTTTCGGCATCGGCAAGGATGAAACGCACCTGGTCACGGCCGGCATGCTTGGCGCGGGCGACACTCAGCATCGCCTCGGAGAAATCCAGCGCAGTCACCCTATGGCCGCGCGACATCAACACGTTCGAGACCTCGCCGGTGCCGCAGGCGAGTTCGAGAACCGAGAGTGGCCTGTCCCCCAGCGCCCGCGTCACCGCGTCGCCCCAGGCCTCGAGCTCCGGCCCGGGCGGAATGCGATGGCCGAAGGCGAGGTCGAAGGTCAACGAGCGCCGCGACCAGTAGTCACGGATATCTTCCTTAAGCGTGTAGTTCGCGGTCACGGGTTTGACGCGCGCTGGAACAGCTCTTCGAGGCGCGGCTTGGCGCGGGCGGGCATGTCGACGGCGCGGTAGCTTTCCGGCAGGCTCGCCTTGCCGACCTTGACCAGCATCACCATGCCCATGCCGTAATGCGGCGAGCATTTGATGCCGTAGAAGCCGTCCTTGTCGAAGCCGGTCTCGAAGGGCTCGTTGATCTTGCTCTTGAAGCCGGCGGCGCCGTCCGGGATCATGCCATCGATGGTCGCGGCATTGTGGCTCTTGTGAGTGGGTATGAAGCGGATGCGGTCGCCAGGCTCAAGTTCGAGATAGTCTGGCTCGAACACCATCGTTCCCTTCTCCCCACGATTGAGCATCTTCACCTCGAAGGTCTCGGCCAGCGCCGGAACGCTCAGCAGCAGGCAGGCGGCTATCGTCGGGAAAGCGATTCTGATTGTCATGTCGGTCCTTGATCGGATGGGAGGGCGGCAGGAAACGGATGTGGCAGCGCCCGACCTCGTCAGCGGAAACCGCGGCCTCGACGCCGAAGACGGCGCGGATGCAATCGGGCGTGAGCACGTCGGCGGGTGTGCCGATGGCGACCAGCCGGCCGCGATCGAGCACGGCGATGCGGTCGCAGAACATGGCGGCGTGGTTGAGATCGTGCAGGGCGGCGATGACCGTCAGGCCCTGGCGGCGCACCAGATCGAGCAGGCCGATCTGGTGGCCGATGTCGAGATGGTTGGTCGGTTCGTCGAGCAGCAGCAGGCGCGGCTCCTGCGCCAAGGCGCGAGCGATGTGCAGCCGCTGGCGCTCGCCGCCGGAAAGGCTATGCCAGAAGCGGCCGGCCTTGTCGGCCATGTCGACGTTTTCGAGCGCGTTTCGCACCATGGCGTCGTCATGGGCCGCCCAGGGCGAGAGTGGGCCCAGATAGGGCGTGCGGCCGAGTTCGACCACCTGACGGGCGGTCATGCGCTCGGTGGTTTCCGCCTGCTGCTCGACGAAGGCGAGTTTCTGCGCCAGCGCCCGGCGGCTAAGGGTGGCGAGGGCCACGTCGTCGATGGTCACCGCGCCCCCGTCGGGCCGCCGGAGACCGGCGAGCATCGAGAGCAGCGTACTCTTGCCCGATCCGTTCGGGCCGATGATGCCGATGAATTCGCCGCTGGCAATCTCCAGCGAGATATCGCGGACGATGGAGATGCCGCCGACCGACCAGGCGAGATCGCGTGCCGAAATCCTCATGGCCGCGCTCCTTTCTGCCCCAGAAGCAGGGCAAATGCCGGCGCCCCGAACAGCGCGGTGATGACGCCGATCGGCAATACCTGGCCCGGCACGACGATGCGTGAGAGAATATCCGCCCCGATCATGAAGACGGCGCCGACGAGCGCTGCGACCGGCAACAGCAAGCTGTGGCGGACACCGACGAGCATGCGCGCCGCGTGCGGAATGACAAGGCCGATGAAACCGATGGAGCCGACCAGCGACACCATCGCCGCCGTCATCATGGCGCAGGTGCCGATCAGCACGACATAGACGCGGCGCACCGGAATGCCGAGCGCCGCGGCGGATTCCGCGCCGAAGGCGAAGGCGTCGAGGGCGCGGGCATACCACAGGCAGACGCCGAGGCCTGCCAGCATCGCCGGCAGCGCCAGCCAGACATCCGGCCACCGGATGCCGGAGAGATTGCCGAGCAGCCAGAACATGATGCCGCGCGCCTGCTCGGCATTGGCCGCCTTGGTGACGATAAAGGATGTCATCGCATTGAAGAGCTGCGAACCGGCGATGCCGGCGAGAATGATGGCGCTGTTGCCGCGCCCGGCGCGGGCGGCAAGCAGCGTCACCAGCGCGAAGGCGACGAGCGCGCCGACGAAGGCGCCGGCCGGCAGCGTGAATAGCCCGGCGCCGATTCCGAGAATGGCGACCGCGACTGCGCCGGTCGAGGCGCCGGCGGAAATGCCGAGGATATAGGGATCGGCCAGCGGGTTGCGCAGCAGCGCCTGCAGCACCGTGCCGGAAAGCGCGAGTGCCGCGCCGCAGCAGGCGGCGACGACGGCGCGGCTGAGCCGGTAGCTCCAGACGATGCCTTCGTCCAGCGGCTCCAGCGCATAGGCCGCGCCGAACAGACGGTTGGCGACGGTCTTGGCGACCACATCGAAGGGGATCGCCGTCTCGCCGATCGCGGCGCCCGCCATGAGCGCCAAGACGACGATACCGAGCGCCGCGAAGGCGGCGCCCGGCACGGCATATCGGGTCAGCGTCCGGTTCACTTCGCCAGGCCGGTGGCGGAAACCGCATCCGCCAGCGCCTCGATGCCCTCGATCGTGCGAATCGTCGGGTTCATCGCCTGTGCGTCCATCTCGAAGACATGCTTCTCCTTGACGGCAGGCATCAGGCTGGCGACCGGGTCGGTCTGGAGGAACTTATGCTTGACGGCGATGTCATCGGCGGGGAAGCGGCGGCGCTCCATCTTGCCGGCGACGATCATGGTCGGGTTGGCCTTGGCGATGGTTTCCCAGCCGACCGTCGGCCATTCTTCCTCACTGTCGATCACGTTGCGGATGCCGAGCGCCGACATGATGTAGCCGGGCGCCCCGTTTTTGCCGGCGACATAAGGATCGATGTCCAGCTCCGCACTGGAGAACCAGAAGACGGCTGAAAGCTTGCCATCGGCCGAAGCGATTTTTGCCTTGGCGGCCTCTTCGCGCTTCTTCAGATCGGCAACGACGGCTTCGCCGCGATCCTGCACGTTGAAGATGGCGGCGAGATCGCGGATTTCCTGGTAGATCAGGTCCATGGTGAACACCGAATGGCGCACGCCGTCGCCGCCGCCGGTATTGTCCTTGCCGATGCAATCGGCGGGCGAGGTGTAGACGGGAATGCCGAGTTCTTCGAACTGGCCGGGCTTGGCGACCACGCCTTCAGGGCCGACATGCCACTGGAACTGGGCGGTCACCAGATCCGGCTTCTTGGCGACGACGCTTTCGAAGCTGGGATCGTTGTCGGCAAGGCGGTCGATTTTGGCGTTGACCTCTTCATAACCCTTCAGCACCGGGCCAAGCCAGACGGCGGTGCCGACCACCTTGTCTGAAAGGCCAAGCAGATAAAGAATCTCGGTGCTGCTCTGGCCGATGGAGACGGTGCGGGTCGGCGCCTTGGTGAATGTCACCTGCCGGCCGCAATTGGTCAGCGTCAGCGGATAGCTGGTCTCGGCGGAGGCTGCCTGGCCGGCAAGGCCGCTGGCGGCGAGCGCGATGGCGCAGAAGCCCGCGCGCAAGGTGGATGCAAGGGAAAGGGTCATGGACGATTCCGTTCGGTTCGTTCGGAGATGAGATGAGGCGGCGATCAGGCCGGCAGCGGGCGCGGATCGGTCAACGACGCGGACACGACGGGAATCGGGTGCGAAAAGGAGGATATCCTCGCATGAGGCGTAGACATGGCGTGGCTCCTGTACCGGGCATCCCCGCCCGTAACGTTGGATCAAAGCGCGACGGCAGGTCTCCTGGCTCGCAGATATCTGCCTTTCGTCTACCTTCCCGCGCCTTGCGGCGCAGTGGCACGACATCGTTTCGATGTCCGGGGACGAAAGGCAATCCGCTCACAGTTGCGGGGGCAGCCACGGTCTTGGCCCCTCCTGGGGTCTTCCGCACCGTGTTCCCTATTAATCCCCTCCACCTCATGGTCGGGGAACCGTCGACACGCACATAATGCCCGGCGAAGGGCGGCGTCAAGCATTCTTGTCTCGCATAGACATGTTAATGTTATATGGTCACACTTTACCGCCGATGATTTCTGTCAATTCGATCCGGTTGCACCTTGTGGATGCCGAACCGTCTACCCGCGAGATTGATTTTCGTATGCAATAGTTTTATCATAGTGCATACAAGAAAACGCTATGGTGATCCGTGATGGACAGGCTTTTTACAGGTGCGCGGCTCAATGACGGATCGCTCCGTGACATCGCCGTCAAGGACGGGCGCATTGCCGCGATTTCGCCGTCCGGTTCCGGACCGGCGGCGGCCGAAACGGTGGATCTCGGCGGCGCGCTCGTCGTTCCCGCTTTTGTCGAGGGCCATATCCATCTCGACACCAGCTTTTACGGCGACCGCTGGATCCCGCACAAGCCCTGCACCAACGGTTTCAACGTGCATGAGCGCGTGGCCTTTCAGGCCGAGAACATGGCCGCCGCCGCGCCGATGGACGAGCGCGCCCGCAACCAACTCGATCTCTGCATCGCCAATGGCTCCCTGCAGATGCGCAGCCATGTGATGGTCGACGGCTCGGTCGGGCTGCGTTCGCTGGAAACCATTCTGAAAGTCCGCGAGGATTATCGCGGCCGCATCGATATCCAGCTTGTCGCCTTCCCGCAGAACGGCATCCTGAAAAGCCCGGGGACGCCGGAACTGCTGGATGCCGCCATCGGCCTCGGGGCAGATGCGGTCGGCGGCCTCGATCCGGCGAGTTTCGACCGCGATCCGCAGGCGCATCTGAACGTCGTCTTCGGCGTCGCCGAAAAGCATGGCGTCGATATCGATATCCACCTGCATGATTTCGGCACGCTCGGCGTCTTCACCATCGAGGAGATCTGCGCGCGAACCACGGCGCTCGGCATGCAGGGCCGCGTCGCCGTCAGCCACGCCTATGGGCTTGGCGATCTTGGAGCGGATGCGGCGAAGAAGGTCGGGGCGCTGATTGCCGAAAGCGGCGTGTCGATCATGACCAATGCGCCGGGCGACCACGCCTTCCCGCCGGTGGCGCTGCTGCGCGCCGAGGGCGTCAACGTCTTCGCCGGCAGCGACAATATCCGCGATTCCTGGTGGCCCTATGGCGATGGCGACATGCTGCGCCGCGCCGAAGTCGTCGGCTATCGCTCCGGTTTCTATACGGATGACGAACTGTCCGCCGCCTTCGACATGGTGACCTTTGCCGGCGCCAGGGCGCTACGCCTCGAAGGCTATGGCCTCGACATCGGCGCCAAGGCCGATTTCGTGACGCTCGATGCCGCGCATGTGCCGGAGGCCGTGGTCGCTGTGCCGAGGAATCGCAAGGTCTTCAAGGAGGGCCGCCTCGTCGCCGAAAACGGCCGCGTGGTTTAAAATTCGCGCCCGCCGCGCCGCAATTGCCACAGGAACCAGGGGCCGCCGATGAGGGCAGCGATCAGGCCGGGCGAGAGCGGCCAGGGCCAGGCGAGCACCCGCCCCAGCCATTCCGATGCCGCCATCATCAGCGCGCCGATCAGGCCGCTGGCGATGGCGGCGGATGCCGTCTTGCGGAATCCGAGCAGCATGGTGAAATGCGGCACCATCAACCCGATGAAACTCATGGGACCGACGATGACGGTGCCCGCCGCCGTCGCCAGCGCCGCAAGGCCGAGGCCGGCGAGGCGCGTGCGCCCGATCGGCACGCCGAGACTTGAGGCGGCCGGATTGCCGAGCGCGATCAGGTCGATGGGCCGGGCATAGAACAAGGTAGCGATCAGGGAGAGGCCGCCGACCGCGCAGGCGCCGAGCGCAGAAGCGAGATCGATGCCGCCGGTGATCCCCGAAAACCAGCCGAGCAATGCCGCGCCGCGCTGGCCGCCGCTGGCCAACGCCAGCACCAGCAGCGCATTGGCGGTACTGCCGAGGCCGGTGCCGATCAGCAGCATGCGCGTCGGCTCAAATTGCAGCGGCCGCCCGAAGCCGGCGACCAAAAGCAGCGCCGCGCCGGCGCCGAAGGTGGTGATGACAAGCTTTGCCCCGAGCCCGCTATCCGGCAGGACGAGAAAGGCGAGCGCCATGGCAAAGCCGGCGCCATGGCTGACGCCGAGCACATCGGGGCTGGCCAGCGGATTGCGCAGCAGCCGCTGCAGGATCAGCCCGGCCAGCGCCAGGCAGAAGCCGGCACCGCTGGCGCCAAGCAGCGGCGGCAGCCGCCATTTCAGGGCGATGTCGAGATCGACGGCGGTGACGAAGCCGAAACCCTCCGGCCCGCGTCCGTAAAACAGGCCGAACAGGAAGACGGCGATCAGGGCAAGGGCAAGTGCTGCTATAAGCACCGGCCCCCGGGCCGGCCGGCGGGGCGACAGGTTTGGCGCGGGTGTCGGCGCGGCCTCGCTCTGGCTGCGGTTGCGCCGGGCGAGGAGGATGAGCAGCGGCCCGGTCAGCAGGCCCGCCGCCGCGCCGACCGGCAGGTCGCCAGCGACCAGCGACAAGAGGCGCATGAGTTGGTCGGTGAACAGCAGCAGCAGGGCGCCGGTGACGGCGGCGCGCAGCAGGCCGGGTTGGGCCTGCCGCCAGAGGGCGCGGGCGAGCGCCGGCGCCGCGAGGCCGATGAAGCCGATCTGGCCGAATTCCGCCGTCACCACGGCGGCGAGAACCGAGGCTGCGACCAGCAGCATCAGCTTGATGCGCCGCACGGAAAGCCCGAGGCTCGCCGCGCCGCCATCGCCGAGCGACAACAGCCGCAAGGGCCGTTCGAGCAGCAGCAGGAGGACGGTGGCAGCCGTGACTTCCGCGATCAGGCGCAGGCTGGGCGCCCAGCCGCTCTGTTGCAGCGAGCCCGCCTGCCAGGCGAGCAGGTTGACGAGGAAATCATGGTTGAAGAGGACGAGGACCGCGTAAGCGGCGGCGCAATAGAGATTGATCATGACGCCAGCGAGCACCAGCACCGGCGAGGACAGGCGCGGCCCCCATGCAACCGCAAGCACCACGCATAGCGCCAGCCCCGCGCCGCCGAGCGCCACCAGTTGATAGCCATGCGTCCACAGGGCAGGCGCGAAAACCAGGCTTGCCGCCAGCGCCAGCATCCCCCCGCCGGAAATGCCGAGCAGGCCGGGCTCGGCCAGCGGATTGGAAAAGGCGCGCTGGAACACCGCACCGCTGAGCCCCAGCGCAAAGCCGGCGACCAGCGCCGCGACGATGCGCGGCAGCAGGCTGTAGAAAAGCACGGCCGGATCCGGCCGGCCGGCAAGGCCCTGAAGCGCAAGGGCTGCGGCGGCAAGGGCAAGCAGGACGGTCCAGACCGTTCCGGCAAGCGGGCGCGGTGCGGCGGCGAGGACGGTCGTCATGGCGTCGGTCCGCGCCTGGTGAGGGCGGCGGTCAGGGTCTCGGCCAGATGCAATGTCGTCAGGCAGCCGCCGAAGGGATAGAACTGGGCGATGCGCACCACGCGCTTTTTCCGCACCGGCGGCAGGCGATGCCAGAGCGCGCTTTCGGAGAGCGCCTTCTCGGTCTGGAGACTCAGCGTCGGGATTTCGATCTGTACGAAGACGGCGTCTTCCAGCGCCATCAGCGCATCGAGCCCGGTCTGGAAGACGCCGCTGGCATTGGTTGACCCCTGCCAGGCATTGGTGAGGCCGAGGCGGGTCAGCACCGCATCCGGCATGCTGTTGCGGCCGTAGATCATGGCGCGGCGGCCGCCCTGATCGGGCAGCAGCACGCAGACCGGCCGGTCACGGTTCACGCGCGCGGCAAGCTGGGCCATGCGGCGTTCGATATCGGCGAGCACGGCATCGGCGGTGCTGTCCGCTACCGCGGCGGCATGGGCGCATTGGCGCAGGATGGCGGCGGCGCGCTCGTAAGAGTGTTCGCCGGTCACCTCGGCCACGGTTTCCACCGGGGCGATCTCGGCAAGCCGCGGCGTCATGAACAGGCTCGGCGCACCGACGAAGATCACGTCGGGCCTGAGACGGTCGAGCAGTTCCAGGTTGATTTCCCAGAAGGGGCCGATGTCCTCAGTTTCCGCCGGCAGCGGGCGCGGCATGCGCAGGTTGAAATAGCGTGTATCGGAGACCGCCATCGGCGGCAGCCCAAGCGCCTGTAGCGATTCCGCCGCCGCCCAGTCGACCGCGGCAATGCGTTTTCGCTCCTGCGCCCGCAGCGGGGCACAGGAGGCGAAAGCGGCGAGGCCGCCGGCCAGAAAATGACGTCTGTTGAGCGTCATCCCTTAGAAATCGACGGTCAGCCGGCCGATAACGGTGCGGCGGTCGCCTTCGTAGCAGGAATAGCTGGAGTCGCAGGTGGTAAAGTATTTCTTGTCGAAGATGTTGGTGGCGTTGACCGACACCTTGGCATGTTCGTTGACCCGGTAGCTGGCGCCGAGATCGACCAGCGTGCGGCCCGGCACCCGGATGGTGTTGGTGTTGTTGCCATAGGTCTCGCCGACATAACGCAGGCCGGCACCCAGCGAAACGCCGTCGAGAACACCTTCCTTGAAGGTATAGTTCAGCCATGCCGAGGCCTGATGTTCCGGCACCAGCATCGGGCGGTTGCCGATATTGGCGATGGCCGCATCCTCGGTGATCTCGGCATTGGTGTAGGTATAGGAGCCGGTGAAATCCCAGCCCGAACCGAGGCTGAACTTGCCTTCCAGCTCCAGCCCGCGCGAGGCGACCTCGCCGGTGGCGACGGCAAAGCCGCTCGGCAGGTAGTTCAGCACATTCGACTTGGCGATATCGAAATAGGCGATGGTGAACAGGCCGTCGAAGCCGGTCGGCTGGTACTTGACGCCGACTTCCCACTGGCGGCCGACCGAGGGATCGAAGGTATTGCCGCTCGCATCGACGCCGCTGTTCGGCACGAAGGATTCCGAATAGCTGACATAGGGCGCGACGCCGTAGTCGCTGACATAGCTGAGGCCGGCGCGGCCGGAGAAGTGGCCGATGTCGAGATTGGTGTCGAGGCCGGTCAGGCGGTTGTGGTTGTCGAGGTTCAGCCAGTCGTAACGGCCGCCGAGCGTGGCGATGAAGCCATTGCCGAACTTGATCTGGTCCTGCACGTAGAGGCCGGCCTGCGAATAGCGCTCGCCGTAATTGATGAACTGGTTGGTCGGCTCGGGAATGCTGACGCCATAGACCGGGGCATAGGGATTGAGCGACGGGGCCGGGCCGGTGTAGCGCGTCACGTCGGCATCCGACCAGCTATAGTCGAAGCCGAGCAGCGCCTCATGCGCCAGCGCGCCGGTATCGAATTCGCCGTGCAACTGGTTATCGACGGCGAAGCTGTCGAAGCTTTCGTCGAAGCGGCGGGTGAAGCGGTTCAGCCCGTTGGCGCCGACGCCGGAGAGGAAGATGTTGTCGAGCAGGAAATTGGTGTGGCCATAGCGCAGGTTCTGGCGCACGCCCCAATTGTCGTTGAAGCGATGCTCGAACTCGTAGCCGATGGTCTGCTGCTTCTGGACGGAGCGGTTGAAGGAGGGATCGCCGAGCAGGATGCCGGTGGGCGTGAACAGCATGATGGTGCCGCCGCTCGTATCCTTCAGCGCCTGCGCCGAGACGGTCAGACTGGTGTCCTCGTCGCGCTTGAAGGTGACGGAGGGCGCGATCATCAGGCGGTTGTCCTCGATGTCGGAACCGTCCGAATAGCCGAACTGGGTATTGGCATCGCGGGCGACGCCGACGACGCGGTAGAGCACGCTCTTGTTCTCGTTGACCGGGCCGCTGATGTCGAAAGCGGCCTGCTTGCGCTGGTTGCTGCCGAGCTCCAGTTCGACCTGGCGGATATTTTCCTCGGTCGGCTTCTTCGAGGTCTTGTTGACGAGACCGCCGGCATCGCTCTGGCCGTAAAGCGCGGAGGAGGGGCCGCGCAGCACTTCGACGGAATCGAGCTGGTAAGGATCGGTGCGGAAGAAGCTGTAGCTGCTGGAGACCTGGCGCAGGCCGTCGAGATAGGAACTGGTGCTCTGGGCGTTGAAGCCGCGCATCAGGATCCAGTCATAACCCTTCGGGTCCGGGCCGTAGGTCTCGATGGTGACGCCGGGAACGTAGCGCAGCACTTCGGTGACGCTCTGGGCGTTCTGCGCCTCCATCTGCTTGCGGCCGATGACGGTGACGGATTGCGGCACCTCGATCAGCGGCACGTCGCCCTTGGTCGCGCCCGTGGCATTGGTGGCGACGAAGCTGTTGGCGCCCTTGGTGTCGCCCTGCACGACGATGGGTTTTAGAACCGTCGAGCCGTCGGCATTGGCGGCGTCGTTACTGGCCGCGCCGGTTGCCGGATCGTAGATCTGCACGGTCGTGGCATTGCTGAAGCGATAGGTCAGGCCGGTGCCGGACAGCAGCGTGTCGAGCGCGCCCTGCGCCGTCATCGCGCCGCGCACCGGCTTGCCGGTGGCCGGCATGGCGCGGTTTTCACGGAAGACGACGGAAAGGCCGGTGATGCGGCCGATATCGTTGACAGCCTGGGTCACGGGTTTGGCGGTGATGTTGAAGCTGAATTGCCGTCCCTGTTCCTGCGCCATGGCCACGCCGGCAAAGCCTGATGCCGTCGATGCCAGCAAGCCCGCGCTCAGCCCGTAGACCACGCCGCATACCCCGATCCGTCTCATTCCGATGATCCTCTCGCTACACGTCACAAGGCCCGGGAACTGGTTTCCCGAAGCCTTTCTGACTGCTTCACGGATGAAGACCGCCGGCACTGAACCGGAAAATGCAAAATTCTTGAGAAGAACTTTCAAGTATTTGAAGAAAAAGGTCAATTTCTTAAGGGGTGATAACCGCGATGCGGCCGCCGAGGCCGGTCAGGCGAAAGCCGACGCTGGCCTGCAGCGAGGCGAGCGCCGCATCGGTATCGGCAAGCGAGAAGCTGCCGGTAACGCGTTCGTCGGCCAGGCGGCTGGAGGCGATGACGATGCGGCCCTTGCGGTAGCGGCCAATTTCGGCGAGCACATCGCCGAGCCGCGCCCGGTAGAAGACGAAACGGCCGTCGCGCCAGGCGAGACTGTCGCCGAGATCGACGCTTTGCACCGGGGCGAGGCCATCTGCGCCGAAGGCGACCTGCTGGCCGGGCTCCAGCACCGTTTTGGCCCGCGCCGCTCCCGCCGTCACCGAAACGCTGCCCTGTTCGAGGGTGACGAGGCCGCTGTCTTCCAGCAGCCGCACCTCGAAACGGGTGCCGAGCACCCGCACCTCGCCATCGGCGGCGATCACCTTGAAGGGATGCTGCGGGTCGTGTTGGACCTCGAAGAAAGCGCCGCCGCGCAGCAGCCGCACCTGCCGCTCGCCGCCGGCAAAATCGTCGGCCAGCGCGCTGTCGGCGTCGAGCAGCACGGTCGACCCGTCCGCAAGGCGGATCTCAAGACGTTCGCCGCGCGGGCTGACATAGTCGGCGGCGAAATCCTGCACCATGTTCGGCCGTTCCAGCCAGACGGCCGTGCCGAGAAGACAGGCGAGGATGACGGTCGCGCCGGCAAGGCGGCGGCTGGATTTGCGCCGGTCCTTGGCGCCGTCCATCGCCTTGAGATAGACGGAAAGCTCGTCGGCTTCCGCTTCCGCGAGACGCTTGCCCGGCTGTTCGGCGGCTTCCCATGTCTGCGCCACCGCGCGAAACGCTTCAGCATGGGCGGGGTCGGCCTGCCGCCAGGCCTCGAAGGCGGCGCGGTTACGGGCGGTCGGCTCCTGTAGCAGGCGCACGAACCAGGCGCGGGCCTCCGCGTCGATGTCGGGTTTCGAAAGCTTTGCGGTCATCGATCTGCGGCCCCGGTCAGGAGGAAAGCGTTTCCTGGCAGGCGGCGACGGCGCGCGCCATGTGTTTGGCCACCATGCGCTCGGACATGCCCATGGCGGTGGCGATCTCGACGAAACTTCTACCGTGGATGCGGTTGAGAAGGAAGACATGCCGGGTCTGCTTCGGCAGGGCCGCCAGCGCCGCGTCGATGCTGCGCACGCCTTGCCGCGCTTCCAGTATCTCATGCGGCGAGGCGGGCGGGGCGGCATATTGCTCGGGCAGCACGCCATTGGCGAAGGCGCGCCGGGTCTGCTCGGTGCGCAGGTGGTCGATGGCGGCATTGCGGGCGCAACGGTTGAGATAGGCGGCATCGCTGCCCTTGCGCACCGGCGCGCGCTCCCACAGCCGCAGGAAAATATCCTGCACGAGGTCGCAGGCCGTCGCGGCGCAGCCGACGCGGCGGCCGATCTGCCGGCGAAGCCGGTCGCCCTCGGCGACATAGAGGCTGGTGATGTCCTCGTTTCCTGCTGTCATCTCGATGAAGGCGTCGTTTTTCGCCGCTGGATCAAACTTATGTCTCGGCGCTGCATAGAAGACGCGTTTCCTGCCGGCAAGAGCCGGCTAAACGCCGGCTAGAGCGGCATTTTTTCATTGCTTCGGAAATTGTGGTGAAGAATACTCATGTTTTCTTGGGGCTAGGCGGCTAACGGGCCGACAGGCAGCGTTCCGAGACAGTCGAAGACGTCGAATTGCCTGCCCGCTTTTCAGGAGCGTGTTGCGGAAAAAGCACGGGATTCGATCGCATGCCGCTGGAGAATCGGTGGTGCGCTTATTTTCGCAAGCGCCTGTCGGATTACTTCCGTCGGCACCGTCCTTTGGCTATCGAAACGACATAAAGAGGAACCCGCCATGTCCGACGCCAAGGCGATCAAAGGCCCTGCCTCCTATTTTCCCGTTATCGAGAAGACCTACGGCAAGCCGGTCGACCATTGGCTGACGCTGCTCGGCGGCATGGCAGCGGCGAAGCATATGGAGATGGTCGCGATGCTCAAGGCCGAGGCGGAAAAGAGGGGCTGAAGGCGGCGCGGGTTTCGCGCCGCCACAGGCTGGTCGTCAGCCGGAAATCTGCAATGCGACGGTCTTGGCGACCATGGCGAGCGAGATCGCGCCGGCATCGGGGTGGCCGATGCTGCGTTCGGCGAGCGGGCGGGCGCGGCCGAGCTTCGGGGTCAGTTTCGCGGTTTCGTCGGCGGCCTTGCCGGCGGCCTCGGCAGCCTCCGTCCAGGCCTGCTTCAGCGGCTTGCCAGCGGCGAAGGCGATTTCCAGCTTTTCCACGAAAGGCACGAAGGAATCGACCAGCGTCTTGTCGCCCGGCTTTGCGCCGCCGAGGCCGGTGACGCCGTCGAGCGCGAGGCGCGCGCCCTTGACCACGGCTGCGCCTTCCGGGCCGGCCTGGTCGGAAAGCGCATTGCTCCAGGCGCGCAGCAGCAGGCCCCAGATGGCGCCGGAGGTGCCGCCGGCGCGGTCGGCCCAGGCATCGCCCGCGGCGGCGAGAACGCTGGCCGTACCGGCGCCGGCCGCAACGGCCTTTTTCGCCGCCTCATGGGCGGCGGTCGCGCCGCGTGTCATGCCCTGCCCGTGGTCGCCGTCGCCGGCCTGCGCGTCGATGCGGCCGAGCTCGTCCTCGGCGGCCTTCAGCATGGTCGAAATCGCTTCGAAGACATGGGCGATGCAGGCGCCGCCCGCCTTGCCGGCTTCGCTGGCGGCGGGAAAACGCAGGGCTTCGTTTTCATCGACGAGCGTGTCGGTGGCCGGCGTCGTGGCGATGGCAGGGCCGCGGCGCAGGACGGGGCTGTCGCAGGCGGCGGTCCAGTGGGTTTCCAGTTCCTCGTCCAGCCAGATCAGGGTCAGCGAGCAGCCCTGCATGTCGAGGCTGGTGACGAATTCGCCGGCTTCAG
Organism: Rhizobium sp. YJ-22; assembly: GCF_029601685.1. NCBI lineage: Bacteria > Pseudomonadati > Pseudomonadota > Alphaproteobacteria > Hyphomicrobiales > Rhizobiaceae > Rhizobium > Rhizobium sp. YJ-22. The sequence goes on along the minus strand of NZ_JARRIR010000006.1, from coordinate 108,503 downwards.
GGGTGACGATCTCAAGCCCGGCCTGCTTCAGCAGCGCGGAGACCTGCGTCCAGAGAACGAAAAGTTCTTCGTATTTCGTCGCGCCGAGGCCGTTCAGGATCGCGCCGACGCGGCGGGTGGCGGCCGGCTTTTCGGCGAGCAGTTTTTCGGTCAGCAGCTTTGCCAGATCGGCGGCGGAGACGGTATCCTCCTCGCGGATGCCGGGCTCGCCATGGATGCCGAGGCCGAGCGCCATCTTGCCCTTCGGCACGGTGAACAGCGGCTGGCCGGCGCCGGGCAGCGTGCAGCCGGCAAAGGCGACGCCGAAGGAAACGGTGTTGGCGTTTGCATGTCGGGTGATACGCTCGACCTCGTCCAGCGACAGGCCGGCTTCGGCGGCGGCGCCGGCGATCTTGAAGACCACGAGGTCGCCGGCGATGCCGCGCCGCTTGGCCGGCGTCTCGACGGAAGCGCTGGCGACGTCGTCGGTGACCGGTACGATGCGCACGTCGATGCCCTCGGCGCGCAGCCGTTCGGCGGCGACGCCGAAATTCAGGACGTCACCGGCATAATTGCCGAAGCCGAGCAGGATGCCGCCGCCCTGGTCGGCCTGCCGGCAGACACGGGCGACGGCCGCCGTCGAAGGCGAGGCGAAGACATCGCCCGCGACCGCTGCATCGGCAAGGCCGGGGCCGACATAGCCGGCAAAGGCCGGATAATGGCCCGAGCCGCCGCCGACCACCACTGAGACCTTGCCTTTCGGCACGGCGGTGGAGCGGACGACGCCGCCCTTCACCAGGCGCACGTACCGGCTGTAGACATCGGCGAAACCGGCAAGCGCGGTCGAGGCGAATTCCTCGGGGGCATCGAAAATCGTCGTCATGGCGTCAAGTCCTTGTCGTGCGCGGCAGGATGCGCCGCAGGTAATCGCGGTTGGCGGCGCTGACCGACAGACCGTCGCCGCCATAATGTTCACAGAGAAACGCGCTTGAGAAGCCGTGCGCCAGCGCCATGCGGATAGCCGCGCGATAGTTGATGATGCCGGATTCGAGCGGCGCGGGATGGGTGATGACGACGCCGGAGACGGGATCCTCGCTGCGCATGTAGTTCTTCACATGCCAGTATTTCGCAAACGGCGCGACCTTCTCCATCATCTGCTGCCAATGCTCCACCGGGCGGTGCAGACGCACGAGATTGCCGAGATCGGCATTGATGCCGACATTGGGCAGGCCGACATCGGTGACAAAGCGCACGGCGCTGTCGGCGGTGCCGAGATAGGTGTCCTCGTACATTTCCAGCGAAAGCTCGATGCCGACGTCCTCGGCATGGCGGCCAAGCTCGCGGATGCGCGACACGGCCTTGTCCCAGATGGCGGGATCGTCGGGGTTCTTCGGCCCGTCGGCGGTCCAGAACCACAGTGCCTTCTTCTGCGCCTCGGTCAGCGGCTCGAACAGGCCGAAGGAGACGGCACCTGCGCCGATGGTTTGCGCCGTGTCGATGACGCGGTGGCCGTAGGCGAGGTATTCGTCGCCATGGATGGCGTCGATGACGCTGCGTCGCGAGGTCGAGATCGCCGGGATGGTCAGGCCCATGGAACGGGTGAGCGCCATGAAGGCGTCGAGCCGTTCGGGGGAAAGGTCGGCGATACGCAACCAGCTATCGGTCGGGTCGAGTTCGGTGAAGCCGGCCTCGACCACGTCGCGCAGGGTGTCGGCCCATTCCTCCACCGATTGATCCTGCACCGAGCGGCCGTCCGGCAGCGTGTTCGGATACTGGATCATGGCGGCGGCGATCGGCCATGTCTCGTTGGTCCACGACATCGCGGTCTCCATGAGATGGGATGGAAGAGATCAGGCGGCGGGCGTGGCGGGCCGGCCCTTGCCGAGCTTGCCGAGCATCCAGAATAGAGCCGGGGAGAGGAGGAGGGCAAGCCCGACCAGCATCAGCGTGGCGACGAGGCCGTTCGACCAGAAGATCGACAGGTTGCCGCTCGACATCAGCATCGATTGCCGGAAGGCATCCTCGGCCTTGTCGCCGAGCACCATGGCCAGGACCAGCGGCGCCAGCGGATAATCCAGCTTCTTGAACACATAGCCCAGCACGCCGAAGACGATGACCAGCCACATGTCGGAAATGTTGCTGCCGGCCTGATAGGCGCCCGAAAAGATCACGGCGACGATGATCGGGCCGATGATCGAGAAGGGAATGCGCAGGATCGAGGCATAGAGCGGCACGGTGGCGATGACCAGGATCACGGCGACGATATTGCCGAGATACATCGAGGCGATCAGGCCCCAGACGAAATCCGGGCGGTCGGTGAACAGGGTCGGGCCGGGGGTCAGGCCCCAGATCATCAGCCCGCCCATCATCACGGCGGCGGTCGCCGAGCCTGGCACGCCGAGCGCCAGCATCGGCAAGAGCGCCGAGGTGCCGGCCGAATGGTCGGCTGTTTCAGGTGCCACGATGCCGCGCGGATCGCCCTTGCCGAACATCGACTTGTCGCGGGCCGAGCGGCGGGCGACGCCGTAGCTCATGAAGGAGGCCGCCGTCGGGCCGGCCGGCGTGATGCCCATCCAGATGCCGATCAGCGTCGAGCGGACGATGGTCAGCCAGTAGCGTGGCATTTCGATCAGCGTGCGGCCGATTTCGGAAAGCCGCACCTTGGCCTGCACACCGTCGAAGCGCAGGCCTTCCTCGGTGGTCAGCAGCAGCTCGCCGATGCCGAACAGGCCCATGACAGCGATCAGGAAGGAGACGCCCTTGATCAGCTCGGGGATATCGAAGGTGAGGCGCAGGTTGCCGGAGATCGTGTCCATGCCGATCGAGGCGAGCGCGAAGCCGATCATCATCGACACCAGCGTCTTGAACGGCGATTGCGCGCCCATCGAGATAAAGCTGGAAAAGGCAAGGAAATAGACGGCGAAATATTCCGGCGACGAAAACCGCAGCGCGAAATTGGCGACCCAGCCGGAGAGCAGCGTGATCATCACCACGCCGGCCAGTGCGCCCAGGCCGGCGGACACGAAGGCGAGCGTCAGTGCCCGCGTCGCTTCGCCGCGCTGGGCCATCGGATAGCCGTCGAAGGTGGTGGCGACGGAAGAGGGCTCGCCCGGAATGTTGAAGATGATCGAGGTGGTCGAACCGCCGAACAACGCGCCCCAATACATGCAGGAGAGCAGGATGATCGCCGAGATCGGATCCATCGAGAAGGTCAGCGGCAGGAGCAGCGACACGCCGTTCGGCGCGCCGAGGCCGGGCAGGACGCCGACCAGGATGCCGAGCGTCACGCCGAGCATCATCAGGAGCAGATGGTTCCAGCTCAGCACATGGCCGAAACCGTCCATCAGGAGACCGATATTTTCCATGTCTTTCCTCCGAAGACACCGACCCCGTTCGGTCAGTAGATGCCGAACCAGGCCTCGACCGGCCCCTTGAGCAGCGGAACCTTGAAGCCGATTTCAAAAATGACGAAGAAGAACACCGACAGCGCGATGCCGGCGGGCAGGCCGACCCACCATTTGTAGCGGCCCTGCAGGATCATGACGCCGGCGATATAGAGCGCCGTGCCGACATAGAGGCCGAGCACAGTGGAAATGCCGGCGAAGACGATCAGCGGCACCAGAAAGCCGGCGACCGCCTTGAATTGCGGGCCGGTCGCGAAAATCTCGCCGGCCGGACGATGCTTGACGAACGAGAAGACGAGATTGACGAGGCTGCCGAAAACGATCAGCAGGCCGATATAGAAGGGGAAATAGCCCGCATCCGGCCCCATCTCCGTCCAGCCGGTTCCCGCTTCCTGCGAGCCGTAGACGGTGGCGACGCCAAAGGCGCCGGTCAGCAGCGCCATGCCGGCTTCCATGACGAAGCGCGGCACACCCTTTTCCTGTTGTTCCTGCATGGCATGAACCTTTCCATGGAGATGCGGACGCCCCCGTGAGGGGCGCCCGCCCGATCTGCTTGGGAGGAGATCAGTTGGCCAGCCATCCCTCGCGCTTCAGGACTTCGCTGACGGCAGCCTGGTCCTTGTCGATGAAGGACTTGAGTTCGTCGCCGCTCATATAGGCCGGGGACTGCGAGGTGTCAGCGAGATACTTCGCCCATTCCGGCGTCTCGGACACCTTCTTCAGCATGTCGGCATAGAAGGCGACGGCATCCGGCTCGACGCCGGCCGGCAGCCACACCGTGCGCGGCATGGAATAGTTGTCGATGGCGATGCCGCTTTCCTTGCAGGTGGGGATATCGCCCCAGCCCTTGTCGCCGGCGACCTTGGCGTCGCTCTTGAGCTTTTCCGACTTGAAGACGCAGAGCGGCTTGACCATGCCGGCCTGCCACTGGCCGAGGTTTTCGCTCGGATTGTTGACGTTGGCGGCAATGTGCTCGCCGGCAAGCTGCACGGCCGCTTCGCCGCCGCTCTTGAAGGGGATGTAGCCGAGATTGGCGCCGGTGGCATTGTTGATCATCGAGGTGAGGATCTGGTCGACGTCCTTGGACTGGCTACCACCCACCTTCATGTTGCCGGCTTCCTTGGCCTTGGCGACGAAATCGGCGGCGGCGTTGAACTCGGACTTGCCGTTGACCCACAGCACGAATTCATCGGCGGCGAGCGATGCGACCGGCACGAGGCCGTCGGCCTTGTAGGGAACCTTGGCGCGGATCGGCAGCAGATAGGCATTATTGGTGCCGAAGGCCAGCTTGTAGGGGTCGCCTTCGTAACCGGCGGCATAGACGAAGCCTTCAGCGCCGCCGGCGCTGCCCTTGTTGGTGACGACGACCGGGGCCTTCATCAGCTCGTATTTGGCGATGATCGCCTGGATGGTGCGGGCGAAGATGTCGGTGCCGCCGCCGGGGCCGGCGGTGACGACGAATTCGACCGGCGGTTCGGCTCGAAGGCATGGGCGGGCGCGGATAGGCCAAGCGCGGCCGCAACGACGCAGGTGAGGGAAAGGGTCTTTTTCATGGATTCTCCTCCGTTGGGTGGTGCCGGCATGGACCTCCTCCATGCCGGAAAATCATGGGAAATGGGCGGTTTCAGGCCGCCGCGGCAGCCGAGCGGGCCGCCATGCGCGCCGCCAGCAGCAGCGCCTCGCGGCTGGCGCCGACATCGGCAATGCCCTTGCCGGCGATGTCGTAGGCCGTGCCATGGGCAGGCGTGCAGAGCGGGAAGGGCAGGCCGCCCATCATGGTCACGCCCTTGTCGAAGCCCATCAGCTTCATCGCGATCTGTCCCTGGTCGTGATACATGGTCAGCACCGCCTGGAAACCATCCTTGATGGCGCGCAGGAAGACGGTGTCGGCCGGGAAGGGGCCTTCGACGTCGTAACCCTTGGCCTTGGCGGCTTCCACGGCCGGTTCGATGATGTCGATTTCTTCCATGCCGAAGCTGCCGCCGTCGCCCGCATGCGGGTTGATGCCGGCGACCGCGATCTTCGGCGCGTCGTAGCCGGCGCTTTTCAGACATTTCTGCGCCAGGTCGAGCTCTTCGAGAATTCCGTCGACGGAAATCGAGGACGCGACGGCCGAAAGCGGGATGTGCGAGGTGACGCGCGCGTTCCAGACCTTTTCCAGCACGTTGAACTCGCGGACTTTGCCCGTAAAGCCGAGCACATCGGCGACGAAACGGATCTCGTCGTCATAGCCCGGATAGGCGAAGCGCATCGCCTTCTTGTTGAAAGGCGTGAAGCAGACGGCGTTTGCGCGGCCCGCACCTGCCAGCAGCAGCGCCTCGCGGAAATTGCGGGTGGCGAATTCGCCGCCGGCCAGCGTCGCTTCGCCGCGCGTAACGTCCGCCGGGTCGAGATGACCGAGATCGACGAAGACATGACGGTCGCGGCCGGCGGATTCGAAATTCTCCAGCGTCGCCGGTGCAAGATCGAGTGACAGGCCTGCCGAGCGTGCGCCCTCGTCGAGGATGCGGCGATCGCCGATTGCGACGATATGGGCGGCGTCGGCGATTTCGGGAAGGGCGAGAAGGCGGGCGGTGAGTTCCGGGCTGATGCCGGCGGGGTCGCCCATGGCGAGCGCGATCGTCGGGCGTGCCTCACGCGATGTCATGCTGATGTCCTCCACATTGGCTTGTGGGGAACCTTTACGTCATTCTGCATTCTGCATCAAGTGTTTTGAATGCTGTATGCAGCATTTTCTATTGACGGCGAACCGGGCCGTTGCCATGTTCGAAGTTACGAACCGGACGACGAATCCGGACCGATCAAGGGATGGCGATTGAATGATGGATGATATCAATATGTTGGATCGCCAGACGGATGCGGGGTCCGGCCCCATTCGCCGCACCGCGCTGCACGACACGCTCGTGAACCGCCTGCGCGACATGATCATCGAGGGCGATCTCGAACCGGGCACGCGCCTGCATGAAGGCCAGCTCGGCGAGCAGCTCGGCGTCTCGCGCACTCCCTTGCGCGAGGCGATCAAATATCTGGCGAGCGAGGGGCTCGTCGAGTTGGTGCCGAGCCGTGGCGCCGTGGTCAAGCGCTTCAGCGGAAGAGACGTGCAGGACATGCTGACCGTCTTGAGGACGCTGGAGGAGCTGGCGGGGCGTCTCGCCTGCGAGCTCGCCAGCGATGCCGAGATCCGCGCCGTGCGCGAGATGCATGACGAGATGGTGGCGCGTTACCGCAGCGGCGATCGTCTCAATTATTACAAGCTCAACCAGGCGATCCACATCGCCATTGTCCGTCTCGCCAAGAATGCGACGTTGTCGGAAGTGCAGCTCATGCTGCAGACGCGCCTGAAGCGCATCCGCTTCATCGGCCATGAAGGCCAGGAGAAGTGGGCGGCGGCTGTGGCCGAGCACGAGGAGATGATTGCGGCGCTTGAGGCGCGTGACGGCGCGAAGCTGTCGGAAGTTCTCGGCCGCCATCTCGCCAAGGCTTGGGAGCGGGTGCGCGACGCCATCTGAGTCGACGATTCGCTTGACGAAAGCCAATTCTCGGACTCGCCTGCACGTGATAATGTGCGGGCTGGCAGAGAACAAAGGGGAACCGTCATGCCACGTCTGTCCAATCTCTATTTCCGGACTGCAATCGTCTTTCTGGTCGTGGGCATCGGGATGGGTCTGAAGATGGCCATCTCGCAAGACCACACTACGATCGGCGCCCATGCGCACGCCAATTTGCTCGGCTGGGTAACCATGGCGCTGTTCGGCACCTATTATGCGCTGAACCCGCGCAAGGCCGAGAAGCGCCTGGCGCTGCTGCAATACGGCGTCTACACGCTCGGCGTCGTGCTGATGGTGCCTTCGCTCTATCTTTTGCTGGAAGGTCATATGGCGATGGAGCCGCTTGTCGGCATCTCCTCGCTGATCACCTTGCTCGGGGTGCTGATGTTCGCAGTGGTGATCTTCTCGCCCGATCCGGCGACGGGCCGCGCACCGATGGCGGCGGCCCGGTAAACAGCGTCAGAGCGCCGGCTGTCTGGTCTTGCGCAGGTAGGGCAGGACGCGCTCGAAGGACCCGAAGCGCTCGTTGGCCTCTTCGTCGGAAACGGCGGCGGTGATGATGACGTCCTCGCCCTGGTTCCAGTTGGCAGGTGTCGCGACCTTGTGGGCGGCGGTGAGCTGCAGCGAATCGATGGCGCGCAGGATTTCCGCGAAATTGCGGCCCGTGGTCATCGGATAGGTGAGGATCAGCTTGATCTTTTTGTCCGGGCCGATGACATAGACCGAGCGCACGGTGGCGTTGTCGGCCGGCGTGCGGCCTTCCGAGGACGAGCCGGAATCGGCCGGCAGCATGTCATAGAGTTTTGCCACCTGGAGATCGCGGTCGCCGATCAGCGGATACTCGACGTCGAAGCCGGTGGCGACCTTGATGTCGTTCTTCCATTTGACATGGCTTTCCACCGGATCGACGGAAATGCCGATCACCTTGACGCCGCGCTGGCGGAATTCACCGTCGAGGCCGGCCATGGCGCCGAGTTCGGTGGTGCATACGGGCGTGAAATTCTTCGGATGCGAGAAGAGGACCGCCCAGCCGTCGCCGATCCAGTCATGGAAGCTCAGCGACCCTTGCGTCGTTTCGGCGGTGAAATCGGGGGCGGTGTCGTTGATACGCAGGCTCATGGGGTGCTTCCTTTTCGCTGAACGCTGGAGATGAGCCAGAATAGGCCGGATCGCAGCGGATTTTGAGGAAAGATCATCCGCAAGACGGCTGGGCCTTGGGAGTTTCCTCGCGATTTCCGTCGCAAAAAAGGAAATGCATTTCAGGCCCTTCGTTTTGCATGGGCAAAGGCGAGCGCTGCCGTGCCGACGACGCCGGAGAGGTCGCCAAGCTCCGCACGGCGGATTGGCATCGTCCGGAACGGCGGCAGGGCGCGCGCCGCGATATAGGCGCGAATGCCGCCTTCCAATTGGTCGAAGGCATTGGCGATGCCGCCGCCTATAACGACCAGATCAGGGCTATAGAGATGCAGCAGGTTGCGCACGCCCTGGCCGAGGATTTCCGCTTCCTCGGCGACGAGATCGCGGGCCAGCGCATCGCCTTCCCGGGCCGCGGCGAAGATATCGCGGGCATGGAGGCTGTCGGCGTATCTGGAAAGGCTGCTGTCACGCCGTCTGGCCGCCGCAACGCGGCCGCGCGCGGTAAAGGCGGTGCCGGAGCCATAGGCCTCGAAACAACCGGCATTGCCGCAGGGGCAGACATTGCCATCGGGACGGATGCTCATATGGCCGATATGCCCGGCCATGCCCATGCGCCCGTAAAGCACGCGCCCGTCTGCGATGACGCCGCCGCCGATGCCGGTGCTGACGGTCATGTAGACGAGATTGTCGACGCCGCGCCCGGCCCCGTAGCGCCATTCGGCGACGGCGGCGGCGATGCCGTCGTTTTCGAGGCTGACGGGATAGGGCAGTTTTGCGCCGAGCACGGCGGCGAGCGGAAAATCGTCGAAGCCGGGCAAGGTGGGGATATGCAGGGCAATGCCGTTGCGGGCGTCGAGCGGGCCGGGAGCGCAGACGCACAGGCCGGCAATCGCATCGGCCGGGATGCCGGCGGAGACGGTTTCGACGAGGCGCAGGATATCGGCGAGGATGCGATCCGGCCCGCCATGGACCTCGGTCGGCATCTCCTTGCTGGCGATAATCTCGCCGCTTTCGGTCATCGTCGCCGCGCGCAGCCGCGTGCCGCCGAGATCGACGCCGAGGGCGAAGCGGGGGGCGGCGCTCACCGCAGGATCTCCAGGAATGAGGCGATGGCTGCGCGCAGGTCGCGCGCATAGGCTGCCTTGTCCACCGCCTTGGGCGTGATCTCGACGAAATCCGCGCCGGGAATGCTGGCGGCGAGCTCTTGCGCGAGAGCGAGGGGATGAACCTTGTCGCGGGCCTGGGCGATGACGCGGCAGGGGACGGTCAGGGCGGCGGCCTGTTCGGCCGATACGCCCGTTCCGTCCACGGAAATCGTCGTCAGCAGCGCGGCGGTGACGACGGTGGGCTGGCGCTCGAAAAAGCCGGTGAGGGAAGCGAGATTATCCGTTGCCACCTCGCGCAGTTGCGCGGCGGTCTCTCCGGCGAGGAACTGTCGCCTTGTCTCTTCGGGAACCTCGCTCTGCAGCGCGCGGCCGACTTCGATATTCGGAATCAGGTTCTCCGGCGCGGCCGCAAAAGCCCAAGCGGGGCGGACGAGAATCAGGCCGCGCACCAGATCGGGGCGCAGGACGACAAGGCGCAGGGAGAGCGCCGCCCCCATGGAAATGCCGCCGATCACCACCGGCGCCTCAAGCCGGGTCTCGATGAAGGCGATGAGATCGTCGGTGAACTGCGCGATGGAAAAGCGGCCGGGATCTCCCGCCTGCGAGCGGCCATGGCCGCGCATCTCGACGGTCACGCGGCGGAAACCCGTCTCGGCGGGAAAGGCCTCGCGGGCCTGCCCGGCATTGCCGCAAAGCCCGTGCTGGAAAAGCATGACCGGCCCGTCGCCGGCATCGGCATCGGCATCGACGGCGAGCGTCACGCCATCGGCGGTTTCGAATGTCGTCATGACGCCCCTCCGGCCAGTTTTTCGCGCAGGAAACGGGCAACAGTGGGCGCTTCGGCGGCGTCGAGGCCATGGGTGACGAGGTTTCCCGCAAAGCCGGCCCGCTTCAGGCAGGCGAGATAATGGTCGTAATCCAGCACGCCCTGACCGGCGGCGACGAAACGGCCGCTCGCATCGCGGTCTTTCGCATGGGCCATGACCAGCCGGTCGGCGAGAAGATCGACGGCCTGCGAGACGCGGTCGCGCTGTTCGGCAAGGCCTGCGGTTTCGAACAGGTTGGCCGGATCGAGGACGATTTTCAGGCGCGGGCTTTGCAGCGCGTCAATCAGCCGCCGCGCCTTGGCGGCGCTGTCGATGACATTGGCGACTTCAGGTTCGATGCCGAGATCGACGTCATGGCGCTCGGCAGTAGCGATGGCGGTTTCCATCGCGCGCAGCAGGTCGCGCCATGCCTCGGGTGTTGCGTTGTCCGGGTGGTGCCGCCACTGGTCGTCCGCGTTGCGCGTGCCGGTGCAGAGCGTCACGAGGCCGGTTCCCATCGTTCGCGCCTGCGCTGCGATCACATCCAGCCGGCGGTGCCCGGCCTCTCGTTTGGCCGGATCGGGATGGATCATGTTGTAGGTGCCGGAGACGGCGACGATCTCGATGCCGCTCTGCCGCGCGGCCGCTGCGACGGCCTGCGCCGCTCCCGGGGCGATGCGCTCCGGCATGGCGTCGAGCCCGGAACAGGCCATGTTGTATTGCGCGGCCGAAAAGCCGGCGGCCTTCACTGCTGCAAGCACCGAGGCCGGATCGCTGCCGGGAAAGGTTTTGGCAAAGATGCCGAGCCGCATCACACGCCCCCGCCGACATCCGCCAGCGCCACCGCGCGCCTGCTTTCGACGGAGCGGGTGATGGCGACCATGGCGCGCACCGAGGCGAGGCCGTCCTGAACGTCCGCGCCTCGCATCGGCGCGCCGTCGAGGATGGTGCGGGCGAAGGCTTCGAGCTGGCGGCGGTAGAAATGGCCGTCGGCGCCGAGCACACGATGCGTCGCGCCATCCGCCTCGCGAAAGATATCGACATCGCTGGATTTGTAATACCAGGGATTGTAGGTCTTGCCGATGACGCTGCCGTTTTGGCCGTAGATCTGGAAACCCTCGTGCCAGTCCATGCGCACGGCGACCGCCAGGTCGAGATGGCCGAGCGCGCCGGAGGCGTATTCGACATCCACGAACCAGCACCATAGTCCCGCCCGCTCAGACAGCCGGGCGCGCACCGACAGAATCTCGCCGGCGAAATAGCGCGCCGTATCGATCAGATGACAGCCATGCGCCAGCATGTAGTAACGGCGCAGATCGGCCTTGGGGTTTTCGGCGGGCTTTTTCGCCCGGGCGCTGGTGACGATCAGCGGCTGCACGGCATCGGTCATCGGGTAGCGATGGGTGCTGTCGCAATACCACGCCTTCAGCGCGACGAGGTCGCCCATTTCGGTATCGATAAAGCTTTTGGCGGCCTGCAATCCGGCGTCGAAACGCTTCATATGGCCGACCTGCAGCACCTTTCCGGATTTCTCCACCACCTGTTGCAGGTCCAGCACCTCCTCGACGGTGACGCCGAGCGGCTTTTCGCAGAGCACATGCTTGCCCGCCTCCAGCGCCCGCTTCGCCGCCGGCACATGGAAGGCATCGGCGGTTGCGATGATGACGGCATCGACATCGGGATCGGCGAGCATGCGGTCGTAATCGGCATAGGTCGTGGTTGCGTCATGCATGATCGCCATGCGTTCGCGCAGGTCGTCGGCAATGTCGCAGATGGCATGGAGATCGGCATTGACCGCCTTAGTACAGCTTTCGAAATGCGCGGCTTGCGCGATCTGGCCGGCGCCGAGAACCCCGATCCGCAGCCGTCTTTCGTCTTTCTTCGGCATGTTTCGTCCCTGTTTCGGCGGGTCGAAGGTTTTCGCCCGTCGATTTCTAATTTGTTTGGTTTGAAAACAAACATGAACTCGTGCATTTGTCAATGCAGGAAGCAAGGGAGACCAGGCCATGTCGATGCCGCGCGCCGTCCGGCACATCAACGAGATCCGCGCGCTGGAAGCCCTGCTGCGTCGGGGCGGGATGAGCCGCGCCGATCTCGCCCGGCAACTCGGCCTGACGCGTTCGACCGCCAGCAGCATCGTCAACACGCTGACGACGGAGGGCCTCGTCATCGAGGACGAGGCGCAGGATGCCCGCGACAACCGTGCCGGAAGGCCCGGCACGCTGGTGCGGCTGCGCGGCGAGCATGGGCTGTTCATCGGCGTCGAGCTTGGCGTCGGGCGCTTGAGCGTCGTGGCGCTGGATTTCGCAGCCTGTGTCGTGGCGGAGCGGCACGAGACCTTTGCGGCGACGGAGACCGCGCCGGAAAGACTGGCCGCGCGCGTCGCGGATCAGGTCGACGGCCTCTGCAAGGCGCTCGGCGGCTACGACCGGCTGCACGGCATCTGCGTCGCTGTCCCCGGCGCCGTCGACCGCGAAGGGCGGGTGATGCGCGCGCCGCTGCTCGGCTGGCGCGACGTTGCCATCCTGCCGATGATCGCCGCACACCTGCCGCAGCCGCCACTGCTGACGGCGGAGAACGATGCCAATGCCTTCGCCATGGCCGAGGTCTATCGCCAGCCGGCCCGGCCCGGCCCGATGGAGCTTTACGTCTTCCTCGATGCCGGCCTCGGCGGCGCGATCCTTGCCGGCGGCGAGACCCTGCGCGGCCATGGCGGTTATGCCGGCGAATTCGGCCATATCCTCGTCGGGCAGGAGGGTTTTGTCGATATGGCGACCTTGCCCGGTTCGCTCGAAACCTTTGTCGGCCGGGAGGCGGTGCTGGCACGGCATCGTTTTCACGGTGGCGGTGCCGGCGATATTGCTGGATTTCTTGGATTATTGGAAACGGGGGAAGGGGCGGCGCAGGTGACGCTTGCGGATTGGGCACATTATCTCGGCCTTGGGCTGGCGGCGCTCGCCAATATCCTCGATCCCGGCCGGATCGTGCTCGGGGGGCCGGTCGCGGCGCTCTATGGCCATTGTCGCGAGGCGGTGGCGGCGGCCATGGCGCGGCATGTGCTGAACGGCCAACCGCTGCCGGAGATCGTGCTTTCGGAGCTGGGACATGGCGGCCCGGCCATCGGGGCCGCCTGCCTGTTGCACAAGCGCCTGCTCAGCGTCGATCAGGAGATCGTCTTCGGCGCCGAAAACCTCACCAGCAGGTGAAGCCGCCATCGACCAGCACGGTTTCGCCTGTCATCAGGCTCGACGCATCGCTGGCGAGGAAATGCACCACGGAGGCGATCTCGTCCGGCTTGCCCATGCGATGCATCGGCGTGTCGCGCAGCCAGACCTCGATCATGCCGTCATTGTCATGGCGGTAACTGGTCATTTCCGTTTCGATATAGGTCGGCGCGACGGCATTGATGCGCACGCCGCGATCGGCCCATTCGGCGGCCAGCGACGAGGTCATCTGATGCACGGCGGCCTTGGAGGCGTTGTAATAGGTCTGCTTCTGCGGCCGGTTGGAGATATAGCCGGACATCGAGCCGATATTGACAATGGCGCCGCGCCCGGCCTTCAGCATGTGGCGGCCGAAGGCGCGGTTACACCAGAAGACGCCGTTGTAATTGACGTCGTTGACATGCAGCCAGTGCTCGTCCGTGACATCCTCCGCCGCTGTCCCTGAGCGGGCGATGCCGGCATTGGCGACGAGGATATCGACCTTGCCGTATTCAGCGACGAGGGCGGCGGCCAGTTCCTCGACCTCCTGCGGCTTGGTGACGTCGACCGCACGGATATCGGCCTCATGGCCGAGATTGGCGAGCCGCTGCTGGCCGGCGCGGGCAATGTCGAGATCGATATCGGCGATGATGACGCGCGCGCCGAATTCGGCCAGCGCTTCTGAGATCGCCAGCCCGATGCCGCGCCCGCCGCCGGTGACGACCGCCACGCGCCCGTCGAGGCGCAGTTTTTGCGTATACATGGTTTTCCTCCCGGGAATGCTTAGGGGATAAAGGGGTGCCGGCCGGGCGAGGGGAAGCGGGTGCGCTTCAGCTCGACCAGACGCTCCACCTCGCTCTGGTCGAATTCATGGGCGCCGCCATAGCCGGCGGCGAGATAGACGACCTTGGCGTAATAATCGAGCGCCTCCATCTTGAACCAGGCCGATTGCAGGTCGTGGCCACAGGTCAGCGCCCCGTGGTTTTCGAGCAGGATGGCGTCGTGTCTTTCGAGATAGGGCGCAATCGCCTTCGACAGATCCTCCGACGACGGTAGCGCATAGGGCGAAAGCGGCACCTCGCCGAGGAACATGGTCGATTCCGGCATGATCTGCTGGGTGATTGGCTTGCCGCAGATGGCATGCACCGTCGCATAAAGCGGGTGCGCATGGACGACGGCGCGGGCATCCGGCCGGTTGTCATAGACGCAGAGATGCATCTTGGTTTCGGTGGAGGGTTTCCACGCGCCGCCATCGACGGAATGGCCGGCGCGGTCGATGCGGCAGATCATGTCGGGGGTCATGAAACCCTTGGAGACGCCGGTCGGGGTGCAGAGCACTGTGTCGTCGTCGAGCAGGATGGAGATGTTGCCGTCATTGGCAGCCCCCATGCCCTTCTGCCAGGCGCGGCGGCCGATATCGCAGATGAATTCGCGCAGGTCTTTCGTGTCTTGCATGCGTGCCTCCTCGTTGAAGGCACGATCTCACAGACGGATTCTCAAATCAACAGAAATCAACACAAAACAACATATATAGTCATGAGGCGATTTCCAGCGCCACGCCGGCCTTTTCGATCAGCGTTCGCCATTCGCCTGAGGGCTCGCGGTCGGTGATCAGGGCGGAGACGGCCTCCAGCGGGGCGACGGAGACGAGGCCGGAGCCGTCGAACTTGTCGCCATCGACCAGCAGCAGGCTGCGCTCGGCATTTTCGAGGAAGATGCGCTTGAGTTCGGCCTCCTCGGCATTGGCGACCATCAGGCCGGAGCGTTTCGACAGCGCCTTGACGGAAATGATGGCGAGATCGGCGTGGAAACGCCGCGCGGCCTCCACCGCCAGCGGCCCGTGAAAGGTCATGACCTCGGGATGGCGCTCGCCGCCGACCGAGATCAGCCGGTGCGGCAGCGAGGCGGGATCGGTGAGCAGCGCCACCGAATTGGTGACGATGGTCAGGCCCTTGCGGCCCTTCAGCGCCCGCACCACTTCCAGCGCGGTGGAGGAACTGTCGACCATCAGCGCCTGATTGTCGGCGATGTGGCGCGCGGCGGCGCTGGCGATGCGGCGCTTGGCGCTGATGTTCAGCACCGAGCGGGCCGGATAGGACAAATCCTCGGCCTGGCGCGGCGGCACCGGCACGGCGCCGCCGTGGCTGCGTTTCAGCAAGCCTGCGGTTTCCAGCCGCTTGAGATCGCGGCGGATGGTTTCGCCTGACACGTTGAGTTCGCGGGAGGCGGCTTCCACCAGCAACCGGCCGTCACGGGAGAGCACCCGCAGGATGGCTTCGGCGCGTTCTTCCGGAAGCAGGCTCATGCGCGCCAGGCTCCGCTATCGGTGGCGCGGCGGGCGAGCGCCTGCGCCGCCTCGAAGGAGGGCAGCGCCTTGAGGCCGACGAGCTGGATCAGCGCATTGCCGACGACGCTCGCCTCCACCAGCCCGGCCTGCACATGGCAGCCGCTCGCGGCTTCCAGGAAATGCCGCCAAGCCGCGTCCTGCCCGCCACCGCCCCCGACCCGGATGGCCTCGATGGGTTTTTCGGAAAATTGCGAGAGTTCGGCGATGCTATTTGTGACGGCCCGAGCCAGCCCGAGATAGAGCGCGCGGGCGAGATCGCCGATGGGGCGGCCCTTCAGCATGGGATTAAAATCCTGCATCGCGCCGACCATGTCCTGCGGATCGAAGAACAGGCCGTGGGTGACGTCGATGGCCGGCGTTGCCGGATCGGCCTCGCGGGCCTGCCGCCCGAGCGTGGCGAAATCCACATCCTCGCCGCTGCGTGCCTTCCAGCTATCGCGCAGGCGGCGCATCAGGAACAGGCCGGGCAGGCTGCGGGTGAGGATGGCCCGCCCGCCGATGCCGCCTTCCAGTCCAAGGCCGAGCCCGATGGCGGCTTCGGGCAGATGTCCTTCCGGCACCTCGACGCCGACGAGGATCCAAGAGCCGCAGACGGCAAAAGCCTCGCCCGCTCGCGGGGCCAGTGCAAAGGCGGCGCAGGCGGTGTCATGGCCGGCGGCAGCGATCACCTCAGTGTTTTCCAGCGCCGGTCCGGTCGCCAACTCCGGCTTCAAGCGGCCGAGTGGCGTCCCTGAGGGCACGATGTGCGGAAACATCCGGCCCGGCAGGCCGGCAAGATGCAGCACCTCCGCATCCCAATCGCCCGAATGGACGTTCACCAGCCCGGAGGTGCGCGCCAGCGTGTTCTCGCAGGCAGCGATCCCGGAAAGGTCGAAAGCATAGAAGTCCGAGGTCATCAGGAAACGCTCGGTTGCGTCGAGCAGGGTCGGATGATGTTTCGCCCAGTCCTGAAGATGAAAAGGCGTGATGATTGGCAGGATTTGCACACCGGTACGGGTGGCGATGCGGGCGTGATGTGCCTCGAGCGCGTTCATGCCGCGCTGCCCGCGCGGGTGACGATAGGTGCGCGGCTGGTCGACCAACCGGCCGCTTTGGTCGACAAGCGCGAAATCCACGCCCCAGCTATCGACGGCGAGCGAGCGGATGGCAGGGCCGTCCGCCGCCCGGCGCAGGCCTTCGCGCAAACCGGCTCGGATTGCCTCGACATCCCATGCCGGGCCGTCGTCCAGCCGCACCTCGTAACCGGAGAAACGGTGCAATTCACGGACGGCGAGGGAATCGCCGGTAAACTCGACCAGCATGGCGCGGCCGGAACCGGCGCCGAGATCGAAAACCAGGCAGCGTGTGGCGTCTGTGTTCATTGTCCGCTTTTCCCACGGATCGCGCGTGGTTGGCAACATGGGGAGCGATTCCGGGAAGGGGGAATTGCATCACGATGGAAACATAAGAATGCGAGGACAGCACCTCGCATTCTCAGGATAATGATAAACCTCACATAAGCCTCCGCGTCATGCGCGGTCAGGCTTTTTTGATGGTCTGAAGGATGCGGGGTGTGGCCCGCAACCTCTTTCGAAGAGGCTTCGCCTCAGCTCAGGCGCTTCGTCGTCTGCTGGTCGAAGACATGCGCCTTTTGCGGATCGATAACGAAGTTGACCGCCTCACCGGCGCGCACGCCGACGCGGTCGCGCAGCAGGGCGTCGATGGTGTCCTCGCCGGCCCGGGCGAAGAGCTGGGTTTCCGCGCCCGTCGGCTCGACCACCGCAACCTTGACGGCGAGGCCTTCGGCGCCTAGGCCGATATGCTCCGGGCGCACGCCGTAGATCACCGGGCGCCCGTCCTCGACCTCGATAGGCTTGACCGGCAGCACCGAGCCGTGATCGGAGACGAAGCGCTGCACGCCTCCCTCGGAACGGATGCGCCCGCGCAAGAAATTCATCGAGGGCGAGCCGATGAAGCCGGCGACGAAGACGTTGGCGGGGTTGTCATAGAGATCCAGCGGCGCGCCGATCTGTTCGACATAGCCGTCCTTCATGACGACGATCTTGTCTGCCATGGTCATGGCCTCGATCTGGTCATGAGTGACATAGATGGTGGTGGTCTTCAGGCGCTGATGCAGCTCCTTGATCTCGACGCGCATGGCGACGCGCAGCTTGGCGTCGAGGTTGGACAGCGGCTCGTCGAACAGGAAGACCTGCGGATTGCGCACGATGGCGCGGCCCATGGCCACACGCTGGCGCTGGCCGCCCGACAATTGCCGCGGATAACGGTCGAGCAGTTTCGTCAGGTCGAGAACGCCGGCCGCCTGGCGCACTTTCGCGTCGATCTCGGCTTTCGGCGCGCCTTTGATCTTTAGCGAAAAGCCCATGTTTTCCGCCACCGTCTTGTGCGGATAAAGCGCGTAGGACTGGAACACCATGGCGATGTCGCGATCCTTGGGCGGCATGGTGTTGACGATGCGTTTGCCGATGCTGAGATCGCCGCCGGAAATCGGCTCCAGACCGGCGATCATGCGCAGCAGCGTCGATTTTCCGCAGCCCGACGGGCCGACGAGGACGACGAATTCGCCATCCGCGATATCGACGTTGACGCCATGGATGACTTCAAGCTCGCCGTAACGCTTGACGATGTTCTTGATGGTGACTTCTGCCATGGTCGTTCCCCTTACTGCGGCAGCGCGATCTGCATCTTCACTTCGCCCTTGGGCGCGGATGCGGCGATTTCGAAGGCCTCGACGCTGTCGTCGAAACCGAAGGTGCGGGTGATCAACGGTTTGACGTCGATCGCGCCGGAGGCGAGCATGGCCACGCAACGCGGAAAGACATGGGCATAGCGGAACACATGCTCCACCCGCGCCTCGCGCACCATCGCCTTGCCGACATTGTAAGCGATGTCGTGGATCTGCGAGCCGATGAACACCACCCGGCCGGCCGGGCAGAGCGGATCGAACACGCCCTCCGCCGCCTTGGGACTGCCGGAGCATTCGAAGACGATTTCCACGCCCCAGCCATCCGTCGCCTTGCGGATCTCCTGCGTCAGGTCGCTGCGCGCGACGTTGATCGGCGTGATCGGCCCGAGGCGGGCGGCGATCTCCAGCTTGCTGTCGTCGACATCGCTGACGAAGACGCGGGCGCAGCCGGCCGCCAGCGCCGACAGCGCCGTGACCAGGCCGATGGGACCGGCGCCGATCACCAGCGCGATATCGCCCGGCCGCACCTGCGCCTTGGTTGCCGCATGCACGCCGACCGCCAGCGGCTCGACCATCGCGGCTTCCGCGAAGGAGACGGTATCCGGCAGTTTGAAGGTGAAGGCTTCCGGGTGAACGACGGTGGGGCGCAGCACGCCATGCACCGGCGGCGTCGCCCAGAAGCGGACGGCGGGATCGACATTGTAGAGGCCGAGGCGGGTCGCCCGGCTCATAGGGTCGGGAATGCCGGGCTCCATGCAGACGCGGTCGCCGACCTTCAGCGTCGTCACTTTGGCTCCGGTTTCGATCACGGTGCCGGAGGCTTCGTGGCCGAGGATCATCGGCGCCTTCACCTGAAAGATGCCGGCGCCGCCATGCGTGTAATAATGCACGTCCGAGCCGCAGATACCGACGGTGTGCAGCTTGATGCGCACATCATGCTGCCCCATGACGTCTTCCTGTTCGATGGGGAAGTCGCGCAATGAAAGCTTCAGTTTTTCTTCGAGGACGAGAGCCTTCATCCGAGTCACCCTTTCCAGACGATCAGCGCGCCGAGCGCGATCGCCAGCACATGGCAGACGGTGAGCGGAATGGATTGCTCCAGGAAGCGCATCCACAGAAGCTCCAGCGCCACGAACAGGTAGATGCCGATGAACAGCCGGTCGAACCAGTTGGTGACGATAGGCAGGAAGCCATGCTTGGGGCCACGCGGTGCCGGGGTTTCTTCTTCGATATTGTGCTCCATGAGACTACTCCTTCACCGCGCCGAAGGTCAGGCCGGCGATGATGTGCCGCTGCACGACCGTGAAGACGATGAGCGCCGGGATGAGGGTGATGATGGCGATGGATGCCATCGTGCCCCATTCGGTGCCGGTGGTGGTCACGTATTCGGAAAGGCCGGTGGTGATCGTGCGGGCGTTGAAGCTCGTCAGCGTCGCCGCCAGCAGGAATTCGTTCCAGGCGAAGACCCAGGTGAGGATCAGCGTGACCGCCAGGCCCGGACGCGCCAGCGGAAACACCACTTCGCGAATGACCTGCCAGGTGGAGGCGCCGTCGACCGTCGCCGCCTCGTCCAATTCGCGCGGGATGCCGTCGATGGTCGGCCTGAGCGTCCAGATGGCGAAAGGCAGGTTGAACGTGCAATAGAGCAGGATCATGCCGATGCGCGTATCGTAGAGCTTGTAGTCGCCGATGGCGAAGACCTGGGTGAACAGCAGGAAGAAGGGCAGCAAAAAGACGGCCGCCGGCGCCATGCGGTTGGTGATCGTCCAGAAGAAGATGTTCTCCTTGCCTGCGAGATTGTAACGCGACAGCGCGTAGCAGGCCATGAAGGCCAGTGTCGTGACGAGCAGCGCGTTGCCGCTGGAAATGATCAGCGAATTGATCATGTAGCGCCGCAGCGTCGTGTCAGTCAGCACCTTGGCATAATTGGCCCAATAGGCTTTCTCGAGAATGATGCTCGGCGTCGTGAACAGGTCGACGGCCGGTTTGACCGAGATGACGAACAGCCAGTAGATCGGGAACAGCGTCGCAAGGCTCAGGAGAATCCAAAGCAGCGTCATCAGGGCGGGATTGTTCTTCTGCATCACGTGCTCCTCTTCACGCGCGGGGCGACGAGGCCGACATAGAGCAGCCAGCACATCACCAGCGTCAGATACAGGACGATGACCGAGATCGCCGAACCGTAGCCGTAATCGGTTTTCGGGAAGACGATCTTCCAGATATGCAGGCCGACGTAACGGGTGGCCGCACCCGGTCCGCCGCCGGTCAGCATCCAGATTTCGTCGACGGTGCGCAATGCGTCCATCAGGCGGATAAAGACGGTGGCGAGGATGGCCGGGCGGATCATCGGCAGCGTAATGTGCCAGAAGATCTGCCAGCGGTTGGCGCCGTCGATCTGCGCCTGCTCGAAGGGGTCCTTGGGAAGACCGACGATGGCCGCGAGCAGCGTCAGCGTCACCAGCGGCGTCCAGTGCCAGATGTCCATGACGACAGTGGTGACGAAGGCTGCGGTGGCGCTGGAGCCGATGTTCATCTGATAACCGAACCAGTGGTTCAGATAATAGGGAATGATGCCGATGCTCGGCGTGGTCATCAGCCGCCAGACCGAGCCGACTACGATCGGCGCGACGATCAGCGGCAGGGTATGAATGGTGCGGAAGATGGATTTTCCCGGAAAGTCCCGCATCAGCAACTGCGCCAGAAGATAGCCGATGACGATCTCGCTGACGACGGCGAAAAAGCCGAACTGCATCGTGAACCAGACCGATTGCAGGAATTCGGTGTCGAAGACCAGTCTCCGGAAGTTATCCGCGCCGTTGTAGATCATCGCCGGATTGGCGCCGAACGGGTTCCATTGATGGAAGGAGACCCAGAGAACGTAGATGAAGGGCACGATACCGAAACCGCCGAGAATGATCAGCGTCGGGGCCAGCAGGAGCCAGCCTGTTCTGTTCGATCCCATGATGAAGCCTCCCCCGACGGCCCGAAGCGTCATCGCCGACGCAAACGATACCGTATCTATTTGAATCTGCTGCATGCGAACGGAAGCGGCACCGGCGAACGGCCGACGTCACTTCCTGAGCGGGCAAGGGGGCGCCGCCGTATGCGGCGCCCCCGGCGGTGGGAGGTTATTTGCGGTAGCCGAGGTTCTTCAGTTCCTTTTCGGCCGTGTCCGCCATCTGGTCCAGGCCTTCGTCGGGGCCGACTTCGCCGGTCAGGATTCTGTAGAAGATCGGCGCGGTGGCTTCACGCACCTGGGCATGGAACGGATAGGGCGGCGCGCCGGCGAACAGTTTGCCGTCGTTCTTCAGCATGGTATAGTAGCCGCCGAGCTTGGCATCCATGTCCTTGACGCCGGGATCCTCATAGGTCGCGGTGTTGGTGATGCGCGGCGCGGCGACGGCCCAGCCGCTCTGGACCGAATCCTGGCCGATATATTGCAGGAAGAGCAGGGCGGCTTCCTTGTTCTTCGAGGTTACCGGCAGGCCGAAGGCGCCGCCGTCGTAATAGCCGATATAGCCCTTGCCGGATTCGGCATCGGCCATGACGCCGTCAGAGACGGGCGGCAGGGCCACGCCGACATTGTTGACTACCTTGGATTTGTCCGCGTCCGACGCGATCCAGGCGGCGTTTTCGCCATAGACCAGGCCTTGGGCGGCGCGGCCGGCGGCAAAGGTGCTGGCGACTTCCGTCCAGGTGCTGGCGGCCGATTCCGGCGGGGCGATGTCACGCAGGTGCAGCCAGTATTTCAGCGCCGCCTTCGACTTGTCGCTGTTCATCGTGCCGCCATTGGCGACGGAAGCGGCATAATTGTTCTTGGCGTCGATGCCCCAGTTGTAGACGCCGAAGGTCGGCGCGACGGATTCGAAGAATTCGTACCAGGATGCCGGGTGGCCGGTATGCGCCTGGGCGGTGGTGCCCCAGAGATCCATGCCATTGGCCTTGCCGTATTCGGTGAAGAATTCAGCGATCTGGGTATAGTCCTCATGCGTCTTGGCGGGCGCCAGATCCTTGCCGGTCTTGGCCTTGAAAGCGTCCTTGATCTTCGGATCGTCGAACAGATCCTTGCGGTAGAGATAGATTTTGATGAAGGCTTCCATCGGAACGCCGAACAGGTCGCCGTTCTCGCCCTTGAAGTAGTTGGCGAAGGTGGTGAAATGCGACTCGTCGTAATCCGGCGCCTTCAGGGACGGATCGTCTTTCAGCGACTTGGTGATGTCGACCAGGAAGTTGCGGGCAAGATAGGCGTAGATGATGTCCTGCTCGATATAGACCATGTCATAGATGCCGGTCTTGGCTTCCATGTCCTTGATGGCCTTGTCGTACATCTGGTCCCAGGACGTGGTTTCGATCTCAACCTTGATGCCGGTCTTCTTTTCGAATTCGGGCGCGAGAACATCCTTGATGTAGTTGGACGGCGGCGTGCTTTCGGTGACGCCATGCAGGGTGACGCCCTTGAACTTCGCCCCGGCATCCGACCAGAAGTCGGCAAAGGCCGGCACGGTGCTGGCCATCAGGCCGGCGATCAGCGCTGCTGCGCCGAATTTCAATCTTACGTTCATCACTTTCCTCCCAGGGATAAAGATAAAGATTGAGACGGCTGTCCCGCGTTCTCCTCTAAAATCGCGGGCCGCCAGACATCCCGCGGCCCCTCTCGGCCGGATGTCCTGCATTCTCTCTAGCCGATATATCGCCGCCTGGCAATATTTGTTGTGCAAACTTTCAAATATTGCCAGTGCATAAATTTCGGCTTGAATTTGTAGTGCCGCCGAACAGGTGGCCGGAATTCGCTTCTCAGTTGCAGTTGATATAATCTGCGCACCATCTGCGCGATATGATCGGTTTAATCCCTGTTTTTCTGCTGCGTTGCGGCATCGGTGGGCACGAGAATGGCGAGGTGGGAATTTCCCAGGCATTCGGTTCCGATAATCTTGACAAGCCAGATCAAAAGTATTTTGTTGCTTTTGGCATCAAATATGGTTTTTTGGGGAGGGAAGCATGGCAAGGCTCGGCATTCATTCATTCGTCTGGACGGACGGGGCGACCGAGGACTCCTTGATCGCGGCCATGGAAAAATCGGCCGCCTGCGGCTATCGCCTGATCGAACTCGCCTATCTCAAACCGGAAAAGTTCAATCTCGACCGCCTCGGCCAGCGGGCAAAATCGCTCGATCTCGATATCGCCGTGACCATGGGCCTGCCGCCGTCCGGCGACGTATCGAGCGAGGACGGCGATGCGGTGAAGCGCGGTGAGGCGATCCTGGCCGATGCGGTGCAGGCGGTGCGCGATATCGGCGGCTCCAAGCTTGGCGGCATCCTCTATTCGGCCCACACGAAGTATGCGCGCGTGCCGACCGATCGCGGCCGCAAGAACAGCATCGCCGCCATCGCCAAGGCCGGCGACATCGCCCAAAAAGCTGGCGTCGACCTAGTGCTGGAGGTCGTCAACCGCTTCGAGACCAACCTGCTCAACACCACGGCGCAAGGCCTCGACTTCATCAGGCAAACCGGTTCGGAGAGCGTGCGCCTGCATCTCGATACCTTCCACATGAACATCGAGGAGGCCAATCCGGCCGCCGCCATCCGCCTTGCCGGCGACAAGCTTGGCTATTTCCACATCGGCGAAAGCAATCGCGGCTATCTCGGTGACGGAACGATCAATTTCGACCTGATGTTCGACGCGCTGCTGGATATCGATTACAGCAGGGACATCACCTTCGAATCCTTTTCCAGCGCTGTGGTCGACGAGGGGCTGACGGTCGCCTGCGCCATCTGGCGCGACACCTGGACCGACAACAAGCCGCTGGCCGAGCACGCAAAACAGTTTATCGACCTCAAGATGGCCGAGGCCAAGCGTCGCCGCGCCACCAATGCGCGGCCCTGAAGAAGAGGATTGGCCTGTTGCGGAAAGGGCTGTAAACCGACCGTAACAGAAATACGCCGGCAGCGGCCGCGACGGTATCGCAGCCGTCGCGGGCGACATGCCAGCCGGACGCGGAACCCCGACCGTGAAAGAATTGACCCTTCTTGCAAGCTCGCCCCGAAAAATCCGCCAGACAAACGAGATCGCGGCGTTGCGGGCGTTGCACCGGGCGGACCGGCTCAGCAGAGCCGATCTCGCCCGTATCCTCAATCTCAACCGGTCCTCCTCCGGGCATATCATCGCCGAACTGACGGCGGCCGGGCTGGTGCGCGAGGTCAACGAGGAGAAGGCGGCGCGCCAGACCTATTCCCGCGCCGGCCGCCCCGGCGTCATGCTGGAACTGGTGCCGGATGCGGTGTTTTTCCTCGGCATCGAGATCGGCGTCGAGCATATCACCGCCACCGAAATCGACCTGCGCGCCGCCATCATCCGCACCCGGTCGGAGCCGTTCGACGGCCCGGCGCACGGTGTCGAGGAGGCAGTGCGGCATGCGATTGCACTCGCCTGTTCCGATCTGTCGCCCGACCGGCTGGAGCGCTGCGAAGGCATCGGCATCTCGACCCCGTCGCAGCTCAATCTCAACGGCACCATCCACTCGGCGCCGCTGCTCGGCTGGAAGAACGTCAACCTGATCGAGCTGGTGCGCCAGAGCCTGCCGTTCCAGATACCGCTGATGGTCGAGAACGACGCCAATGCCTTCGCCATCGGCGCCGGCTACGGCGATAGGCCCATTCATGCCGGCGTGACGCTGTTCGTGGTCATGGAAAGCGGCGTCGGCAGCGGCATTCTCGTCGACGGAATCCTGTTTCGCGGCGGCCATGGACTGGCCGGTGAAATCGGCCATATGCAGGTGGAGGGCGCACCGGCCAAGGGCCGCAACCTCGAGCAGATCGTTGGCCTGACCAATATTCTTTCGGAATATCGCACGGTCACCGGCCGGCGCGAGGCGACGTTTGAGGATTTTCTGGCCGATGTGCGCGATCGCGTGCCCGAGGCGGTGTCGATTGCCGAAAACTGGGCCAAGGCGCTGGCTTACGCGCTGGTCCAGACCTGTCGTGTCATCGATGCCGACCGCATCGTGCTCGGCGGCTCGGTGGCGCAACTCTACCCACTGGTCGCCGCTCGCCTTGCCGCCCATATGCAGGCGGCGCAGGATATGAATTTCCCGCTGCCGAACGTGCAGTTGAATGCCGAAGCGAATTTCGGCCCCGCCTTCGGCGCCGCCTGCATGTTGCATCAGCGCTACCTGTCGCTAGAAAGCAATCGCTTCAGCGAAGAAGACTGATCGCCTTCTCAATTTGTTGTGTGATGTGCAAAGCAGCATGGAATGTTGCTGTGCGATGGCGAAGTTGTGCGTTGCGGAACCGATTTTCTCACGCTTCTCGAAATGTTTCCAGATAATATGTTGCTTAAGGATACAATTATGTTTAGCATGATCGGTATTCGGAGGATAACCCGGTCGTTTGAGCTGATGTCGAGGCTGCCGTTGCCGTATTCGGCGGCGCTGGGCGTTGGCTTGTTGCGAGGGCTGCTTTTTTCAGAAGTGAACGGATGGGCGCAGACCAATCATTCGCCGGGCGCGGGCCGAGCCCTGACGCGCTGGGACCGACGATCACGATCGGGGAGATCCTCGTCGAGATCATGGCGGTCGAGCGGGGCAAAGGTTTTCTCGAGCCGATCGGACTGACCGGTCCCTATGCCAGCGGCGCGCCGGCGATCTTCATCGACCAGTGCGCGCGGGCCGGAGGGTCGGCCGGCATCGTCGCCTGCGTCGGCGACGACGATTTCGGCCGCATGAATATCGAGCGGCTGGCGCGCGACGGCGTCGACGTCTCGGCCATCGCCATCGATCGGGACTATCCGACCGGCAGCGCCTTCGTGCGCTACCGCGTGGACGGATCGCGCGATTTCGTCTTCAACATCGGCAAGTCGGCGGCGGCGCGGTTGTCGCTGACGCCGCAGGCGCGGGCGCTGATCGCGCGCGCCGGCCATATCCACATCATGGGCACCGCCTTCGCCATTCCAGTCGTCGCCGACATGCTGGAGGAGGCGGTGGGGGTTATCCGCTCGCGCGGCGGCAGCGTCTCGGTCGATCCGAACATGCGCAAGGAATTGCTGCAACATGGCCAGACGGCCGAACGCTTCGCGCGGGCGATTGCCGGCGCCGACCTGCTTCTGCCCTCCGGCAACGAACTGTTCCTCGCCGCCGGCGTCGAAGGCGATGAGACGGCGGCGGTTGAGGCGCTGTTTTCCAGAGGTGTGAGCGAGATCGCCATGAAGCGCGGCGAGCGGGGCGCAAGCGTGTTCCGCGCCGATGGAAGCCGCTTCGATTGCGCCGGCTTTGCCGTCACCGAGACCGACCCGACCGGGGCCGGCGATTGTTTCGGCGGCGCCTATGTCGCCTGCCGCCGGCTCGGCATGGCCCCGGACGAGGCGCTGGAATATGCCAATGCCGCCGGCGCCCGCAACGTCACGGCGCAGGGGCCGATGGAGGGCGCGGGGACGATTGCCGAACTCGACGCCTTCATCGCCTCGACGCGGAGGCGCACATGACCGGTTCCTCCCTGGGCGCTCTTGCTGGCCAATTTCGGCAGGGGCGCCCTAAACGGGGCATCGCCGCCATCTGCTCGGCCCACCCGCTGGTGCTGCGCGCCGCCATCGCCCATGCGGTGCGCGCGGGTACGGCGGTGCTGATCGAGGCGACCTGCAACCAGGTCAATCATCGCGGCGGCTATACCGGCATGCTGCCCGCAGATTTCGCCGCGCTCGTCCATGCGATTGCCGCTGACGAAGATCTTCCGCGTGAAAGGATTTTGCTCGGCGGAGATCATCTCGGCCCCAATCCCTGGCGTAAACAGGATGCGGAAAGCGCGATGCGCGAGGCGGAGGCAATGGTGACTGCCTATGTCGCCGCCGGCTTCACCAAGATCCATCTCGACGCCTCCATGGGCTGCGCCGGCGAGCCAGACGGGCTGGATGACGAAACCACGGCCCATCGCGCCGCCCGCCTTGCCGCCGCCGCTGAGAAAGCGGCCCGAAAACATGGCGTGACGCCGCCGGTCTATATCATCGGCACAGAAGTGCCGCCGCCGGGTGGCGCCGATCATGTGCTGAGCGTGATCGAGCCGACCGGCGCGGCGGCAGCGAAAAAGACCATCGATGTCCATCGCCGGGTGTTCGAGGCGGCAGGGCTCACCGATGCCTTCGCGCGCGTCATCGCGCTGGTGGTGCAGCCGGGTGTCGAATTCGGCAACGGGAACGTTATCCTCTATGATCGCGCCAAGGCCGCCTCCCTGTCCGAGGTGCTGGCGCGGGAGCCGCAATTCGTCTTCGAGGCGCATTCGACCGATTATCAGGGGCGGCCGCCGCTGAGAGCACTTGTCGAGGACGGGTTTTCGATCCTCAAGGTTGGGCCGGAACTGACCTTTGCGCTGCGCGAGGCGCTCTACGCGCTCGATCTCATCGCAAGCGATCTGGTCGAGGGGTATGGCGAGCGGCCGCTGTATCACGCGCTGGAAACGGCCATGATGTCCGAACCGGCGGACTGGAACCGCCATTATGGTGGCCCGCCGGCCGAGCAGCGGCTGCAGCGGCACTACTCCTATTCGGACCGCAGCCGCTATTATTGGGCGAAACCGCCAGTCCAGGTCGCCGTCGAGCGGCTGTTCCAGGCGCTTTCCGGGCATGTCGTGCCCGTGACGCTGCTGCGCCAGCATCTGCCGTCGCGGCTCGATCTCGCCGGGCAGCGGCTCGATCCGGCGGCGGTCGCGCAAGAGGCGGTCGAGCGGGTCGTCAAGGATTATCACGCCGCCTGCCACGGCGGCGACAAGCAACAGTGACCACAAGAGTTTTCGGGAGGAATTCATGGCGCTCAGCGATTTCAGACTGGATGGCAAAACCGCATTGATCACCGGCGGCAACCGCGGCATCGGCCTTGCGACCGCCCTGCAATTCGCCGAGGCGGGAGCGAAACTGGTTCTCACCGCCCGGCGGGAAAACCTGGAAGCCGACCGCTTGCTGAAAGAGGCCGGCGCCGACTACGTCTTCATTGCCGCCGATGCGACCGATCCGGCAACGCCGCAGCGACTGATCCAGTCGACGCTCGACAGATATGGCCGCCTCGATATTCTCGTGAACAATGCCGGCATCGCCGATCATGGCGCGACGCCCGATTTCGACGATGCACGGCTCGAACGCATGATCTCGACCAACGTCGTCCAGGTCTTCCGCTTCTCACGCGAGGCGGTGGCGCCGATGAAGGCGCAAGGCTCCGGCGTCATCCTCAATGTCGGCTCGATCTCCGGCCTGATCAGCAATATCCCGCAGATCCAGGCGGCTTATAACGCCTCGAAAGCGGCCGTTCACATGATGACCAAGAGCATGGCCAGCGAATTCGCCGAATTCGGCATCCGCGTCAATGCGCTCGCACCAGGCTATATCGAAACCGACATGACCGACGTGCGCCTGACCAACGAGGAGTGGAACCGCGTCTGGACGGCGGGCACCCCGATGGGGCGTTACGGCAAGCCGGAGGAGATGGCCAATGCCATCCTGTTCCTGTGCTCACCGGCATCGGGTTATTGCACTGGCACGGTCCTGGTCGCCGATGGCGGCTATGTGACCCGCTGACATCCGAAAACATCATTGCAAACCAGGAGGAAAGATCATGGCGGAATCGCTTGACGGCAAGGTGGTGGCCATTACCGGGGCGGCGGCCGGCATCGGCCTTGCCTGCGGCAAGGCCTGCGTCGAGGCGGGCGCGACGGTGTTTTTCATCGACCGCGACGAGGCGCAGTTGCAGGCGATCGCGGCGGAGCTGGGCGAAAAGGCAATTCCGCTGGTCGTCGATCTGCTCGATACGAGGAGCATGGATGGGATGATGCCGGCCATCCTCGCCCGCACCGGCCGTCTCGACGTCTTCCATGCGAATGCCGGAAGCTATATCGGCGGCGATCTGGTCGACGGCAATCCGGACGATTTCGACCGGATGCTGAACCTCAACGTCAATGCCGTCTATCGCACAGTGCATTCGGTGCTGCCGCATATGATCGAGCGCAAGACCGGCGATATCGTCGTCACCACCTCGGTCGCCGGCCATGAGCATATCGCCTGGGAGCCGGTCTATTCCGCCTCCAAGCATGCGGTGCTGACGCTGGTCTATACGCTGCGTCGCCAGCTCATCAAGCATGGCATCCGCGTCAGCTCGATTGCGCCGGGGCCTGTCATCACCGGTCTTCTGAAGGACTGGCCGAAGGAGAACCTCGAAAAGGCCAAGGCCAACGGCAGCCTGATCGAGCCTTCGGAAGTCGCCGAGGCCCTGATGTTCATGCTGACGCGGCCGCGCAACGTCAATATCCGTGATATCGTCATCCTGCCGGCCAGCCAGGATATCTGAGGCTTTTAGGAGATCATCATATGTCGTTTCAGAAGCGGTTCCAGGCCGAAGGGGAAGTGGCCGTCGTCACCGGTGGCGGCCGTAGCATCGGCCTGCAGACGGCCTTGGCGCTGGCGGAAGCCGGCGCCCATGTCGTCATCATCGAGCCGAAGGAAGAGATGGGCAAGGAGGGGCTGGATAGCCTGCTTGCCAAGGGCTTCAAGGCCGAGCTGATCGTCGGTGACGTCACCGATTCCGCCCGCATGACAGAGGTCGCCGATCATCTCGCCGCACGCGGCACACCGGCCACCATCCTCGTCAACAATGCCGGCATCGGAGAGAGCGGTACGCCCTCGGAAGCCGTCACCGACGAGCAATGGCTGCGGATGATGAACGTCAACATCAACGGCGTCTTCTGGTGCTCGCGCGCTTTCGGCAGCCATATGGTCAAGGCGAAGCGGGGGGCCATCGTCAATCTCGGCTCCATGTCCGGCACCATCGCCAACCGGCCGCAGCCGCAGACGCCCTACAACGTTTCCAAGGCGGCGGTACATCACATGACCCGCTCGATGGCGGCGGAATGGGCGCAATACAATGTTCGCGTCAACGCCGTCGCGCCCACCTATATCGAAACGCCGATGGTGAGCGCCAATCCCGCCAACAGGGACCGCATCGAGGGCTGGCTGCGCGATACGCCGATGGGCCGAATGGGCCAGGCCGACGAAGTCGCCGCCGCCGTGCTGTTCCTCGCCAGCGAGGCCGCCAGCCTGATCACCGGCGCCATCCTGCCGGTCGACGGCGGCTATACCTGCTGGTAAGGATGCCGCATCCGCTGGTCTTCCAGCGGGTGCAATCCTGCATTCGAGGGGCGGCATGAACGACGGACAGCCAAGCTATATCGTCGGGCTGGATTTCGGCTCGGAATCGGCGCGCGGCACCCTGCTCGACGCCGCGACCGGCGCCGAGGTGGCAATCCATATCGATGCCTACGCGCATGGCATCATGGATGCATGCCTGCCGAACGGCACGCCCTTACCGCCGGCCTGGTCGCTGCAGGATGCTGCCGATTATGTCGCCTCGGCGCGAACGATCCTGACGGCGCTGGGCAAGGGGCGACGCATCCTGTCGATTGGCCTCGATTTCACGGCCAGTTCGCCCTTGCCGGTGACGGCGGAAGGCACGCCGCTCTCGGTGTTGCACCCCGGCGCGCCGCACGCCTATGTCAAACTCTACAAGCACCAGGCCGCGCAAGTCCATGCGGAAGCGCTGAGTGCCGCCCATGCCGAGCGTTTCGCCCATTTCGGTGGACGCATTTCCGGCGAATGGCTGATCGCCAAGGCGGCGCAGATGCGCGCCGAGGCACCCGCGCTCTGGGGCGAGACCGCCCGCTTCATCGAAGGCGGCGACTGGATGGTCTGGCAATTGACCGGCCATGAGGCGCGCAGCTACGGCTTCGCCACCTACAAGGCGCAATATTCCCCTGAAACGGGCTATCCAGACGATCTCGTCGAAGGCCTTGGCGAACGGCTGGCGCCGCCTTTGCCGGTTGGGCAGGCGGCGGGCCTGTTGTCGCCGGCCTGGCTGGCGGAGACCGGTATTCTCGGCCCCTGCACGGTGGCTGTCGCCGTCATCGATTCGCATGTGGTTCTGCCGGCCGTCGGCGCGGTCGGTGGCGGCACGTTTGTCGGTGCGCTCGGCACCTCGGCCGCCTATCTGATGCTCAGTGAAAATTTCCAGCCGCTGCCACAGGGCATCGAGGGCGTGGCGCGGGACAGCTCGCTGCCGGGCCTGTGGTGTTACGAGGCCGGCCAGCCTTCCTTCGGCGATTGCCTCGGCTGGTTTGTGCGCCAATTTGCCGACGATGGTGATCTCGCATCCGGTTTTGCGCGCCTGAATGCCGAGGCGGAAGCCTTGCGTCCGGGGGAGGGACGGCTGCTTGCGCTCGACTGGTGGAACGGCAATCGCGTGCCG
This sequence comes from Rhizobium sp. YJ-22, assembly GCF_029601685.1. Classification (NCBI taxonomy): domain Bacteria; kingdom Pseudomonadati; phylum Pseudomonadota; class Alphaproteobacteria; order Hyphomicrobiales; family Rhizobiaceae; genus Rhizobium; species Rhizobium sp. YJ-22. Next base: position 77,020 of record NZ_JARRIR010000006.1, on the reverse strand, counting down.
CATGGCGATGCCGCCTTGTCCGGCCTGCTGCTCGGCCTGACGCGCAAGACGACGCCGGCCGAAATCTACCGCGCCCTGATGGAAAGCCTCTGCTTCGGCGCCCGCCATGTCTTCGACCTGATGCTGTCGGGCGGCTTGCGCATCGAGCGCGTCCTGATGACCAGCGGCCTTGCCGAGCGCAATCCCTTCCTTGTGCAGATGATCGCCGATGTCTTCGCCCGCCCGGTGGAGGTGCCGGCGATCCGCAATACAACTTGCGTCGGCGCCGCCATCCATGGCGCGGTGGCCGCAGGGATCGTTGCCGATTTCCGGGAGGGGGCCGCCCGTTTTGGCGCGCGGGAATTTACCTGTTACATGCCAAGGCCCGAGGCTGTCGCGGTCTATGAACGGCTCTATGCGATTTTCCGACTGGTATCGGCGGATGCGACGCTGCGCGAGGCGATGCACGCGCTCGGCGCTCTGGACATGTGAGGGGAAAGACATGCTGATCGGAATCGATTGGGGCGGCACGAAGATCGAGGCCATCGCCATGGAGCGGGACGGACGCGAACTGGGGCGCCTGCGCCGCGATACGCCGCGCCACGACTATGCCGGTTGCATCCGCATGATCGTCGATCTGATCGGCGAACTGGAGGCGGCGACCGGCCGCATCGGCTCGATCGGCATCGGTATTCCCGGCAGCCTGGAGCCGGTCAGCCGACTCGGCAAGGGCGCAAGCTCCACCTGGCTGCTCGGCCAGCCGGTGGAGAAGGATCTGCGGAATGCAATCCGCCGCGATATTCGCGTCGAAAACGACGCCGATTGTTTCGCCGCCTCGGAAGCCGCCGATGGCGCAGGGGCCGGCTATAACGTCGTCTTCGCCGTCATTCTCGGTTCGGGCGCCGGCGCCGGCATTGCGATCAACGGTCGCGCCCATCACGGGCCGAACAACAGCGGCGGCGAATGGGGCCACAATCCGCTGCCCTTTCCCGATATCACCGAAATTCCCGGCCGCCCCTGCTATTGCGGCCGGCATGGCTGCATGGAAACCTGGGTCTCCGGCCGCGCCTTCGAGGCCGAATATGCCCGCCATACAAGCGAGGAGTTGAAGGCATGGCAGGTCGTCGAGAAGATGCGCGCTGGCGACCGGCTGGCGCGGATGCTCTGGGAGCGCTATGTTGATCGCTTGGCGCGCGGACTGGCGACAGTGGTCAACACACTCGATCCCGATATTCTGGTGATGGGCGGCGGCATGTCGAATGTCGAGGAGCTCTATGACGACCTGCCGCCGGCGCTGGCGCGGCGCACCTTCTCCACCGTCTTCCACACCCCGATCCGCCGCGCCTTGCACGGTGATTCCAGCGGCGTGCGTGGCGCCGCGCGCCTCTGGGCCTGATCCTTCCTCCCGCATTGAAAGATTTTTTCGACATGATTGAAAATTCCGCCCTTTCCGCCCGCTATGCCTTCGCGCTCGATCTCATCCGCGATGCCGGCGATCTGGCGCGCAGCTATTTTCGCAACCGCGATGCCCTGACGATCAAGAGCAAGGGCCTGCAGGATGTGGTCAGCGAGGCCGATCTCAACACCGAACTGCTGATCCGTGAACGGCTGGAAAAGCATTTTCCCGAGGATGCCTTCCTTGGCGAGGAGACCGGGCAATCTGCCTTCGCGCCGGAGCAGGGCATCTGGGTCGTCGATCCGATCGACGGCACCCAGCCGTTCGTTTCCGGCCTGTCGAGCTGGTGCGTCTCCATCGCCTTCGTGCAGCATGGCGAATTGCAATTCGGCATGGTCTATGCGCCGGAGCGTGACGAATTGTTTGCCGGCGGCATCGGTTTTCCGGCGACGTTGAACGGCGCGCCGGTCGGCGCCCACCCCGGCCGTTCCATTCGCGAGGGCATCGTCTGCTTCGGTTACTCCACCCGCCTGCCGGCTTCGGAATTCCTGCCGGCCTTTTCGCGCTTCATCGAGCGCGGCGGCATGTTTTATCGCGACGGATCGGGGGCGCTCGGCCTGTGTTATGTCGCGGCCGGCAGGCTGCTGGGCTATGCCGAACAGCATATCAATTCCTGGGATTGCCTCGGCGCCATCGCAGTCATCCACGCCGCCGGCTTGAAAACCAATGATTTTCTCGCCAATGAAGGTTTGACGAAGGGCAATTGGCTGGTCGCGGGCAATCAAGAGGTCTATGCCGAACTGGCCGATATCCTGCAGCGCTGAGCCATTCACAAAGCGGAAGACCCGATCTTGCAACAATCCATCTTTGATAAAACCTATGCGGCTTTCCTGTTCGATATGGACGGCACGCTTTTGAATTCCATCGTCGCGGCCGAGCGTGTCTGGGGCGTCTGGGCGCGCCGGCATGGCCTCGATGTGGCAGCCTTCCTGCCGACCATCCATGGCGTGCGGCCGGTGGATACCATCACCCGTCTCGGCCTTCCAGGCATCGATATCGCCAGTGAAGTCGATTGGGTCGAAACGGCCGAGCGCGAGGATGTCGAGGGCATCGTCCAGATCGACGGCGTCGTGACCTTCCTGAATTCGATTCCCGCGGATCGTTGGGCGATCGTTACCTCGGCGACAGCGGAACTGGCGCGGCGGCGCATGGCCGCCGCCGGCATTGCGTCGCCGCCCGCCATCGTCACCGGCGAGGACATCGTGAACGGCAAGCCCAATCCGGATTGTTTCCTGCTCGGCGCGAAGAAGCTTGGCGTCGCGGCGAGCGAATGCCTGATCTTCGAGGATGCGCCGGCCGGCATTCTCGCCGGGGAACGTGCCGGGGGCGACGTCGTTGTCATCACCGCCACCCACCATACGCCGGTGAAAACCGCACATCTGACGATTCCCGACTATACCGGGGTCGGCGTCGCCGTCCAGGACGACGGCCGGCTGCGGCTGGTGCGGCGCTAAACTTCAGGTCTGGCCGCGAAAGGCCTTCTCGATGGCGGGCAGGTCCAGCTTGATCATCGTCAGCATGGCCTGCGCCGCCCGTTGCGCGGCGTCGCGATCCGGGCTGGAGATCATATCGGAAAGGCCGCGCGGAACGATCTGCCAGCAGAGGCCCCAGCGGTCGCGCAGCCAGCCGCATTGTTCGGCCGTGCCGCCATTGTCGAGGAAGGCCGACCAGATGCGATCGACCTCCGCCTGGCTGTCGAGCAGCACGGCGATGGAGAAGGCATGGTTGAACGGATCGAGCGGCCCGGCCTGCATGGCGACGAATCGCTGGTCGCCAAGGGTGAATTCGATGATCTCGACGCTGCCCGGCGGCCCCGCCGGCGATTCCGCCGGAATATCCGTGGAGCGCCCGATGGCGCTGTCCGGAATCACTGAAGTGTAGAATTCGACGGCGTCGCGCGCGCCCTCGGCAAACCAGAGATGGGAGGCGATACGGGTCATCAGGGGCTCCTTTCGGTGTCGCTCTTTCCCAAGGACGCGGCAGCCGCGCCGGCGCCGACATTGCGCTTGCGAATTTTTTCGCCGGGAACCGGTTTGTGCGTCCCTTCCAAACGCCGCTTTGTGTAGACTGGCGCGACCCGTCAACCAGGTAATCTTATGACCACCGACCCCGATTTCACCCTGCGCCCGGTCCTGCGTATCGATTTTCCCCCGGAACAGCGGTTGGGCCATGGCAAGATGCGGCTGCTGGAACTCATTCGGGAAACGGGCTCGATTTCCGCCGCAGGGCGCGCCATGGGCATGTCCTATCGCCGTGCCTGGCTGCTGGTCGACGAGATGAACCGGATGTTCAGCCGGCCGGTGGTCGAATCGCAGCGCGGCGGCAAGCAGGGGGGCGGTGCCGAGGTCAGCGCTTTCGGCGCGGAACTGCTGTCGCGCTTCCGGGCGATGGAGCGACGTTTTGCCGCGCTGGCCGCCGAGGATCTGGACTGGCTGGAGCGCAACCGCCGGGCGATTTCATGAGATTTTCGGGACGGGCCGGGTAGGAACGCCGATCGCCCGCATGACGGGAAGCGGCCTGCCATTGCGCAATAGCGGGACATTGCTCCATTTTCGCTGATTAAAATTTTGTTAATCCGGCGATTGTGGCAGCTTTCGTCAAAATTCGGTCCGAAAGCGAGACGAACCATAAAGTTGCGCAACCCTGATACCGCAATCTACCCAACAAAAGTTGATTGGACCGATAACCTCGGCTAATGGTTGCGATGAAATTAAATGATTGCCGACTCCATGGTGGACCGGCGACAACCTAGCAAGGAGCGCAGTCGTGAAAAGCCAGCCTCACAATGTCGATATCCAGGTCGGCAAGAAAATTCGCAACCAACGGATGATCAGCGGCATTTCCCAGTCGGAACTGGGGGATCGCATCGGTGTGACCTTCCAGCAGATCCAGAAGTATGAAAAGGGCGCCAACCGCGTCAGCGCCAGCCGTCTCGTCGAGATCGCCAATGCGATGAGCATCGACGTGCGCAGTTTCTTCGACGAATTCGACGCCAGCGCTTCGAGCAACGACAACCAGGCCGCCAAGGACGAGTTCGTCGTGTCGCGCCAGGGGCTTCAGCTTAACGCGGCTTTCCTCTCCATCAAGAACGAAGCGGTTCGCACGCGCCTGCTCAAGCTGGTTCAGGAAATCGCGCATTCGGAAGCCGGCACGTCGCGCGACGCCGACTGACCATTCCAATGCCAGGAAACGAAGGCCGGACTCGACCCTCCGCGCGCTTCGTCACGTTGGCTATCGACGAACAACTCAAAGCCTTTGCAGACCTGACGCGCCATGCATCGTCAGACGATGCATGGCGTCATGCGTCATGCCGAACGACCGTGATCGTCGCGCGCCCATGTTCCTTGGAGAGACGGGCTTTTTCGCGCATGGCCGCGTTCAGCTTGGCATCGGCATCCTTTTCGAGCGCCAGCCCTTCCCAATCGACGACGGTCTGCATCAGCGCCATGTTGGACAGGTGCAGCACATTCTTCAAGCCGAGGGCCTTGGCTTCCTCCTGCGCGGCTGACAGCAGCCGGTGCAGACGTGCATAACGTACATCCTTGTTACATCGGGATTCGACGCCCATTTCACACCCTTCTTCCACCCCGTGACACATCTATCCCGTCACAGGTCCAGAATGAACGATGGGGCGTTACACGACCGTTACAGGGCTGGCTGGAGACGATTTGCAATGACTTCGGAGCGTAGCATTTCCCAATGCGACGTGGCCATGAAGTTCCAATCCGTCCTTTGGGCGACGCTTGTGTCTGCCGCCAGCCAATCGAGCACGGCCAGCGCATCGGCACGCTTGCGCTCGATCCTGCCTTGGCGAATCGCCTGCAACAGGGCGCGGCCACGCTGCTCGTTCTCGAAGGCGCATTCGCGGATGACGCGCGGATAGGTGCGCTCGGAAAAGTGCAGTACACGACCGGTCATCAGCATTCTTTGCCACTCGCGCGCGGTCATATGGCCCTCGCTGTGCATCTTTTCCATGGTCGGCTCGAAATCCACCCAGGGAATGGAAAGTGGCGTCCAGTTCATCTCGGCCGGCCCGTGGACCAGTGCCACCGCCTCGTCGTCCATCAAGGCGCCGCTGGCATAATCCTCGTAGATGCCGCCGATGCCAACCATGCCGAACGGGCTGCATTCGGCGGCGCGCAGCGCCCCCATGCTGGCGCCGCCGCCGATGGCGATGCCCTGCTCCAGCGCATAAAGGATCTCCTTGTGCCAGACGGAGGGCAGGTCGCCGAAATAACCATCGACCAGACCGATGGCGCTCGCTCCATCCTCGGCGGCGCGCAGGATGTCGCCGCAGGCGGCCGGCGCCCGGAATTCGACATCCGAATGAATTTCGCGCTGGCGGCCGATGTCGTTGCCGAGGCTTGGACCGACGAAGACAACCTTCATTGCTGGCTCTCCTTGAGCACATGCACGGCGCGCAAGCCGAGCTGGATATTGTCGCCGACGATCTCGACCTCGAGACCCGGCACGATGACGCGCACGACCGAGACGGGGAAATCCGGAGAGGACAGCGGTACGGCAATCACCTGCTCGATGCCGTGACGCGTGAGGCTACGCACGATCTGCTGGATGGTTGCCTGCACGGCGGCGGGGCGGCGTTCGAAACGTTCCAGCGGGAAGGGCAAGGCGCGATATTCGCGCAGTCCGATCAACTGCTGCATGGAGGAATCGCCGTCGAGCCGCTGGTAGATGCGCGGTGAAAAATCGTCGCGGCTGCCGGCGATCGCCGTCAGCCTGCTCTGCGCCGCCTCGGTGATGGCGCGCAACGCGGCGCGCACCGGATCGGGATGGCAGCCGCAACCGCCGCAGACCTGCGACCAGCGCGCATCGACCCGCTGCGGCATGTTTTGCGGCACGATGACGGCGAGGATGGCGGGCACGCCGATATCCGTGGTCATGTCGACCAGCAGCAATTCCATGCCGGCGCGGGCAATGCGCTGGCTGAATACGTCGATGAGTGGATCGCGCAGGCTTTCCGGATCGATGCGGGCATCCTGCAGCCGTTCCCAGGCGCGCAATTGCGTCAGCGCCCAGGCATCGCGCTCGACCAACTCGCAAAGCCCGTGCAATACCGCTTCGGCCGGACTATTGCCGGAGGCGAGGCCATCGCTCGATTGTTCGAAACCCGCCGGACGAATGCCGCGATGATCGAGGCCGACAAGCCACCAGGGCACCATGACCTCGGATTGCGACACGAGATCGTAGCCGGCGACCCACGGGATCGGGTCTGTGGAAATGTCGGAGGGAACGCAGCGTGCCACCGAATCGAGATCGATGGTGGCGGAGGCGGCGCGCATATCGGCGACGCTCGCCATGCGCAGGTCGGCCGGCGCCAGTTCGGCGATGCGGGTTTCCAGGGCTTCCATCGCGGCCGAGGCCATGGCTGCCTCGTCGTCGATGCCCTTGCCCTGGAAGACCGAGAGCGTGTGGCTGTTGGGCCGCGTCGCGAAGGCGACGGGGATTCCGATGGTATCGAGACCCGTCAGCAGGCCGACCCGCGTGATGCCGAGTGCGGGGAAGAGCGGCCGGATGCGGGACAATGTCTGCCCAGGCGCGATGGCGCGGTCATGATAGGCATTGTAGCCGGCATGGCAACCGGCGAGATCGACCGCGAGAGTCTCCAGCGCCTTACGGGCAGACATTGTCAAGCTCTCAGCGGAAACGGACAGCGTGAACGATGTTCGACGTTGCGTTGGAGTCGACGGTCACGGTCTGCTGTTTCAGGATGGCCTGCGCGGCGGGAGAAAGACGGACGGTCTGTGCGGTTTCAGTGATCTTCATGATCGTCTCCTGAGGTTCGGGCCGCCTCTTGGGTGAGGCAGGAAGAGATGATCATGGGGGGCGTCACCCCTGCGTGACAGCGACGTTGACGGTTAAGGTCAAGGCGCTATGAATCGGTATGCGGTTTGACGTGGGCGGTGTCACAGAAAGACGCGCGGTAATTTTTATCGCCAAGACATATTATAAAACAAGCGCTTAGTGCGGGGAACGCGCAACCCGCCTCAGTTCAGGCCAGCGCGATTGAGGCCTTCGATGAGCAAGCGGGTGTAGCCGGGATCACGGTCCGGCACGAAATGCCACAAATGCTCGGTACGGAAATCCGGGAAATTCTCCAGCACGATCTGAGCGTAACGGTTCGCCTGCTGCAGGTCGCCGATCATGGCGTAGGAGGCGGCGAGCAGTCGCGCCGTCGCCGGTTTGCTGCGCACCGGCTCCAGCGCTTCCAGCGCCTTGGCGTAATTCTGCTGCACATAATAGATGCCGCCGAGTTGCCAGTAATAATGGTCCGAGGGCAGCGGATTGAGGCGGAAGGCGGAGAGACTGAGTTCCAGCGCCCGGTCGAGCTGGCCGTCATGCGAGAGCGCATCGGCGTGGTCGGCGAGGATGTCGGCGTCGTTGGGGCTCAGTTCCTGCGCATGCTGGTAATAGGCGAGGCTTTCCTCGAAGCGGCGCTGGTAGAGCGAGATATGGCCGAGCTCACGGAAGACGCGGCCGTTGTTCGGGTCGGTCTCGCGCGCCTGCAGGGCGGCATCCTTGGCCTTGTCGAGCAGGTCGCGATCACGCATGAAGCGCACCACCCATTCCAGCGAGGTGGCGCGGGCAATGCCGGCATGGGCAGGCGCGAAACTGTCGCAGCGTTTCAACGAGGCCTGGAAGAACTGGCGGGCCTTGCGCAGCAGCGGCAACTCGGTCTTGGCCAGCAGCCGTTTGCCCTCCAGATAGAGGCGATAGGCGGTCGGCGAAACGTCGACCGGCTGCAGCAGTTCCTCGCGCTCGATGCGATCGGTGAGGCACAGCACGATGCGGCGCGACAGCTGCGCGAAGGAATCGTTGATATGGGCAAGGCCAAGCGAGAAATCATGCGCCCAGAGCACCGAGGAATCCGACAGCTTTGTCAGCCGGCATGTGGCGTAGACATCCTCTTCGCCGCCGCGGATCGTCACGTAGACGGAATAGTCGAAGGTGAGCTCCGGGGCTGCCGCCGCCGGATCGATGGCGCGGCTGAGAAGCTCCAGGCTGGTATGGGCGGCAATGATCTTGAAGCCGCGCTGCTGGCCGAGACGGATGGTCAACTCTTCCAGCAGCGTATGGCCGATGCGGCCGAGTACGCCGTCGTTCAGCACCGCCTGCGGCGGCAGGATGACGATGCGCGGCTCACCTGCATGCTCGACGGGCAGGAAATCCGGACGGATCATCGGCTCGATGGCGCGGGCATGGCTGACGACACCGAGGCGTTCGGCCATCGCCCGCGTGGCCGGCTCCGGCTCGGCGCCGTAGTCGTCGCGCAGGCGATCGACACATTGCTGGTAGATTTTGCGCGCCGCGGATGTCTCCTTCTTGCGGCCATAGGCGAACATCAGCGACCGGACGGCGCTTTCCTCGGCCGGGTCGATATCCAGCAGGCGACCGCCGAGGAAGAGAAGGTCCGCGTCGCTGAGCGCATCGGCGTCATCGAGCGTTTCGCGCAGCAGATGCACGCGGCGCTCGGACAGGCGGTCACGCTCGAAGCGCAGCCATTCCTCGGCGCCATGCGTCTCGAGATTGGCGCCTTCGAGAAGCTCACCCTGCAGCAGTGGCCAGAATTGCGGCGCCAGCGGCGGCCTCGCGGTAGAGAGATCGATGAGATCGACGTTCCAGGCGCTGAGATTAAGGCGGATTTCATTGCGGTCGTTGACGAGCAGCGGCGGCAAATCCTGGCCGAGCCGCTGGTCGATGCGCGAAAGCAGCTGTCGCAGGCTACCGGCGCGGCGCTCGGCCGATTCCGCCTGCCAGATCAGCCGGCGCACGACATCGCGATCGAGACGCGCTTCCGGCGCCACCGCCAGCATGGCCAGCAGCAGATAGGCTTTTTCCGGCAGGGCGATGTCGCCATGATCACGCGCGACCAGCCGCGGCCGCCCGATCAGGGCGACGCGCAGCTGTGCGCTCTCGGCAGGATTCCGGCTGCTCAGGTCATCTCTCCGCACGGGGTTTCACATCCGTCGCTACCGCTTCGTCACATGCTTCTTTCCCCTAGCATGAATGGGGCTATCGAGTCTTGAGCTGGAGAAGGTGAAGTTTATCCGTTTTGCGTAAATCCGTATTAGCCTAAAGTCTAATTTCGAAAGGCAGAGATGGCGGCGTGACAGGCGCGGGAAAATTGCCTGCACGGCCCTTCCGCGCCGGAAGCGCAGCGGCTGACGCGCGCGCCTTCCAGCAGCATGGCAAGTGTATTGGCCAGAAGATCCGGGTCGCGGCTGCCGGCGTCGGCGCACAGATCCACGAGGCGACGATGCTGGGCCGCCTTCACCTGCTCTATGACGGCATGAGCGGGATGGTCGGTTTCCTTCAGCTCGACGGCGGCGTTGCTGAGGTCGCAGCCATGCGGTTCGTCCACCAGCGAGGCGGCGCGCAATTCTACCCAGGCCAGCAGGCGGGCCTGCGAATCGTCGGGAAAATCCGCCGTCAGTTTTTCCCAGAAGGCGGCATGGCGATCCGAGATGCATTTCAGTGCCTCGCAGATCAGCTCGTCCTTGGAGCCGAAATGGCGATAGAGCGTCATCTTATTGGTGTCGGCGGCCTCGGCGATGGCCTCCACGCCGGTGGCGCGGATGCCGTTTTCGCGAAACAGCGTGCAGGCGGCGGAAACGATGCGCTCGCGCGGACGAGTTTTGCCGCCGTTCGCATTTCCGGCCAATTCTTCCGTCACAACGGGATTCGTAATTTTCGAACTGCGTATTGACATCGACGTGACCGATCGGTAACAAATGTAAATGTTACTTACCGGTAACTCCTATTTGCCTATTTTGTCAAGTTCCGGAGCCATGTGACAAACCGCCCCGTCGACTGAAAAGAGGATTAACCGCCATGCAGCAGCCTTACGAAGATCTGACATTGTCCGAAGCCCTGCGCGATCCGATGATTCTGGCGGTCGCGCATGCGGATGGGGTCACCACGGTCGAGCTCGGCCGTATGCTTCATTCCGCCGCCAAGCGGTTGCGTGCGCCTCGCGCCCGGTCGGACGAGACGTCCACCCATCGTTTCCCGGGTCAGGCCGAAACGGCGCCTCTTCCGGTGTCCGTGCTGCGTTCGTCGCCGCCAGTCTCGCAGTGCTGCGGCTTCTTTTGACGGATGCTTCAGCGCGCTGACGGGCTGAGCGCGGAGAAAACAACGAAACTGACAACAGCGATGATCGCCATGGCCGGAATGACCGTGCCGAAGGCGATCAGCGGCAGGCCGATCGCGGCGGCACAGACGCCGCCGATGAAACCGCCGCCATCTGCAGAAATCCCATCATCGCCGAGGCGGAGCCGGCGATCTCGGAGAAGGGATAGAGCGCGATGGTCGTCATATGCGGCACGAGGAAGGCGATCCCGAAACTGAGGAATGCCACCGGTCCCATGATCGACAGATAGGACGGCGTGATCATCTGCGCCGAGGCCGCCATCATCAAGCCGCCGGCCAGCACGAAGGCCAATCCCACCTTGACGGAGCGTTCGCCGCCGAGACGCGGCGATACAAACCGCAGCATCACCGAGCCGAGGAAATAGCTGCCGGTCTGCATCAGCATGCCCATGCCGAAGGCGGTCGGCGTGAGGCCGACCAGCTTGATGAGGATGAAGGGCAGCATCGTCGCCTGCGCATAGAGCGCACCGACCGAGCCGGTCAACACCAGCGAAGCGGCGACGAAGCGCGGATCGCGGATCAGGATGCCATAGGCGCTAAACAGTGGGCCGGGCAAGATACGCCGAGGATCGGGCTTGCCCGTTTCGCGCATGAAGACCAGGACGGAAAGCCCGGTCAGCAGGCCGAAGCCAACCAGCAGGAAAAAGATCGACTTCCAGCCGAGAGCAGCGAGTGCCAGACCGCCGATGGTCGGGGCGAATGCCGGGCCGATCGCCAGCATGATTCCGATCAGGTTCATGATCCGCGACGCTTCGACACCGACGAACTGGTCGCGGACGATGGCGCGGGCGACGGTGATGCCGACCGAGGCGCCGATGCCCTGGATGAGACGGCCGGCCAGCAACCAGCCGACATCCGGCGCAAAGGCGGCGAGCAGGCTTCCGATGATATAGATGCCGACGAAGGCAAGCGTGGCACGGCGGCGGCCAAAGGCATCCGATGCCGGCCCGGCCAGAAGCTGGGCGACCGAGAAGCCGGCGAAATAAATCGACAGAGTCAACTTGATCGTCGCATCGCTGGTGCCGAAAGCACGCACCAGCTCCGGCATGGCAGGCGTATAGACCGACATGGAAATCGGCCCGAGCGTCGCCATCAGCGCGCCGATCATGCTCGTGCGCCGCTCGCTCATGCGGGTTTTGACTGCGGGCTGTGCCAAGAGGAAATTCCGGCGATAGCGGGAGGCGCGGACGCGTGGCGATGCCATAGGCCAGCCGCGATGCAAGGTCAATCGTCAGGCAGGCTTGTCGCCCGTCGCCGCCCGCGCGGTCGCCAATCCGGCCGCCACGCTGGCGCCCAGAAACATCGTATCGCTGGCGAGGATGAAGAAGCTGATGCCCTTGCTGCGCCAGGCGGCGATATCGTCGGGGGCGGGGCGGAAGATGCCGGCGATGCGGCCGGCGTCGGTGGCGGCCGACGCAATAGTGACGATTGCCGCTTGCAGCAATTCGCGGCCCTCCGGCCCGAGCGCGCCGATGGAAACCGAGAGATCGCCAGGGCCGATGAAGATCACGTCGATGCCCTCGACGGCGGCGATCTGGGAAATATTGGCAAGGCCTGCCGCCGTTTCCACCTGGATGGCGAGCAGTACGGTGCGATTGGCCGATTCCAGATAGTCGGGAATGCGATAACCATAGGCCGCCGCGCGGCCCGGGCCGACGCCGCGCGCGCCTTGCGGCGGGTAGCGGGTGGCGGTGACAGCGGCTTGCGCTTCGGCGACGGTGGAGACGCGCGGCACGAGGACTCCGGCCGCGCCCGCATCCAGCGCCGCCGCGATCTGTTCCGGCGCATGGCCGGGTACCCGCACGAGCATCGGCACGCCATGGACGTCGCCGGCGCGGATCAGATCCTCCAGCCGCTCGCGGCCGATCTGGGCGTGCTCGGCGTCGATGCAGAGAAAATCCGGACCGGCGGCCGCCGTCACCTCAATGGCGACGGGATGGGGAATCGCGGCGAAGGAGCCGATCAGCGTTTCGCCTGATAGGATCCGCTGTCTCATATTCGATGTCATCTCCGCCCCTCCCAGAATTCGTGCGGAAAGTTTAAGCTTAAATAAATCCGGTTTCAAGCGCCGGTCTCGTCTTCCTCAGCAGGGGCGGCGGTCGGTGCGCCGTCTTCGGGCTCGATGCGGTTCAACAGGCCGGCATCTTCGAGATGCTCGATATCGGGCAGGTCGCGCAAGGTCGCGAGGCCGAACGCGGAGAGGAAAGCTTGCGTGGTCACATAGGTGAAGGGCGCGCCCGGCGTCGGGCTGCGCGGGCCGGTCTGGATATAGCCGGCCTGCCGCAGCGACGCGATGGAATCGCGACTGACCTCCTTGCCGAGGATTTTCGAGAGTTCGCCACGGGTGACCGGCTGGAAATAGCCGATGGCGGCGAGCACGGTCGCCTCCTGCCGGCTGATGTCCGGTGTTTCGCGGGTGGGAGCTTGCGAGGCCTTGATGACGACGGCATAGGCCGGCCGCGTGCGATACTGCCAGCCGCCGGCGACCGCGACGATTTCATAGGGTTTTCCGCGCAGTTCGGCGGAAATATCCTCGATCAGCAGGTCGATGCTGCAGGTGCTGCCGACGACGCGGGCGATGGTTTCGCGCGAAACCGGCATGGCGGAGGCGAGATCACCGCTTCGGCGCGGCGCATCCATTCCCGCCAGCGCTGGTCCGGCGGCAGGTCGTCCAGTTCGGTGTCGAGCGTGCCGTCGCCTCGCGGTTTGCGTGCCATCTCAGAAACCGGTGATCAACTCGATGCGTGAGCCATCCGAGAAGCGCGACAGGCGGAAGGGCGCGGGATCGACCACCGGCGGGCGGGCGGTGACCAGATCGGCCATCAAGCGGCCGGCGCCCGGGCCGATGCCGAAACCATGGCCGGAAAAACCGGTGGCGATGTGGAAACCCGGAAACGCATCGACGGTGGAAATCACCGGCACCGCATCCGGCGTCACATCGATCATGCCGCCCCAATGCTGGGCGATTTCGGCTTTCTCGAAGATCGGGAAGGCGGCCTGCAGGTGTTTGAACGCGCCATTGGCCAGCGCCAGATCCGGCATCGGGTCGAGTACCCGCGTCGCCTCGAAGGGGCTGGGGCGATCCATCGCCCAGCGGCGTTGCAAACGGGCTTCCTCAAGGAAGCGCTTGCCGAGGCGCAGGCGCAGCGAGCGCCACTCGCTTTTCAGCGCCGGCAGGAAATTCAGCGCGTAGCGAAAACTGTCGGGGACGATATCGACGATGTTCTCATGGCCGGATGCGATAGTATAGCCGCCATCCTGGCGCTTGCGGAAGGCGAAGTCGTTGGCCCACATTGCCTCTTCCGGCCCGCCGGCCAGCGGTTTGGTGCGCAGCACGGAGTTCAGCACCTTCAATTGCGGCAGGCGGATGCCAAGGCTGCCGGCAAACAGGCTGGACCAGGCGCCGCCGGCCAGAACCACCGCGCTGCAGGCGATGGAGCCGCGCTCGGTCACCACGCCGCAGACGCGGCCGCCAGCCGTTTCGATGCCGCGCACGGCGCATTGCGTCAGAATGACGGCTCCCTTTTCACGGGCGAATTCGGCAATGGCGGGGGCCGCTTTCTGTGGCTCGGCGCGACCGTCGATCGGGGTCAGCAACCCGCCCCTGACGGTCATGCGCGAGCCGGGAAACAACGTGCGGAATTCTTTTGCATCCATCATCCGCGTTTCGATCTGGTAGCCGTCGAGATTCTGGCGCCAGCGGTCCTGCGCTTCGAAATCCTTGTCCGTCGCGCAGGAAAAGACGATGCCGGCCCTGGTATAGCCGGTGTCGCGGCCTATGCGGGCGTCCAGCGTTTCCCAGATGCGCAGCGCCTCGGCCATCAGCGGCACTTCGCGCGGATCGCGCATCGAGATGCGCACCCAGCCCCAGTTGCGGCTGGATTGTTCCTGGCCGATGCCGCCCTTTTCGCACAGCGCCACCGAGACGCCGCGCTCGGCCAGTTCCAGCGCCGTCGAAACGCCGATGATACCGCCGCCGATGACGACGACATCGACTTTCCGGGGCAGGGCGGCATCGCCTTGGACGGGAACGACGGTGGGACCGGGCATGAAAAACCTCAGAGAAACGAAGCATCTCTCCGAGGCTTAACGAGGAAGAGCCGCCGATGCAATCGCAGCGGCGGTCGTTCGGAAATCAGGCGGTGGTCCGCTTCTGGCCGTGGCGCAGCAGCATGCCGTAGAGGTCGCGCGGCTCGTCGGGATCGGCGAGCAGGTCGAGCGGCTGGTGGACGTTGCGGCCGACCAGCTTGTCGCGGACGTAACGCAGCGCGGAGAAATCTTCCGTGGCGAAGCCGACGCTGTCGAACAGGGTCACTTCGCGGTCGTCCGCGCGCCCCTTGGCCTTGCCAGCGATGACCTGCCACAGTTGCTCGACCGGATAATCGCCGGGAAGCTGCTGGATTTCGCCTTCGATGCGGGTCTGCTCGGGATATTCGACGAAGATGCG
>NZ_JARRIR010000006.1:16316-61809 GCF_029601685.1 Rhizobium sp. YJ-22 | reverse complement strand
CATGGCCCGAACGGCAGGCGACGATCTCGAAACCGCGTCCCTCCAGATTCCTGGCGCAACGCGCGGTCGCTGCCGGATCGATATCGTAGAGGCGCAGGCGGTCGACGCCGAGGATCGCCTTGAAGGCCAGCGCCTGGAATTCGCTCTGCGCGCCGTTGCCGATGATCGTCATCGTCTTATGGCGCGAGGGGACGAGATGCTTGGCGGCGACAGCGGAGGTCGCGGCGGTGCGCAGCGCCGTCAGGATGGTCATTTCCGACAGCAGCAGCGGATAGCCGGTATCGACATCGGAGAGAACGCCGAAGGCGGTGACCGTCTGGCGGCCGCTCCTGGTGTTCTTCGGATGGCCGTTGACGTATTTGAAGCCGTAGAGCGCGCCATCGCTGGTCGGCATCAATTCGATGACGCCATCGGGCGAATGGGCGGCAACGCGCGGCGTCTTGTCGAAATGCTCCCAGCGGGCGAAATCTTCCTCGATATAGGCGGCAAGTTCCTTGAGGAAGGTCTCGACGCCGATGTCGAGCACCAGGTTCATCATGTTTTCGACGCTGATGAAGGGAACGATATTCAGTGTATTGGTCGATGCGAGCATCAGAAACTCCTCGTGGGGCGGTCGAGAACCTTGCGGCCCATCAAGCTGGCGGTCAGGTCGACAAGCAGGCTGGCGGTGCGGCCGCGCTCGTCGAGGAAGGGGTTGAGTTCCACCAGGTCGAGGCTGGTGACGAGGCCGCTGTCATGCAGCATTTCCATGATCAGGTGAGCCTCGCGGAAGGTGGCGCCGCCCGGAACCGTGGTGCCGACGGCGGGCGCGATGGCCGGATCGAGGAAGTCGACGTCGAGGCTGACATGCAGCATCCCGTCCACGGCCTTCACACGTTCCAGGAAGGCCTTGAGCGGGGCGACGACGCCATGCTCGTCGATATAACGCATGTCATGCACGGTGATGTCGAGTTCGGCAAGGAAGCCGCGCTCGGCGGCATCGACGCTGCGGATGCCGATCATGCAGACATTGGCCGGATCGACGGCGGCGGCGAGCGGCGGGAAATGCTTGTCGAAGCCGGGACGGCCGGTGAAATAGGCGACCGGCGTGCCGTGCAGATTGCCGCTGTCTGTGGTGTCGAGCGAATGCAGGTCGGTATGGGCATCGAGCCAGAGCACGAAGAGCGGACGGCCCTTTTCTGCGGCGCGCTTCGCAAGGCCGGAGACGGAGCCTGCGGAAATGATATGATCGCCGCCGAGGAAGATCGGAAAGCCGTTGGCGCTGCTGGCATAAGCCGTCTCGGCAATGGCCTGCGTCCAGGCGACGACTTCCGGCAATTGCCTGATGGCGGGGTTCGGGTGGGACATTGTCGAGATTTCGGGGCGGACGACGTTGCCGAGATCCTCCACTTCATGGCCGAGGTCTCGCAGCGTGGCGACGAGGCCGGCGACGCGCAGTGAACTCGGACCCATTTCGCAACCGAGCCGAGACGAACCGTCCTGAACCGGAGTGCCGATCAATTTGCAGTGCATGTGTGTCTCCTTTGGGTCATCTGAGCATGAAGGTCCGGCGAAATGAACGGATCAATTTGCCAATTCAGGCGAAAAGGCTTATCAAAATGGCAAAACGATTGATCGATTTGCCATCATGGACGAGCTGGACGAAAAACTCGTGACCCTGCTGCGCCACAATGGCCGGCGCAGCATTTCCGATCTCGCCGTCGACCTGAAGGTGTCGCGGGCGACGATCCGCGCCCGCATGGAAAAGCTGGAACGCGAGGGCGGCATTCTCGGCTATACCGTCATCCTGCGCGCCGACGCCGTGGAATTGCCGGTGCGTGGTATCATGATGATCGAAATCGAGGGGCGCGTCACCGACCGGGTGATCCAGACGCTCGGCGGTTTCCCGGAAGTGTCCGCCATCCACACCACCAACGGACGCTGGGATCTGATCATCGAACTCGGCGCCCAGACGCTGACCGATCTCGATCAGGTGCTGCGGCGCATCCGGCTGGTGCCGGGCATCACGTCGAGCGAAACCAACCTGCTGCTGGCGACGCCGCGCAGCACACGGGCGCGGCTATGAAACCAAGAGGACTCCGATGATCGTTCGCCAGTCGCCGACGCTCCTGCAGCTCGTCTATGTGCTGCGCGGCTCGGTCGTGCCGAAAATCCTGCCACAGCTGGCCGTGACGGCTCTGGTCGGTTTTATCGTCGTCATCCTGCATCGCTGGGAGCCGGCCTATGTGCCCTCGGTCACCGGCCTGCCGTTCGCGTTGATCGGCATCGCCTTGTCGATCTTCCTCGGTTTCCGCAACAATGCCTGCTACGATCGCTGGTGGGAGGCGCGCAAGCAATGGGGAGAGTTGATCGCCGTCAGCCGGGCGCTCGGGCGGCAAAGCCTGGTGCTGGAACAAGGGCCGGGCGACGCAGGGGGCCGGGGGGAGCGCCGCGCCCTGCTCGGCGAGATCGGCATGTTCACCCATCTCCTGGCCGCGCATCTGCGGCCGCAAAACCCTTCCAAGCCCTGCCGGCCGGATTTCGATCCGGCGCGTCTCGTTGCGGAAGGTCCGGTCGCCAACCGGCCGGATGCGGCCTTGCGGGCGCAGGCCGCGCGGCTGGCGCGGCTGCGGGGCGAAGGAAAGATCGGCGATATAATCTACCAGACGCTGGAGCGCTCGCTCGACCAGCTCGGCGGCGTGCAGGCGGCCTGCGAACGCATCCGCTCAACGCCGCTGCCCTATGCCTATACGCTGCTGCTGCATCGCACGGCCTATCTGTTCTGCTTCCTGTTTCCGCTCGGTTTCGTCGATACGCTCGGCTGGATGACGCCCTTCTGCTCGGCGCTGGTGGCTTACGCCTTCTTCGGGCTGGATGCGCTGGGGGTCGAGCTGGAAAATCCCTTCGACAACACCGACCATGCCCTGCCGTTAATCGCCATGGCGCGGGTGATCGAGATCGGCCTTCTCGAGGCCATGGGCGAGACGGACCTCCCGCCGCCGATCGAACCTGTCGAGCACATCCTGATGTAGCGCCGGCCTTCCCGCTGCGAAAGGCTGGGGAACCGTAAATTTCGCTTGTCTTCGAATTATTATGTATATACTTATTAAAACGGAGGCGCGGAACCGAAGTCGATGGCGCGCACGAGAACCACTGACGACACCGGGAGAGAGCGTGCTGTGGAGAGCGCGTCCGGCTTCCGACAACGCTTGAAGAGGATAGCTGCCATGACCATCATTCTGCATCCGGGCAAGGTTCCGCTTGCCGATCTCGCCCGCGTCTATTGGGACGGCGAAACCGTGCGTCTCGACCGTGGCTGCGATGCCGCCATCGAAAAGGCCGCGGCGCGGATTGCGGCCATCGCCGCCGGCAACGCGCCGGTCTATGGCATCAATACCGGCTTCGGCAAGCTCGCCTCGATCCGTATCGACGCCGCCGATGTCGCGACGCTGCAGCGCAATCTCATCCTGTCGCATTGCTGTGGCGTCGGCGCGGCGCTGCCGGTCGAGATTGTTCGCCTCATCATGGCGCTGAAGCTGATTTCACTGGGCCGCGGCGCCTCGGGCGTGCGTTTGGAACTGGTGCGGCTGATCGAGGGCATGCTGGAAACCGGCGTCACCCCGCTCATCCCGGAAAAGGGGTCGGTCGGCGCGTCCGGCGACCTGGCGCCGCTGGCGCACATGACCGCCGTGATGATGGGTGAAGGCGAAGCCTTCTATGCAGGCGAACGCCTTGCCGGCGCCGAAGCGTTGTCGCGCGCGGGCCTGACGCCGATCCGCCTGGCCGCAAAGGAAGGCCTGGCGCTGATCAATGGCACGCAGGCCTCGACCGCGCTGGCGCTGGCCGGCCTGTTCCGCGCCCATCGCGCCGCGCAGTCGGCGCTGGTCACCGGCGCGCTGTCGACCGATGCCGCCATGGGCTCCTCGGCGCCCTTCCACCCCGATATTCATACGCTACGCGGCCACAAGGGCCAGATCGACGCCGGCGCGGCGCTGCGCCGCCTGCTCGACGGTTCTGAAATCCGCAACAGCCATATCCAGGGCGACGAGCGCGTGCAGGATCCCTATTGCATCCGCTGCCAGCCGCAGGTCGACGGCGCCTGCCTCGATCTCCTCGCCGCGGTCGCGCGCACGCTGGAAATCGAAGCCAATGCCGTCACCGACAACCCGCTGGTGCTGTCCGATGACGACGTCGTTTCCGGCGGCAACTTCCATGCCGAGCCGGTCGCTTTCGCCGCCGACCAGACGGCGCTCGCCATCTGTGAAATCGGCGCCATCGCCCAGCGCCGCATCGCCCTGCTGGTCGATCCCGCTTTGTCGCATGGCCTGCCGGCCTTCCTGTCGAAGAAGCCGGGCCTGAACTCCGGCCTGATGATCGCCGAAGTCACCTCGGCGGCGCTGATGTCGGAAAACAAGCAGATGTCGCATCCGGCCTCGGTCGATTCCACGCCGACCTCCGCCAACCAGGAAGACCATGTTTCCATGGCCTGCCACGGCGCCCGACGCCTGCTCGCCATGACCGATAACCTGTTCGCCATCCTCGGCATCGAAGCCCTGGCGGCCGCCCAGGGCGTCGAACTGCGCGGCCCGCTCAAGACCAGCCCCGAACTGCAGAAGGCGCTTGCCGCCATCCGCGCCCGCGTGGCCAGCCTCGACGACGACCGCTTCATGGCAAACGACCTCAAGGCCGCCGCCGACCTCGTCGCCACCGGAGCCCTTGCCGCTTCCGTCGATCCATCGATCCTGCCGGTTCTGGAAGCGAAGTAAAATCCGGTCGCGCGGCGTCTTCTTTGGCGTGACGCAATCCCGAACGCAAAACCGTTTCGCACTTTTGCCGGAATTGCTTACTTCCCTACGACGCCGCGCACGCCCCCGCCGATCAGGAGGGCGCTGTCCATCAGCGCCAGCACCGGATTGAGGCCGCCCGAGACCGCGAGGTACCGCGGCTCCCATTCCGGGTGAAACTTCGCCTTAAAGGCACGTAAACCCTTGAAATTGTAGAAGCGTTCGCCATGCTCGAACAGCGCGCCGCCGACCCGGTCCCAGACCGGCGAGACGGAACGTTTCGACATGCCCGACAGCGGCGCCATGCCGAGGTTGAATGTCTGGAAGCCCTTGTCGCGCAGATGCTCGATGATGCGCACGAACAGGAAGTCCATCGATCCCTTCGGCGCATCCGGCGAGAAGCGCATCAGGTCGATGGAGCCTTCCTGCAGCGTATCCGTGACCAGCAGGTTGGCGAAGGCGACGATCCGGCCCTCAACCCGCAGCACTGCCACCGGCTGCGACAGCACGTAATCGCGATCGAAGGCGCCGAGCGAAAAACCCTTTTCGCGGGTATTGTGATGGCCGAGCCAGGCATCGGAAACCGCCTTCAACTCGTCATAAATCTGCGGCACGTCAGCCGTCTCGATGATCTCGAAGTCCAGCCCGTCGCGCACCGCCTTGCTGGCGGTCTGGCGCAGGTTCGCCCATTTGCCGCCCTTCATCTCGAAATTCTTCAGATGCACAATGGCGAGTTCGCCGAGCTTGAAGGCGCGCAAGCCGGCATCGGCGCAATGCGACAAGAGCGCCGGCGAGACCTGGTAGAAGACGGCGCGGCAGCCGGCAGCGCGGGCCGATTCCACGAAACGCCAGACAAGATCAGTGTAGGATTTCGGATTGCCGACCGGATCGAACAGGCAGATCCACGAGCGGCCCTGCACGCCGAACATGATGAAGGCATCGCCCTTTTCCGAGAAGAGCAACGACTTGTCGCCCATGCGCACCAGATTGGCGTCGGCGACATCCTGCTTCTCGACGATTTCGGCCGCACGCCGCAATTCGTCCGGCGTTGCCGGGTGCACCCATTGCCGCGCCGGGCGCAGCAGGCCGAAGATCGCTACTGCCGACGACATGATGACGATGCCGAGAACGGCGCGCAGGCTGCGCGGCACTTCTTCAGTGAATTCGAACTGCCACCAGAGATCGTGGCTGTATTCGACATCGCGATAGACAAAGAGCAGCACGCAGACGGCACCGATGATGACGATGCCCATCGCCATCAGCCAGGGTGGCGTCAGAGCCTGCTGGAACAGCGAAGCCGGGCGACGGAACAGTCGCCGAGTCAGGAACAGGCTGACGGCGAGGAACAGCAGCAGCGCCGCCTCGAACAGGGCGATAGCCTTCAGCAACGAGAAGGCGAGCGCGACCAGCGAGGCGCCGACCACCACCCACCAGGCGCCATCCAGCCGCTGTCCGATGCCGCGGGCCGCAATCACCAGCGTCAGGCCGAGCAGGCTGGACAGGAAATGCGCGCTTTCGACGATCGGTAGCGGCAGATAGCGGGCGAGGAAGGCGAGATTGTCGTCCGGCGTCGGCGTCACGCTCGAAAAGATCAGCATCACGCCGCAGATCACCGATAGCGTCGCCAGAAGCAGCGGCGACACGCGCCCGCCGAGGCGACGAATGCTGGAGGCGGCCGGATGATGCGTCAACTGCCGCACTTCCGTGGTCAGGACGATGGCGATGGCGATGATCAGCGGCAGGACATGATAGATGACGCGGTAGAGCACCAGCGAGCCGAGCACCGCCTCGACATCGGCGGAACTGCCAAGCGAGGCGATGATCACGGTTTCGAAGACGCCGAGGCCCGCCGGCACGTGGCTGAGCACGCCGAAGCCGACAGCGATGGCATAGATGGCGAGGAAAGCCGGCCAGCTCAGATGCGTATCCGGCAGCAGTACGTAGAGAACGGTGGCCGAAGCGGCGATATCGGCAAGCGTGATGACGAACTGGCGCAGGCAGGTGCCGGCATCCGGCAGCGTCAGCGTCGCGCCGCCGATCCGCAGCTCGCGCCCGTCGCGGCTGTAAAACACCAGTCCGGCGAGTGCTACGAGGATGATCAGCGACAGCGCCCGCAAAAGCCACGGCGCCATGCCGAGCAGCGGCGCGACATCCTCGGCGACCAGCAGGCCGGCGAGCGACGAGACGGCGGAAAGCCCGAGGCCGAAAGCCAGAGTCACGAAGGCGACGATGCGGGTGATATCGTCCGGTGGCACGTCCAGCCGCGAATAGGCGCGGTAGCGGATCGCGCCGCCGCTCAGCGCCCCGAAGCCGGCTGTATTGCCGACCGCATAGGCGCTGAATGCCGTCAGCGCCACATGGGCGAAGGGCACCTTGCGCCCGAGATACCGGAAGGCATTGAGGTCGTAGCAGATCAGGCAGAGGAAGCTCAGCGCCGTAAACACCAGCGCCAGCGCGATATCCGACCAGGGCGTTGCCTGCAGCGCGGCGATGACGTCATCGTATTTCACCTCGGAGGTCAGGTGATAGATGGCGGTGCCGACCAGCGCGAAGACGATGACGATGCCTGCCGCCACGAAAAGCGTCCGGTAACGGCGCAGGAAGGGAAAACGCGGCTCGGCCGTTCGCGGTATGGACACGATCATGTCCGGTTCGTTGTCGTCAATGGTTGACATCTGTCTGCTTTCGACTCGTTGACCCCTTGCTGCGGGGCCGATGGCGGCGGCCTGAACTCACTTTAGGGCGATATCGCGTCAGAATATGCATGGGTCAAACAAAAATCGCGCGCGGCGCAAAAGAAGCGGTCGATAACGGCTTTTCACAATCGCGTTGTCCCATCTTGAAGCTTTGCTTCCTCTTCCTATCTGCATCTGCGCAAGCGTCTCCGAGGCTGGAAACCGGTTTCGGAACAACGGCATGCATAGTGGGAGAAAAGTTAAGTCGCGCCTGTCGCCAAGCGGCCGGTGCGCCTCGACGCTTCGATATCATCGATCGTGGAAATCATGCGTACCAATCAGTTTCTGCATACGTCTTTCGGCCCGCGCGACCTCGCCATCCTGCGGGAGGCCCTGGAAATATGGTGCGAGGAAAAGGGCGTCGAATTGAACAGCGTCGTCGCGGAACTCGCGGCCACGGCGCTGGTCAACATGTTCCGCGAGGGACACCATACCGTTCCCGCGCTGATCGACCAGCTCAACCGCCACAAGTCGCTGTCGTCCGAATTCGTGCTGTAGAAAGTCACCCCCATGGAAAGAGGCAGAACGGCCGGGTCGATACCCGGCCGTTGCGTTATGTATTCAAGCGTTCCGCTTTTCCCGGAAATGCTTCAGGACTTGAGGGCCCTTTCGAAAACACGGGCGAGACGTTCCGAGAAGGCGCGCGGATCGGCCGGCTTGTCGCCATCGAGAACCCGGGCCTGGTCGAGCAGCAATTGCACGGCATCCGCACGGAACTCATCGCCAGCCGGTGCTGCGGCAATCGCCGCGATCAGCGCATGGTCAGGATTGACCTCCAGTATCGGTTTTGCCGCCTGCTCCATGCGCCCCGCGCCCTGCAGGATCTTTTCGAGCTGCCGGTCCGGCCCCTGCTCGGTGGCGACAAGGCAGACCGGGCTTTCGGTCAGCCGGTCGGAGGCGCGCACGTCTGCGACGGCGTCGCCGAGCGTCGACTTCGCAAAGGCGATGAAGCCGTCGACATCCGCAGTTGCCTTGGGCTTGTCCTCCTTGGCATCGAGCGGCTGGATGTCGGCGAGGTCGGCATTGCCCTGGGTGATCGAGCGGAAGGGCTTGCCCTCGAAATCCGGCGCCGTCGTCACCCAGAAGCTGTCGACCGGATCGGTCAGCAGCAGCACTTCGATGCCGCGGGCGCGAAACCCTTCGAGCTGCGGCGAGGCCTTGAGCTGGGCGAGCGAGCTGCCGGCGAGATAATAGATCGCCTTCTGCCCGTCCTTCATGTCCTTGACGTAGTCGGCCAGCGAGCGCACCGGCTCCTCGTTTGCCGTGGTGCGGAAGCGGGAGAGCGCGATAAGCTGCTGCCGGCGCTCGAAATCCTCGTAAATGCCTTCCTTGATGACGCTCCCGAAGGTTTCCCAGAGCTTGGCAAAGCTTTCCGGCTCGTTCTCCGCCAGCTTCTCGATGCTGGTCAGCACCCGGTTTGTGACGCCCTTGCGGATGGCAGCGAGCAGCGGGCTTTCCTGGA
Organism: Rhizobium sp. YJ-22; assembly: GCF_029601685.1. Lineage (NCBI taxonomy): Bacteria > Pseudomonadati > Pseudomonadota > Alphaproteobacteria > Hyphomicrobiales > Rhizobiaceae > Rhizobium > Rhizobium sp. YJ-22. Next base: position 52,849 of record NZ_JARRIR010000006.1, on the reverse strand, counting down.
TCATCTCGCGCGAGACGTTGAGCGGCAGGTCGGCGGTATCGACGAGGCCGCGCACGAAACGCAGGTAGCGCGGCAGAAGTTCGGCATCGTCGGTGATGAACACGCGCTTGACGTAAAGCTTCATCCGGCCCTTGCGATCGGTATCGAACAGGTCGAAGGGCGGCGTCGAGGGAATGAAGGCGAGCGCGGTATACTCATGCCGGCCCTCGGCGCGGAAATGTACCGTCAGCGCCGGCTCATCGTATTGGCCGGCAACGCTGCGATAGAAATCGGTGTATTCCTCCTTGGAAATCTCCGATTTCGAGCGCGTCCACAGCGCGGTGCCATCCGTCAGGCGGACCGCTTCGGCGCCAGGCTTTTCATGGAGATCGATCGGCACCGGCACATGGCCTGACTGCTGCTTGACGATGTGCTCGACGTTCCAGCGCGAGGTATACTTTTGAGCGTCTTCCAGCAAGTGCAGGGTGATGCGCGTGCCGCGTTTCGGAGCGTCGGCTGCGGAAGCCTCGGCGATGTTGTAGCTGCCCTTGCCGTCCGACGACCAGATCCAGGCCTCGGCCGAACCGGCGCGGCGGGAGACCACATCCACCTTGTCGGCGACCATGAAGGCCGAATAGAAGCCGACGCCGAACTGGCCGATGAGCTGGGCGCCGTCCTTGCCCTTGGCGGCCTCGACCATCTCCATGAAGGCGCGGGTGCCGGAGCGGGCGATGGTGCCGAGCGATTCGATCATCTCGCCGCGGCTCATGCCGATGCCGTTATCCTCGACGACGATGCGGCGGGCTTCCTCGTCCAGCGTCAAGGAAATATGCGGCTGAGCGTCGTGGCCGAGCATTTCGGGATGGGTGATCGCCTCGTAGCGCAGCTTTTCGCAGGCATCGGCGGCATTCGAGATCAGTTCGCGCAGGAAGACGTCCTTGTCGGAATAGACCGAATGCACCATCAGATGCAGCAGACGGGCGACATCGGCCTCGAAGACGTGGTTTTCGACGGTTTTTTCCGCAGTTTCGCTCATCGGGTGGCAAGCTCCTTTCATTGCAGGCGATTTCTGGCCTCACTTGGCAAGCCTCACGCTGGAATTCAAGGCTGGCACTGACTTGAAACAACATGCAAGGGCGTGACAAATGGAGGATATTCACGATTCGGTTCCATCCTCCGTTTGAGATTTGCGATCTCGGCGGACCAGCTCGAGGTGGCAGGATGACAGGCGCGACCTTCTTTCCGGCGACGGCCAACGGCCATCCCGATCCTTCGCCGGCGCATCTCGGCAAGCTTGCCGCCAGCGACCGTTTTCGCGTCGAATTGACCAAGGCCACCGGCCGGTAATCCCTCATTTGGAGTTTTCGCGTGAGCGTCACCATTTACGGCATCAAGAACTGCGACACGATGAAGAAGGCGCGCACCTGGCTCGATGGGAACGGCATTCCTTACGAATTCCACGATTACAAGACGCAGGGCATCGACGAAGCGCATCTGAAACGCTGGTGCGCCGAGGCCGGCTGGGACAAGGTGCTGAACCGCGCCGGCACGACCTTTCGGGCGCTGCCGGAGGCCGACAAGGCCGATCTTTCCGAGGACAAGGCGATTGCGCTCATGCTGGCGCAGCCCTCGATGATCAAGCGCCCGGTGCTGGAAAGCGGTCCCGGCCTGCAGGTCGGCTTCAAGCCGGAGCTTTACGCGGCCTTTTTCGGCCTCTGATCATTGCCGCGCGGTGCGGTCACCCGCTTCGCCCGCCGCATCAGGGTCGCGTGAAAATACGTCGAGCGTCATGCCGTCGAGTATCTCGGCCATGGCGTCGCGCACCAGCGTCATCGAGCGGCGCACTTCGCAGGCCTCGGGATCGTTGCAATCGTCGCACGCCTCGAAAGCCGTGCGGCTGGCGCAACGGATCGGCGCGAGCGGTCCGTCGAGGACGCGGATCGCATGGCCGATACGGATTTCGCTCGCCGGCTTGGACAGCCCATAACCGCCGCCCGGCCCCTTCTTGGAGCGGACGATGCCGGCATTGCGCAGTTCCAGCAGGATGGTATCGAGGAATTTCTTCGGGATATTGTTGCGCGCGGCGATCTCGCTGCTCAGGGCCGAGCCGCCTGGCGGCAGATGCGCGAGGTCATTCAGGGCCTTCAGCCCATATTTTCCCTTTTTCGTCAGCATGCCTGCTCTTTCGCGGGGCGTGACGCACGGCGTCAGGCCCGGAATATTCGAGAAAGTCGACGGCCCTATACCAGAACCTTTTGGTCGACGCGATCTTCCTGTCCGAAGAATTTCAGATAGCGTTCGACCTCCTGCGGCTCGCCCGTGGCTTTTTGCGGGTTGTCGGAGAGTTTCACCGCCGGCCGGCCGTTGGCGTCCACCACCTTGCAGACGATTGAGATCGGCTTCAGCCCGTCGATGGTTTTTGGCGCGCAGCCGGCGAAATCGTTGGTGAGGTTGGTGCCCCAGCCGAAACTCATTCGTACCCGGCCCTCGAAATGGCGGTATGTATCGACAATGGCGTCGACATCGAGGCCGTCGGAGAAGATCAGCATCTTCTTCTTCGGATCGCGGCCCATCTTTTCCCACCAGGCGATGATCTTTTCGCCGCCTTCGATCGGGGGCGCGCTGTCCGGGCGGAAGCCGGTCCAGTCGGCCACCCATTCCGGGGCGTCGCGCAGGAAGGCGGCGGTGCCGAAGGCATCCGGCAGTACGATCAGCAGGTTGCCGCCGTAAAGCTTGTTCCAGTCGCGCAGCACCTTATAGGGCGCTTCGGCCAGTTCCGCGTCGGTTTCGGCGAGTGCTGCGGCGACCATCGGCAGTTCATGCGCATTGGTGCCGACCGCTTCGAGATCGGAATCCATGGCGAGCAGCACGTTGCTGGTGCCGGTGAAGCGCGGGCCGATGCCTTCCTTCAGCGCTTCCACGCACCAGCGCTGCCAGAGAAAACTGTGGCGGCGGCGGGTGCCGAAATCGGAGATGCGCAGGCCCGGCAGCAACCGCAGCCGCTCGACCTTCGACCACATCTTCGCCTTCGCGCGGGCATAAAGCACATCGAGGGTGAAATAGCCGAGATCGCGCATCGCCGCGCGCGAGCGCAACTCGTTGATGATCGCCAGCGCGGGAATTTCCCACATGGTCGTCTCGACCCATTTGCCGTGGAAATGCAGCGTATACTGGCCGTTCGCCTTGGAAAGCTCGTATTCTGGAAGCTGAAAATTCGACAGCCAGGCCAGGAATTCCGGCTCGAAAATCTGCGCCTTACCATAAAAGGTGTTACCCGCCAGCCAGATCATCTCCTTCTTGGAGAGGCGCAGCGTGCGGGCATGGTCGAGTTGGGCGCGCAACTCGCCTTCATCGATCTCGTCGGCAAGACGCACGGTTTTTGTGCGGTTGATCAGCGAGAAGGTGGCGGAGACATCCGGATAGAGCTTCCAGATCATCTGCAGCATCAACAGCTTGTAGAAGTCGGTGTCGATCAGGCTGCGGATGATCGGATCGAGCTTCCATGTGTGGTTGAAGACACGCCGGGCGATATCAGTCTTCGTCATGGGCTCCGCCCCAGTTCCTGTTCCAGTCACGCCGCAGGCCTGGGCTCGCGACGAATGATCTCATGGAGTTATCGGGAAAACGGCGGCGCTGTCCAGACAAATCGATTGAATGCGACATGGCTTTCGCGCATGCCGCGATCAATAGCCGCGCTGGCGATCGACAAGATCGGGCAGGCTTTCACCGCGCTCGAAGCCGGCGATCTGCGCTTCGACGTTGCGGAAGAGCGCGCGCTCGTCGGAAGAGGCCGCCGCATGCGGCGTGACGATGACGTTCTTCATCGACCAGAGCGGACTTTCGGCGTCAAGCGGCTCGCGCTCGAACACGTCGAGCGACGCGCCGCCGAGCACGCCGGCTTGCAGCGCCGAAACGATATCCGCCTCGACCTGGCTGCGGCCGCGTCCCGCATTGATGAAGACCGGCTTGCCGAGCGCGCCGCCCTGGCGCAGCTTCGAAAACAGGCCCGCATCGTAGAAACCCTCGGTTTCCGGGGTGAGCGGCAGCAGGCCGACGAGAATATCGGTGCGGCCGAGAAAAGCATCGAGGCCGGCCGCATCGTAGGTCTCAAGTCCCTCGATGCTTTTCGGGGTACGCGACCAACCGATGACATCGAAACCCATGACCTGCAGCTTGCGCACGGCGTCCAGCCCGAGCACGCCGAGGCCCATGACGCCGACGGTGACATCGCTTGCCTGCGGCTGGGAAAGCTCTTCCCAATGACGTGCCGCCTGCTGTTCGGCATAGGCGAAGCATTGGCGCAGATGCGTCAGGCATTGCAGCACCACCCATTCGCTCATGCGCGTCGTCAGCGTGTGGTCGACGAAGCGGACGATCGGGATATCCGGCAGAGCGGGAATGGAGAGAATGCTGTCGACGCCGGCGCCGCCGGAGAAGACCACCTTGAGATCGGGCGCGCGCGAAAACAGGTCCGCGTCCGGCTTCCAGACGACGGCATAGGCAATACCGGTGAGGTCGCGGCCCTTGGTTTCGGGATCGGCGAGGTTGATCACCTCGCGATCAACAAAGGTGCCGGAAAGCGATCTGCGGACGGTTTCGGCGTCGAATTTCAGGTCGATGATGACGGGGCTTTTGTCAGGCATGGGAACCGCATTCACTGTTTGACGCCGCCGACGGGGACGGCTTCGAGATTGAAGGCCGCGGCCATCAGGGCGCGGGTGTAATCTTCACGGGGCTTGGCGAAGATGCCTTCCGCCGGCCCCTGTTCCACCACCTTGCCGAAACGCATGACGATGACATGGTTCGACAGTGCTTTGACGACGCGCAGGTCGTGGCTGATGAACAGATAGGCAAGGTCGTGCTTGGCCTGCAGGTCGCGCAGCAGATCGACGACCTGTGCCTGCACGCTCATGTCCAGCGCCGAGGTCGGCTCGTCGAGCATGACGAAGCGCGGTTTCAGCACCATGGCGCGGGCAATGGCGATGCGCTGGCGCTGGCCGCCGGAGAATTCGTGCGGATAACGCCAGCGGGTCGTGGGATCGAGATTGACCTCCTCCAACGCCCAGCAGACGCGGCGGTCGCGCTCCTCGAAGGACAGCGAGGGTTCATGCACGAGCAGGCCCTCGGCAATGATATCGGCGACCGACATACGCGGCGAGAGCGAACCGAAGGGATCCTGGAAGACGATCTGCATCTGTCGGCGCAGCGGCCGCATCTCGCCGAAGGAATATCGCTCGATATCCTGGCCGACAAAGGCGATGCGGCCCTTTGATGAAATCAGCCGCGTCAGCGCCAGCCCCAGCGTCGTCTTGCCGGAGCCGGATTCGCCGACGACGCCGAGCGTCTGTCCCGCGCGCAATTGCAGGTCTATGCCGTCCACCGCCTTGACGTGATCGACCACCTTGCGCAGGAAACCGGCCTTGATCGGGAACCAGACGCGCACGTCCTTGCCTTCCATCACGATGGGCTTGCTGTCGTCGGCGGGCGGTGGCTCACCGGTCGGCTCGGCGCTCAAGAGGTGGCGGGTGTATTCGTGCTGCGGATTGGTAAAGACCTCCTCGACCGGCCCGGTTTCGACGATGCGCCCCCGGGTCATGACGCAGACGCGGTCGGCGAATTTGCGTACGATGCCGAGATCATGGGTGATGAACAGCATCGCCATTCCATGCTCGGATTTGAGGCCGCGCAACAATTCGAGGATCTGGGCCTGCACGGTGACATCGAGCGCCGTGGTCGGTTCGTCGGCGATCAGCAGTTCCGGGCGATTGGCGAGCGCCATGGCGATCATCACGCGCTGGCGCTGGCCGCCGGAAAGCTCGTGTGGGTAGGCCTTCAGCCGCTTTTCCGGTTCGCGGATGCCGACCTGTTGCAGGAGTTCGAGAATGCGGGTGCGGGCGGGCGGCCCCTCGATCTGCTGGTGCAACTTCAGGATCTCGCCGATCTGCTTTTCGATCGAATGGAGCGGATTGAGCGAGGTCATCGGCTCCTGAAAGATCATGGTGATGTCGTTGCCGCGCACCTTGCGCAGCGTCGCATCGTCACTTTTGAGCAGATCCTTGCCCTTGAACAGGATTTCACCGGAAGGGTAACTCGCCGCCGGATGCGGCAGCAGATCGAGGATGGAATTGGCCGAGACCGATTTGCCGGAACCCGACTCGCCGACCAGCGCCACGACTTCGCCGCGGGCGATGTCGAAGGAGACGTTTTCGACGGCAAGGCTCGTCTTGCCGCCCTGATGGAAGGCGACCGAGAGATTGCGGATGCTGAGCAGGGGGGCACTCATCGGAACGTCTTTCGCGGATCGAAGGCGTCACGCACGGCTTCGCCGACGAAGATCAGCAGCGACAGCATGATCGACATGGTGAAGAAGGCGGCGAGGCCGAGCCAGGGGGCCTGCAGGTTCTTCTTGCCCTGCGCGATCATCTCGCCGAGCGAGGCCGAGCCCGGCGGCATGCCGAAGCCCAGGAAATCCAGCGAGGTCAGCGTGGTGATCGAGCCGGAGAGGATGAAGGGCAGGAAGGTCAGCGTCGCGACCATGGCATTCGGCAGCAGGTGCCGATACATGATCGTCCAGTTGCCGACGCCGAGCGCCCGGGCGGCGCGCACATATTCGAAATTGCGCGCGCGCAGGAATTCGGCCCGCACCACGCCGACGAAACTCGTCCATGAAAACAGCAACATGACGCCGAGCAGCACGAAGAAGCCGGGCGGCAACACGGCGGCGATGATCAGCAGGATATAAAGCACCGGCATTGACGACCAGATCTCGATGAAGCGCTGCATCAGAAGATCGGTCCAGCCGCCGAAATAACCCTGGATGGCGCCGGCGGTCACCCCGACGATGGCGGACGCAATGGTCAAGGCGAGGCCGAAAAGCACGGAGATTCGAAATCCGTAGATCATCCGCGCCGTCACATCGCGGGCCTGGTCGTCGGTGCCGAGCCAGTTGAGGTTGCCGGTCACGCATTGCGGATCGTTCACGCCCTGCGGATAGCCGGAGCAGCGCTCTTGGCTGTCCATCAGCCAGAACGGCTTCGTCGGGGCCGAATGCGGAATGTTGGAATTGGCCGTATCATAGGAATAGCGGATCGGCGGCCAGACCATCCAGCCGTTGGCCTTGATCTCGTCCTGGATGAAATCCGAGCGGTAATCGGTTTCCGCGAGAAAGCCGCCGAACTTCTCCTCCGGATAATTGATGACGACGGGAAACAGGATCTCGCCCTTATAGGAGGCGATCAGCGGCCGGTCGTTGGCGATGAATTCGGCGAACAGGCTGAGCACGAACAGGATCATGAACAGCCAGAACGACCAGTAGCCGCGCCGGTTGGCCTTGAAATTCTCCCAGCGGCGCAGATTGGTGGGCGACAAAAGTCCCCTTCGAGGCGGCGCGACGGGCGCTTCACGCGCGACGGTGGCGGTGGAGGCGGCGGTCATCAGACGTCCCTCCGGTCGAAATCGATGCGTGGGTCGATCCATGTATAGATCAGGTCGGAGACAAGCCCGACGACAAGGCCGAGCAACGAGAAGATATAGAGCGTCGCAAACACGATCGGATAATCGCGGTTGACCACCGAGAGATAGCCGAGGCGTCCGAGACCATCGAGCGAGAAGATGTTTTCGATCAGCAGAGAGCCGGTGAAGAAGGCCGAGATGAAGGCGCCGGGAAAGCCGGCGATGACGATCAGCATGGCGTTGCGGAACACGTGGCCGTAAAGCACCTCGCGTTCGGTCAGGCCCTTGGCGCGCGCGGTCGTCACATATTGCTTCTTGATCTCGTCGATGAAGGAATTTTTCGTCAGCAGCGTCGTGGTGGCGAAGGCCGCCAGCGACAGCGAGATCAGTGGCAGGGTCAGGTGCCAGAAATAATCGAGGATCTTCTGCCACCAGTTGAGATCGGCGAAATTGTCCGAGACCAGGCCGCGCAACGGGAACCAGTCGAAGAACGAGCCGCCGGCGAACACGACGATCAGCAGGATGCCGAACAGGAAGCTCGGCACGGCATAACCGATGATGATGACGCCGGAGGTCCAGACGTCGAAGGGCGAGCCGTCCTCCACCGCCTTCTTGATGCCGAGCGGAATAGAAATGATGTAGGAAAACAAGAGGATCCAGACGCCGAGCGAAATCGACACCGGCAGCTTCTCGGCAATCAGGTCGATGACCGGCGTGTTGCGGAAGAAACTTTCGCCGAAATCGAAGCGAATATAGTTCCACATCATCTCGCCGAAACGGGTGAGCGGCGGCTTGTCGAAGCCGAACTGCTTTTCCAGCTTCGCGATCAGGTCGGGATCGAGCCCCTGCGCGCCGCGATAATTGCCTGTCGCGTCGCCGCCCTGCTGGCCAACGAGATCGCCGCCCCCCGAAAGACGGTCCGCAGCACTATCGCCCTGGCCGGTGAGATCGGCGATGACCCGCTCGACCGGCCCGCCGGGCGCGAACTGGATGACCGCGAAGGAGATCGCCATGATGCCGACGATGGTCGGGATCATCAACAGCAGGCGTCGCAGGATATAGGCACCCATCAGAGCGGGCTTCCCGAAGATGTCAACTCGTCATTCCTTCCGCGCGGACCCGGCGGGGCCGCGATTCGTTTCGGTTCATTTGGTAACCGGTCGCCCGGCGAACGCAAGGTGTTCACCGTTTCCGGCTTACTTCGCGGTCTCCGCAGACCACCAGGCGGCGGGGAAGTCGAGCCCGTATTCCGGGAAGCGCCCGTGGGCGATGCGGTTCCAGTAGGCGATGCGCTGGTTGCCGGAGTAGAACAGCGGCACGACGTAGTGATTGGCGAGCAGCACCCGGTCCATCGCCTTGATCGCCGCCACCTGCTCGTCGCGGTTGGGTGCGAAGATGATCATCTTGATCAGCGCGTCGACCGCGGGATCGGCGATGCCGGCATAATTGCGCGAACCCGGCCGGTCGGCGGCGGCCGATCCCCAGAATTCGGCCTGCTCATTGCCGGGGTTCAGCGTCTCGGCCCAGACCTGGTAGATCATGTCGTAATCGAAACTGCGGACGCGATTGGTATATTGCGAGGCGTCGACGGTGCGAAGCCGTGCTTCGATGCCGATCTTTTTGAGATTGTTGGCGAAGGGCAGCACGGTGCGCTCGAAGGACTGGCTGCCGAGAAGGATCTCGATGGAAAGCGGCTGCCCGGTCTTTTCGTTGACCATGCGGTTGCCCTTCAGCGCCCAGCCGGCCTCCTTCAGCAGGCCGATGGCCTTGCGCAGGTTGTCGCGGCTCTTCTGCGGATCGCCGCCGACCGGATTGGTATAGGGCGTGGTGAAGACCTCCGGCGGCACCTTGTCCTTCAGGCCATCGAGGATTTCCAGCTCGCGGCCCTGCGGCAGGCCGGAGGAGGCCAGCTCCGTGCCCCAGAAATAGCTGTCGATGCGCTTGAAGGCGTTGAAGGCGAGGGTGCGGTTCAAATCTTCGAAATCGAAGGCATAGTTGAGCGCCAGCCGCACGCGCGGATCCTTGAACTGGTCACGGCGCAGGTTGGGCACCAGCGCCTGCATGATGCCGGTGGCGCGCAGCGGATTTTCAACCTCCTCGCGCTTGACGCGGCCGTCCTTCACCGCCGGGAAATCATATCCCGTCGCCCAGCGGCTGGCGCTGTTTTCACGGCGGAAATCGACATTGCCGGCACGGAAGGCCTCCAGTTCGACGTCGAAATCGGCATAGAAATTATAGTTGATCACCTTGAAGTTGTTCCGGCCGACGTTGACGTTGAGGTCTTTGGCCCAATAGTCGTCGCGCAATTCGTAACGGATCGTTGAGCCCGGCGAGAAGGCGGCTATGCGGTATGGGCCGGAGCCCATGGCCGGCTCCAGCGTCGTCTTGGCGATGTCGCGCTGGTTGCCCTTGTCGTCCTTGCCTTCCCACCAATGCTTGGGAACGATCAGGAACTGGCCGAGGATGTTCGGCAACTCGCGATTGTTCTTCTCGTCGAAGCGGAAGGTCACCTCGCGCTCGCCGGTTTTTTCGGCGGAGACGACATGCGCGTAATAGACGGACATGCGCGGATCGAGTTCTTTCGCCTTCTCGAAGGAGAAGATCACGTCTTCCGGCGTCACCGTCTTGCCGTCCGCCCATTTCGCTTCCGCCCGCAGACGGAACGAGGCGTAGGAAAGGTCGTCCGGATAGGCGATCGCCTCGGCCAGCAGGCCATAAGACGTCAGCACCTCGTCCTCGGAGGAGGTCAGCAGCGTGTCGTAGACCAGCGACAGGCTGGACGGTTGCTCGCCCTTGGCCAGCACGGAATTGAAGCTGTCGAACGTGCCGGCTTCCGAAAGGTTCAGTGTGCCCCCCTTCGGGGCCTGCGTGTTGACATAGTCGTAATGGGCAAAGCCCTGCGGCAGTTTCGGCTCGCCGATGCTCGACAGCGCATGGCGCCAGACCAGCGCCTCCTCGGCGCGGGGGGCGACCGGCTGCAAAACCATGCCACAGACGAAAACTGCCGCCAGACCCATCTTCCACCGTGCCGACATGACTGCCCTTTCATTGTTGCGTTGCGCACAATGTAACGGCAAAAACGGCAAAAGACAGAACCTCTGTGGCAAGTTCGATACAATATCAATGCAATCGGCTTGCAGGCGCGCGGACACGGATTCACCAAATTCCGATTGCAGGCTATCTTCGGCGCAAATCAATGTGGCGGCGGGCAGACGGGACAGGACTTTGGCTTTCGCAGATTTCTTTCGCAATTTCGCATCCGTGGGCCTGGCGGCCCTGCTTCTCGCTTCGGCCCCGGCCGATTTCGTTCATGCCGAAGACGCCACGCCGGCCAAGGAACTGTTCGGCGCGGTAACGCTGCCGACGCGCGGCAAGCCGACGCCCTACGGTTTTTACGCCAAGGGCTGCCAGGGCGGCGCAGTCGCCATTCCCACCGATGGTCCGACATGGCAGGCGATGCGCCTGTCGCGCAACCGCCGCTGGGGCCAGCCGCAGTTGATCGCGCTCATCGAGCGCCTGTCGCGCGACGCTGCCAAATATGACGGCTGGCCGGGGCTGCTGCTCGGCGATATCGCCCAGCCGCGCGGCGGGCCGATGAGGACCGGCCACGCCTCGCACCAGATCGGCCTCGATGCCGATATCTGGCTGAACCCGATGCCGCCACGCCGCCTGAGCAGTGACGAGCGCGAAAACATCTCCGCCCGCTCGATGCTGAAGCCGAACGCCTTCCTGACGGTCGATCCGAATATCTGGACGCCGGCGCATGCGCGACTGATCATGCGCGCGGCGAGCTATCCGGAAGTCGAGCGCATTTTCGTCAACCCGGCGATCAAGAAGAAGCTGTGCGACACCTGGACCGGAGACCGCACCGCACTCGGCAAGGTGCGTCCCTATTACGGTCACGACTACCATTTCCATATCCGCATGCATTGCCCGGCAGGTGCGACGAATTGCAAGGCGCAGGCGCCGGTGCCGGCCGGCGACGGCTGCGACAAGTCGCTTGCCTGGTGGTTCACCAAGGAGCCCTGGGCCAAGCCGGACAAAAAACCGGACACCAAGCCGGTCAAGCCGCGCTACACCATGCTCTCGGATCTGCCCAAGGCCTGCGCGTTGATCCTCGAAGCGCCGTCCGTTCCTTCGGCGGCGGCGGCGACCATGGGCAAGAGCGTTGCGCCGGAACCCGCGGCCTCGGATGTCGATTCGGCCAGCGAGCCTCTGCCTTCGGATGTCGAACCTGCCTACGGCGAGACCGGCAATGTGCCGATCCCGTTGGTGAAGCCCGTTTCCCGCTAATCATAGGGTGGGCTGTCTTTCCAAAGGCAGTCAACATGTTATAGAAACCAAATCGATTGAAAGACGAGGCGGGGAGGGCGTATGGCTGCGGAAAGATGCATTGCATTGATCGCGCACGACCAGAAGAAGGACGACATGGCGGATTTTGCCCGCCTGCACCACCAGGCCCTGTCGCAATATCGCATCTTCGCCACCGGGACCACAGGGGGGCGTGTGCTGGAGGCTTGCCCCGAACTCGACGTGACCAGGCTGAAGAGCGGCCCGCTCGGCGGCGATCAGCAGATCGGCGCCCTGATCGCCACCGGCGAGATCGAAATGCTGATTTTCTTCATCGATCCCCTGACCGCCATGCCGCATGATGTCGACGTCAAGGCGCTGATGCGCCTCGCCACCGTCTACGACATCCCGATGGCGCTCAACCGGGCGACGGCGGAACGGCTTGCGGATTTCAGCGTTCGCCAGGAAAAAGCCGAGGCCGGTTTTTCCGGGAAGGCAAACGAAAGCAATGCCGATGGGGGGCAATGACATGCAATCGCCATTCGATACCGACCTGCACCTGCCGTTTCCGATCCTCATTGGCGATATCGGCGGCACCAATGCCCGCTTTGCGATTCTCAAGGACGCCTATGGCGATCCGCGCCCGTTTCCCATCGTCCAGACCGCCGATTTCCCGACCATCGAAGACGCGATCCAGCGAACCGTGCTCGACAAGACCTCGATCCAGCCGCGCTCGACCATTCTTGCGATCGCCGGGCCGATCAATGGCGACGACATCCCGTTGACCAATTGCCCCTGGGTGGTGCGCCCCCGCCAGATGATCGCCGATCTCAACATGTCGGACGTGCTGGTCATCAACGATTTCGAAGCGCAAGGGCTGGCGGTCGGCTCGCTGGCCGACGAGCATCGCGAGCCGATCGGCTCCGCCACCGGGGAGACACTCGCCTCGCGCGTCGTGCTGGGGCCGGGCACCGGCCTCGGCGTCGCCGGCCTCGTGCATGCACAGCACAAATGGCTTCCGGTGCCGGGCGAGGGCGGCCATATCGATGTCGGCCCGCGCACGCCGCGCGACTATGCCATCTGGCCCTTTCTGACGCCGGTCAACGATCCCGGCGCCGCCATCGGCCGGATTTCGGCCGAGGAACTGCTTTCCGGCCGCGGGGTTATGAATATCTACCGCGCCGTCTGCGGCGCCGAGGGTCAGTCCGAACTTTTCACCCAGCCGGCGGAAGTGACCAGCGCGGGACTTGCCGGCACGAATGCGATCGCGGCGGAAACGCTGTCCCTGTTCACCACCTATCTCGGCCGTGTTGCCGGCGATCTGGCGCTGGTGTTCATGGCCAAGGGCGGCGTCTATCTCGCCGGCGGCATCTCGCAGAAAATCGTGCCGGCGCTGAAGAAGCCCGAGTTCCGGACCGCCTTCGAGGACAAGGCGCCGCATTCGGCGCTGATGCGCGCGATCCCGACCTATGTGGTCACGCATCCGCTGGCGGCGCTGGCGGGGCTGGCCGCCTATGCCCAGACCCCGGCGCGCTTCGGACTGGAGACCGAGGGGCGCCACTGGCGCGGCTAATGCCCATGCCTTTCACGTCAAACCTATGGCCAAATCCGCTCCAAACCGCTATAGAGCCGCGCAGTTTTGAATGAACTGCGGGCGCTGCCCGGATCCGCATACGACAGGAAAGCCCGGCTTTTTGGAAGACCAGACCAGATCACAAAAGATCGACTCCGACACCGTTACGAGCGTCCTGAAGCGGATCATCGCGGAAAACGGTCGTGACCACTTGTGGGGGTACGCCTTCGCCATCGCCTGCCTGATGACCGTGGCGGCGACGACCGCGTTTACCGCCTGGATCATGGAATCGGTGGTGAACGAAGCCTTCGCCAACCGGCGCGCCGATCTGGTGGTGATGATCTGCATTTCGATCTTCGTCGCTTTCGTTCTGCGCGGCTTCGCCACCTATGGGGAAGCGGTGACGTTGTCGAAGATCGGCAACAACATCGTCGCCCGCTACCAGAGCCGTCTCTACGAGCATCTGATGAAGCTCTCGGTCGGCTTCTATGCCGAGTCGCGCTCGGCGCATCTGGCCGCCCAGATCAGCCAGAACGTCAACGGCATCCGTGACGTGCTGAACCTGACGGTGACCTCGACGGCACGCGACCTGCTGACGCTGGTGGCGCTCATCGGCGTGATGATCTCCAAGGACGCGATCCTGACGTTGATCGTCTTCGTCATCGCACCGCCGCTGCTGTATGCGCTGCGCTACGTCTCGCGCCGGCTGCGCACGGCGACCAAGGAAGCGGTCGAGCTGAACAGCCATGTGCAGGGCGCGATGCAGGAAACGCTGCAAGGCATCACCATCGTCAAGGCGTTCACCATGGAGCGCCAGCTTGCCGACAAGGTCAACGGCATCATCGACGCCGCCGAAAACCGCGCCAATCGCATAGCCCGCCTGACGGAGCGTACCGCGCCGCTGACCGAAACCTTCGCCGGATTGGCGATTTCCTGCGTTCTCGCCTACGCGGCGTTCCGCTCCATTTACGGCGACGTGTTGCCGGGCGCTTTCTTCGCCTTCGTCGCAGCCCTGCTGATGGCCTACGATCCGGCCAGGCGTCTGGCGCGGCTGCAGGTGCAGCTGGAGCGCGCCGTTGTCAATGCGCGCATGATCTACGCGCTGCTCGACACGCAGACCCGCCAGGCCGAGCGCGCCGATGCCAAGGAGCTGGTCGTCACCGAGGCGAAACTCGAATTCCGCGACATCGATTTCAGCTACTCGAACGGCGAGCCGATCCTGCGCAATCTGTCCTTCACCGCCGATGGCGGCAGGACCACCGCGCTGGTCGGCCCCTCGGGCGCCGGCAAATCCACCGTCATCGCCCTCATTCCGCGTTTCTACGATCCGCAGGCCGGGCAGATTTTCATCGACGGTCAGGACATTGCCCATGTGACCAAGGCATCGCTGCGCAAGCACATCGCCTATGTCTCGCAGCAACCCTACCTGTTCGAAGGCACGATCCGCGACAACATCCGCTATGGCCGCCCGGAGGCGACGGATGCGGAGATCGAGGAAGCCGCGCGCCTCGCCTATGCCCATGACTTCATTCTCGCGCAGCCGCAGGGCTATGACACGCCGGTCGGCGAAAACGGCGTGACGCTCTCCGGCGGCCAGCGCCAGCGCCTGTCGATTGCCCGCGCGCTGGTGCGACACGCGCCGATCCTGTTGCTCGACGAGGCGACTTCGGCGCTCGACAACGAATCCGAGGCGGCGGTGCAGCGGGCGCTGGACGAGGCAATGGGCGGGCGCACCGTCGTCGTCATCGCCCACCGCCTGTCGACGGTGGTCAAGGCCGACAAGATCATCGTCATGCAGGATGGCCGCGTCGCCGAAGAAGGCACGCATGAAAGCCTTGCGAAGCGGGGAGGCGGCCTTTACGCTCGCCTGAACAATCTCCAGGCGCCGCCCACCGATACCGGTTTCGAACAAAGACAGGCAGAATGATCATGAGCGAAGCGCCAATGAAGCTGGTCGTCGTCGGTGCTGCCGGCCGCATGGGCCAGACCCTGATCCGCACCATCGCGGCTATGGACGGCGTCATGCTGCATGCCGCCGTGGAACGCAGCGGTTCGCCTTTCGTCGGCAAGGATGCCGGTGAAATCGCCGGACTGGGGCCGACAGGCGTCATCATCGGCGATGATCCGCTGGCAGCCTTCCTGCATGGCGAGGGCGTGCTCGATTTCACTTCGCCGGCGGCAACGGTGAATTTCGCCGGGCTCGCGGCGCAGGCCCGCATCGTGCATGTGGTTGGCACCACCGGCTGCTCGGTCGAGGAAGAAGAGAAAATCAAAGCCGCCGGACGTCATGCGCGGGTTGTCAAATCCGGCAATATGAGCCTCGGCGTCAACCTGCTCGGCGTCCTGACGGAACAGGCTGCGCGGGCGCTTCCCGGCAATGACTGGGACATCGAAATCCTTGAAATGCACCACAAGCATAAAGTCGATGCGCCCTCCGGCACGGCGCTGCTGCTCGGCGAGGCGGCGGCGCGCGGGCGCGGCATCGATCTCGCCAATCATTCGGTGCGCAGCCGCGATGGCCATACCGGTGCGCGGCCGAAGGGCGCCATCGGCTTTGCGACGCTGCGCGGCGGCTCGGTCATCGGCGAACATAGCGTCCTGATCGCCGGCGAAGGCGAGATCGTCACCCTGTCGCACAGCGCCGGCGACCGCTCGATCTTCGCGCGCGGCGCAATCAGCGCGGCGCTCTGGGCGCGTGACAAGAAGCCCGGTTTCTATTCCATGCTCGACGTTCTCGGGCTCACGCGATAACGCTTCATCTTATTCTGTCGCATTTCCGGACGGAAAACCGCTACGCACCTTTCCTGATAATGCTCTAGGAGGCACTACATGACCGGCACCCTCGTCCTCGTCCGCCACGGCCAGAGCGACTGGAACCTGAAAAACCTGTTCACGGGCTGGAAAGACCCGGAACTGACCGAACTCGGCGTCCGGGAAGCCAATGCCGGCGGCCAGGCGCTCGCCGATACAGGCATCAAATTCGATATCGCCTTCACCTCGGATCTGAAGCGCGCGCAGGATACCTGCAAGATCATCCTCGACAAGGTCGGCCAGCCGGACCTGAAGACGATCCGCGACCAGGCCTTGAACGAGCGTGACTACGGCGATCTCTCCGGCCTCAACAAGGACGATGCGCGCAAGAAGTGGGGCGAGGAGCAGGTGCATATCTGGCGCCGGTCATACGACATTCCGCCGCCCGGCGGCGAAAGCCTGCGCGACACCGGCGCCCGCGTCTGGCCCTATTACCTGACCGAGATCCTGCCGCTGGTGCTGCAGGGCAAGAAGGTGCTGGTCGCCGCCCACGGCAATTCGCTGCGCTCGCTGGTCATGGTCCTCGACCGCCTGAGCAAGGAACAGATCCTCGAACTCAACCTCGCGACCGGCGTGCCGATGGTCTATCGCCTCAACGCCGATTCGACCGTCGCCTCCAAGGAAGTGCTGGGCGACATGTCCGGCGCCCACTGAGCGTCTCTGAATTCTTGAAATAACAAAGGCCGACGGGATGCCCTCCCGGCGGCCTTTGTCGTTCTGTCGGGCGATCAGTCCGCCGCCAGCGCCGTCACTTCGCGGCGGAAGGGCAGGGCGTCGCCGATATCCGGCTCGTCCATCTCGCGGGCGAAGCGGTGGCCGGCATAGGTGGCCCAGGCGATCGGGCCGGGCGCTTCCGCATCGCCGATCACCTTGATGGAGCGGATGCCGTTTTCGGCCCATTCGCTTTCGCTCGCCTTCAGCTCCTGCCAGAGGCTGTCGTCCTGCTGGCGCGAGGTGACCAGCACCACGGCATCGGCTGATAGCTCCGAGGTCATCCCGGTATAGGCGCAGGCCGTCGTCACGCCGCCGGCCTCGACGGAGGTCACTGCGCGGTTCAGCACGATCTCGACGCCGGCCTCGACGAGGCGGCGATGGATGGCCATCTGCTCCAGCGTGTTGCGCGTCCAGTCCGAGACATAGGCCGAGGGGGTGACCAGTGTCACCTTTGCGCCCTGGCGGGCCATCAGTTCGGCAATCACGCCGCCCATGTAATAATGGTCGTCATCGAACAGCACGACATTGCCGGTCGGAATCTTGCCGTCCATCAGGTCGTCGGGCGTATAGACCGGCATGGCCGGATCGATGGGCATCGGCACCACATGGGCGCGGGCGACGCCGTCGCGCCGCCAGGTCGAGCCGGTGGCGATGGCGACGTTTTCGAAACCGAAACCGAGAATGTCGTCGGCCGAAAGACGGCTGTCGAAATAAATGTCGACATTCTCCATCTGGCTGAGCTGGTACTGGCGGTAATCGCGCACGCGGCCCCAGGCCGAGAGGCCCGGCAGGCGACATTCGCGGGCGACGCGGCCGCCAAGCTCGGTGCCGGCCTCGGCCAGCGCCACCTTGTAGCCGCGTGAGCCGAGCGCCCGGGCGGCCTCCAGCCCGGCCGGGCCAGCGCCGACGATCAGCACCGTCTCGCTCTCGCCCTTGGCCTGCATCCGTTCGGGATGCCAGCCCTTGCGCCATTCCTCCATGAAGGTCGGGTTCTGGGTGCAGCGCGAGATCGACATGGTCATGTCGCCGGTGACGCAGATATTGCAACCGATGCATTCGCGGATATCCTCGATGCGACCTTCCTCGACCTTCTTCGGCAGGAAGGGATCGGCAATCGAGGGACGCGCGCAGCCGATGAAATCCAGCGTGCCGGACTTGATCATCCGCACCATCACATCCGGCGAGGTGAAGCGGCCGACGCCGACCACTGGCTTGGAGGTCAGTTTCTTGATGCCGGAGACCAGGCTTTCCTGCGCCGCCTCTTCCTTGAAGCGCGAGGGGCCGGAACAGTCTTCCCAGGCGCCATGCGCCAAATCCCAGAGATCCGGCAGGTCGGCATGCATCTCGATCATGTCGCGCACTTCGGAATTGGCGAAGCCGAGTTCGCCGATCATTTCGTCGAGGGACAGGCGCAGCGTCAACCCGCAGGTGTCGCCGATGGCGTCGCGGCCTTCCTCGATCAGTTCGCGCATCAGCCGCGAGCGGTTTTCCAGCGAGCCGCCATATTCGTCGGTGCGCTGGTTGGTGGCCGTCGACAAAAAGTGCTGGATGATGCCGAAGCCATGGGCGCCGTAGAGGCAGACGAGGTCGAAGCCGGCCTGTCTGGCGCGCTTGAAGGCGTTGCGGTGCCAGCGGCGCAGGTCGCGAATGTCCTGCTTGTCCATGGCGCGCGCCTGCACCGGATCGTTGGTGAAGGTGCGGATCGGCAGGGCGGAAGGGCCGCGCGGCACTTCCTTGGTGTAAAGATTCGGGCCGTTGATGCCGGAATAGGCAAGCTGGACGCCGGCCAGCGCCCCGTATTCATGCATGCACTTGGCCATCTTGGCGAGCGCCGGAATATCGGCGTCGTCCCACAGGCGCAGCTCGATGAAGGGGGTGATTTCCGAGGTGTGGTGCATTTCGGTCTGTTCGGTGAAGATGACCCCCCAGCCGCCTTCGGACTTGGTGCGGCGCATCTCGGCGGCGGCGGACGGATCGCGATACCCGCCGCCATTGCAATGCGGCACCTGATAGAAGCGGTTCTTCGCCGTCACCGGCCCGATCTTCATCGGCTCGAACAGGATGTCATAGCGTGGATCGCGCATTCGAAATTTCCCCTCATGCGGCAAGCGGATAGAACCCTTTGCAAAGGCCGGGCGCAGTGTTAGCGCAACGGCCCGCGGGGAAAACAAAAGTTTTCTTCTGCCACGCTTAGGCCATGCCTAAGGAAGCGAAGCTTGACCTGAAGCCCTGCAAAGGAAAATGCGATTTTGGCGCTTCCGGGCCTGCTGCTAGACATTGCACACAAAGAAGAAGGGGCTCCGCATGGACAGCATCGCGATTCTCGAAAAACTGGTCGCTTTCCCGACCGTCAGCCGCGATTCCAATCTCGGGCTGATTTCCTATGTCGCCAAGGTGCTGGAGGAGCACGGCATTGCCTATGAACTGATCCACGATGCGGCTGGCGGCAAGGCCAACCTGTTCGCCACCGTTGGCCCGGTGGATCGGCCGGGCGTAATGCTGTCGGGCCATACCGATGTCGTCCCGGTGGAGGGCCAGGCCTGGACCATGCCGCCTTTCGCGCTGACGCAGCATGACGGCCGTCTTTATGGCCGTGGTACGGCGGATATGAAGGGTTTCGTCGCCTGCGCCCTGCGGGCCATGGTGATGGCGGCGCGCAAGCCCCTCAAAGTGCCGCTGCATCTGGCGCTCTCCTATGACGAGGAGGTCGGCTGCCTCGGCGTGCGCAGCCTTGTCGGCATGCTGGCGGACATGCCGGTGAAGCCATGGCTCTGCCTCGTCGGTGAGCCGACCGAGATGCAGGTCGCGACCGGCCACAAGGGCAAGCTTGCCGCCCGTGCCACCTGCTGCGGCCGCGAAGGCCATTCGGCGCTGGCGCCGCTGGCGCTGAACGCGCTGCATCTCGGCTGCGATTTCGTCGGCGTGCTGCGAAACGAGCAGGACCGGCTGGCGTGCGAGGGCGCGCGCGATGCCGATTACGACATCCCCTATACCACGGTGCATGTGGGAAAAATGTCCGGCGGCGTGGCGCTCAACATCGTGCCCAATCGCTGTGAGATCGATTTCGAGATCCGCAACATCGCCGCCGACGATGCCGACACGCTGCTGTCGGGATTGCGGATGCGGGCGGAGGAGATCGTTGCCGGCGTCGCCGAGCGGGTGCCGGAGGCAGCCATCGAGATCGACGTCACCAATGCCTATCCCGGCCTCGATACGCCGGTGGCTTCGCCGGCCGTCGCCTTCGTCAAGTCGCTGCTCGGCGCCAACGGCACGATCAAGGTGGCCTTCGGCACCGAGGGCGGGCTGTTCAGCCGCGATGTCGGCACGCCGACCGTGGTCTGCGGGCCGGGCTCGATGGCGCAAGGGCACAAGCCCGACGAATTCGTCAGCATCGAGCAGATGCGCCGTTGCGACGCGATGCTGGAAGCGCTGGTCGAACGGATGGTGAGCGCCGAGTTTTAACCGTCCACCGGCTCCAGCCCGAAAACGCCCTGTTCGCCCATGAAGATGCGGCAATGGTCGATGAAAGCCTGGGTGGTCTGGGTGCGGTATTCGGCGGCCGGCACGGCGACGCCCATGGTCAGCGACCGCGCGCCGCCGCCAAGCGCGACGAAGGACAACGGCTTGCCATCCGGCGACATGGTGTTGAGCGGGCGCATATTGGCGATGCCGTAGCCGAAACCGTTGGCGACCATCGAACGCATCACGGCGATATCGCCGGTGCGTTCGCCGATGTTCGGCCGCAGCCCCTTGCCGTGGAACACGGAGAGGAAATATTCGCGGCTGAAAGGCAGGTCGAGCAGCACCATCGGCTCATCCACCAACTCTTCCAGTTCGATGGAGCGGCGGTCGGACAGCCGGTGATGGGCCGGCAGCATGACATAGGGCGGTAGCTGAACCAGCGGTTCGAAGGCCATGTCCTGCGACAGTTCCAGATCGTAGGTCAAGGCGAGATCGATTTCGCCTCGCTGCAGCATCTCGAAAAGCTGGCCCTGGTTGCGCTCGAACTGGCGGATGCGCACATCGGGATGCGCCAGTTCGAACTTGCGCCGCAGCGACGGCAGGACGATCTGCGCGAAGGTCAGCAGACAGCCGACGGTGAGCGGGCCGCGCACACGGTCGGAAATATCGCCGGCAACGGCGTGTAGGGCATCGGCATCGGCGAGGATGCGTGCTGCTTCCTTGAGGAAGACGCGCCCGCCGGCCGTCAGCGACAGGCCATGCGAATGCTTGCGCACGAAAAGCTGGATGCCGAATTCGGCCTCCAGTTGCGCGATGGAAGCGGAAATCGAGGGCGGCGAGACATTGACCTGCTCGGCGGCCTTGGCGATCGAGCCGGCCTCGCCGACGGCGACGAAATATTCGAGCTGGCGGAGTGTGAAACGTAAGGGCATGGGCCTTATGTTGCCGGTTTACGGGCGGCGATCAAGCCGCCCGACCGATCTGCTAGTACTTGATCCAGGTCGTTTTCAGTGCCGTATACTTATCGAAGGCGTGCAGCGACAGGTCGCGGCCAAAACCGGATTGCTTGATGCCGCCGAAGGGCGTCATCGGGCTCAAGGCATCGACGGTGTTGACCGACACCGTTCCGGCCCGCAGCCGGCCGGCGACGCGGTGCGCCCGCGACAGGCTGTCGGTCCACACGGAGGCGGCGAGGCCGTAGATGCTGTCATTGGCCATCCGGATCGCCTCGTCCTCGTCGTCGAAGGTGATGACGGAGAGAACGGGGCCAAAGATTTCGTCGCGCGCCAGCGTGTCCTCGGGCGAGACGTTGTCGAAGATGGTCGGCTGCACGAAGCTGCCGCGACCGTTGACCGTCACCTGCTCGCCGCCGGTGACGAGGCGGGCGCTCTTCTTGCCGGCCTCAATGAAGCGCATGACGCGGCTGGTGTGATGGGCATCGACCATGGCGCCCATCTTCGAGGCCGGGTCGAGCGGATCGCCCGGCTGGGTGAGGGCTGCGCGGGCCACCAGCTTTTCGACCAGCGCATCCTTGACGTCGCGATGCGCGAGCAGGCGGGAATTGGCCGAGCAGACTTCGCCCTGGTTGAAGAAGATGCCGAAGGCGGCCATGTCGGCCGCCGCATCGAGATCGGCGCAATCGGCAAAGACGAGGTTGGGGCTCTTGCCGCCGGTCTCCAGCCAGACCTGCTTCATGTTCGACTGGCCGGAATATTGCAGGAACATCTTGCCGACCGCCGTCGAGCCGGTGAAGGCCAGGCAATCGACATCGCGGTGGCGGCCAAGCGCCTGGCCGGCGGTCTCGCCGAGGCCCGGCACGACGTTGAGCACGCCGGCGGGCAGGCCGGCTTCCATCGCCAGTTCCGCCAGCCGCAGCGCCGAGAAGGGCGATTGCTCGGCCGGCTTCAGCACCACAGAATTGCCGGCGGCGAGCGCCGGCGCGCATTTCCAGGTGGCCATGTCGAGCGGGAAATTCCACGGCACGACCGCGCCGACGACGCCGAGCGCCTCGCGCCTGATGATGACGAGATCGCCCTCGCCGGTCGGCGCCACCTCGTCATAGACCTTGTCGATGGCCTCGGCATACCATTGGAAGATGCCGGCGGAGCCGGGCACGTCGACGGCGACGGCATCGTTGACCAGCTTGCCCATGTCGAGCGATTCGAGCAGCGCCAGCTCATGCAGGTTTTCGCGCAGCAGTTCGGCGAGGCGCAGCAACACGGCCTTGCGATGGGCGGGAGCGGCCCGTGACCAAGCGCCGGCTTCGAAGCTGCGGCGCGCGGCGGCGACCGCGAGATCGATATCCTCCTCGCCGCAGGAAGCGACTTCGGCCAGCGTCTCGCCCGTCGCCGGGTTGATGCTGGCGAAGCGCCGGCCCGAACGCGCCGGCACGAATTTGCCGTCGATGAAGGCTTGGTCGCGGAAACGGATGGCGGCGGCCTTGCCGATCCAGTCCTGATGGGTGAGGGCGGTCATCGCGGGCTCCTGAGCAGAAGGGTCATTCGTCGCCGGGAACGCCGTAGCTCGGCGCTTCCGAAGGGTTGATGGCGCGGGTTACATAGGCATCGAGCTGCGGCTTGTAGATCTCCCAGAGGTTCGACAGTTCCTCGATGGGGCAGGCGTCCGTCCAGTCGCAGCGCAGATCGGCCACCGGCCAGGAGACGTCGCGCACCAGCTTCATGCCGGCGGAGCGCACCGGGCCTACCTCGCCGCCGGCCTTCAGGCCGGCGCGCATGGCGGCGATGAGACGATCACCGAGATGGCCTTCGGAGGCGAGGAAACCGTCGACCATCGCCTGGGGAATGCCGTCATGGGCGAGCAGGTTGCCGCCGCAGGCGACATTCTCCGCCTTGGCCTCGGCCCAAATGCCGAGCGCATTCGGTCCGGAATGGATGGCCGTGCCGCCTTCGCCATCGACCACCAGAACCTGCCGATAGTCGGTATGGGCGCCCGTGCGCTTGAGGATGGCGACGGTCTCTTCGGCCGATGCTCCACGGGCCAGCAGTTCCAGCCCGCGGACGCCCAGCGTCGGGTCGGTGACGTTCTGGCTGGCGACGGCGCCGGCACCCGCCTGCGCATAGGCGCAGCGCGCCGCCACCGCCGGAGACGAGGAAGAGACGGCGACGCCGAACATGCCGGTCTTCGCGCAGCGCGCGACGATGGAGAAGGTCATGGCGGCTCAGTCCGGGATGACGGCGGTGCCGTCGATTTCCACCAGCCAGTCCGGCCGGGCAAGCGCCTGCACGACGAGGCCGGTGGAGACCGGATGCACGCCCTTGATATATTCGCCCATGGTGCGGTAGACGGCCTCGCGATGGCGGACATCGGTGATGTAGACGACCACCTTGACCAGATGTTCCATCGTGCCGCCGCATTCCTCGATGAGCTGCTTGATGTTCTGCATCACCTTGTGCGTCTGCTCGACGGGATCGTGGCTGTCGATATTCTTGGCGGTGTCGAGATCCTGCGGGCACTGGCCGCGCAGGAAGATCGTCGTGCCGCGCGCCACGACGGCCTGGCAGAGATCGTTGTCGAGCTTCTGCTCGGGATAGGTGTCCTTGGTGTTGAAGGGGCGGTGCCGGCGGTGTTGCATGGTCTTGTCCTATTCGAAGCTATGGCTGGTCAGAAAATCGCGGCAAGCCGCTTGGCGCATGCCGGCCAGGAATGTTAGGCGACGTTCCGGATCGGGCGCTGCGTCCATCGTGATCGTTCCCTTGCTCTTCGGGGGCTATTCGGCTGCGGCCTTGCGGTTTTCGGATTCCGCCTGCGCGGCATACCATTGCGCGGTGGCGCTATCGTCCTTGTGCAGCTTGGCCTTGCCGACGACCTTGTCGGAGAGCGAGGCGGCGTCCTTGACGAAACCGAGCGGGCCGTTCCAGTCGAAATTGCGGTAGACGGCGGCGAGATGCGCAAACGGCGGCGACTGGGCGAAGAGCTGGAAGGTCAGCCGATGGCCGGCATAGTCCGAGTTCAGCATGTCGCGGGCGAAGGCGAGCAGCTTGCGGCGATCCTCGGCGACCCATTCGTCGTTGATGGTGTAATACTTGTCGAGCCAGGGCTTGGTTTCCGGGTGATGGAAGGAGGCCGCATCCGGGGTGACGCAGATCTGGCCGCCGCAGAGCTCGCGGGCGATATGCATCATGTGATGCAATTGCGAGCATGCAAGGTAACGGCCGGTATAGAGCAGCGACTGGTTCGGCATCATCAGCCCGGTCGGCGATTTTTCGCCGAGCGCGATGGCGGCCGTCAGGTGCGCATTGATGTTTTCACGGTAGCAGGCCAGTTCCGATAGCTTTTCCTGCACAGCCTGCTGCTTGTCGAGGCCAGTCTGGCGCGCGTTGAACAGGGCGGCGCCGATCATCATGTCGGCGAGCTTCAGGTTGCGCTGTACGAAGGCGAAGGCCGAATAGCGGTGCAGCGTCGCGCGGATGAAGGTCGCCGCCTTGGTGTGGCGGTAGAACAGCACGTTTTCCCAAGGGATCAGCACGTTGTCGAAGATGACGATGGTGTCGACTTCGTCGAAACGGTTGGCGAGCGGATAATCCTCGGCATTGGCCCGGCCGGCGAAACCGGTGCGGCAGATGAATTTTAGGTTCGGCGAGCCGAGATCGCAGATGAAGCCGACGGCATAATCCGAATAGGCCTCGTTGCCCCAGTTGGCGATGGTCGGCTTGGTGAAGGCCTGGTTGGCATAGGCGGCGGCCGTCTCATACTTGGCGCCGCGCACGACGATGCCGGCATCGGTTTCCTTGACGACATGCAGCAGCATGTGCGGATCCTGGTCCTGCGGCGCCTTGGAGCGGTCGCCCTTGGGGTCGGTGTTGGCCGAAACGTGGAAGGGATCGCTATGCAGCACATGCGAGATGTGGTTGCGGATGTTTTCCGAGAAACGCGGATCGACCTCGTTGAGCACGTCCTGGCCGTCATAGAGCGACCACATTTCGCCGACCGTCTCGTCGCCGACGCGGGTGACGACGCCGTTGATATCGTTCAGCACGGCGTCGGTGGCGCGGCGCTTGGCCCACCAGTCGTCCTGTGTATAGGGCAGTTTGTTGCCGATGGCGTTGCGCTCGCCGTTGTCGACATAGGACATGATGTCCTGCGTCGCCGTCTCGTGCTGCATGTCGTAGATGCGGGCGCGGATATCGACCAGCGGCTTGAACATCGGATGCGTGGCGACATCCTTGACCTTTTCGCCGTTGATGAAGACTTCGCGGCCGTCGCGGATGGAATCGCGATACTGCTCGCCGGTGCGGATCATTCGGGTGTCTCCTGCAAGGGGCCGGGCAAAACCCCGGCTTGTTCTTTCCGCGCCGGGCCGGAGGCGCGCCGCGATCTTGGCGGCGACGTTATGTCGGGGTCGGCATAGGTTAAAGGAACAGTTTTCTTCGCAGGAATTAGGCTCACCCTAATCGTCAGGCTTCGGAAAATGCGATGCCGGACTTCGGAGATTCATTCTGTCTCGGGGCTGGCCCCGCCGATATCGTCGCTTTCCAGAGGGGACGGGTGCGCGTTGGCGAAAGCCGCGAAAAGATCGCCCGCCAGAGACAGCACACCTTGGTTTACAAGGGAAACGGAGACCATCTCCATGAACACGCGCGAGCGCATCAAGGCCGTCGAGATCGCCGGTGTATCGAAGGCCTATGGCCATTTCCAGGCCTTGCAACCGGTCAGCTTCGATATCTACGAGAACGAATTCTTCACCATGCTCGGCCCGTCCGGCTGCGGCAAGACCACGCTTTTGCGGATGATCGCCGGCTTCGAGCAGCCAACATCGGGCGAAATCCGCCTGCGCGGCGCCGATATTCAGGGCCTGCCGCCGCACAAGCGCCGGGTCAACACCGTCTTCCAGAACTATGCGCTGTTTCCGCACATGACGCTGGAGCAGAACATCGCCTTCGGCCTCGAAAATCTCGGCTGGGAGAAGGAGCGGCGCCTGAGCCGCGTCGCCGACATGATGCGGCTGGTGCATATGGAAAAATTCGCCGGCCGCCGGCCGCAGCAATTGTCGGGCGGGCAGAAGCAGCGCATCGCGCTGGCCCGGGCACTTGCCCCCGAGCCGGAGGTGCTGCTGCTCGACGAACCGCTGTCGGCGCTGGATCTGAAGCTGCGGCAGGCGATGCGCGACGAGCTGCGCAACCTGCAGCGCCAGACCGGCATCACCTTCGTCTTCGTCACCCACGACCAGGAGGAGGCGCTGGATATGTCCGACCGCATCTGCGTGCTCGGCGACGGCCAGGTGCAGCAACTCGGCACGCCCGCCGATATCTATGAAGAGCCGTCGAACCGCTTCGTCGCCGATTTCATCGGTGAGACCAATTTCCTCGACGCTGAAGTGCTTTCCGTGGAAGGCGACAATGCCACAGTCTCCATTCCGTTGGGCATGACAATCAGCGCGCCGCAGAAGCATGTCGCTTCGGCGGCCAGGGCGGTGCTCTCCATCCGGCCGGAAAAGATCAGCCTGCCGGCCCAGGCGGGACAGATTTCCGTCGGCGGGCGCATCGTCAGCGCCAATTATCTCGGCGGATTCACCCATTATGTCGTCGAGGCCGGGCAGACACGGCTCCGGGTTTCCAAGCGCAACAGCCAGAGCCGCAGCGGCATGTTCGAGGTCGGCCAGCCGATCCAGGTCAGCTTTGCCGCCGAATCGGCGCGGGTTCTCGGCGCATGAGCGCGCGGCGTCCGCTTTTCGGCTGGAACGTGCTCGGCCTTTTGCCGGCGCATGTCATCATGCTGCTGACGCTGATCGTGCCGGTCGGCATCATCATCCTCGTCTCCTTCTCGACGCGCGGCCCCTATGGCGGCTTCGATTACATCTTCACCATCGCCCCCTACCGGCAGATCCTGTTCAACGAGGGCTGGACGGGCGAGCTGGAGTTCAATCCGCAATATCTGATCGTCGTCGGCCGCACGCTGCTGCTGGCGCTGGCGACGACGGCGATCTGTCTCGCCTGCAGCTTTCCGGTCGCCTATTTCATTTCGCTGCAAAGCCGCGAGCGGAAGGTGGCGCTGATCTATCTGGTGACCTTGCCCTTCTGGGTGTCGATGATCGTGCGCGTCTATTCCTGGATCATCATCCTCGGCAATAACGGCGTTGTCGCCAAGGCGCTGCTGGCGCTCGGGCTTCCCGATATCGGCAGCCTGCTGTTTACCGACACGGCCATGCTGACCGGCCTCGTCTACAGCTATATCCCGCTGATGATCCTGCCGATCTTCGCCTCGATCGAGAAGCTCGATCCGGCGCTGGTCGAGGCCTCGCACGATCTCTACGGCAGCCGCTTCACGACGCTCCGCCGCGTCATCCTGCCGCTCTGCGCGCCCGGCATGCTGGCCGGCGCCATCCTCGTCTTCGTGCCCTGCCTCGGCGCGGTGCTGGAGCCGACGCTGCTCGGTGGCGGCAAGGCGATGATGATGGGCAACCTGATCCAACTCCAGTTCGGTGCGGCGCGCAACTGGCCGCTGGGGGCGGCGATCTCCATCGTGCTGATGGCGTCGGTACTGATTTTCCTGACGGTGCGCGGCCTCTCCGCCGTCCGCCGCGAAGGCCGGGAGGCCGCCCGATGAGCAAGCGTTTCTCCGTGCGCGCCTATCCGGGCTTCGGCCTGTTCAGCCTGCTGTTCTTTATCTACCTCTATCTGCCGATTGCCGTCGTCGTCTTCTATTCCTTCAATGCCAACCGCATCGTTTCCAACTGGGGCGGGTTTTCGCTCGCCTGGTATGGGGCGGCGCTGTCGAACGCGGCGTTGCTGGATGCGGTACGGATTTCGCTGATCGTCGCGGCGATCGCCACCACGATCTCGACCACGGTGGCGCTGATGGCGGCGCTGGTCATCGTGCGCGGCCGCAATGTCCGCTTCCGCCGCGTCTCCGAAACTGTCGTCAACCTGCCGCTGCTGCTGCCGGAAATCGTCGTTGCGGTGGCCGTGCTCATCCTGTTTTCGGAACTCGGCATTGCCAACGGCCTGGTGAAGCTTGTCATCGCCCACACCACCTTCTGCATTCCCTTCGCCTTCCTGCCGATCCGCGCCCGGTTGCAGGGCATGGATGCCGATCTGGAGGAGGCGGCGCGCGATCTCTATGCGTCCGGCTGGGTGGCGTTTCGCCGGGTGACCCTGCCGCTGATCATGCCGGGCGTGTTCAGCGGCGGCATGCTGGCCTTCGTCATCTCCATGGACGATTTCATCACCAGCACGCTATTGAACTCCGGCGGGGCGACGACGCTGCCGGTCTATATCTTCTCGCTGATCCGCCAGGGCGTCTCGCCGCAGCTCAATGCCATCTCGACGCTGATCATGATCGCCTCGGTGGGGCTGGCGACGCTGGCCTTTATTATCCAGCGCCGGGAATAGGCGTTTCCTAATCAGCGCCTCGGCCTTTCCAAATTTATCGAATGGCAGGTTTTGCTATCGTCCCCGGGTACAAAAAGGGGAACGACATGCACGCAAAAATACGCTTCGCCGCGCTTGCCGCGGCAACTGCCCTCAGCCTTCTCTCCGGCCCGGCCGCGCATGCCGAGGGAACGCTCGCCGTCTATGCCTGGGCCGATTCGCTCGCGCCGGATCTGATCGCCAAATTCCAGAAGGAAACAGGCATCAAGGTTACCGTCGATGCCTTTTCCTCCAACGAGGATCTGCTGACGAAATTGCAGGCCGGCTCTTCAGGTTACGACGTGGTGACGCCGTCGCAGCATTTTGTGAAGATCATGGGCGATAGCGGCCTGCTGGAGGATATCGGCGCCAATGCCATGCCTGCCTATCAGCAGGTTCTGCCGGAATGGCAGAAGCCCTGGTGGGATCCGAACGGCAGCTATTCCATTCCGCTCGCCTTCGGCAATGCCGGCTTCACCGTCAATCGCGACCTCTACAAGGGGCCGGTGGATAGCTGGAAGATCTATTTCGAGCCCGGCCCGGAATTGCAGGGCAAGATCGCCAGCCTGGCGCAGCCGGACGAGGTCATCCCCGCCGCCCAGAACTATCTCGGCATCCCCTATTGCAGCGAGGATCCGCAGGCGATGAAGAAGGTGCTCGACCTTCTGATGGCGCAAAAGCCCTTCGTCACCGCCTATTCCAGCGACAATATCGAAAACCGCATCGGCAGCGGCGAAGTCGCCGCCCATTTCTGGTGGGACGGCAACAGCCTGCGCCTGCGCCGCAACGACAAGGCCAATGTCGAATATGCCATGCCCAAGGAAGGGCTGGTCGGCTGGCTGGATTCCTATGTCGTGCCAAAGGGCGCGGCCAATATCGACAACGCCAAGAAGTTCATCAACTTCATGGCCGAGGAAGAAAACGCCACCGCGCAATACAATTACTACGGCCATTCGACGCCGATGAAGATCGATGCCGCCAAGGCGCTCTACAACAAGGAAAACGCGCCCGAGCTTTTTCCAACCGTGCCGGTGAAGATGGGCCAGGCCTGCTCGCCTGCGGCGCAGGAACTGGTGACCAAGGTCTGGACGCAACTGCTGCAATAAACGGAAAAAGGCCGCCAGGAGCCTGCCTCGGCGGCCGCCCGCCCGATCGCGTGTATGCGAAATAAAAGTTGACGGCGTCAGTCCTGTTTATATGTTCCGGCCCGGGCCAACGAAAAGGGAACGGGCAGACCATGCATGACTGCGCAACGGCAACGGGTGGAACGAGATGAGCGGCGCGGCCACGGCGGCGCCGTCGCCGCCCGCGCGTGTCGCTGACTTCGACGCGCTGCTTGCGGCCCGTACGGGCGAAAAATATGCCTATTGCCGGAGCCGCTTCCTCTGCGAAGCGCCGTCCGGCCTGCGCTGTATCGCCTGCCGCGACCTGCTCGATGCCGATCTCTTTTGCGATGTCATCGACCGCTACACGGCCAAATATGGCGTCGCCGACCGGCGAGCGGTGGTGTCGATGTGGACCATGTATTATTTCAGCATCCTGATGATCGGTGCGGCGATTTCCTGGCTGGAACTGCGCCGGCGCTTGCCGCTCGCGCTCGATGAGATGACGATCTGTCTCGATCCCGAGACCGCGGAGCCGCGCGCCTTCGTGCTGGCCGGAACCGGCGACGCCGCGCCCGATCTTTCCATTCATGCGGCGATGCATGATCTCTTCCGCCGCCACGTCGAGCCGCTGGTCGAAGCAATAGCCAATCTCGGCCACATCAGCCGCAAGCTGCTCTGGGCTAATGCTGCAGGCTATTTTTCCTGGGCAGTCATGGAAACCGGGCGGCAAACCGATCCGAAGTTGGCCGCCGAAGGCAGCGCCCTGCTCGACCAGCCGTTCTGGCCGGACGGCTGGAAAAACCCGTTGCATGGCATGATCCGGCGGGAGTGCGATGCGGAGATGGTCGGGCATGGCCGCCGGCGCGTCTGCTGCCTGCGTTATGCGCTGCCCGGCGTTCCCGGCTGCGGCATGGTTTGTCCGCTGCCGGAGGGGCGTTTCTGAAACGAAAGGCCCGGCCACCGGGACGTCCGGGGCCGGGCGCGTGTCTCTGTCGAAGGGTACGAGATCAGGCCTTGGCGGCATCCAGGCGGTCGATGGCCTTGACGTTGTCGGCGGAGGAGCCGTTCGGATCGAATTCCGAAGCAAGCCAGGTGTCGACGATGGCCTTGGCCAGTTCCGGGCCGATGACGCGGGCGCCCATGGTGATGATCTGGGCGTTGTTCGACTTGGCGGCGCGCTCGGCCGAATAGGTGTCATGGGTCAGCGCGGCGCGGATGCCCGGCACCTTGTTGGCCGAGATGCAGACGCCGATGCCGGTGCCGCAGATCAGGATGCCGCGCTCGTGCTCGCCGTCGATAATGGTCTGGGCGACCTTCTGCGACAGGTCTGCATAGAAGCCGGACTGGCTGAGGTTGACGACTTCGAGATCGGATTTGGTCTTGAGATGCGCTTCGATGACGTCGAGAAGCGGCTTGCCGGCGCTGTCTGCTCCGAGAACGATTTTCATGGGTTTGCCCTTTCTGTCCACTTGAGAGGGTGCCGGCGTTCAGCCGAGCGCCCTGGAAACGCGTGCGAGAATGTCGAGATAGCCTTCGGGATGCCAGGCGGAACGACCGATGAACAGCCCGTCGATATGCTTTTGCGAAATCAACTCCTCGCAATTGCCGGGATTGACGCTGCCGCCGTAGAGAACCGGCACGGCGACGCCGAGCGTCGCCTTCGCAACCTCGGCGATCATGCTGTGGCGTTCGTCGGCATAATCGGCGGTCGCCGGAATGCCATTGACGCCGATGGCCCAGACCGGCTCATAGGCAAGCAGCACAGGCTTGCTCCGGTCTTCGCCCTGCAGCAGCGCGAGCGCGCCCTCCACCTGGCGGCTGAGCACCGCATCCGCCTCGCCGGCCTCGCGTTCGGCCAATGTTTCGCCGATGCAGATCAGCGGCACCAGGCCGTGGCGGACGGCGGCGGCTGTCTTCAAGCCGACCGTTTTGTCCGTTTCATTGAAGAATTCGCGGCGCTCGGAATGGCCGAGTTCGACGATGTCGAGATTGCAATCCTTCAGCATCAGGGGCGACACCTCACCCGTCCACGCGCCGGCATCGTCCCAATGCATATTCTGCGCGCCGACCTTGACGCTGCTTGCGGCGAGACGTTGCTTGATCTCGCGCACCGCCGTGAAGGGCGGAATGACGAAACGCTGCACGCGCGGATCGCGCGCCGGATCGGCGTCGGCGATTGCCTCGGCGAAAGCCATGGCCTCGGCCAGCGTCTTGTTCATTTTCCAACTCGTTCCAACCCAATATGACGGTCCGGCCATCATCGTCCTCCCGAGAACGGGCACGGCGCGACAAGCCTCGTGGTTTGTCATGCTGACGTGCCTTGTCTTTCGATTGTCCGATCGCCGTCCTCGCCCGATCGACATCGCAAACATAACATCGGTATGTTATGTTTTCAATGAGTATATGATAATTTGTGATGATGTTTTGTTATTTACGGGAATCAAGACTGTGATTTTTTACCAGAGGAACTTTGGCAGGATATAATCCGGCGTGCAGCCATGTTCGGAGAACAGCCGTTGCCGCTCGGTTTCTGTCGCTTGGGCCAGGATGCCGGTGGTGACCAGCACGGAGGCGAAGCCGGCCTCGGTGGCCCCGGCGATATCATGCTCGATGCTATCGCCGACGCAGCAGATGCGGCCATCCGGCACGCCGGCCAATTCGCGGGCTATGCTGTACATGTCCGGATATGGCTTGCCGATCCAGCGCACCGTGCCGCCCAGTTCCTGATAGAGTTCCGCGATGCGGCCGGCGCCGAAGCTGGTGCCATCTCGTGTCAGCATCACCTTGTCAGGGTTGGTGCAGAGGCAGGGAACGTTGCGCCGCGCCGCCGGCGTAAGCAACGCCTCGTAGTGGGAAAGGGGATAGAGATCGCCCTCGCTGGCGGTCAGCAGGATGACCTCGGCATCCTCGCCGCTGTCGGTCCGGGTCAGGCCGAGGCCGTCGATGGCGGACGTATCGCCGTCGCGACTGATCAGCATGCAGGTTTTCGCGGTCCCGTCCTCCTTGGCCAGCATGCGCCAGGCGACCTCGCCTGAGGTCAGGAACACGTCCCAGCTTGCCGGGTCGAAACCGAGCTGCGCCAGGCGGCGGCTGTTCTCGGAAGCGCGTTTTCCCGAATTTGAGAGGATGATGACCGTCTTGCCCACCGCCTTCAGCGCCGAAAGCGCCTCCGCTGCTCCCGGATAGGGACCGCGCCCACTGAGCAGCACGCCGAACTGGTCGACCAGGAAGGCGTCGTAACGTGCCGTCAGCGCCGCCATGCCGAAGATGGGTTCGGGTTTCATCACAGGAACTCCGCGATGCGCGCGCCCTGCAGGGCCAGCCGCGCCGTGCCGGCCGCCGCGTCTTCCGAGGCTACGGCGGGGAAGGGAACGTTCAGAGTCCGGGCGCGGATAGCCGACCAGGCGGCGTTCTTCGCCCCGCCGCCGACCGTGCGCACATTGCGCAAGGCCGGGCTGCCAAGGCTTTGCAGTCGCGCATAGGCCAGTTTCTCGATGCCGGCGATGCCTTCGAAGATCGCCTGCAGGAAGCGGGCATCGTCGCGAGGGCGTGGCGTCATGCGCGGCTGGAACTGTGGATCGTTGATGGGAAAGCGTTCGCCGGGTTTTGTCAGCGGGTAATAATCGAGCCCGGTCGGCTGCGTTGCATCGATGGATTTCGACAGTTCTGCAATGCGGGCATCCGAAAAATGGCTGGCGAGCACGATGCCGCCACTGTTCGAGGCGCCGCCGGCTAGCCAGTGGTCGCCAATGCGATGGCTGTAAAGCCCGTATTCCGGGGCGAACAGCGGCCTCTTGGAAAGCAGCTTGATCGTCATCGTCGTGCCGAGTGCCGTGACGCCGTCGCCCGGCTTGTCGGCGCCGGTGGCGAGGAAGGAGGCGCAGCCATCCGTGGTGCCGGCAACGACGAGGGTTTTGGGCGAGAGTTTGAAACGCGCGGCTGTTTCGTTCGAGATATGGTCGAGCGGCGCGCCGGCGGGAACCACCTGCGGCAATAGCCCCATGTCGAGGCCGGTTTCAGCGATCCAGTCCGGCCAACGCCGCGCAATCGGGTCGTAGCCGGTTTTCAAGGCGTTGTTTTCATCGGATATTTCGTAGCGGCCGATCAAGCGGCCGGCCAGCCAGTCAGCCTGATGCAGGATACGATGCGGCGAGACCCGGCTCTGAAACCACAACGCCTTCGCCAGTCCCGAGGTACTGCCATGGACGGCGCTGTCCTGCGGCGCAAGTGCGGCGATGCGCGACAGGATCGCCTTATCCTCGACCGGGTCGTTATACATCATCGGCCGCGCCAGCGGCCCGCCTTTCTCGTTGACCGGCAACAGCGTGCCGGAGGTGCCGTCTATGGCGATTGCCCTGACGCGGCCGGGATCGACGGCAGCGAGCACGAAGCCGAGAGCCGTGTCCACCGCTGCGGCCCAAGCCTCCGGGGCACGATGGTCGTCGGAAAAATCGGCCAGCTTCGCCATACCGGAGGCGGCGACGCGACGGTCGAGGCCCATGGCGACGGCGCGGGCGCCGGACGTGCCGATATCGATGCCGATGACCAGCGGCAAATCGATCATGAGATGCCCCGTTCATTGCGGTTCAGCGCTTGCCGGTATTTTTCCGCGTCCCAGCCGAGCAGTTCGGCATTTTCGGCATCGGTGAGGTAGCGTATCGGCGCATCGGCGGGAATGTGGGCGGTGACGTCGGCGAGGCAGCGCGCCAGCGCCAGCGCACCGAGGCTGATATCCTTGCGCACCAGAACGCCCTGAGCCGGAAACAGCAGGAGCGGCGGCGGCGTCAGGCCGTTGACGGCGAAGCCGGCTTCGATGTCGTGGGCCGTCTCATCCGGCTCGGCAATCGTAACGCACTGGCCCAGAAAAATCACATGATCGGGATACAGGCTCCCGCCGCCGGCAATCCGGCAATTGTCGGGATCGGTGGCGGAGGCGTGCAGGTCGTCTTCGTCCGGCAAAACATAATTGCTGCCGGCCGCGCGGCGCATCAGCGCCGGCTTGTCGGCCGGCGGTGCTGAACGGACCGGCCAGGCCAGCCGGGCGCAGGCGCGTTCCAGCAAAGCGCGCGCCGCCTCCACCGTTTCGGCGGCGACCACCAGCCCGTGGTTCCCGAGCACCAGCACGCAGGTATCCTCCTCAAGGCGCGCGGCAATGGTGCGGGCTAGCGGCAGGCCGGGGCGGATATAGGGCACATAGGCATGGGGAATATCGTGCAACCGCTCGGCAGTGACGCGTTCTGCCTCCTCCAGAGCCGCGGTGGCGATGGTCTCGACGCAATGCACATGCACCACGACCTTCTGCGGCATCAGTGCATGCACGGTGGTTTCGATGGAAGGGCGCAGTCCGGAGGGATTGCGCTCGGCGATGACGAAATCCTGCGCCTGTTCCGCCGCCGGATTGCCGCGCGCCAGCGCTTCGAGCAGGGGTTCGAGCGCCACCGGCACCATAACGTCGCGTTCTCGCGCATGCGCCAGCCACAGGCCTGACGCCTTGATCCACAGGATGCCGCTTTCCTTCAGCGAGGTATTGCCGCCGGCAGCCTGCACCAGTTTCGGATCGGCGCCGATTTCGGCGGACAGATCCAGCAATGCCTCGAACTCACTCGATCCCATCCTCCGTCTCCGCCTATGTTTTCAGCCCGTAGCCATGAAATTCGCGCACCACCCGGTCGATCTCTTCCTCGGAGAGCAGGACCGGACCGCCGATCAGCAGGCTATGGTAATATTGCTTGGCGATGGTTTCCAGTTCGACGGCCGCCCACATCGCCTTGTCGAGGCTGGAGCCGGTGGCCAGCATGCCGTGATTGGCCATCAGGCAGGCGCTACGGCCCTCCATCGCCTTGAGCACATTGATGGAAAGCTCCTTGGTGCCATATTTCGCATAGTCGCAGACCCGCACATCCGATCCGCCGAAGGCGGCGATCATGTAATGGCAGGGCGGGATCGGCTTACGGGCGATGGCGAGGATGGTGGCATACATGGAATGGGTATGCACCGTCGCCATCACCTCCGGTCGCGCCTTGAGGATGTCGAGATGGAAACGCCATTCGACCGAGGGCTTTTTCGGCCCGTCCCAGGCGCCGTATTCG
The DNA here is from genome assembly GCF_029601685.1 of Rhizobium sp. YJ-22. Taxonomy (NCBI): domain Bacteria; kingdom Pseudomonadati; phylum Pseudomonadota; class Alphaproteobacteria; order Hyphomicrobiales; family Rhizobiaceae; genus Rhizobium; species Rhizobium sp. YJ-22. The sequence continues at coordinate 17,007 of NZ_JARRIR010000006.1, read as the reverse complement.
CCGTCGACCGGCATGGAAGCGATCATGTCCGGCGTCAGCGTGTCATAGGCGATGCCGGAAGGCGTGATCAGCATTCGGTCGCCATGGCGCACGCTGATATTGCCGGACGTGCCTTGGTTGAGGCCGGAGGAATTCATCCAGCGGGCCTTGTCGATGATCGCCATGCGCAGGCGGGTTTCGTCGTCCATGCGTCTCATCCTTGGGAGGAATTTTTTCGCTGCTGTTTATCAGCTCTTTCGTTGCGGCTCGCAACTTTTTCATCGGGGTGTGAAAATTCTCGTCCAGGATGGATGGACAAATCGCTTTACGTCGGGACATACACGCATTGACGGAAATTTTCGCGATTGCGATAGAAAACCATCAATTGGGCCGAAAACATGGTTGAAGAGACCCCTGAAAAGATCATCCGCTATGCGGAGCTGCTGTCGGAAAAGCTGACATCGCTGCGCCATGCGCTCTATCCGCCGGAGGCGCGCAAATCGTTGCGCACCTTCACGACGCTGGAGGTGGCGCGGATGCTCGGCCTTTCCGAATCCTCGATCCGCACCATCGATCTCGCCGGCGAGGGGCCGGAGCCGATGCGGCTGGCGAATGGCCGTCGCGCCTTCACGCTTGCCCAGATCAATGCCCTTCGGGCGCAATTTTCCGCCCGGCGCAGTAATCCGGCCGATGCGCTGGATATCTTTCCGCG
>NZ_JARRIR010000006.1:15516-15766 GCF_029601685.1 Rhizobium sp. YJ-22 | reverse complement strand
GCCGGCGAACTGATGGCGGCGATCCGCGAGGCTGGCGGCCGGCTGGAGCATGATTTCCTCAAATTCGTGCTGACCCGCCACGATCCCAACGACCATCCGCAACTGCATGTCGTGGCGCTGCTGCGCAGCCTGTTTGCCGAGGCGGTGCTGAAACACCCCGTCGTCGAGACGACGGCGATCGCCAATGCCAGCATCGAGCGCAAGAGCCTGTACGAAATCGACCGCACCGCCATCGGCCGCGAAACATTGA
>NZ_JARRIR010000006.1:14990-15476 GCF_029601685.1 Rhizobium sp. YJ-22 | reverse complement strand
GTTCGATCTCCTCAAACAATCCTGGGGGCGCAAATGAGCCGCAAACCGTCCAGCCGCAACACCATGCTGAGCGCCCTGATGACGGGGCAGGCGACACCTTCCAAAGATGCCAAGGACGGCCCGCTGCCGCCCCGCGAAGAGCACTTGCATCCGCGCGTCAGCGCCGGGGCGGTCGGGGCGTTGCGCAACACGCTGGCGCATATCACCAAGGACGGCCGCGTGGTCGAACTCGATCCAGCCGCCATCGACCCGTCGCCTTATCCCGACCGCCTCGGCGGCGCGGAGGACAGCGCCGCCATCGAACAGCTCGCCGCCTCCATCGCCCGAAACGGCCAGGAGGTGCCGGTGCTGGTGCGCCCGCATCCCGAACGCGCCAATCGCTATCAGACGATCTACGGGCATCGCCGGGTGCGGGCGATTGCCGGGCTGGGGCAGGGGCAGAAGGTACGCGCCATCGTCCGCGATTTGACCGACGAGGAATTGCTG
>NZ_JARRIR010000006.1:0-14961 GCF_029601685.1 Rhizobium sp. YJ-22 | reverse complement strand
GCAGGATCTCTCCTGGATCGAAAAGGCGCTGTTCGCCCGCCGCCTGGAAATATTCGCCCGCGAGAGTGGCAAAGAGCCGACGGCGATGGTGATGGAGGCGTTGTCGATGCATGCGCCGGATGTCAGCCGGTTCCGTACGACGCTGGAAGTTATCCCCGAAGACGTGATCCTCGCCATCGGCCCGGCGCCGAAAACGGGTCGGACGAAATGGCTGGCGCTTTACAATCTCGTCAAGGCGGATGCCAAGGTGCTGGATCGCGTCCGCGCCGGGCTGGAACACGAGGCTTTTCGCGCCAAGGGCAGCGACGACCGCTTTGCCGAGGTGCTGCGGCTTGCGACGGCGAAGGCTGATGCGCCTGGGCAAGGCGATGTCATCATCGGAAGCGACAGCCAGCCGTTGGCGACCGTCGAGCGGCGGCGCAAGGCGGTGCGGTTCACGCTCTCCGATCCGGGTTTCGCGCGCTTCCTTGAGAAGCGCATGGCGGGGCTGCATGCGGATTACCTGGCGGCGGTCTCCAAGGATTAGCATCTGCTAAGCGCCTGTCGCCGGTTGCTTTTTCGGGCAAACGGCAGGCGATGGTGGAACGCAATCCGGCGCGAACGGTTATCCCGGAGGTTATCAGTCGCTCGGCTAAGCGACCCTCGACCGGGAAGGAGCCGTCATTGTCCGATCCGCGCAAGCGCGCCAGCCTGTATCGCATGGTCATGCCGGAGCATATCTGCCCTTATGGCCTGAAGGCAAAAGCGCTGCTTGAACGAAAAGGATATGCGGTCGACGACCACTGGCTGAAAACCCGCGCCGAGACCGATGCCTTCCAGAAGGAGCACGATGTCAAGACGACACCGCAGGCCTTCATCGACGGCAAACGGATCGGCGGCTATGACGACCTGCGCCGCTTCTTCGGCCAGCATGTGCCGGAAAAGGACGAGACCTCCTATCGCCCGGTCATCGTGCTCTTTCTCATAGCGCTGTTGATTGCGCTGTCCATCGACTGGATCGTCGGCGGGCCTTTCCGGCCGCTCCACATACTGGAACGCTTCATCGCTGTCGCGATGTTGCTGCTCGCCTTGCAAAAACTGCAGGACGTCGAGAGCTTTTCGACCATGTTCCTGAACTACGACCTGCTGGCGCGGCGCGCCGTTCCCTATGCCTATGTCTACCCTTATGCGGAGGCGATTGCCGGTTTTCTCATGCTGGCCGGCATCCTGCCCTGGGTGTCGGGGCCACTGGCGCTGTTCATCGGTGGCATCGGGGCGGTCTCGGTGTTCAAGGCGGTTTACATCGACAAGCGCACGCTGAAATGCGCCTGCGTCGGCGGCAACAGCACGGTGCCGCTCGGCTTCGTGTCGCTGACGGAAAACCTGATGATGCTCGCCATGGGACTCTGGACATTGGCGCGGATGGCATGGGGGCTTGCATGATGGCGCGCGATGCCATAGAAGGATGGGATCGTGGCGTCCTTGCAATGAGGGTTCGCCGGCCCTATCTTTTGGGCATACCCCTGAATTCAAACCGGACGCGGGCAGGTTTGCAGCAGAGCGATTGGTCTCTGCGGCTTGGCGTTCGTTTATCGAACTGTGTTTCCGATTCACTCCCGCGTCCCGCCGGCGCCCATGGGCGCCAAGAAGGACATTTCTTGAAGACTGCAATACCCCATGTCGCGATAGCGACCAAACCGCCGCGCGAGAGCGAAGGCGGAGCCCGCCGGCCCCATCCGATCTGGAGGCCATATCCCTGCCTGCTGTCCCGTCGTGAGCTTCAGCAGGAAGTTGCCGCGCTGCTCGACTGAGCGGCGTGGCCGATGACAAGGAGAACCGAATGCAAGTGCTCGTGAGAGATAACAATGTCGACCAGGCCCTACGTGTTCTGAAGAAGAAGATGCAGCGCGAGGGCCTGTTCCGCGAAATGCGCGAACGCCGCGCCTATGAAAAGCCGTCCGAACGCCGTGTGCGCGAAAAAGCGCAGGCCATCGCCCGCCAGCGCAAGGCGGCCCGCAAGAAAATGCAAAGGGAAGGCCTGCTCGTCAGCGCCCGCGGAAAATCCGCCCGCTAACGATTTGTGAGCATTTCCATGCGGAAATGCTCCGAGGTTTTGATCTCGTCGAAGGGAGTAAAGCCATGGAAGAACTGCAAAGCATCACCGTTTCCGAGGAACGACTGGAAGATTGCCGGGATGTCGTGGAGATGGATCTCCAGGATCTGATCGGTCGAACATTGTCGTCCGGCTTCTCCCGCGAAGAGGTTCTGATTGCGATCAGCGAGCTGGTGGCGGAAGATTTCGCCGCTTTTGTCAAGCTGCCGAGCGTTCACTGAAAAATGATGCGGGAAGCGTGAACAACGCTTTCCGCGTTTTGATGCTTGTGCCGCGCGCCTGTCCGCGCCATTGATGGCGCGACGTTTCAAGCGACACGGATATGCATGAGCAAGACTATCGCAATCGTCGGCGGCGGGCCGGCCGGCCTTTCCGCCGCCGAGCTTCTCTCCGCCGCGGGCCATGCGGTGACTGTCTATGATGCGATGCCGACCCTCGGCCGCAAATTCCTGCTGGCCGGCAAATCCGGTCTCAACATCACCCATGCCGAGCCTTACGAGCAGTTCCGCAATCGCTTTGGCGCGTCGAACGAACGGCTGCGCGCCGCGCTCGACGCCTTCACGCCGGATGATATCCGCGAATGGGCGGCCGGGCTCGGCACCGAAACCTTTGTCGGATCCTCCGGCCGCGTCTTCCCCACCGTCATGAAAGCCTCGCCGCTGCTGCGCGCCTGGGTGGCGCGCCTGACGGCGCAGGGTGTTGCCTTCCGGATGCGCCATCGCTGGACCGGCTTTACCGGCAAGGCGCTCGTTTTCGAAACGCCGGACGGTCCCTTGACCGTCGAGGCCGATGCCGTGCTGCTCGGGCTCGGCGGCGCGAGTTGGCCACGTCTGGGCTCGGATGGCGGCTGGGTCGAGGTGCTGCGTGAGAAAGGCATCGCCGTCCATCCGCTGCGCCCGGCCAATTGCGGTTTCGATTGCGATTGGAGCGAGACGTTTCGCGACCGCTTTGCCGGTGCGCCGCTCAAATCCGTGGCGCTGACTTCGGCGGCGGGACGGTTCCCGGGCGAATTCGTCATTTCCAAGCATGGCATCGAAGGCAGCCTCGTCTATGCCCACTCGGCTGCGCTACGCGATACCATCGAAGCGGATGGCAAGGCGATCCTCACCGTCGATCTGGCCCCCGGCCGCAACGAGGAACGGCTGGCGCGCGATCTCGCCCGCCAGAATGCCAAGGCGAGCTTTTCGACGCGGCTGCGAAAAGGAGCGGGGCTCGATGGCGTAAAGGCTGCTTTGCTCCGCGAAGTCCTGCCGGGTGTCGCGCGGCTTTCCCCGGAAAAACTGGGAACGGCAATCAAAGCCTTACAACTGATGCTTCTACGCCCGCGCCCGATTGCTGAAGCCATCTCCTCGGCTGGAGGCATCGCCTGGGAGGAAATCGAAGCGGATTTTTCGCTGCATCGTCTGCCGGGTGTCTTCGCCGCCGGCGAAATGCTGGATTGGGAAGCCCCGACTGGCGGTTACCTGCTTACCGCCTGCATGGCCACCGGCCGCGCCGCCGCGCGCGGCATGTTGCGCACGCTCGAATAAAAGAAAAGGCCGCCCCGGTTTCCCGGAGCGGCCGCTTCGATCTTCCAAAAGCCTCGATCAGAAGCTGACGGCGCGGTCGCCTTCTTCGTCCTGAATGCGGGTCGGCAGGCCGATGCGGTTCAGGAGGTTGATGAACGGCTTCGGCGGCAGTTCCTCGACGTTCGCCATCTTCTTCACATCCCATTCGCCCGTGGCGACCAGCATGGCGGCGGCGACCGGGGGAACGCCTGCCGTGTAGGAGATGCCCTGCGAACCGACTTCCTCATAGGCTTCCTTGTGGTCGGCGACGTTATAGATGAAGACGGTCTTTTCCTTGCCGTCCTTCAAACCCTTGACGTAATCGCCGATGCAGGTCTTGCCTTCGTAGTTCGGGGCAAGCGAGGACGGATCGGGCAGCACGGCCTTGACGACCTTGAGCGGCACGACTTCCAGGCCTTCGGCGGTCTTGACCGGCTGCTCGGAGAGCAGGCCGAGGTTCTTCAGCACGGTGAAGACGTTGATGTAGTGATCGCCGAAGCCCATCCAGAAGCGGACATTGGCCCCGTCCATGTTCTTCGCCAGCGAATGCACTTCGTCATGGCCGCAAAGATAGGCGCGGCGCGTGCCGACGACCGGCAGGTCGTAATCCTTGCCGATTTCGAACATCTTGTTGGTCTGCCATGCGCCATCCTGCCAGGAATAGACGACGCCGGTGAATTCGCGGAAATTGATTTCCGGGTCGAAATTGGTGGCGAAATATTTGCCGTGGCTGCCGGCATTGATGTCGACGATATCGACGTCGGTGACCGTGTCGAGATATTCGTCCTTGGCGAGCTTGGCATAGGCGTTGACGACGCCCGGATCGAAGCCGGCGCCGAGAATGGCGGTGATGCCCTTCTCTTCGCATTCGGCGGCGCGTTTCCATTCGTAATTGCCGTACCACGGCGGGGTTTCGCAGATCTTGCCCGGCTCTTCATGGATCGCGGTGTCGATATAGGCGACGCCGGTATCCATGCAGGCGCGCAGCACCGACATGTTGAGGAAGGCGGTGCCGACATTAATGACGATCTCAGACTTCGTCGAAGCGATCAGCGCCTTGGTGGCTTCGATGTCGAGGGCATCCAGCGCATGGCCTTCGAGAACGCCGGCCTGCTTCATCGCCTTCTTTTCATGGACGGAGGCGATGATCTTGTCGCACTTGGCCTTCGTGCGCGAGGCGATATGGATATCGCCGAGCACGTCGTTGTTCTGGGCGCATTTATGCGCCACGACCTGGGCGACGCCGCCGGCGCCGATGATGAGCACGTTCTTTTTCATGGTAAGGACAATCTCCTTGGATGCGTCTGTTAGGAAAGGCTCTGTTCATAGTCCGCATAGGCAAACTCGCGGACCGTTCGAATGCTGCCATCCAGCTCGCGGATGGCGATGGCCGGCATTTTCACGCCGTTGAACCAGTTTTTCTTGACCATGGTGTAGCCGGCCGCATCCTGGATGGAGATGCGGTCGCCGACCTTCAGCTCATGCTCGAAATTGAACTCGCCAAAGATATCGCCGGCGAGGCAGGACTTGCCGCAGACCATGTAGCGATGATCGCCGGTATTCGGGGCCAGCTTGGCGTTCTCGCGGTAGATCAGCAGGTCGAGCATATGGGCCTCGATGGAGCTATCGACCACGGCGAGGTTCTTGCCGTTAGTGAGCGTGTCGAGCACGGTCACTTCCAGCGTCGTGGACTTGGTAATCGAGGCCTCGCCCGGCTCCAGATAGACCTGCACGCCGTATTCGCCGGCAAAGCGCTTCAGGCGCTCGGCGAACTGTTCCAGCGGATAGTTTTCGCCGGTAAAGTGGATGCCGCCGCCGAGGCTGACCCATTCCGCCTTCTTCAAAAGCGGCGCGAAACGCTCCTCGATGGTGGCGAGCATCCGGTCGAACAGGCCGAAATCGCTGTTTTCGCAATTGTTGTGGATCATGAAGCCGGAGACGCGGTCCATGACCGTCTCGACCTTGTTCACATCCCATTCGCCAAGGCGCGAGAAGGGGCGGGCCGGGTCGGCGAGATCGAAGCTGGAGGAGCTGATCTGCGGATTGAGGCGCAGGCCCCGGACGATGCCGGCGGATTTGTCGGAAAAGCGTTCAAGCTGGCTGATCGAGTTGAAGATGATCTTGTCGGCGTGGGAGACGACCTCATCGATCTCGTAATCGGCGTAAGCCACGGAATAGGCGTGGGTTTCCTTGCCGAACCGCTCATGGCCGAGGCGCACTTCGTTGAGCGACGAGGAGGTGGTGCCGTCCATGTAGTCGCGCATGAAATCGAAAACCGACCAGGTGGCGAAGCATTTCAGCGCCAGCAGGGCCTTGGCGCCGGAGAGTTCGCGCAGCAGCGCGATCTTTTCCATGTTCTGCAGCAGCCTGGACTTGTCGATCAAATAATAGGGGGTCGTCAAAGACATGGTTCGAGCCCGTTCCTTGGTATTATGGCAGATGACCGGCTGCGGACAGGACCGGCGGCGTGAAATAAAGGCCCGAATCCGGAGCGTTGCCGCTCCCGATTATCCGGGTTTTGCGATGATGCTGTGAAAGTGACGGGTTACGTCGGAACCATCGCCACGCCGAGACGGGTGGCGAACGCGCGAATCGCGCGGACCGGCATTTTAACGCCCGGATTCCCCGACCGCGCCGCAAGGGCGCGCATCATAAAATGTTCTTCCGTTCGGGGGGCGTCGATAGAGCCCATCCCCGATTGGATGAGGACGTCGTTCGACATGGCGACCCTTCCAACCAGCAGATGAAACCTGCATTGATAGGCGGGTCTGTAGCAAAGCCCGCCGGCAAAGACAACAGCTCGCGTGAGGGCTTTTGCCCTCGCATACCGTAAAAGCGCCTGCGCCGCCTATATGACCAGCGGCGAAACGGCGTTTTCGATGAGCCGCACCAGGCTGAGCGCGGTCATTTCCGAGGATTTGGGATTGTTCGCCAATGCCTCGTTTTCCAGCCGCATGTCGAGCTTGCCGAAGGCGCCGCTAGCGCTGATTTCGTGGACGTTGCGGGTGGTTGCCGGATCGGCGACGAGGACAATGCGGGTGCGGTCGAGGCCGATGCCGGCGAGTGCCGAGATCGCCGCGACATTGGCATTGTTGGGAAAACGGCTCGCCGCCTCGCGGGCGCTGCCGGAGAAGAAGGCGGTGCGCTCGGTGAGTCCGTCGAGATCGAGCGTCTCTGCGGCCGGCGTTCCCTTCCAGGCCTGCGGCGGCTTGACGACGGTGTGGGTGACCTCTGACAGCGGCAGCCGCGCGGCGGCGGCCAGCGCGCCGATATCGCCGAGTGCGCCGGAGGGAACCAGCACGCGCCCGCCCAGCCGCCCGGCCGTCTCGACCATGCGGGCGAGCAACGCGTCGTCGCAGAAGGCGCTGGTGGAGCAGGGCACGAATCGGCCGGCATGGCGCAACGCCGCTTCGCCCCATTCTGCGGCGGCCTGTCGGCCGGCGACCTCGATGATCATGTCGATGCCTAGGCCGGCCAGATCTTCCGGTGCGTGCAGCAGCCGCACCGTCTCCGGCAGGCCGGGGCGCGGCTTGGCGGGATCGCGCACGGCGACCGCCGCGATCTCGACACCGGCGGGCCGGCGCTCGGCCAGGAGTTCGGCGACGCGGATGGCGATGGCGCCCCAGCCGATGAAGGCGAGGCGCAGCTTGCGCGGCGCGGCGTCAGATGCCGACATAGCCATGCACCAGATCGGCGTCGCGATTCATGTCCTCGCCGCTGCCGGACCAGACGGTCTTGCCTTTTTCGATGATGTAATGCCGGTCAGCGAGGCGCTTCAGCACCTGCAGGTTCTTGTCGATCAGCAGGATCGACTGTCCCTCTTTCTTCAGCACTTCGATGCAGGCCCAGATTTCGGCGCGGATGACGGGGGCGAGACCTTCGGTCGCTTCGTCAAGGATCAGCAGGCGCGGATTGGTCATCAGGGCGCGGCCGACGACCATCATCTGCTGTTCGCCGCCCGAAAGCGTGTTGGCCGCCTGGTTGGCGCGCTCGCGCAGGCGCGGGAAGAGGGTGTAGACGCGCTCCAGCGTCCACGGCTCCTTGCGGTTCAAGCGGTTGCCGGAGGTGGCGACGAGGTTTTCGCGCACCGTCAGCGTCGGAAAAATCTGCCGCCCTTCCGGCACTAGGCCGACGCCGAGGCGGGCGACGTTTTCCGGCTTCATGCCGAAAACGTTCTGGCCGGAAAAGCCGATCTCGCCGGAGATCGGCGGCAGCAGGCCCATGATCGAGCGTACGGTGGTGGTCTTGCCCATGCCGTTGCGGCCGAGCAGGGTGACGACCTCGCCTTCGCCGATCTTCAGCGAGACGTCGAACAGCACCTGGCTCGGGCCATAGCCGGATTGCAGATTGGCAACGCTCAGCACAGTTCGTCTCCCTCACCGAGATAGGCCTCGCGCACGGCCGGATCGTTGCGGATCTCGTCCGCCGTGCCGCTGGCGATGACGCGGCCATAGACCAGCACCGAAATCCGGTCGGCAAGCGCAAAGACCGCCTCCATGTCATGCTCGACCAGCAACATGCTGACCTGGTTTTTCAAGCCGCGCAGCGTCGCGACCATCTGCTGGCTTTCCACATGGCCGAGGCCTGCCATCGGCTCGTCAAGCAGCAGCAGGCGCGGCTTTGTGGCGATAGCGACGGCGAGTTCCAGCTGTTTTTTCTCGCCATGCGAGAGGTTGACCACCAGCGCGTTCGCCCGCGATTGCAGATCGACCTGCGTCAGAAGCTGCATCGCTTCCTCGCGCAATGCCGTTTCGGCGCGGACATCGCCCCAGAAGCGAAAACTGTGGCCGCTGCGCACCTGCGCGGCGATGGCGACATTGTCGAGCACGGTATAATCCGGCAGCAAGCAGGTGATCTGGAAGGTGCGGGCAAGACCGAGCGAGACCCGCCCTGCCGTCGGCAGCGCATCGATAGGTCGCCCCGCCAGCTCGATTGTACCAGATGTCGGACGCAGTTCGCCCATGAGCTGGGCGATCAGCGTTGATTTTCCCGCCCCGTTGGGGCCGATCAGCGCGTGGATTTCGCCGTCCTCGACGGTGAGATCGACATTGTCGGTGGCGACCAGGCCGGCGAAATTCTTGACCAGCGCGCGGACGTTGAGGATGGGGGTCATGCGCGCCTCCGCAAGCGGCCGAGCAGCGCCTGCACGCCGCCTTGCGTATAGAGAACCACGAACAGCAGGATGATGCCGAGGCCGAGCTGCCAGTTCTCCGTCCACGACGAGAGCAGCGATTCGAGAACGATGAACACGGCAGCCCCCAGGAAGGGACCGAACAGCGTGCCGACGCCGCCGAGGATGACCATGACCATCAGCTCGCCGGATTTCGTCCAGTGCAGCATGTCGGGGCTGGCGAAGCGCAGGAAATTGGCCATCAGCGCGCCGGCGAGGCCGCAGCCCATGCCGGAAATGATGAAGGCGACCAGCTTGTAGGAATTGACCGGCAGGCCGATGGCCGCCATGCGCTTCTCGCTCTGGCGGATGCCGGAAAGCACGTTGCCGAAGCGCGAGCGGATGATACGCGACAGCACCAGCGCAAACAGCACCGCTATCGCCAGACAGACATAATAGACGGTTTGCTTGTCGCGCATGTTGAGGCCTGGCAATTCGTTGGCGCGGCGGATGATCAGGCCGTCGTCGCCGCCATAGGTCTTCAGCGAGACGAACAGGAAGAACAGCATCTGCGCGAAGGCGAGCGTGATCATGATGAACTGCACGCCGCCGGTGCGCAGCGACAGCGCGCCGATGGCGGCGGCGAAGAGGCCGCTGACGATGATGGCGGCCGGCAGCGTGATCAGCAGCTGGTTGGTGCCGGGAATGAAGCCGAACAGCGGCTCGCCCAGCGTATAATGCTGGTAGAGAATGCCGACCGTATAGCCGCCGATGCCGAAGAAAGCGGCGTGCCCGAAGCTGACCATGCCGCCATAGCCGAGCACGAGGTTGAGGCTCGCGGCGGCGATCCCATAGATCAGCACGCGGGTGGCGAGCGTCGTCATGGCGGTGTAGCCGGTCGCTTGCGCGAGATAGGGCAGGGCGATCAGCAGCGCCAGCACCACAAGGGCCGGCAGAAGGCGTCGCGAAGGATATTCCGTCTGGGGCGTCATGGGCTCACGTATTCGGCATGAAGAGGCCCTTGGGCCGGATCAGAAGAACGATGGCCATGATCAGATAGATCCCCATCGACGAAATGCCGGCGCCGAGCGCATCCGCCTCGGAGCCTGCCAGCACATGGCGCAGCAGGCCGGGCAGATAGGCGCGAAGCCCGGTATCGACCACGCCGAGAAACAGGCTGGCGAAGAAGGCGCCGCGGATCGAGCCGACGCCGCCGACCACCACCACGACGAAGGTGGTGATGAGGATCTGCTCGCCCATGCCGACCTGCACCGCCATGATCGGCCCGGCCATGAAGCCGGCAAGACCGGCGAGCAGCGCCCCGAGCCCGAAGACCAGCGTATAGAGCAGGCGGATATCGACGCCGAGCGCGCGCACCATGTCGCGATTAGTCGAGCCGGCCCGCACCAGCATGCCGATGCGGGTTTTGTTGATCAGCAGATAGAGGCCGGCGGCGACCAGAAGGCCGACAACGATGATCGACAGGCGATAGAGCGGATATTCCAACCCCGGCACGATCTCGATGGAGCCGTCGAGAATGGCCGGCACCGAGACGAACAGCGGCTGGCGGCCGAAGATCAGGGTGATCGTCTGGTTGAAGATCAGGATCAGGCCGAAGGTCGCCAGCACCTGGTCGAGGTGATCGCGGCCATAGAGCCGGCGCACCACCAGATATTCGATGGCGACGCCGGCAAGGGCGGCGGCGGCGAAGGCGCCGAGAATGCCGAGCAGGAAGGAGCCGGTCTCGCCGGCGATCCAGGTGCCGGCATAGGCGCCGATCATGTAGAGCGAGCCATGGGCGAGATTGATGACGCCCATGATCCCGAAGATCAGCGTCAGGCCTGCGGCCAGCAGAAACAGCATGACACCGAACTGCACGCCATTGAGCATTTGTTCGAGAAAGAGCGTCATCGATCCACGCGAAAATTCAATGCATTTTGGGGAAGGTGCGGCGGGCTTTTGTGCCCGCCGCCTGCGGTGCCGGATCGATCAGAGCTTGCAATCAGCGGCGTAAGGATCGGTGTGATCCTTGAACAGTTCGCCAACCGTCTTCAGGTCCATCTTGCCGTCAGCGCCTTCAACGACCTTCAGCGCATACCAGTTCTGGATCGGATGCTGGTTCTTGCCGAAGGCGAACTTGCCGCGCGTCGACTGGAAGTCGGCCTTGCGCATGGCGTCGCGGAAGGCGGCGAGATCCTCGATGCTGCCGCCGGTCGCCTTCAGCGCCGCGCCATAGGCGAGCGCCGCCTCATAGCCCTGCTCGGCATAGGAGGTCAGCGGCCGGTTATAGGCCTTTTCCCAGGCTTCGACGAAGGCCTTGTTGGCAGGGTTGTCGAAATCGTGGTTCCAGTGGCTGGAGACGTTGAGGCCAAGCGCGGCCTTGCCGACCGACTGCAGGATGACGCCGTCCATGGAGGGCTCGGCGACGACCATCGGGATTTCCTTGGTCAGGCCGGCCTGCTCGTACTGGCGCAGGAAGGTGATGCCGAGGCCGCCCGGATGGAACTGGAAGACGACGTCGGGCTTGGCGGCGCGCACCTGCGCAAGTTCGGCAGCGAAATCGGTCTGGTCGAGCTTGGTGTAGATCTCGCCGACGATCTCGCCCTTGAAATAGCGCTTGAAACCGGTCAGCGCATCCTTGCCGGCCTGATAGTTCGGGGCGAGCAAAAAGGCTTTCTTGTAGCCGAGATTGGTGGCGTTCTGGCCGGCGCTCTCATGCAGGCTGTCATTCTGCCAGGAAACGACGAAATAGTTCTCGTTGCATTCCTTGCCGGCGAGGTTCGAGGGAGCTGCGTTCGGGCTGACATAGATGGCGTCGTTGTCGACGATATCCGGCACGGTGGCGCCGGCGACATTCGAGAAGACGATGCCGGTGAACAGCTTGATGCCCTCTTCGCCGAGCATGCGTTCGGCGATCTGCTTGCCTTGGCCGGGCTTCAACCCGTCGTCCTCGACCACCAGTTCGATGGGTGTGCCGCCCAGCTTTCCGCCGTCCATGTCCATTGCCAGCTTGAAGCCGTCGCGAATGTCCTGGCCGAGATAGCCGGCCGGGCCGGTCAACGTGGTGATCATGCCGATCTTCACCGCATCGGCGGCGACGGCTGCGGTCCCGAGAAGCGATGCGAGGGCAATGGAAAGCAGAATGGGTTTCATGTCTAACCTCGACTGGAAAGCGTTGATGAAAAATGCCGCTGACGCGGCGCCGGCCGAACGATCGACCCCGCTTCGCGGAATCGCAAAGCGGGGCGGAAGGCACGGCCGTCGTGCAATCACAGCTTGACCCAGCCTTCCGGCGGAGCCTTGCCAGGATGGATGCTACCGCATTTCGGGCAAGTGCGCGCCTTTTCATCTGCATAAAATGCCTGATAGATCGGCGGCAGGTCGCGAACGATGCTTTTCAGCGAGACTTCGACGCGTTTGACCAGCGCGTTGCACTCGAAGCAGTACCATTCGAAGGCGTCGACTTGGTCCGGCTGGCGCTTCGGCTCGACCACGAGGCCGATGGAGCCTTCCTGCGGGCGCTGCGGAGAATGGCGCACATGCGGCGGCAACAGGAAGATTTCGCCTTCGCGAATCGGCACGTCGTAGAAATTGCCGTTGTCGACGACCTTGAGCACCATGTCGCCCTTGAGCTGGTAGAAGAATTCCTCCACCGGGTCGTCATGATAGTCGGTGCGCTTGTTGGGACCGCCGACGACGGTGACCATCATGTCCGCATCCTCCCAGATCTGCTGGTTGCCGACCGGCGGCTTGAGCAGATGCTGGTGCTCGTCGATCCATTTGGAGAAACTGAAGGCGGATAAGCGTCTTGACATGGTTCGTTCCTCTCTTGTGACGTTCTGGTTATCGTCCGTTTCGTTCGATCAGATTTTCAGCCCGCATTGCTCGAAGGCGATGTGCGTCGCCCGCTTTTCCTCCTCGGTCAGTTCCAAGAGCGGCGGGCGCACCGCGCCGCCCGTTTGGCCGAGCAGGTCCTGCCAGTATTTCTGGTGCGCATGCGGTTTTTCCGCCGGGCGGGTGGATTTCAGCGCCGCGCGCACCGGCTCCAGGCTGTCGCGGATTTTGCGCGCGCGCTCCGCTTCGCCGGCGAAGGCGAGGTCGGTGTATTCGCGCATGCGCTTGTCCTTGGCCGTCTGGATCAGATAGGGCGGCGACGAGCAGAGATAGAGCTGCCAGTTCAGTTCGAGGATATTGTCCAGCCACTCTTCCTCGGACGCCGTGCTGACGAGGATGCGGTCGCCGGCAAGTCGGGTCAGTTCGGCATACATCGGCCGCGGCACGCTGTATTTGATCGCCACGACATTCTCGATATCGGCCAGCTGGTTGCAAAGCTGAGGGCTCATCAGGTAGCCGCTGTCGGGATGGCTCCACAGGGCGATGCCGATATCCACCTGGTCGGCGATGCGGCGGTAATAATTGAGCAGCGTCTGGTCCTGCTCCTTGAAGAAGTGCAGGATCGGAGCATGCACGACGATGTAATCGGCGCCGGCCTTCTGGGCGTGTTTGGCGAGGTCGATGACTACGTCCATGTTCTGGTCGGAGCAGGACATGATCGTCTGCGCCCGGTCGCCGCAGGCATCGACGGCGATGTCGAAGCAGCGCTTGCGCTCGTCCACCGACATGGAGAAGAACTCGCCCTGCTTTCCGGCGATGAAGAAGCCGTCGATGCCGAGGTCGCCGATCCAGTGGTCGATGTTGCGGCGGAAGCCGTCCTCGTCGATGGCGAGCGACGAGGTGAAGGGCATCAACGCCGCCGCCCAGATCCCCTTCATCGTCTCCCGCGAATGGGCCTTCGCATCCTTCTTGCTGTATTTCATCGATAATCCGCCTGTCGGGTTGCGTCACGGCACGGGGATGCGGGCGGAATGTCATCCGGCCCGGCATCGGCGATGGCTTTGGTTGCGGTGACGTTCAAATCTCTGCCTCGAACCGCTCTTTGGCGGCCCCCTCTTTTGTTGATGGCAGAAGACACCCATACGATATATATGGCAATTGCAAATATTGATATTAATTCATAGCATTTCGCGATAAGTTGGCCGCATCATGAAAATCACCCTCAAGCAGATCGAATGCTTTCTCGCGGTTGCCGAACATGGCAGCTTTTCCGGCGCCTCGAAACGGCTGAACACGGCGCAGCCGGCGCTGTCGCAGGCGATCAAGGATCTGGAGGCGGAACTCGGCGTGCGCCTGTTCGACCGCACGACGCGCCGGGTCGAGTTGACCGATGCCGGCCGCGAATTCCAGCAATCGGCCGCCAAGGTGATCGAGGAACTGGAGCATGCGGTCGAGAGCGTGCATGAACTGGCCGAGCGCAAGCGCGGCCGACTGACGGTCGCCGCCCCGCCGCTGCTGGCCGCCGTGGTGTTGCCGCAGGCGATTGCCGAATTCCGCCGGCGCTTTCCCGGCATTTCGGTGCAGATCGCCGATGTCGGCACCGAGCAGATCGTCGAAAGCGTTCGCAACGGCAAGGCCGATTGCGGCATCGGCACCTTTTCGCCCTCGGAAGAGGGCATCGAGCGCGTGGCGCTGGTGCGCGACAGCCTGATGCTGTTCTGCGATGAGGCAAGCCCGCTGAACGGCATCGAGCCGGTGCGTTGGAACGAGCTGGCCGATTATCCACTGGTGACGCTGACGCGCGACAGCGGCATCCGGCTTTTGGTGGAGGTGGGGTTCGAAAGCTGCGAACTGCCGCTGAAACCGGCCTTCGAGGTGGCGCAGGTGACGACGGCGATTGCGCTGGTCGAGGCCGGCCTCGGCGTCGCCGTGCTGCCGACCTACGCACTCGCCGCCGCCCGTTATCGCAAGGTCAACGGTCGGCAACTGGTCGAACCGGTCATCTCCCGCGAGATCGTCATGATCCACGCCAGCGGCCGCTCGGTCTCGCCGGCCGTGCAGGCCTTTTCGCAGGTCATCCGCCGCTTTGCGCAGCAACTGACGCCGCAGGAGACGCGGTGAGGGACTTGTAGTAAAGCCTCCGCATCCCTCTCCTTCGTCATACTCGGGCAGGTTTTGACCGAGAAAGACATTTGCTTATCGTGGAGGCTTGAAGCCAGCCCCCGCAGCCAGTTCCAGGATAAGTCGCTGCATATCCAAATATAATAAAACTATTTGGGCCGCCGAAAGGCGGCCTCTACGGTATCCCTCCGCCGAAGGCCGTCTGCCCTGATTTGCTGATTGGCTTTAAGTCCATGCCTTATGTCATGCGCTACAAT
>NZ_JARRIR010000059.1:0-783 GCF_029601685.1 Rhizobium sp. YJ-22 | reverse complement strand
GCCGAGCCTGAGCCGATGGAATATGTCCGCGTTTGCGACGCTTACGGCACTGGCTATTTCTACATTCCCGGCACCGAAACCTGCCTGAAGGTCGGCGGTCGCGTTCGCTTCGACGTTCAGGCTGCAAACTCCTACGTGGCCAACAGCGACCTCGGCTGGCGCACCAAGTCGCGCGCTGAAATCTACCTCGACTCGGCCAGCGACACCGAATACGGCCCGCTGAAGACGCAGATCGTCACCCGCTTCGACTTTGACGGCACCTACAACGACGGCGTTCACACCACGACTTCGCTGATCGCTGCCAACATCCAGCTCGCCGGCTTCACCGTCGGTCTCGCTGACTCGGCTTACACCGTCTTCACGAACTACGCTGGCGACATCATCAACGACGACGTCATCTCCTACGGTGGCTTCGAAGTTAACCAGATCACCTACAACTACGATGGCGGCAACGGCTTCAAGGCTGTCGTCTCGGTTGAAGACGCTCGCCTCGCTCGCAACGGCACCGACGTCTGGGGCAATGCCCGTTACGTTGATGACGACAACTACAAGGTCAACGTTGTTGGCGGTCTCGGCTACTCCACCGGCGCATTCGGCTTCTCGGTCGTCGGCGGTTACGACAGCCACGCTGAAGAAGGCGCGATCAAGGCTCGCTTGGACGGCACCTTCGGCAACATCACTGCCTTCTTGATGGGCGCATGGAGCACCGACGGCGACACCACCAACGCCTTCGCACCGGGCGACACCTACGGCCCGTGGGGCGACTGGGCTGTCTGGGGCGGC
>NZ_JARRIR010000058.1:0-805 GCF_029601685.1 Rhizobium sp. YJ-22 | reverse complement strand
ATCGTAAAGTTAACTTCAGCGAAGCAAAAGCGTGACGCCCGCCACGTGCACTGCTCATGCGCGAGCGATCTTCGCCCATAGGTTCATCGCCGCTGTGCGCAGTTCGCGATGATGGCTGGAGGGAATGTCGTGGCGCGGGATGTGGAAGAGGTTGGCAATCGGATCATGGATGGAAACGAAGAGTTGCAGATGTCGCTTTGACTTGAAGCGCTTCATGATCCGCTCTCGCCGTCGGATCGGCTGGTGGGAATTCTCCGCCCGATTGTTCAGGCCTTTATGGGAGCGGTGCTCGACACCGGGCATGATTTCCTGCTTTGCGGCGCCATACGAGCGAAGCTTGTCGGTGATCATCACGCGCGGCGATCGTCCCTGGCCTTTCAAAAGCTTGCGCATCAGGCGCTTGGCCGCCTTGGCGTCGCGGCGGCTTTGCACCAGAACCTCCAGGACAAAACCGTCCTGATCCACGGCGCGCCATAGCCAATGCTTCTTGCCCCGGATCGAAATAACGACCTCATCGAGATGCCATTTATCGCCGAGTCGGCCGCGCGAACGTTGACGGATTTGGTTGGCGAAAGTTCGTCCGAATTTCTCTGCCCACAGCCGGATCGTTTGATGCGAGACAATGATGCCACGAGCGGCCAGCATGTCTTCGACCATCCGCAGGCTCAGGGGAAAACGGAAATAGAGCCACACCGCGTGGGCAATGATTTCAGCGGGAAAGCGGTGGCGACGGTAGAGCGGATCACGGTCTGTCATGCCTCTTCATCGCCTATCAAGCCCCAAGTTCCGTTAACTTTACGATGCC
>NZ_JARRIR010000057.1:0-899 GCF_029601685.1 Rhizobium sp. YJ-22 | reverse complement strand
GGTAGGTGAAGTCAGTTTGCCACATCTCGTTCGGGCGCGTCGTCTTGTCCTTGAACTCGTCATTGGCCTTTATGACGATATAGGCTGGCGAGGTAATCAGGTCATGGGCCTTGAGCAGGCGATAGACCGAAGCCTCTGAGACGAAATAGCTTTCAGTGTCAGTGAACTTCACCGCCAGCTCGCGTGGCGACAGATCGGCATGGTCGAGCGCCATGGTGATGATCCGGTCGCGGACAGCGTCGGGGATACGGTTCCACACCCGTGACGGAGCCGAGTGCCTGTCTTCCAGCCCCTCGACACCGTGGGTCTGGAAACGATCATACCAGCGATAGAAGGTTGGCCGAGGAATGCCGAGCTTGTCGAGCGTCTGCCTGGCTGGCAGATGAGACCCCTCGACAAGCCGGATGATCTCGAGCTTTTCGGTGGCGGGATATCTCATTCTTCGTCGCCCCCATCCGCGATCATGCTTTTTTTAAGCAGGCGGTTTTCCAAGGTGAGGTCGGCCAGCGCCTCCTTCAGGTCGCGGCTTTCACGACGCAGCGCTTTCACTTCGTCGCTGGTGGCCGAACGCGCGGTGTCACCGGCTAGCCGCTTCTTGCCCGCTTCGAGAAACTCCTTCGACCAGCTATAATACAGGCTCTCGGCGATCCCTTCACGTCGGCAGATCGCGGCAATGCTGTCTTCGCCGCGCAGCCCCTCCAACACGATGCGGATTTTGTCCTCCGCCGAGTGATGCTTGCGCGTCGCGCGCCGGATGTCCTTGATTGTCTTTTCGGCCGCCGATGTCTGCGGCCCGGTTTTCTTTCTCATCTTCGCTTCCTTTGATAGAGCTACGATGAGCCGAAAATCCTCTCTTCTCAATTAAACCAATTCTGTCTCATGGGCGCTGATGTCGGACA
>NZ_JARRIR010000056.1:0-976 GCF_029601685.1 Rhizobium sp. YJ-22 | reverse complement strand
CAGCTTCTCGAGATCGATCCGAGGATGCGCGGTCAGGCAACATCCACCAAACCGTCGGTCAGACAAAGGCCAAAACCCTCGAACAACCAACGATCCTTGAGCGACACGAACACCAAAAGATGTTCGTTCGGATCAATCTTCTCTTCACAATGTATGCAGAACAGGCGCTTTTCCCATATGGAAAGCGCAAACCTTTTTTCTTCCTAAAGACAAGAGATATGGTGGAGCTGAGCGGGATCGAACCGCTGACCCCCTGCTTGCAAAGCAGGTGCTCTCCCAGCTGAGCTACAGCCCCATTTTTTGCGTTCACGCGCGAAGCGCTCCACGCGGGGCGGCGAACTCTCGCCGACGCGCTCTGCGCTTGCGAAAGCCAAAGCTTTCGAGCAGCAGTTCCTCGCTACCGTCACAACCATTTTCGTCGTTCGTCAAGCTTCCCAGAAGCCCCTCACCACCCTCACCGGATGGCACCCAACAGGGCCAGAGGCCCACGCCGATCGTTCGGCGGCCCGTCCGGAGCGCAGCGGCAAAGCCGCGACAGCGTCAGGACAAAACAATGGTGGGCCCGGGTAGACTCGAACTACCGACCCCACGCTTATCAAGCGTGTGCTCTAACCGACTGAGCTACGGGCCCATAAGGATGGAACAACACAAGCTTTCAGCCATAAGGCCGATAAGCGTGGTCCTTGTCTTTATCGAAGAAAGAGAAACGTAGACGGCGCTTTTGCGTCTTCTCCAAGCCACATCCAATGGATGACCTGCTCGGCGTATTTCGTTTCGATGGTCACCTGACTGGCGCCATCTATGTTCTAACAAGCTGACTTTAAGCGCGCCGTATGACCCGTTTTGGCACCCCTGTTCGCAAGAACAGGAAAGGTTTGCCAAAACCACTAAAAAAGTCTGCTTCCTTAGAAAGGAGGTGATCCAGCCGCAGGTTCCCCTACGGCTACCTTGTTACGACTTCACCCCAGTCGCTGAC
>NZ_JARRIR010000055.1:0-1071 GCF_029601685.1 Rhizobium sp. YJ-22 | reverse complement strand
CTGCTTCTGCAATGCGTACGGCGGCGGGTGCGGGACGGACGGTTTGTCGATCTTCTCTGGCGAATCCTGAAGGCAGGCCATATTGATCGTGGTCTGTTCATGGCGTCCAGCGAGGGTGTTCCGCAAGGCGGCGTGCTGTCGCCGCTCCTGTCCAACATCATGCTCCATGAGTTTGATGCATGGCTGGAGGCGAAATACCTGAATAGGAAAGCCCGTAAGGATCGCTGGGCATGGAACTTCGGCATTCAGCAGGAACGCCCCATAACGGTTCGAGAGAACCGGCAATGGAAACCTGCGATTGCCTATTGTCGCTATGCCGATGACTTCGTCGTCATCGTCAAAGGGACGAAGGTCCATGCCGAAGAAATCCGCGAGGAATGCCGGGCCTTTCTGGAAGACCGCCTGAAGCTGACGTTGAATATGGAAAAGACCCATATCACCCACGTCGATGACGGGTTTGTCTTTCTGGGGCATAGGATCATCCGAAAGCGAGGGCCGAACGGGCACATGTCCGTCGTCACGACGATACCCAAGGAAAAGGCCAAGGCGTTTGTTCGCAGACTGACCGAGGCCCTTTCCGGCAATCATGATGTTGGCAAGGTCGACATGGTGGACCGCCTGAACCGCCAACTGGCGGGATGGGCGGCGTTCTACAAGTTCACCGACTTCACAGCACGCACCTTCCGGCGCATCGACCATGTCGTGTTCTGGAAACTGGCGCACTGGCTGGCGCGGAAATATCGGTCACGCATCAAACCCTTGATGCGGAGCTGGTATCGGGCGCCGGAGGCGGGCAAGGCAAAAACCTGGCTCGTTTACGGACGAAGTGAACGTGGAAACCGTGTCGGAAAGGCTCTGCGCCGAATGGTATCGAGTCCAAAGGCGCAGTTCCGATGGCGGAATCCGGAGATCAATCCATACATCTTCCGGAGCGAAACGCGCAGCACCGTCACCTCGAACTATCGTGATGTTGCCATGGCCATGGGCCAAGGTTGAATAGAGAGCCGTATGCGCTGAAAGGTGCACGTACGGTTCGGGGAGGAGAAGCGCATCCGCGCTTCTTACTCCACT
>NZ_JARRIR010000054.1:0-1078 GCF_029601685.1 Rhizobium sp. YJ-22 | reverse complement strand
CCATGGATGTACGCGCCGCCGTTGCGGTTCAGGCCGGCAAGCCGCTGGAAGTGATGACCGTTCAGCTCGAAGGGCCGCGCGCCGGCGAGGTGCTGATCGAGGTCAAGGCGACCGGCATCTGCCACACGGACGATTTCACCCTGTCGGGCGCCGACCCGGAAGGCCTGTTCCCCGCCATCCTCGGCCATGAGGGCGCCGGCATCGTCGTCGATGTCGGCCCGGGCGTGACCTCCGTCAAGAAGGGCGACCATGTCATTCCGCTCTACACGCCGGAATGCCGCGAATGCTATTCCTGTCTGTCGCGCAAGACCAACCTCTGCACCGCCATCCGCGCCACGCAGGGCCAGGGACTGATGCCGGACGGCACGAGCCGCTTCTCGATCGGCAAGGACAAGATCCATCACTACATGGGCTGCTCGACCTTCGCCAACTACACGGTCCTGCCGGAGATCGCCGTCGCCAAGGTCAACCCGGACGCGCCCTTCGACAAGATCTGCTACATCGGCTGCGGCGTCACCACCGGTGTGGGCGCGGTCATCAACACCGCCAAGGTCGAGATCGGCTCGACGGCCATCGTCTTCGGTCTCGGCGGCATCGGCCTCAACGTGCTGCAGGGCCTGCGCCTGGCCGGCGCCGACATGATCATCGGCGTCGACATCAATCCCGACCGCAAGGAATGGGGCGAGAAATTCGGCATGACGCATTTCGTCAATCCGAAGGAGGTCGGCGACGACATCGTGCCCTATCTGGTCAACATGACCAAGCGCAACGGCGACCTGATCGGCGGCGCCGACTATACCTTCGACTGCACCGGCAACACCAAGGTGATGCGCCAGGCGCTGGAATCGGCCCATCGCGGCTGGGGCAAGTCGGTGATCATCGGGGTTGCGGGCGCGGGCCAGGAAATCTCCACCCGTCCGTTCCAGCTCGTCACCGGCCGCCAGTGGATGGGCACCGCCTTCGGCGGCGCGCGCGGGCGCACCGACGTGCCGAAGATCGTCGACTGGTACATGGAGGGCAAGATCCAGATCGATGCGATGATCACCCACACCATGCCGCTCGACGACATCAACAAGGG
>NZ_JARRIR010000053.1:0-1189 GCF_029601685.1 Rhizobium sp. YJ-22 | reverse complement strand
AAGCAGCCGATGATGAACGGTGTCGAAGTAGCTCGCCAGATCACCTTCGATGATCCAGCGTCCCTTCGTGCCACCGCCATCCTGAAGCTGTATCTTCACGGTGCGGACAGCATGATGCACACTGCGTTCCGGCCGGAAGCCATAGGACAGGCGATGGAAGTCGCTCTCCCATATCGGCTCCATGGCCATCAGCATGGCACGTTGGACAATGCGGTCTGTCAGGGTCGGTATACCCAGCGGTCGTAGCTTGCCATTGGCTTTCGGGATATAGATTCGCTTGACCGGCTTCGGGCGATAGGTCCCCTTCAGCAGGTTTGTCCGCAGGTCGGCCAGATGGCGATCCAGCCCGGCCTGCATCCGTCGCTTATCCATTCCGTCAATGCCCGGAGTTCGTGCGCCACTCGACGCCAGAACTCTCCGGGCGGCTTCGGCAAGCCATTCCCGGTCGGCAATGAGCCGAAGAAGACGATCGAACCGACGGTTCGGACCGGCCTCGGCCCATGTTGCGAGCTTGTGCTGCATTTCGCTGATTATCAAAGGTCTTCACCTCGTTTGGTCAGGTAGTTTGCACTCCAAGCAGATTGAACTGTTCCCCTTCGCCATGTGGCAGGCTTTCCCTGCCGCGGACTACTACGGGAACTCCGCCAGCATGATGGACATCAGGGTCAACTCCCTTGCGACGCGGTACATCGTGGGCATTCCATCATGCCTTCCCTCGTTCATATGCTGGACATTCCGCGCAGTGGGGAGGTTGCCGATCGCAGTCCTTGTCCTTGCGTCCCGCAAGTCGATGCCGCTGCCATGGTCTGACTGTGTTCTCCCCATGACTCCCTGCAGGCGACCTACATGTACGCCCACATTCGGATGCCGCCGACATACGTCTCCAGCGACCTCATCAGCATTTCGCCTGTTAAGCCGTGTAGGCGAAGGCGACATTTCAGCCCTCGGATGCGGATTAACCGGTTCGTGTTCCTCAACCTTCCAGTGCTACAGCCTCGGGAACCATCTCGGCGTAACGGCTTCGCCTCAATTCCCTTTACCTGCGGGCTACGTCACCCTGCCAGTTGACGACAGGTCACCGCCGCTTGGGCTCTTGCCCCCTCACAGCAGGGAGCAGGCATTCTTCAAAACCTCCTTTCTCAATGCATTCCAGTCATATGCACCCCGGTCTATCCGGGACGAGGCGCAC
>NZ_JARRIR010000052.1:0-1770 GCF_029601685.1 Rhizobium sp. YJ-22 | reverse complement strand
TCCACGGTTAAACCAACCTGAATTCCGGATACGTTCTTAAAAGTCGGACAGATTCTCCACTTTCGTGTCGTGACGCCCATCCCTGTCGAAGGGTCGCCTCCCCTGCCCTCCTTGTCCATCCATCTCGGTCGCACCAAGACCAGCGGCGCTGACAATCAGGAAATCGTCTATCTTCACGGGCCGGCCTGTCGAAGCGCTGAATGCCTGGCTCGCGCTTGCCAGGATCGAAAGCGGCAGTGTGTTTCGGGCGATTGATCGCTGGGGCAATGTTTCCAAGCGTTCGCTGGATCCGAAGGCAATCAACGACATCGTCAAGCAGCGTGCAGATATGGCTGGTCTCGATCCTGCGGAGTATTCAGCGCATGGCCTGCGCTCCGGCTACTTAACCGAAGCGGCCAATCGCGGCATCCCCCTACCCGAAGCTATGGAACAATCCCGGCATCGATCCGTCCAACAGGCATCCGAATACTACAACAGCGCAACGAGACGGAGTGGCAGAGCAGCCAGGCTTCTCTAGGTCGGTAATGAGCTCCCTAAGGGACACGCACCGGACATCTCCGTTGGGCATGCGAGGTGAAGCTCGCTGATGGGAAATTTGATGCCAGAAGGAATTGGAATAGCTCTTTCGCGACGGTACTATCAGACAGTGGTCGCTCCGATATTGCGAGACCATTACCCTGCAATGCAGCACGCGGCATGCAGGATCGGCCTTGGTTCGGAAGTGCTGGGTTTCGACACTGAGACGTCGGCCGACCATGACTACGGCCCGTCTGTACAAATTTTCGTGCCCGAAGCTGAATTCGCAACCTCCGCAGGCGATATCATGACCACCCTCGACCGCCACCTGCCAACCAGCTTCGAGGACAGGACCGTTCGCTATCCAAGCTACGTACGAGCGCCAGCCGATGGCCGCGCCTCTGGAATGCAAGGATCAGACCACGGCGTCGAGCTCTATACCGTGCCCGCCTGGTGCGAACGCTATCTCGGCCGTCAGTTTGCCGAAGATCTGGCCGCGAGGGATTGGCTGTCCTATTCGGAGCAGCACTTCTTGACGGTAACGGCAGGTGCTGTGTTTCAGGACGATTTTGGAGAGGTGACTGCGCTTCGAAATAGGCTCTCGTACTTTCCAAGAGATGTTTGGCTCTACAAACTGGCAGCTCAATGGGGCCGAATTGCTGAGGAACGTGCCTATATCGGTCGGACGGGCGACGTTGGTGACGAGCTCGGCTCTCGTGTGATTGCCACGCGTATGGCCGGAAACCTGATGAGGCTCGCTCTACTGGTCGAGCGCCGATACGCGCCTTACCCGAAATGGTTTGGCACTGCCTTCTCCAGGCTGGAATGCGCGCCGGAGCTGGGGCCGATTTTGCTGAAGATCATGACAGCCCCAGACTGGCGTGAAAGAGAGGCCGCAATCAAGCTTGCGTGTGAATTCGTCGCTGAACTGCAGATGATGAAGGAGGTGCCTGGGGCGACAGCCCCTGTGCAGGGCTCGCTGCACAATCGGCCATTCCAGTTTGTGGACTCCCTGAAGATCTTCGAAGGACTTCGTGCCGCGATCAATGACCAGGAGCTACGTCAGTTGCCTGAGTTCGGCGGGGTGGATCAGTACCTATCCAGCAATTTCGTTCTAGCCGTGCCCGGCTTTTCAGAGGCAACCTTGACGGCGCTTTGGCAGCATCAATGACTGCCATCGGCCCATTGCAGACATAGAAGAGCGGAGCGGGTTAAGCTATCTCGAACCCAAGATCATCTCGAGCGCGGCATCCT
>NZ_JARRIR010000051.1:0-2606 GCF_029601685.1 Rhizobium sp. YJ-22 | reverse complement strand
TGCGGATTCCGGTCTGAAGCCGGCCGGCATTCCGATTAATTACCGGCCACCGTTCCGATTTGAAGCCGGCCACTATTCCAATCAATTACCGGCCGGTTCTCGGCTCTAACGATACCCCTTGGGTCAGCAACTTTGGCATCAAGCCTCCCGGTACACGAGGAGAGTTTGATGCCGGCAAAGAGAAGGCTGACCATGAGACAATTACGACAGATGCTCCGGCTTGCCGGAAGCGGAACAAGCAGCCGCGAGATCGCGGTGGTGCTGGGCGTTGCTCGCAGCACGGTGCAGGATAATCTGAAGCGGGCGGCGCTTGCGGGTTTGACCTGGCCCTTGCCCGGAGAGCTGACCGACGATGCGCTTGAACATCGTCTTTTCGCCCGCGCTGGGGTCAAGCAGGGGCAGCGGCGAAGGAAGGAGCCTGACTGGGCTGAGCTTTCGATCGAGCTGAAGAAGCCAGGCGTGACACTGCTGATCCTTTGGGAAGAATACCGTAGCGACCATCCCGACGGTTACGGCTACAGCCGCTTCTGTGAACTGTTCCGCGGCTTCGAGCAGCGCCTGTCGCCGACGATGCGCCAGGAGCATGCCGCCGGCGACAAGGTCTTCGTGGACTATTCCGGAAAGAAGGTGCCGATCGTCGATCGCAAGACCGGCGAGGTCCGTGAGGCGGAACTGTTCGTCGGCGTACTCGGCGCATCGAGCTACACCTTTGCCGAGGCCACGTGGACCCAGACCTTGCCGGACTGGATTGGCTCGCATGTACGCATGTTCGCCTTTTTTGGTGGCGTGCCACGGCTTGTGGTGCCTGACAACCTGAAGTCCGGCGTCAACCGTGCCAGCTTCCATGATCCTGAGATCAACCGCAGCTACGGCATGATGGCATCCCACTACGGTATCGGTGTCCTTCCGGCTCGGCCGCGACGCCCGAAGGATAAGGCCAAGGTCGAGAACGCCGTGCGCTTTGCTCAAAGCTGCATCCTCGGCCGCCTGCGCAAACAGACATTCTTCTCGCTTGCCGAGGCGAATGCCGCGATCACTGATATGCTCGCACGCATCAACGATCATGTCATGCGCCGGCTCGGTGTCAGCCGTCGCCATCTCTTCGAGACGGTCGAGCGTCCAGCCCTCGCAGCCCTTCCTGCCGAGGATTACGAGTTCGCCGAATGGCGGCTGGCGCGGGTCTCGACGGATTATCATGTCGAGTTCAAGACCTTCTTCTATTCGGTCCCGCACGGCCTCATCCGGAGCCAGGTCGATATCCGCGCCACCGCCCGGATGATCGAGATATTCCATCGTGGAAAGCGCGTCGCAGTGCATCAGCGCCGATATGGGGGGCCGCGCTTTGGCACCGACCCCGATCACATGCCGAGTTCGCATCGTCGATACGCCGAATGGACACCGGATCGCTTCCGGCGCTGGGCTGCATCGATCGGCCCCGAGACCGAGGGGCTGATCACCGCCATCCTCGCCAGCCGGCCGCATCCCGAACAGGGCTTCAGAACATGCCTCGGCATCCTGCGCCTCTATCGTGATCTTCCCCGGGAGCGCGCCGAGACTGTGTCGGCGCGTGCCGTCGAGATCGGCGGCCTGACCTGCAAAACCATCTCCGCGCTCATCGCCACCCACAAATCCAACAGACATTCCGCCGAACCCGCCGCCGTCATGGAGCACGCCAACCTGCGCGGCCCCGGCTACTTTCATTGAGGATCAAGATCATGCTGACCAATCCCACCATCGACATGCTACGCGAACTCGGCCTCTCCGGCATGGCAAGCGCCTATCACGAGCTTGAGGCCCAACCAGAAGTGAGGAGTCTCGAGCATGGCGAATGGCTCGCTCTTCTTCTGGAGCGCGAGGCAACCATGCGCCGCCAGAAGCGCTTCGAGGCGAGAGCCCGCGCGGCAAGGTTGCGCCATGACGCTCAGGTCGAGAACATCGACTTCCGCGCTGCCCGTGGCCTTGACCGCAATCTGTTCCTGAAGCTCGCCGGCTGCGACTGGATCAGGCAACATCACAGTCTCCTGCTCATCGGACCCGCCGGCGTCGGCAAGAGCTGGCTGGCCTGCGCACTCGGACACAAGGCATGCCGCGAGGACTTCTCCGTCGCCTATCATCGCCTGCCGAGGCTGTTCGCCACTCTTGCACTGGCGCGCGGCGACGGCCGCTATCCCAAGGTCCTCAAGGCGCTCGCCAGAACAGACCTGCTCATCCTCGACGACTGGGGCCCCGAGAAGCTCAGCGACGAGCAGCGCCGTGATCTTCTGGAGATCGTTGAGGATCGCTATGAGAGGCGATCCACCATCGTCACAAGCCAGGTGCCCGTCGATCACTGGTACGACATGATCGGCAATCCGACGCTCGCTGACGCCATCCTCGATCGCTTGGTCCACAATGCCTACCGCATCGAACTCACCGGCGAGAGCTTGCGAAAGCAGCGTCCGCTACCATCCGACGCTTGACCCCACGACAATCCAGAGCCATTCAAAACAACGACCCAAGGGAGCATCGACTGGCCGGCTTCAAATCGGAATGCTGGCCGGAATGAAATCGGAATGGGTGGCCGGCTTCGTTTCGGAATCAATGGCCGGCTTCATCGGAATACGCAC
>NZ_JARRIR010000050.1:0-2835 GCF_029601685.1 Rhizobium sp. YJ-22 | reverse complement strand
GTATCCATCCGGCGAAGGCCGCGGGGCTTATGATTTCGGCTCGTCTGCCATGATGCGTTTGATGACTTCCGGGTCACATTGCTCGTCGACGAGGAATTGCCGGACGCCGCACTCCCAGGTGCGGACGTCGGCGAGGAACTCCTTCAAGCTCTCGACACCGCGTTCCGTGAAGGTGGTGACGCCTTCCTCGGTCCCGTCATAGGCATGGATCATCTCGCCGTAGTCGATGTTGTCGGAGTTTCTGGCGACTTCCTCGATGAGTTCGAGGTTCTCGCTGATCAGCGTGGTGACGTATTCGATCGTGTAGACATGCGTCGGGCGCGCCATCAGGCCGCCACCTGCCGGGCGCTTCCGGCGGACCAGTTCCACGGCAATAGTTCCGGCAGCCTTGATACTGGAAGGCTGGGCATGCGGGCGAGCACGTCCGCCAGCCAGGCCTGCGGATCGATATCGTTCATCTTTGCCGAGACGATCAGGGAATACATGAAGGCAGCACGTTCGCCTCCGCGCTGTGAACCGGCGAATAGCCATGCCTTTCTTCCCAGAGCAATGCCGCGCAGGGCGCGTTCGGCGGCATTGTTCGAAAGGCAAAGGCTGCCGTCGTCGAGGAAGCGGGTGAAGGCGTCCCAGCGGCCCTCCTTGTCGAACATGTAGTTGATCGCCTTGGCGACGGGATTGTGCTTGGACATCTGGGAACGCTGGGCCATGAGCCATTGATGCAATTCCTCGACGCGCGGGCGAGCATGCTGCTGCCGCGCCGCGAGACGTTCCTCGACGGACATGCCGTTTATGCCGCGCTCGATCTCGAAGAGCGCGTCAATGCGGGCGACGGCCTCAAGTGCGACGGGCGATATCTCGTGGGCAGGCTTGCCCTTGCGCACGTTGCCGGCGATGTCGGCCAGTTCGAAGAACTTGCGCCTGGCATGGCTCCAGCAGAGTGCGCTTTTGACCGGCGCAGGGCCGCGGTCCGCACGGTAGAGGTCGTTGTAGCCACCATAGGCATCGGCTTGGAGAGTGCCATGCCACCCCACGAGGTGCCTGTTGGGATGGGTCTTCTCGCGATCGGGTGAGAAGTGGAAGAGCGCCGCGGGAGGCGCGCCGCCCGCGAAGGGGCGGTCGTCGCGGACGTAAGTCCATAATCTTGCCTGCCGCGTTGCACCCCGCGCCAGAAGCGGCACGGTGGTATCGTCGCCATGCAGGCGAACGGCTCCCAGAACATGGGCACGGATCAGATCATGGATCGGCTGCAGCGCCGTCGCGCAAGCCCCTACCTGATCGGCCAAAGTGGAGAGGCTGAGATCGACGCCTTCCCTGGCATAGCGCTCGGCCTGGCGGTTCAAGGGCTGATGCTGGCCAAACTTCTCGAACAGGATCGTCGCCAGCAGGTTCGGCCCCGCCCATCCGCGCGGCGTGGCATGGAAAGGTGCCGGTGACTGGCTGATCTTCTCGCAATCCCGGCAGGTGAACTTCTCGCGAACCGTCTGGATCACCTTCCACTGGCGCGGAATCGCCTCCAACGTCTCGGTGATGTCTTCGCCCATCTTCACGATCCGGGCCGAGCCGCAACAGGCGCAGTGCGCCGGAGCCTCGATGATCACGCGTTCACGCGGTAAGTGCTCGGGAAACGGCTTACGGGCTGGCCGGCGGCGTTCGAAGGCGGAGACATTTGTGATCTTCGCTGCCACGCGTTCCGCGGCGATCTCGTCCTCGGTGGCGTCGGCCTCGAGTTCTTCGAGCTGCAATTCCATCTGGTCGATCAGCCGGGCGCGGCGTTCGGAGCTCTGGCCATACTGCTCGCGGCGCATTTTGGCGATCTCGAGCTTGAGGTGTCGGATCATCGCCTCGGACGTCGTCACGACGGCGCGCACCTGCGCGAGATCGGCCTCGGCGGAGGCAGCACGCGCTTCCGATGCCGCTAGCGCGGCACGCAGTCTGGATATCTCCGAAGCAGCATCATCCATGGCCGAAAGCTACCATGCACCATGCTGAAAGCCCAACAAAAACAGAGGAATGCAGTCGATTAGCCTGCCTTAGAAGGCCGCTGCGTCCAGCGTGGATTGCGCCAGTCGATCCCTTCCAGGAGATAGCCGAGTTGCGCCGCCGACACTGGCACGGTGGAGCCATTTTGACTGACCGGCCAGATGAACTTTCCGGCTTCAAGCCGCTTCAGGTAAAGCGACATGCCGATCCCATCGTGCCACAGAACCTTGATGAGGTCACCCTTGCGACCCCGGAAGCAGAAGACTTCGCCGCCATGAGGATCGCGGCCAAGACCCTGTTGCACCTTCAGCGCCAGGCTGTTCATGCCGCAGCGCATGTCCGTCACACCGCCCGCAATCCACACCTTCACACCAGCCGGAAAGGCGATCATGACGCATCCAGAACCGGCAACAGCCGGGCGAGAATGATCGGATCAAGCGACGCCGGGATCATCAACCGTCGACCGTTCGGCAGGCCGATCTCGATCCTTTTGTCATCTTCCGGCCGGGGCGGCGAGACCTTCTCGCAAGATGCCGCCGCCGGTGACGAAATCGAAAGCGGCACGAAGCCCGTTGAAGCCGAACCGCTCAGAAGGCCACTACGGAACTCCCGACGCCAACGGGTCAACAATGACCGCGACAAACCATATCGCCGCGCCGTCGCGGACCCCTGCCGAAAGCCTTGCAGGCTCTCCTCGACGATCCGAACCTTCTCTTCGTCCGACCAATCCCGCCGGCGACCAAGATCATCGCAGGACAGGACCTCAATGGGGGAAATGATTGTAGCGCATGACATAAGGCATGGACTTAAAGCCAATCAGCAAATCAGGGCAGACGGCCTTCGGCGGAGGGATAC
>NZ_JARRIR010000005.1:318523-389201 GCF_029601685.1 Rhizobium sp. YJ-22 | reverse complement strand
CGTCACGCTATCTGTGTTCCACACAAACGCGCCGTCCACGTCTCTCTTTCTTCTACATAACCAACTTGTCAAAGAACCGACGAACACAAAATCCGTCCAAAATCTCAACCGGTCAATCCAGCAAAAACACCCAACAACAAAAGCAAACCGCCCTCGCCGCCAGAAGCGCTCCCGCCGCCGCCGATGAACGGGCTTATAGAACCACTGCACTCAGACAGTCAACAGAGCGCCGTCAAAAAAATGAAGCAAAATGATAAGTGACTGTTTTTGTTTGGTTATTTACACCGGTTTCTCCACAAGCGCCCATTCCACTGAGCCTGCCTCGCTGCGCCGCTTCCGGAATTCTAGTCCAAATGGTCAAAATTTCGCAGCATATCAATTCTGGCGGGCAATACCCGCGAGAACCGATCCCGGGAGGTCGATCGCAGCCGTGCTTTTCTTGGCAATCGACGCGTTCTAAGGAAATACGCATAGTCGGGGCGGATCATCCGCCTCACCCGTTGTCTATATATGAGCGCCTGTATGACGATCGACCTGCCGCTGCTGCCCGTCTCTTCCGTCCTGGGCGATATCGCCACGGCCTTGGCCCAGGAGGGGCGCGCGGTGCTGTCTGCACCGCCGGGCGCGGGCAAGACGACATTGGTGCCGCTGTCACTGCTCGACCAGGACTGGCGCGGCGACGGGCGCATCATTCTTCTGGAGCCGCGGCGCCTCGCGGCGCGGGCGGCGGCGAGCCGCATGGCCTCTCTGCTGGGTGAATCGGTCGGCGAGACGGTGGGGTATCGGATGCGGCTCGACAATCGCGTTTCGGGCAAGACGCGGATCGAGGTGGTGACCGAAGGGGTTTTCGCACGGATGATTCTGGAGGATCCGGAACTGTCCGGGGTCGCGGCGGTCATTTTCGACGAATTCCACGAACGCTCGCTGGATGCGGATTTCGGGCTGGCGCTGGCGCTCGACGTGCGCTCGGCGCTGCGCGACGACCTGCGCATCCTTGTGATGTCGGCGACGCTGGATATCGAGCGGGTCGCCGGCCTGCTCGACCATCCGCCGGTCATCGAAAGCCAGGGGCGGAGTTTTCCGGTCGAGGTCCGCCATCAGGAGCGGCCGGCGGGCGAGCCGGTGTGGGAGACCGTGGCGCGGTCCATCCGGGCGGCGCATCGCGAGGAAGGCGGATCGATCCTTGCCTTTCTGCCTGGCCAATCCGAAATTTTACGCACGGCGGCCTTGCTGGAGGAGCGGCTCGATCCCGACACGATCATCGCGCCGCTCTATGGCAATCTTTCCCAAGCCGAGCAGGACGCGGCGATCCGGCCGGCCCCGGCCGGGAGCCGCAAGATCGTGCTCGCCACCTCGATTGCCGAAACCTCGATCACCATCGACGGCGTGCGCATCGTCATCGACAGCGGCTTGCAGCGGCTGCCGGTGTACGAGCCGGCGACGGGTATCACAAGGCTGGAAACGGTGCGGGTGTCACGCGCCTCCGCCGACCAGCGCGCCGGCCGCGCCGGGCGAACCGAGCCGGGCATCGCCATTCGCCTCTGGCATGCGGGGCAAACGGCAGCCCTGCCGGCCTTCACGCCGCCGCAGATTCTCTCCAGCGACCTTTCGGGGCTGGCGCTCGATCTTGCCCATTGGGGCGTGCAGGATCCGGCAAGCCTCGGCTTCATCGATCCGCCGCCGGCGGCGGCCCTGGCCGAGGCGCGGGCGCTGCTGAAGCTGCTGGGCGCGCTCGACGATTCGCTGGCGCTGACGACGCAAGGCAAACGCATGCGCGACATGGCCCTGCCGCCGCGGCTGGCGGCGATGGTTCTGGCGGCGGCGAAGGAAGGAAAGGCGCAGGAGGCGGCGCTGCTTGCCGTGCTGCTGACCGAACAGGGGGCCGGCGGCACCAGCATCGATCTGGAGGACCGGCTGCGCCGCTTCCGCAGCGAAAAGGGCGCGCGCGCCGAGGCGGCGCGACAACTGGCGAAGCGGCTGGCGGCGCAGGCAGGCGGCGGCAAAGGGGATGGCATGCCTGCTTTGCCCGGCCCATTGCTGCTGCACGCCTTTCCCGACCGGATCGCCAGCCAGCGCGGCGGACGTGGGCGTTATGTCATGGCAAATGGGCGTGGCGCGGAATTGCCGGAGGCCGAACGGCTGGCGGCGAGCCCGATGCTGGTGGTCGCCGATCTCACCGGCCGCGCCGCGCAGGGGCGCATCCTCGCGGCGGCGGAAATTTCCCGGGGCGACGTCGAGGCGTATCTGCCCGGCGCCATCGTGCAGGAGGAGCAGAGCTTTTTCGAACGGGCCTCGCGCCAAGTGCGGGCGCGGCGCGTCACCCGGCTCGGCGCGATCATCTTCGACGACTCGCCGCTTCCCCGGCCGAGCGGCGAGGCGGCGGCGCGCGCACTGGCCAAGGGCGTGCGCGATCTCGGCCTCGACGTATTGCCGTTCAGCAAGGAGGCGCGGCAATTGCGCGATCGCATCGGCTTCCTGCATCGCGGCAGCGGCGAGCCCTGGCCGGACATGAGCGACGCGGCGCTGCTCGCACGGCTCGACGACTGGTTCGTGCCCTTCCAGGGAAGCGCGCGCGGGCTCGACGATATCGCCGCCGGCAGCCTGACGGAGGGGCTGATGTCGCTGGTGCCGCACGAAATCCAGCGCGATCTCAACCGTCTCGCGCCGACGCATTTCGAGGCGCCGACCGGGCAGCGGCATCCGATCCAGTATGACGGCGAGGAGCCTGTGCTGGCGATCCGCGTGCAGGAACTCTTCGGGCTGAAGCAGCATCCGACGGTCGGGGCCGAGCGCCGGCCGCTGCTGCTCGACCTGCAGTCGCCGGCGCACCGGACGATCCAGACGACCCGCGACCTGCCCGGTTTCTGGGCGGGCTCCTGGAAGGACGTGCGCGCCGACATGCGCGGGCGTTATCCGCGCCATCCCTGGCCGGAGGATCCGGCCGACGCCGCGCCGACGACACGCGCCAAGCCGCGTGGTACATGAAGCGTGATGCGCAAAACCGGGCGGCGGTTTTGCAGCAACGACATGCGGCAATCGAAGCCCTGAGGCGCAGGAATGCACTGCGCTTCAGGGCGGTTTCTATGAGAGGTTTCGAACATCATGACGGATGCGGTCGAACGGCAGTCTCCCTACCACCACACCAGCCGACGCCTGCGCCTGCAAACGCTGATCTGGCTGCGCTGGCTGGCGGTCGGCGGCCAGACGCTGACGGTGTTGATCGTCGCGTCCTGGCTGAAATTTCCTTTGCCGCTTTTGCCCTGTATTCTGCTGATTGCGGCGCTGGCCGCCGTCAACGCCTATCTGACGCTGCGCTATCCCGCCACCTACCGGCTGGAGCCGCCGGCTGCCTTCGCGCTGCTCGGGCTCGACCTGCTGCAGCTCAGCGCCCTCTTGTCGCTGACCGGCGGGCTTGCCAATCCATTCGCGCCGCTGGTCTGCGTGCCGGTGATCATTTCCTTCGCCTCGCAACCCTTGCGTTATTCCATCGCACTGATCCTCTTTGCGATGATGGCCACCACGGTCATGGCCTTCTCGCCCTATCCGCTGCCCTGGTATACGGATCGGGAGATGTCGGTGCATGTGGTGTTGCAGCTCGGCGTCTGGAGCGCCATCGTCTCCACCATGGCCTTCGCCGCCTTTTATGTGCATCGCGTCTCCAACGAGGCGCGGCAGCTTTCCGATGCCTTGGCGGCGACCGAGCTGGTGCTGCAGCGCGAACAGCACCTGTCGCAGCTCGACGGGCTGGCGGCGGCGGCGGCGCATGAACTTGGCACGCCGCTCGCCACCATCAGCGTCGTCGCCAAGGAGATGGAGCGGGAACTCGGGCAGGACGAGCGTTTCGGCGAGGATGTCCAGCTGTTGCGCAGCCAGAGCGAGCGCTGCCGCGACATCCTGCGGCGGCTGACGACGCTGTCTTCCGGAAACGAGGCGCATATGCGGCGCCTGCCGCTCTCCTCGCTGATGGAAGAGGTGATCGCGCCGCATCGGGAATTCGGCATCCAGCTGGAACTCGTCGAAAAGGGCGGCCGGGCCGGCGAACCCGTCGGCTCACGCAATCCCGGCATTCTCTACGGGCTCGGCAATCTGATCGAGAACGCCGTCGATTACGCCCGCTCGAAAGTCACCGTCACCGTCGAGCATACGGCTCAGGAAGTGATCGTCACCATCGAGGACGACGGCGAGGGCTATGCGCCCGATATTCTCGACCGGATCGGCGAACCTTACGTCACCTCGCGTCCGCGACATGCGACGGCGGGCGGACTGGGCCTGGGATTGTTCATCGCCAAGACGCTGCTGGAACGTTCCGGCGCCCGCCTCACCTTCGAAAACCATCAGGGGGCGCGGGTGAAAATCCTCTGGCCGCGCGCGCTGATGGAGGGCGGCGAACGTAGCGCGGATGCGATATGACGCCTCCATTGGGGCAAAAACGCAGGAATTGCTTTACCCCTGCGATTGAAGCGGCCATAACCGAACCCAGATAAGGCATTTCGAGGAAAAGCGGAGCCCGTTTTCCCATCGGACATGCATTGAGACGCATTTGGAAAGAGTTTTCTTCCGCAAGGCACGAGCGACAGCGACATGACCGAAAAGATGCCAGCGACACCCGAGACGGCCGACAGCGGCCATGACGATATCGGAGCCGACCCCTCCCTGCTGATCGTCGACGACGACGCGCCTTTCCTGCGCCGGCTTGCGCGCGCCATGGAGACACGCGGCTTTCAGGTGGAAACCGCCGAAAGCGTCGCCGAGGGCATCGCCCGCTCGAAGGCGCGTCCGCCGAAATATGCGGTCGTGGATCTGCGCCTCACCGATGGCAACGGCCTCGACGTCATCGAGCAGATCCGCCAGCGACGCGAGGATACGCGCATCATCGTGCTGACCGGATATGGCAACATCGCCACCGCCGTGACGGCGGTCAAGCTCGGGGCGCTGGACTATCTGGCCAAACCCGCCGATGCGGACGAGATCTTTTCAGCCTTGACGCAGCGGCCGGGCGAGCGCGCCGAACTGCCGGAAAACCCGATGTCGGCCGACCGGGTGCGCTGGGAGCATATCCAGCGCGTCTACGAAATGTGCGAGCGCAACGTTTCGGAAACCGCCCGCCGGCTCAACATGCACCGGCGCACGCTGCAGCGCATCCTCGCCAAGCGGGCGCCCAAGTAAATCTAAGCTTCGTTTGGCGACCTCATTCGCCGAAGGCGTTGTCGTCGTCGGACAGGCTCTCTCCGGCAAGCGGTTTGCCTGTCGCCCATTCAGCCAGCATGAGACGATCGGCGGCGGCGCGGGCGAAACTCAGCGTCACCGATTTGCGCGTCGCCGGCGGCAGGCGATGTTCCGGCGCCTCGCGCAGCAGATGCGCGCCGTAGCCGTCCGACAGGAACAGGCCGCAGTCTTGCGGAAAAATGTCGAGCGGCACCTCCTTGTGGGTGGCGAAGAACAGCCGGTCGCAATGCAGCCGATACTCCGGCCATTTGCGATCGACGCGAAAATCCTCGATCGACGTCTTGATCTCGACGATCCAGATCTCGCCCTTTTCCGAAATCGCGATCAGGTCGGCGCGCCGGCCGCTCGCCAGCGACAGTTCCGGCAGCACGGACAGGCGCATCTCGCGCATCAGGATCTGCACGCCGCGACGCACCATCATGGCGCGATCCGACTGGCGGCCGTCGATTAACGGATTGTTATTGTAAACGGAAACAATGGTCACTGGATAAGCTTTTCCCGGTGCCGCCGGCTGTTGCAAAAAAACCATGGGATTCTAATTTGCGCGGCGGATTGAATTTGCTGCACGGCAGCAGCTTGCCAAGGCAAATTTAATCGAAAATAAACCATAATCAAAGATGGTTCGAAAGAACCTCGATTCAGCAGCAGATTTTCAAGAGAATTCCATGCGCCTCCGCACTGCAATGACCGCGCTCGGCCTGGCGGCAACGCTCGCTTTGGCCGGATGCTCGACGACGAGCGAATCCGCCGACAAGGGCGGCAAGCCCGAGACCAAGAAGACCGAAACCGCCGAGTTGTTCGACAACGCCTACGGCTCGGTGACCGATGCCGGCTATACCCTGCCGGGCATTCCGGTGGAACGGGTCAAGCCGCAGTTCCGTCGCCAGATCGTCAGCTATGACAGCCAGGAACGCCCGGGCACGATCATCGTCAACACGCGCGAGCGCCATCTCTATTACATCCTGCCGGGCGGCAAGGCCGTTCGTTACGGCATCGGCGTCGGCAAGCAGGGCTTTGCCTGGGCGGGCGAGGCCTATGTCGCCTGGAAACAGGAATGGCCGACCTGGCACCCGCCGAAGGAAATGGCGCAGCGCCGTCCCGACGTCGCGCGTTATGTCGAAGCCGGCATGGGGCCTGGCCTCACCAACCCGCTCGGGGCGCGCGCCATGTATCTGTTCAACGAAGATGGCAAGGACACGCTGTTCCGCCTGCACGGCACGCCGGAATGGGCCTCCATCGGCACCGCCGCCTCCTCGGGCTGCATCCGCCTCATGAACCAGGACATCATCGACCTCTACAAGCGCGTCCGTCCCGGCCGCAGCTCCAAGGTCATCGTCATCCAGTAAGAACGGACGGGATCGATAGAATTCGAAAGGCCGGCGGAGCGATCCGCCGGCCTTTCTCATTTGGTGTCATTTACCAGAAGAGCGCCTCAGGCGGCGCTCTTCGCCTTCAGTTCCAGCCGGCGGCGGTGGAGAACCGGTTCGGTATAGCCGTTCGGCTGCTCGCGGCCCTTGAGCACCAGTTCGAGCGCGGCCTGGAAGGCGACGGAGCCATCGAAATCGGCGGCCATCGGGCGGTAGAAGGGATCGCCGGCATTCTGTTCGTCGACGACCTTGGCCATGCGCTGCATGGTTTCGCGAACCTGCGCTTCGGTGACGATGCCGTGATGCAGCCAGTTGGCCATGTGCTGGGCGGAGATGCGCAGCGTGGCGCGGTCTTCCATCAGGCCGACATCGTTGATGTCGGGCACCTTGGAGCAGCCGACGCCCTGGTCGATCCAGCGCACGACATAACCGAGAATCCCCTGCGCATTGTTGTCCAGCTCGCGCTGCACCTCCTCCGGCGTCCAGTTCGGCCTGACGGCGACCGGAACGGAGAGGATGTCGGAGAGTTTGGCGCGGGCGCGATCCTTGAGGCCCTGCTGGACGCGGGCGACGTTGACGCGGTGATAATGGGTGGCGTGCAGGGTCGCGGCCGTCGGCGACGGCACCCAGGCGGTGTTGGCGCCGGCCTTGGGATGGGCGATCTTCTGCTCCAGCATCGCCGCCATCAGGTCCGGCATGGCCCACATGCCCTTGCCGATCTGCGCATGGCCGGACAGACCGCATTCGAGGCCGATATCGACGTTCCAGTTTTCATAGGCCGAAATCCAGGCGGCCTGCTTCATGTCGCCCTTGCGAATCATCGGGCCGGCTTCCATCGACGTATGAATCTCGTCGCCGGTGCGGTCGAGGAAGCCGGTATTGATGAAGACGACGCGCTCGCGCGCCGCGCGGATGCATTCCTTGAGGTTGACGGTGGTGCGCCGCTCCTCGTCCATGATGCCCATCTTCATGGTGTTGCGGGCCATGCCGATGGCATCCTCGACACGCGAGAAAATCTCGGCAGCGAAGGCGACCTCCTCCGGTCCGTGCATCTTCGGCTTGACGACATACATCGAGCCGGCAGGCGAATTGGCGCGTCGGCCATTCGGACCGACATCGTAGAGTGCAATCAGCGCCGTGATCATGGCATCCATGATGCCCTCCGGCACCTGGTTGCCGTCGCGATCGAGGATCGCCGGATTGGTCATGAGGTGGCCGACATTGCGCACCAGCATCAGCGAGCGGCCGCGCAGCGTGGCCGGAGCGCCCTCCGCCGTGGTCAGGTCGAGGTCGTCATGCAGCTTGCGCGTGAAGCTGCGGCCGCCCTTGCTGACCTCTTCCGTCAGATCGCCCTTCATCAGGCCGAGCCAGTTACGATAGACCACAATCTTGTCGGCCGCATCGACGGCGGCCACCGAATCCTCGCAGTCCATGATCGTCGTCAGCGCCGATTCGAGGCCGACATCGGCGATGCCGGCAGGATCGTCCTTGCCGATCAGGCTGTCGGGATCGACGAAGACCAGACTGTGCAGGCCGTTCTTGCGGAAATACAGGCGATAGGCCTTGTCGCTCTCCCGCTTGAAGCCGACATACTGGCCGGGATCGGCCAGACCGGTGCGGCCTTCGGCAGTATCGACAAGCAGCGCGCCGTTCTCATATTCGAAACCGGTGACATCGGCCCATTTGCCGGCGGCGAGCGGGACGCTGGAATCGAGGAAATCCTTTGCCCAGGCGACCACCCGCTTGCCGCGCGCCGGATCATAACCGCCGCCGGCGGGCAAATCTCCCAATGCATCGGTGCCGTAAAGCGCATCGTAGAGCGAACCCCAGCGGGCATTGGCGGCATTGAGCGCATAGCGCGCATTCATCACCGGCACGACGAGCTGGGGCCCGGCGACGGTGGCGATCTCGGGATCGACATTGGTGGTGGTGACGGAAAAATCGTCGCCTTCCGGCAGGATATAGCCGATCTGGCGCAGGAAGGCCTGATAGACGTCCATGTCGGAGGGCGCGCCGTTGTCGCGATACCAGGCGTCGATCCTAGCCTGGAGGTCGTCGCGCTTCGCCAGCAGCGCGCGGTTGCGCGGCGCAAGATCATGGACGATGGCCGAAAAATTCTCGAAATAGCGTTCCGGGTCGAGACCGGTGCCGGGGATCGCCTCGTTCACCAGGAAATCATGCAGGGCGGCGTCAAGCGCCAGTCCAAACTTTTCGATGCGGCTCACGATGCCTCTCCCGTCGATGTCAGTGTCATCATGCCAAAATGCGCAAGCTTGATTGATAGTCAATTCGGCAAGGATGACAAAGATTTTCGCCGGCAGGGAAAAAATAGCCCGGCCGGCGATGGGATCAGTGATGGGCGATGCGCGGCCGGCCGCTGGCGGTGGCGATGAAACGCGCCTCAACCAGCTTGCGCTGGCCCTCGATCTCCGGGGCGGCGATATCCTCCAGCAGGTTGACGACCGGATCCTCCGCGCCATTCTGGCGGGCCTGCGCCAGCGCCGCTTCGCTGGCGCGCGCGCGCGCCAAGGCAAAGCTTTCCGCCTCGTCCAGCAGCCGGACGCTGCCGCCGGCGCCGTTGACGATATAGATGCCCTCCTCCGGCA
Organism: Rhizobium sp. YJ-22; assembly: GCF_029601685.1. Classification (NCBI taxonomy): domain Bacteria; kingdom Pseudomonadati; phylum Pseudomonadota; class Alphaproteobacteria; order Hyphomicrobiales; family Rhizobiaceae; genus Rhizobium; species Rhizobium sp. YJ-22. The sequence continues at coordinate 380,002 of NZ_JARRIR010000005.1, read as the reverse complement.
TGGTGACGAAGACGGATGCGGCGGCGCGCACCTGGCCGACGACCGCGCCGATGGCATTGGCGACATCGGCATCGGCGGGAATGGCCGAATCGGCCCCCAGCAACTCGGCAATCGCGGGATAATAGACCGGGGCCGAAGCGCCGAGGCCGATCAGCGGCCGGTCGAGCGCGACTGCGAAGCGGACAATGCCCTCGGCGCGCTTCAGGGCGCGGTCGACGGCATTGGATTTCGACGGGTCGATCTCGGCGCCGTCCTCGGCAAGACAGGCGGCGAGGATGACCTCGCCGGACTGGCGCGTCAACCGCGCGACGATCTTGTCGGCCAGTTCCTCCGCCGTTGCGGCAATCGGCCGGGCGCTGCCGTCCTTGATGCGCATGGCGAGTTCCAGCCCGAGCCTTGCGGCCTCCGCATTCCACTGCGCCTGCCGGCCGAGCACATGCATGGCGTCGGAGGGGGTGATGCCGCAGAGATGCACGAGGCCGCGGGCCACGAGACGGTCGAGCGTCGCCTTCTGCGGCGTCGTGGTCAGCAGATCCTCCAGCGCCACCGGCACCTTGCCGATGCGGTTGAACAAAGCCTGTTCGCCCGCCTGAAGGCCGCTTGCCAGATGATCGGGAACGCCGGTGCGCACCGCGAAGCGGCCGTCATGGCGGCCGACATGCGGGCTGCGCTTCTGGCGTTCGAGCACGGAGAGGATGGCATCGCCATGCAGCGCGGCGGCGAGGCTGAGCGGCAGCAGGCGGCGTGGACCGAGCCGGAAGCTGGCAGTCAGGCCACGGTCGTTGACATGCACCTCCGAATCGCCGCCGAGGCCATAGGTGCGCATGGCGACCGCCTCGACCATGGTGCGATAACCGCCGACCACGGCGCCTTCGGCGTCGAGGCGCGGGCGGCCGTTTTCCAGCACCGCGACGTCCGTCGTGGTACCGCCGATATCCGAGACAACGCCGTTGTCGAGGCCGGTCAGATATTGCGCGCCGACGAGGCTGGCGGCCGGGCCGGAGAGAATGGTCTCGATGGGCCGCACCTTGGCTTCGCTGGCGGCGATCAGCGCGCCGTCTCCGCGCACCACCATCATCGGCGCATCGATGCCGTGGCGAATCAAAAAATCCTCGCAGGCGCCGACCAGTCGGTCGATCATCGAGACCAGCCTGGCATTGAGCAGCGTCGTCAACGCCCGGCGCGGGCCGCCGAGCTTCGAGGAGAGTTCATGGCTGCAAGTGACCGGCAGATGCGAGATCTCACGGATACGCTGGCGCACGCGGATCTCATGCGACGGATTACGGACGGCAAAATAGCCGGCGACGGCGAAGGAGGAGACGTTTTTCGCCAGTTCCGGCAGCGCCGCATCGAGCACGGAGAGATCGAGCGGCGTCTCGTTGCCATGCACGTCATGGCCGCCGGGTACGAAGATGACCGGATCGTTGCCGAGCGCTTCGGCAAGGCCGTCGCGCTTGAGATCCTCGGGGCCGAAGCCGACCATGACAAGGCCGGCGCGGCCGCCCTGCCCTTCGACCAGCGCATTGGTCGCCAGCGTCGTCGACAGCGACACGAGGTTGATGGCGGACACCGGGGCAGCAGCCTGCTCCAGCACCGCCTGGACGGCCCCCGAAATGCCGACGGCGAGGTCGTGCCGGGTGGTCAGCGATTTCGCCTTGGCCACCACGCCTTCGGTTTCATGAAAAAGCACCGCATCGGTATAGGTGCCGCCGGTATCGATGCCGAGCATGTATTGCGAGGTCACGCGCTGTCATCCCCAAAACGACGAGAAGAGATCCTTATGATCTACGCTGTTAGGACAGGGAGAGGATGGCCGGCAAGCGACAAAACATTTCACGTGAAACATTTGCTCACGGTCTCGGCCTTACGCTGACGCGCATCGGCAGGCCTTCAGCCGGCTGGGTCGTCAGTTTCTGCACCGGCCACGGGTTCGTCTCCGGCGTCACGTCGAAGCGGAAACGGCGCATCAGCACCGCGAGCGCGATCACCGCCTCCTGCAGCGCGAAGGTCGCGCCGATGCACACGCGCGGGCCGGCGCCGAAGGGCAGGAACTGGAAGCGGCCGATCTTGCCTCGATTTTCCGGCAGAAAACGCTCGGGCAGGAAGGCGCGCGGCTTTTCCCAATAGAGCTCATGGCGATGCAGCGTCCAGGGCATAATTAGGATGGTGACGCCGGGCTCGATCACCAGCGTCTTGCCGTCCGGGCTTTTCCACATATCGCGGTCGATGGCGGCGCGATTGATCGAGGGCGCCGGCGGATAGAGCCGCAGCGCCTCCTCAAAGGCAGCGCGCACATGCGGCATCCGGTCCAGCCAGTCGACCGGCTCGGCCCCCTCGTCCAGAACCGCGTCGATCTCCGCTTCCATCCGGTCGCGGAAATCGGGGGTGTTGGCGACGCAATAGAGCGTCCAGGCGAGCGCGCGGGCCGTGGTCTCATGGCCGGCGCCGATGAAGGTGAGGATATTGTCCTCGATCTCGTCCATGGTCAGGCCCTCGGGACCGGCCTGTTCCAGAAGCAGCGTCAGGAAATCGCCGGGAACGCTCGCCGGGTCGCGCTGCATCGCCTCCAGCCGCATCGCCATGGTATCGGCGACGATGCCGCGGAATTTGGCCAGCACTTTCCGGCCGCCAATGCGTGTCAGGCGGGGCACCCAGGGCGGGGCGCGCAACAGGTCCATGGGATCGACACGGCCCATGCGGTGCAGCAACTGGTCGACATCGTCGGAGAATTTTTCCGATTTGGTGGCGATCTGGCCGGAAAACAGCGTGTCGGAGAGGATGGCGAAGGCCAGTTCCGTCATATCGACCGAGAGGTCATGGATCGCGCTGTCCGACCCTTCGTATTTCCGCGCATAGAGTTCGGACTGGCGCAGCATCTGCCCGGCGAAACCTTTGGCATGGCGGGGGGTGAAGACCGGGGCCATGGCTTTTCGCGAGCGTTTCCACACCTCGCCTTCGGCGGTCAGCAGCCCGTCGCGCAGGATGGGCCGCAGCAGCAATTGCCGGATCTCCGACATGCAGTAATTGCCGACATTATCGACTAGCACATGGCGGATGAGGCCGGGATCGTTGACGATCAGTGTCCGCTCACGAAAAAATTCGGTGTAAATCCACGGCAGCGTGTAGGACGGCACGCCCCAGAGTTCCAGCGGATTGCGCATGACGGTGCGCACGATCTCCAGCCGCGACGGCGGCGTGCTGCGCGGAATCGGGGCCGGCGGCTCGAAGGGGTCTGGACGCATGTCCATGGATCAGCCTTTCTTCATCCGCCCGGCCGATCCCTTGTGAGGATCCGTCAGAGCAGGGCTTGCAACTCGGCCAGCTTGTCGTTGATCAGCCAGCCGTAATAATTCTCTTCCGGCCAGACGGTCGCCCCGCCGGCATTTTTCGCGGCAAGCGCCCGGGCGCGGGCTTTCGAATTGCCGATATTATAAAGCGTCGCGGTCAGGCCCGGGTTCCGCGAAATATCCATGCCGGCGATCTTACGATAGTCGTCGATGGATTTGCGGATGATCGCAGCGGTAAAGGCCAGCGACTGGTCCGGATCCATGATGGCGCGATAGACCTCGCCGGCATCGTTCTCATCGAGCTTCGGCAGGCCGGAGGTGCGCGACACCATATCGGACATCATCAACGCCGTCAGCGGATTGACCTGGCCGAGCCCGAACGTCTGGCCGGCATAGAAGGGCTGGAAGAAGACCGCACTGAACCGGTTGTCGGGATAACTCTTGCCGCCGACGCTCTTACCCCGGAACTTCGCGTCCCAGATATCCTCGCGGCAGGTCCACAGCTCATAGGAATCGCCCTTGCAGCCGGCAAATTCCGGCCGCTTGATGAAATCGGCGATCGATTCCCCGTCATAGGCGAAGCGGAAACTGTTGCCGGCATAGGAGGCGGCCTTGACGTAATAGGATTGCAGCCGGTCATAGGCATCGACATTGTAGGTATGCTCGCCGACCAGCGCGCCGACGATATGGATCGGCGCGATGCCATAGGCGTTGGCCGTCGACTTGATCTTGGCGATCAGCTTCTTGTCCGAGGCCAGCAGGTCGCGGATCTTCTCGTATTTCTGATCGAAACTGGTCTTGCCCGCCTTGGTGCGGCGCACGGAGGCGCCCGGTATGGCCGGCTGCTCGGCATTGCGATTGCCAGAGGGCACCATGGTCGCAGCATGCGACAGCGTCGGCGCCAGCAGCGCGCAGGAAATCAGCAGGGAAAAGGCAAAGCGCCGCATGTCAGCATTCCTTCCAGCGGTGCCGATCCTGGCGAAAGTGGTTCTTGACACAGCGCGTCAAAAGCCCGGCGGATCGGGACGTCTCGAGCCAGCGGGCCTCTCCATACGAGGAACCGGCCCGGCTGTCGAGTGCCGTTCGGCACTCGCGGCGGCGCTTCACGCGATTATGAATCACGTGAAGCGCCGCCAATTTCAGGTTTAGAGAATGAACCTGGACAGGTCGGTGTTGCGAGCGAGGTCGCCGACATGCTCGCGCACATAGGCTTCGTCTATGGTCACCGACTGGCCGCCCTTGTCGGGCGCGGCGAAGGAGATTTCGTCGAGCACGCGCTCCATCACCGTCTGCAGGCGGCGGGCGCCGATGTTTTCCACCGAGCTGTTGAGATGCACGGCGACATCGGCGAGCGCATCGATGGCGTCCTCGGTGAATTCGAGCGTCAGATCCTCGGTGCCCATCAGCGCGATATACTGGCGGATGAGGCTGGCCTCGGTCTCCGTCAGGATGCGGCGGAAATCTTCCTTGGTCAGCGGCTTCAGCTCGACGCGGATCGGCAGGCGGCCTTGCAGTTCCGGCAACAGGTCCGAAGGCTTGGAGACATGGAAAGCGCCGGACGCGATGAAAAGGATGTGATCGGTCTTCACCGGCCCGTATTTGGTCGAAACCGTGGTGCCCTCGACCAGCGGCAGCAGGTCGCGCTGCACGCCTTCGCGGGAGACGCCGGCGCCCATGCCGCCATCGCGGGCGGCGATCTTGTCGATTTCGTCGAGGAAGACGATGCCGTCGTTCTCGACCGAGCGCACGGCCTCGCGGCTGATCGCCTCATTGTCGATCAGCTTGTCGGATTCGTCGCGAATCAGTTCCTTGTAGCTTTCACGAACCGTGGTCTTGACCCGCTTGGTACGCCCGCCCATCGCCTTGCCGAACATGTCCGACAGGTTCAACACGCCGATATTGGCGCCGGGCATGCCCGGAATCTCGAAGCCCGGCATGCCGGAGCCGCTGTCGGCGATCTCGATCTCGATTTCCTTATCGTCGAGCTGGCCGTCGCGCAGCTTCTTGCGAAAGCTGTCGCGGGTGGCAGGCGAAGCCGTCGAGCCGACCAGCGCATCGAGAACGCGCTCCTCGGCGCTGGCATGGGCCTTGGCCTGGACGTCGGCGCGCTTCTTCTCGCGCACCAGGCCGATGCCGATCTCAACGAGATCGCGCACGATCTGCTCGACGTCGCGGCCGACATAACCGACCTCGGTGAACTTGGTGGCTTCAACCTTGATGAAGGGCGCGCCGGCCAGCTTGGCGAGGCGGCGCGAGATCTCGGTCTTGCCGACGCCGGTCGGGCCGATCATCAGGATGTTCTTGGGCATGACCTCGTCGCGCAGATCCGCGTCGAGCTGCTGGCGGCGCCAGCGGTTGCGCAGCGCAATCGCCACCGCGCGCTTGGCCTCATGCTGGCCGATGATGAAACGGTCGAGTTCCGACACGATTTCGCGGGGGGAAAAAGTCGTCATATCGTCTGTCTCCGGCGATCCCGAAAGCGGCAATCGCCTCAAAAGAAGAAGTTATTCGGCGTCGAGCGTTTCGACCACCAGATTGTGATTGGTATAGACGCAGATATCGGCGGCGATATCGAGGGCCTTGCGGGCGATTTCTTCGGCCGACTGGTCCGTATCGATGAGCGCGCGCGCGGCGGCGAGGGCATAATTGCCGCCCGAACCGATCGCCATCACCCCATGCTCGGGCTCCAGCACGTCGCCATTGCCGGTGATCGCAAGCGTTATCGTCCTGTCGGCGACGATCATCATCGCTTCGAGATTGCGCAGGTATTTGTCGGTGCGCCAGTCCTTGGCAAGCTCGACGGCGGCGCGCATCAATTGCCCTGGATACTGGTCGAGCTTCTTTTCGAGGCGCTCCAGCAGCGTGAAGGCATCGGCCGTCGCACCGGCGAAACCGGCGATCACGTCGCCCTTGCCGATGCGCCGCACCTTGCGGGCATTGCCCTTCATGACCGTCTGGCCGAGGCTGACCTGGCCGTCGCCGGCCAGCACCACCTTGCCGCCCTTTCGAACCGTAATAATCGTTGTCATCGAACACCTTTTCCGCCGGTCCTGCCGGCCCTTCCTGCCGCCCGACAGGGCAGCGTTTGAGGCCTATGTAAGCGGTGCCGGCGCGATTACAATCCGTTGAAAAACGTCCGTCACAATCCCATCCTCGCAACCGTACCGCTTTTGCCCCTTCGCGCTGGATTCTTGGGGCGGTGCCTGATATGGAGCGGCAACCGTCTATCAGTGGAGTCTGCGATGGCCGATAACAAGCAAAGCCGCAGCGCGAGCATTTCCCGCACGACCAACGAAACCTCGGTTTCCGTCTCCGTCAATCTCGACGGCAGCGGCATCGCCAGGATTTCGACCGGCGTCGGCTTCTTCGACCATATGCTCGACCAGCTTTGCCGACATTCGCTCATCGACATGGAAATCGAGACCAAGGGCGACCTGCATGTCGACGACCACCATGCGGTCGAAGACACCGGCATCGCCATCGGCCAGGCCATCGCCAAGGCGCTCGGCGACCGGCGCGGCATCACGCGCTATGCCTCGCTCGACCTCGTCATGGACGAGACGATGACCAAGGCCGGCGTCGATCTTTCCGGCCGCCCCTTCCTCGTCTGGAACGTCAATTTCAGCGCCCCGAAGATCGGCACCTTTGATACCGAGCTGGTGCGCGAATTCTTCCAGGCGCTGGCCCAGAATGCCGGCATGACGCTGCATGTGATGAACCATTACGGCGCCAACAACCATCACATCGCCGAAACCTGCTTCAAGGCCGTCGCCCGCGTGCTGCGCACCGCGACGGAGATCGATCCACGCCAGGCAGGGCGCGTTCCTTCCACGAAGGGCACGCTTGTCTGAAGCAATCCGTGACACACGGGGCAAGGCAACGACATGGCAAGCTATCTCGTCTTGACGCCGCCGGGCGGGCCGGAAGCCGATCACGCCCGCACCCGTTTCGTCCGTGACGGTTTTTCGCTGATCGCCTTCCTGTTTCCGGGGCTCTGGCTGCTGGGCAAACGGCTTTGGTTCAGCGGCGCTCTGGCGCTGATCCTGCAGGTGCTGGCGATCACCATCGCCCGGCAGCCCGGTCTTTTCTTTGCCGGCCTGGCATTGGCCGTGGCCGTGTCCATGCTCGTGGCACTGGAAGGGCCGAGCCTTGTCGCCGGCGATCTCGAACGCAAGGACTGGACGCTCGACGGAATCGTCGTCGCCGACGATATCGACACGGCCGAGGAACTCTATTTCAACGATCCGGCAACGGCAGCCGCCACGCCATCCGGCCCCGACTGGAGCGCGTTGCCCGCGCCGAACAACGCACGCCGCGCCGCCAGTTCCGCGCTCGGCCTACTCGATTTTGACGGAGGACGCTGATGCGCGTCGCAATCATCGATTACGGTTCCGGAAACCTGCGCTCGGCGACGAAGGCCTTCGAGCGCGCCGCCCGCGAAGCCGGGATCGACGCCCATATCGACCTGACGGACAGGCCGGAAAACGTCGCCATCGCCGACCGCGTCGTGCTGCCCGGCGTCGGCGCCTATGCCGATTGCCGCCGCGGCCTCGATGCCGTCAACGGCATGAGCCAAGCGCTCATCGAGGCGGTCGAGGCCAAGGCCCGCCCCTTCCTCGGCATCTGCGTCGGCATGCAGCTGATGTCGTCGCGCGGGCTGGAAAAGACGATCACCCAAGGCCTCGGCTGGATTGCGGGCGACGTCGTCGAGATGACGCCCGCCGATCCCACGCTGAAAATCCCGCAGATCGGCTGGAACACGCTTACGCTTGCGAGCGCCCATCCGCTGTTCGAAGGCATCCCGACCGGCCCGGACGGGCTGCACGCCTATTTCGTGCATTCCTACCATCTGGCCGCCGCCCAGCCGCAAGATGTCGTCGCCACCACCGATTACGGCGGGCCGATGACCGCTTTCGTCGCCCGCGACAACAAGGCGGGCGCGCAGTTCCACCCCGAGAAAAGCCAAAAACTCGGGCTCGACCTGATCGCCAATTTCCTGCGCTGGGCGCCCTAGAGCATTTCCTCTTTTCTTCGAATCGCGAAAACGCTCCAACTCTTTGTTTTATCGCATTTCCGGTCGGAAACGGGTATCCACTTTTCCTGGAAATGCTCTAAGCGAGGTCCAAGACATGATCCTTTTCCCCGCCATCGACCTCAAGGACGGCCAGTGCGTGCGCCTCAAGCTCGGCGACATGAACCAGGCGACCGTCTACAATCCCGATCCCGCAGCACAAGCGAAAGCCTTCGAGGATCAGGGCTTCGAATGGCTGCATGTGGTCGATCTCAACGGCGCTTTTGCCGGCCAGTCGGTCAACGGCGATGCGGTCGACGCGATCCTCAAGGCCACCAAAAATCCGGTGCAGCTCGGCGGCGGCATCCGCACGCTGGAGCATATCGAACGCTGGCTGGCGCGCGGTCTCGCCCGCGTCATCCTCGGCACGGTGGCCGTGCGCGATCCCGCACTCGTCATCGAAGCCTGCAAGCGCTTTCCCGGCAAGGTCGCCGTCGGCATCGACGCCAAGGGCGGCAAGGTGGCGGTCGAAGGCTGGGCGGAAGGCTCCGAGCTCGGCGTCATCGAGCTGGCGAAGAAATTCGAGGGCGCCGGCGTCGCCGCGATCATCTATACCGACATCGACCGCGACGGCATTCTCGCCGGCATCAACTGGGCCTCGACGCTGGAACTGGCCGATGCCGTTTCCATCCCGGTGATCGCCTCCGGCGGACTCGCCTCGCTGGACGACATCCGCCGGATGATTCAGCCCGATGCCGCCAAACTGGAAGGCGCGATTTCCGGCCGGGCGCTGTATGATGGCCGCATCGATCCGGCCGAAGCGCTGGCGCTGATCAAGGCCGCAAGGGAGGCCGCGTAAATGACCCTCAAAGCCCGTGTCATCCCCTGTCTCGATGTCAAGGACGGCCGCGTCGTGAAGGGCGTCAATTTCGTCGACTTGATCGATGCCGGCGATCCGGTCGAGGCGGCCAAGGCCTATGACGCTGCCGGGGCCGACGAGCTCTGTTTCCTCGACATCACCGCCTCCTCCGACAATCGCGACACGATCTTCGACGTCGTCACCCGCACCGCCGAGCATTGCTTCATGCCGCTGACGGTCGGCGGCGGCGTGCGCGCCACTGCCGATATCCGCAGGCTGCTGCTCTGCGGCGCCGACAAGGTGTCGATCAATTCCGCGGCGGTGAACAACCCGGATTTCGTGGCCGAAGCCGCCGACAAGTTCGGCAACCAGTGCATCGTCGTTTCCATCGACGCGAAGCGGGTTTCGGTAGCCGACGAAGCACCGCGTTGGGAAATCTTCACCCATGGCGGCCGCAAGCCGACGGGCATCGACGCAATCGAGTTTGCGATCAAGATGGTGGAGCGCGGCGCGGGCGAATTGCTGGTCACCTCGATGGACCGCGACGGCACCAAGAGCGGCTACGATATCGAGCTGACGCGGCGCATCGCCGATTCGGTGCGCGTGCCGGTGATCGCATCCGGCGGCGTCGGCTCGCTCGACGATCTCGTCGCCGGCGTGCGCGACGGCCATGCGACCGCGGTGCTCGCCGCATCGATCTTCCACTTCGGAACATTCACCATTGGCCAGGCCAAGGCATATATGTCCGATCACGGCATTCCCATGCGGCTGGATTGAGGCGCGATCATGAGCGGATTTTCCCTTTCCGACCTGGAAACCATCGTCGCGGAGCGCGCCAAGGCGCCGCCGGAAGAGTCCTGGACGGCGAAACTTGTCGCGGCCGGCCAGCCCAAGGCCGCCAAGAAGCTCGGCGAGGAGGCGGTCGAAACGGTGATCGCCGCCATCGCCGACGATCGCGACAATCTCAGATACGAGGCGGCCGATCTGCTCTATCACCTGCTCGTCGTGCTGAAGATCGCCGATATTCCGCTCGCCGCAGTGCTGGCGGAGCTAGAACGGCGCACCGGACAATCCGGCCTCACGGAAAAGGCAGGCCGGCAACCGTCATGACCATCGTCACCAAGGATATCGCAGTGCCCGAAGCGCTCGATCACTTCCAGGCCAACAGTTTTTCGCCCTATCATTTCTTCACATCCGACGAATGGGCGAAATTCCGGGCCGACACGCCTTTGACCCTGACGGCGGATGAAGTGAGCCGGCTGCGATCCCTCGGCGACCCGATCGATCTCAAGGAGGTGCGGCGCATCTACCTGTCGCTGTCGCGACTGCTCTCCTCGCATGTGGAATCCTCGCAACTGCTGTTCCAGCAGCGCAATCGCTTCCTCAATCTCTCCGGCGCGGCCAAGACGCCCTTCGTCATCGGCATTGCCGGCTCAGTGGCCGTGGGAAAATCGACCACCGCCCGCGTGCTGAAAGAGCTGTTGGCGCGCTGGCCGTCGAGCCCGAAAGTGGACCTGATCACCACCGACGGCTTCCTGTTCCCGAACGCCATTTTGCAGCGGGACAATCTGATGAACCGCAAGGGTTTTCCCGAAAGCTACGACACGACCGCGATCCTGCGCTTCCTTTCGGCGATCAAGGCCGGCCAGCCGAACGTGCAGGCGCCGCTCTATTCGCACATGACCTATGACGTGCTGCCGGACGAATTCCGCACCATCGACCGGCCGGACATTCTGATCTTCGAAGGCATCAACGTGCTGCAATCGCGCGACCTGCCGGCCGATGGCAAGATCGTGCCGATGGTCTCGGATTTCTTCGATTTCTCGATCTATATCGATGCCGACGAGGACCGGATTCACGACTGGTACGTGACGCGCTTCATGCGCCTGCGCCAGACAGCCTTCCGCGATCCCTCCTCCTACTTTCACCGCTATGCCTCGATCAGCGAGGAGGATGCGCTGGAGACGGCCGAAGGCCTGTGGCAGAACATCAACCTGAAAAACCTGCGCCGCAACATCCTGCCGACCCGGCCGCGCGCCGACCTCATCCTGCGCAAGGGCGACAACCACCTGATCGAGACGGTGGCGTTGCGCAAGCTGTAAACCTTTTACGCCATTACGGGCACAAAACCGCTTCACGCTTTTTCCGGAATTGCTTTATTGAGCTGGATTCACCCGCCGCAGGGTGAGATTGATCCGGCCGCCATTCTTCAGCAGCGTCGAGGTGTTGGGATAGATGCGGTCGACGCCGTGAAACAGCAGGCGGCTGTCGCCGCCGAGCACGACGATATCGCCGCTTTCCAACCGCACCGACGTCGTCCTGTCCTTGCGCTCCAGGCCACCGATGCGGAACAGGCAGGCATTTCCCAGCGAAATCGACACGACCGGCGCCGAAAATTCGCGCTCGTCGCGATCCTGGTGCAGGCCCATGCGCGCTTCGTCGGAATAGAAATTGACCAGGCAGGCTTCCGGCTCCAGCGGCGTCTCGCCGACATCGCGCCAGATCTCCATGAGGCGCTGCGGCAGCGGCGGCCAGGGAGCGCCGGTCACTGGATGGGTCTCCTGGTAGCGATAGCCGCGATCGCGATCCGTCACCCAGCCGAGCGTCCCGCAATTGGTCATGCGCACCGACATCGGCTGGCCGCTGCGCGGCATCACCGGCACATAGAGCGGCGCCACGGAGACCACCTGCCGGACCACCTCGACCAGCGCCTCCTGTTCGGCGCGGTCGAGATAGCCGGGATAGCGGCGGACGCCACCCGGCAAAACGATCATCGATTTCTGGTCCCTATCCATCCTAGCCGGATTCCAAACCCTGTCTTGCGCAACGAACGCGAAAACGCTTCGCACTTCTGCTGGAAATGCCTTAATCGCCGCCGCTCGGGCGCCCGCGCATCTTCTTGACGTCGGAGCGGCCGGCCTTTTCCTTCAGCCGGCGCTCGACCGAGCCGCGCGTCGGCCTTGTCTTCTTGCGCGGCGGCGGCGGCGGCTTGGCGGCTTCGAGGATCAACTCCTTCAGACGCTCGCGCGCCTCTTCACGGTTGCGGTCCTGGCTGCGGGAACGGCTGGCCTCGATCATCAGCGTGCCGTCCTTGGAGGCGCGCCGGCCGGCGAGCACCAGGGCGTTGCGCTTGACGCGCTCGTTGAGCGCGGGAGAATTGGCGATGTTGAAGAACAACTGGACGGCGGTCGAAACCTTGTTGACGTGCTGTCCCCCCGCCCCGCCGGCCAGCACGAACTGCTCGGTCAGTTCCCAGCCCGCGATGGTGATGCGGTCGTCGATATAGAGCGGTTCGCTTGCCATGGCCGTAGTCTGTTCGTTGTCCTTGTCGAAGAGAATCGCGTAAAACATCTGCCGGTTTCACGCAATCCGGCAAAATTGCCGCCAGACGCAAAAACCCGGCCGCTTTCGCGACCGAGTTTCACGTGAATCACCTGGCTTGGCCGGCTTATTCGGCGGCGATCCGCACGGCGGGCGCGGCGTCGCGCACCTTGCCGTCGACATGGGATTCGAACTTGGCGAAATTGGCGACGAACATGTCGACCAGTTTTCGCGCTTGCGCGTCGTAGGCGGCGGCGTCGGCCCAGGTCGAGCGCGGATCGAGCAGGGCGCCGTCGACGCCGTCGAGCGAACGCGGAACCGCGATGCCGAAATTGGCGTCGGTGCGGAACTCGGCATTCTTCAGCGTGCCGTCAAGGGCAGCGGCCAGCATGGCGCGCGTCGCCTTGATCGGCATGCGGCGGCCGGTGCCGTAGGCGCCGCCGGTCCAGCCGGTGTTGACCAGCCAGCAATCGACGCCATGGCGGCTGATCAGTTCCTTCAGCAGGTTGCCATATTCAGCCGGGTGGCGCGGCATGAACGGCGCGCCGAAGCAGGTCGAGAAGGTGGCCTCCGGCTCGGTCACGCCCTTTTCCGTGCCGGCGACCTTGGCGGTGTAACCGGAAAGGAAGTGGTACATGGCCTGTTCCGGCGTCAGCTTGGCGATCGGCGGCAGCACGCCGAAGGCATCGGCCGTCAGCATGATGATCGTCTTCGGATGCGGCGCGCGGCCGGTGTCCGAGGCATTCGGGATGAAATACAGCGGATAGGCGCAGCGTGTGTTCTCGGTCAGCGAGCCGTCGTCGAAGTCCGGGCGGCGCTCGTCGTCGAGGACGACGTTTTCGAGCACCGTGCCGAAACGCTTGGTCGTGGCGTAGATTTCCGGCTCGGCCTCGGCCGAGAGGCGGATGGTCTTGGCGTAGCAGCCGCCTTCGAAATTGAAGACGCCCTCTTCGCTCCAGCCATGCTCGTCGTCGCCGATCAGCGTGCGCGAGGGGTCGGCCGACAGCGTCGTCTTGCCGGTGCCGGACAGGCCGAAGAATACCGCGGTATCGCCGGCCGGACCGACATTGGCGGAGCAGTGCATCGGCATCACGCCCTTAGCAGGCAGCAGGTAGTTCAACGCGGTGAACACCGACTTCTTCATCTCGCCGGCATAGGAGGTGCCGCCGATCAGGATGAGACCGTTGGTCAGGTCGCAGGCGATCACCGTTTCCGTCCGGCAGCCATGGCGCTCGGGATCGGCGCGGAAGCTCGGCAAGTCGATGATCGTCAGCTTCGGCACGAAGCTTTTCAGTGCCTCACGCTCCGGGCGGATCAGCAGGTTGCGGATGAACAGCGAATGCCAGGCGAATTCCGTGACGATGCGCGAAGGCAGCGCGTGGCCGGCATCGGCGCCGCCGACGAGATCCTGCACGAACAGCGTGGCGCCTTCGGCATGGGCCAGCATGTCGCGATGCAGCACCTCGAAATGGGCGCGCGACATCGGCTTGTTGTTGTCCCACCAGATGACGTTCTCCGTCTCATCGTCACGCACGACGAACTTGTCCTTGGCGGAGCGGCCGGTATGCTGGCCGGTGAGCGCCCGCAGCGCTCCGTCCGCCGTCAGTTCCGCCTCGCCGCGGCGAATCGCTTCTTCGTAGAGCGGGGCCTCGGTGAGGTTGTAGAAGACATGCGCGGCGCCGCCGAGACCTGCCTGTGCGATCTTGTGATCGGGATTGTGAACGCCGATTTCTTGCATGCTGCTTCCTCCGCCAACACGATGGCTGATTGAAAATCTGCCGCGAAAATAGAAGCAGATTTAAAACATGACAAGATAGCTTTGAGAAAAATACAGTAAAATCAATATATTAATCGATTTAAAAAAAATTTGTTTCATTTAAATCGTTTACATCCGAGCCGCCGTCGCGTCGAATCCGGGGCTTTTCAGAACAGGGTTGCGCCCGGCGACGCTGTTGCCTCTTCCCCTCCGCCACAATTTGTTCCACCTTTATCCCCATGAAGCGCGCAATCGCCGTGATGCACGCACTCTGCCGGGTGCAATGGCGAGGCCATATTCCAGACGGAGACCCTGATCATGCTGACCATCGCGCTCGTTGACGACGACCGAAACATTTTGACTTCGGTATCGATTGCCCTCGAAGCGGAAGGCTACAAGGTGGAAACCTATACGGACGGCGCCTCCGCCCTCGACGGCCTGCTGGCCCGGCCGCCGCAGCTCGCGATCTTCGACATCAAGATGCCGCGCATGGACGGCATGGAACTCCTGCGCCGCCTGCGGCAAAAGTCCGATCTGCCGGTGATCTTCCTCACTTCCAAGGACGAGGAGATCGACGAATTGTTCGGCCTGAAGATGGGCGCCGACGATTTCATCACCAAGCCGTTCTCGCAGCGGCTGCTGGTCGAGCGCGTCAAGGCGGTGCTGCGCCGCGCCCAGAACCGCGAGAACGCGGCTGCTGCCGCAGCCAGCCCCAAGCCTGGCCAGCCGCAGCAGGCACGCTCGCTCGAGCGCGGCCAGCTCGTCATGGACCAGGAACGCCACACCTGCACCTGGAAGGGCGAACCGGTGACGCTGACGGTCACGGAATTCCTCATCCTGCATTCGCTGGCGCAGCGCCCGGGCGTGGTGAAAAGTCGTGACGCGCTGATGGATGCGGCCTATGACGAGCAGGTCTATGTCGACGACCGCACCATCGACAGCCATATCAAGCGGCTGCGCAAGAAGTTCAAAATCGTCGACAACGACTTCGATATGATTGAAACTCTGTACGGCGTCGGCTACCGCTTCCGCGAAGCCGCCTGACACCGGCAGATTTTTCATGCACGCAGCGGCAGCGATATGAGACAGGCTGCTGCGGGAGGCATTCGACTTGGCAACCGTGCCGCTGGACAGCGATATCGACGACAATGAAGGGGCTGCGCCGCCACGCGGCGGCCGGCGCTACTGGGCGCATCCCTTCACGCTGATCCGCCGCGTCTTCGGCAATGCCGTCTTTTCCAGCCTGACGCGCCGCATCCTGTTCTTCAATCTCGCGGCGCTCCTGGTCCTGGTCGGCGGCATTCTTTATCTCAACCAGTTCCGCGAAGGCCTGATCGACGCCCGCGTCGAGAGTCTGCTGACCCAGGGCGAAATCATCGCCGGCGCGATTTCGGCCTCGGCCTCGGTCGATACCAATTCGATCACCATCGACCCGGAAAAGCTGCTCGAACTGCAGGCCGGCCAGAGCATCACCCCGATCCCCAACGACGAGGATCTGGAATTCCCCATCGATCCCGAGCGCGTCGCCCCCGTGTTGCGCCGGCTGATCTCGCCGACGCGCACGCGCGCCCGCATCTTCGACGCCGACGCCAACCTGCTGCTCGATTCGCGCCATCTCTATTCGCGCGGCCAGGTGCTGCGCTTCGACCTGCCGCCGGTCGAGGACGAGCAGGCCGGCTGGGGCGCCTGGGCGGCCGGCTGGTTCAACAAGATCCTGCAGCCCGGCAACCTGCCGCTCTACAAGGAAATGCCCGGCGGCGACGGCTCGATCTATCCGGAAGTGATGAATGCGCTCACCGGCGTGCGCGGCGCCGTGGTGCGCGTCACCGAAAAGGGCGAGCTGATCGTCTCGGTCGCCGTGCCGGTCCAGCGGTTTCGCGCCGTGCTCGGCGTGCTGCTGCTGTCGACGCAGGCCGGCGATATCGACAAGATCGTCCATGCCGAGCGCCTTGCCATCATGCGCGTCTTCGGGGTCGCGACGCTGGTCAACGTCGTGCTGTCGCTGTTGCTCTCCTCGACCATCGCCACGCCGCTGCGCCGTCTGGCCGCTGCCGCCGTGCGCGTGCGGCGCGGCGCGAAGACGCGCGAGGAAATCCCCGACTTCTCCGCCCGCCAGGACGAAATCGGCAATCTTTCCGTGGCCTTGCGCGAGATGACGACGGCGCTTTACGACCGCATCGACGCCATCGAAAGTTTCGCCGCCGATGTCAGCCACGAGCTGAAGAACCCACTGACCTCGCTGCGCAGCGCCGTCGAAACGCTGCCGCTCGCGCGCAGCGACGAATCGAAGCAGCGGCTGATGGACGTCATCCAGCACGATGTGCGCCGCCTCGACCGGCTGATCTCCGACATTTCCGACGCCTCGCGCCTCGATGCGGAGCTGGCGCGCTCCGATGCGAGGAGCGTCGATCTCGAAATCCTGCTCGGCAATCTCGTGGAAATCTCCCGCCAGATCCGCTCCAGCAAGAAACCGGTGACGGTGGATTTCACTGTGGAGCGCAAGCCGGGCGTCAAGGCCGGCTTCACCGTCAGCGGCCATGACCTGCGCCTCGGCCAGATCGTCACCAACCTGATCGAGAACGCCCGCTCCTTCGTGCCGGTCGACAGCGGCCGCATCTCGGTGCGCCTGTCGCGCTCGCGCAGCCGCTGCATCGTCGTCGTCGAGGACAACGGTCCCGGCATCCAGGCCGAGGACATCGACCGCATCTTCGAACGTTTCTACACCGACCGTCCGGAATCCGAAGGTTTCGGGCAGAATTCCGGCCTCGGCCTGTCGATCAGCCGCCAGATCGCCGAGGCGCATGGCGGCACGCTGAAGGCGGAAAACGTCGTCGACCAGGACGGCGCGGTGCGCGGCGCACGCTTCACCCTGACGCTGCCGGCCGAGCAGGTGGCGTGACATGGCCGAGGTCAATATTCACGGCACCGCCATCGTCGTCGGCACGCAAGGCCTGATCTTCGTCGGTCCCGCGGGCAGCGGCAAATCCACCCTCGCCTTCACCTGTTTGGCGGCCGCGCGTCGGCTCGGGCTGTTTTCGGCGCTGGTCGCCGACGATCAGACGATGGTTTCGGTTCGCAACGGACAGGTGCTCGCCCGCCCGCCCGCCACCATCGCCGGCCTGATCGAACTGCGCGGCAGCGGCATCGTCACCGTCGAGACGCTGGCGCCGGCCGTCCTGCACTACGCGGTGCTGCCCGTCGACCTTGCCGAGGCAGAGCGGCTGCCACCGGAGGCGGAGGATCTGGAGCTGACGCCGGAGGCGATCCTGCCGCTGATCCGCCTTTCGGGGCGCGCTCCCGACCCGCTGGCGATACTGGCCGCCTTCATTCCGTTTAACGGCAAAGCGCCCTCCTGAGGCCCCGACGAAGGTCTCGACTCATGCTTTTGGGCTTGCACTTCGGCTTTTCGCTGCCAAGATGTGCGCCCGGCGGTGGACGAGATTGTTGCATTGCGATATCTCAGCCACCTGTTTGCGGATGCAGGGAGCAGAATAATCATGATCGGACTTGTGCTTGTCACTCATGGCAAGCTGGCAGAGGAGTTTCGTCATGCCGTGGAGCATGTGGTCGGTCCACAAAAGTTGATCGAGACGATCTGCATCGGCCCGGAAGACGACATGGACCAGCGTCGGCAGGATATCCTCGACGCGGTCGGACGGGCCGATGAAGGTTTCGGCGTCGTCATTCTGACCGACATGTTCGGCGGCACCCCGTCCAATCTGGCGATTTCGGCGATGAGCAGCGGCCATATCGAGGTCATCGCCGGCGTCAACCTGCCGATGCTGATCAAGCTTGCCGGCGTGCGCGGCGAGAATAATATGGAAAAGGCGCTGGTGGAGGCTTCCGAAGCCGGACGCAAGTACATCAACGTGGCAAGCCGCGTTCTCAGCGGCAAATAACGGACGAACGACGGAGCTCCATGACGCATACGCGGGAACTTTTGATCATCAACAAACGCGGCCTGCACGCCCGCGCCTCCGCCAAATTCGTTCAGACGGTCGACGGCTACGACGCCACCATCACGGTTTCAAAGGACGGCATGACCGTTGGCGGCACCTCGATCATGGGGCTGATGATGCTCGCCGCCAGTCCCGGCACCACCATTCTCGTCAATGCCTGCGGCAACCAGGCCGCCGAAGCATTGGAAGCCATCGACGCGCTGATCCGCGACCGGTTCGGTGAAGAGATATAAACCTTAGCCATATAAACATATAAAGACCTCTTTATATCAATATTGCCTTGATCCCCAAAGCCTGATAGACGGGACGCATCGTCCGTTTCGACGGAAGGAATTGCCGCGTCCGCTCATCGATGAAGCGCGACGGCGGCCAGCCCAGTGGGAGCGCTTCATGAGCACTGACAAGGATTACATCGTCGCGGATATCGGCCTTGCCGATTTCGGTCGCAAGGAACTCGATATCGCCGAAACCGAAATGCCGGGCCTGATGGCCTGCCGCAGCGAATTCGGCGCCTCCAAGCCGTTGAAGGGCGCGCGCATCTCCGGCTCGCTGCACATGACCATCCAGACCGCCGTGCTGATCGAGACGCTGACCGCGCTCGGCGCCGAGGTTCGCTGGGCCTCGTGCAACATCTTCTCGACCCAGGACCATGCCGCCGCCGCCATCGCCGCGACCGGCGTTCCGGTCTTCGCCGTCAAGGGCGAAACGCTTGAGCAGTATTGGGAATATACCGACAAGATCTTCCAGTGGGCGGACGGCGGCGTCTCCAACATGATCCTCGACGATGGCGGCGACGCCACCATGTACATCCTGCTCGGCGCCCGCGCCGAAGCCGGTGAGGACGTGCTGTCGAGCCCCGGCTCCGAGGAAGAAGAAATCCTCGTCGCCCAGATCAAGAAGCGCCTCAAGGCATCGCCGGGCTGGTTCACGAAGCAGCGCGACGCCATCAAGGGCGTGACCGAGGAAACCACCACGGGCGTGCATCGCCTCTACCAGCTTGCCGAAAAGGGCCTGCTGCCCTTCCCGGCAATCAACGTCAACGATTCGGTCACCAAGTCGAAGTTCGACAACAAGTACGGCTGCAAGGAATCGCTGGTCGATGGCATCCGCCGCGGCACCGACGTGATGATGGCCGGCAAGGTCGCCGTCGTCTGCGGTTACGGCGATGTCGGCAAGGGTTCGGCTGCCTCGCTTCGCGGCGCCGGCGCTCGCGTCAAGGTCACGGAAATCGATCCGATCTGCGCCCTGCAGGCCGCCATGGACGGTTTTGAGGTCGTGCAGCTCGAAGACGTCGTCTCGTCCGCCGATATCTTCATCACCACCACCGGCAACAAGGACGTCATCCGCATCGAGCATATGCGCGAGATGAAGGACATGGCGATCGTCGGCAATATCGGCCACTTCGACAATGAAATCCAGGTCGCCGCGCTGCGCAACCTGAAATGGACCAACGTCAAGCCGCAGGTCGACCTCATCGAGTTCCCCAAGGGCAACCGCATGATCCTTCTCTCGGAAGGCCGCCTGCTGAACCTCGGCAACGCCACCGGCCACCCGTCCTTCGTGATGTCGGCGTCGTTCACCAACCAGGTGCTCGGCCAGATCGAGCTGTTCACCAAGGGGGCAGAATACAAGAACCAGGTCTACATCCTGCCCAAGCATCTCGACGAGAAGGTCGCCCGCCTGCACCTCGAAAAGCTTGGCGCAAGGCTCACCGAACTGAGCGACACCCAGGCCGCCTATATCGGCGTCGAAAAGCAGGGTCCTTTCAAGGCCGAACACTACAGATATTGATCGCTAACGATCCATGAACAACATCTGGTGGCCGCCTTCCCGAAACGGGAAGGCGGCCTCTTTTTTGGACGAATCCCTTCCCGCCCATGGCGCGAAACAGTATTGTTTTGGGACTTGATTCGCGGGAATCGGTCTTTTCGACCGGTGTCGCGGCAATCGGATGTCTTGTCGGATGATGCGGCACGAAGGACGGAGACAGACCGGAAATGGCGGATGTGAAAAGCTGCCTGTCCATGCGGGCAGGCTTGGGTGACGACACTTGCGAGGGTGTGGGCGCTCAGGACGGAAAGTCTCCGTCCCGTATGCGCGTGGCCGCCCGCAGCGGTGGCTGGATGCGTTGGCGCAAGCGTCTGCGGACCGGCTTCCTGTCCGCGACGGCGCTGTCGGGATTCTCCGGCGTCGCCTTTGCCGCCGTCGAGGTCGAGGAGGCGGTCACGGCCCGGCTGTTCACCTCCGCCGAAATGGTCACCTCGTCGCTGGTCATCGGCGTGATTTCCGCCGCGCTGCTCTCCGCTATCTGGCTGATCCGCCAGAAGGGCAATATCGAGAACGAAAGCCGCGAGACGCGGGCAGCGCTTTCCGACGCCAACCAGACGATTTCCCGCTACCATTCGCTGATCGCCGACAAGAACCGCCGCATCGTCGTCTGGGATGGCGCCGGCGCTTCCCCGGAATTCCTCGGCCAGCTTCCGGTCGAAACCGGCGCGCCACAGCAGGATCGCGATTTCCTCGCCTTCGGCCGCTGGCTGAAGAGCCATTCGGCCGGCGAGCTGGAAAAGGCGATCGAGCGCCTGCGCGGCCAGGCCGAAAGCTTCGACATGGTGGTCGAGACCCAGCGCGAGGAAGTGCTGGAGGCGCAAGGCCGGGTTTCCGGAGGCCGCGCCTTTGTCCGTTTCATCGCACTCAACAACCTGCGCGCGGAACTGGCCGAACTGAAGATCGAGCGCGACCGGCTGCTCGCCTCGATGAACGCCTTCCAGACCCTGCTCGACGCCATAGACCTTCCCGTCTGGCAGCGCGATCAGGACGGCAATCTGATCTGGGTCAACGAGGCCTATGGCGAGGCCGTCGAGGCACCCTCGCCACAGGATGCGATCCGTGAGGGCCGCGAATTCCTCAGCGCCGTGGCGCGCGAGCGCATCCGCGCCTCCGCCACCCCCGAATCGCCCTTCCATGACAAGATTTCCACCGTGGTGCGCGGCAACCGCACCTTCTTCGATGTCGTCGACGTCAAGAGCCGCGACGGCTCCGCCGGCATGGCGGTCGACGTTTCCGAAGTCGAAGCCGTGCGCGAGGAATTGAAGCGTACCCTCAAGGCCCATGCCGAGACGCTCGACCATCTGGCGACACCCGTCGCCATTTTCGACGGCGACCGCCGTCTGCAATTCTACAACCAGGCTTTCGTACAGCTCTGGGGGCTTGATTTCGCCTTCCTCGAATCGAAGCCGGACAACAGCGAATTGCTCGACCGGCTGCGCGCCGCCCACAAGCTGCCGGAGCAGCTGAGCTGGAAAACCTGGAAGGAAAACGCCCTTTCGGTC
Source organism: Rhizobium sp. YJ-22 (assembly GCF_029601685.1). NCBI lineage: Bacteria > Pseudomonadati > Pseudomonadota > Alphaproteobacteria > Hyphomicrobiales > Rhizobiaceae > Rhizobium > Rhizobium sp. YJ-22. The sequence goes on along the minus strand of NZ_JARRIR010000005.1, from coordinate 358,477 downwards.
TATCGCGCGCTCGACACGCAATCGGACCTCTGGCACCTGCCGAACGGCCAGACGCTGCGCGTCTTCGCCACCGCCCATCCGCAGGGCGGCGCCACCTGGGTGTTCGAAAACCTCACCGAACAGGTCGATCTCGAAACCCGCTACAATACCCTGGTGAAGGTTCAGGGCGAAACCATCGACCACCTCTCCGAAGGCGTTGCCGTGTTCGGCCCCGATGGCCGGATCAAGCTCTGCAATCCCGCCTTCCGGGCGCTGTGGGGCGTCACCGAGGCCGATTCGAAGCCCGGCACCCATATCCGCGCGGTCGAGGCCGCCTGCACGCCCTCCTACGACCAGCCGGATGGCTGGCGCCGCTTCGGCCAGATGATCACCAGTTTCGATGATGAGCGGCCTTCGCTGCAGGGCACGCTGGAGCTGTATACCGGTCTGGTGCTCGACTATGCCGTCATTCCGTTGCCGAACGCCCAGACCATGCTGACCTTCGTCAACATGACCGACAGCGTCCGCGCCGAGCGGGCACTCACCGAAAAGAACGAAGCGCTGCGCAAGGCCGACGCGCTGAAGAACGATTTCGTGCAGCACGTCTCCTACGAGCTGCGCTCGCCGCTGACCAACATCATCGGCTTCACCGACCTTTTGAAGACGCCGGGGGTCGGCGATCTCAATGCCCGGCAGGCGGAATATGTCGACCATATCTCCACCTCGTCCTCAGTGCTGCTGACCATCGTCAACGACATTCTCGACCTTGCCACCGTCGATGCCGGCATCATGCAGCTCAACTATGCGCAGATCTCGCTGGACGACATGCTGGACGACGTCTCGATCCAGATCGCCGACCGGCTGCAGGAAAGCGGCGTGACGCTGGAAATCACCGCGCCCGCCAATCTCGGCACGCTGGTCGCCGACCAGCAACGGCTGAAGCAGATCCTGCTCAAGCTGCTCACCAATGCCGCCAATTTCGCCCCTGAGGGCTCGTCGGTTGCGCTGACCTGCTGGCGCGAGGGCACGGATTTCGTATTCACCGTCGCCGACAAGGGCCCGGGCATTCCCAAGGAAATTCTGCAAGCGGTCTTCGACCGCTTTTCGACTGGAAATCGCGGCGGCAAGCGCAGCGGCGCCGGCCTCGGCCTGTCCATCGTCGAAAGCTTCGTTAGCCTGCACAAGGGCAAGGTCGGCATCGACAGCCAGCCCGGCGAAGGCACGCTTGTCACCTGCCGCATTCCCTCCGGCGAGCTGTCGCAGGTCGCGGCCGCCGAATGACCGAAGCGCTGTGTATCCGCCTTGCCGACGAAGCCGCGACCATCCGGCTCGGCGAAGACCTGGCGCTGGCCTTGAAGCCCGGCGATTGCCTGGCCTTGACGGGCGATCTCGGGGCCGGGAAATCGACGCTGGCGCGCGCCTTCCTGCGCGCCATGGCCGACGATGCCGATCTGGAAGTGCCGAGCCCGACCTTTACGCTCGTCCAGTCCTACGAGTTGCGCATCCCCGTCTCGCATTTCGATTTCTACCGCATGGGCGACGCCTCGGAGATCGACGAACTCGGCTTCGAGGAGGCGCTTGGCCTCGGCATCTGCCTGGTGGAATGGCCGGAAATGGCCGGCGACGAGTTGCCGCTTAGCCGGATTCGTCTGACGCTGACCCAGGACGGCGACGGCCGTCTGGCGGTGATCGAGGCATCCGAGCCGCAGCATTCCCGCATCGAAAGGGTGCTGGCGATGCGAGCCTTTCTTGCCGCCAACGGCCATGCCGAGACGCCGCGCCGCTATCTCACCGGCGACGCCTCGATGCGCGCCTATGAATACCTGCCGGTGGAAAACGGCGAACGCCTGATCCTGATGGACTGGCCGCCGCTGCCGGAAAGTCCGCCGGTGCTGGATGGAAAACCCTATCCGAAAGTGGCGCATATCGCCGAAAACGCCTACCCCTTCGTCGCCATCGACCATTATCTCCGCGAAAACGGCTTTGCCGCGCCGGAGATCCTGGCGGTGGACTATGCGCGCGGCTTCCTGCTGATGGACGATCTCGGCCAGGACGGCGTGCTGGACGCGGACGGCGAACCGATTGCCGAGCGTTATCTCGAAAGCGCCCGCTGCCTCGCCGCCCTGCACGCCGCGCCGCGCCCGCGCGAAATCGCGGTGACGGCGGATCACACCCACCGCATTCCCGATTTCGACCGCACCGCGATGAAGATGGAAGCGCGGCTGCTGATCGACTGGCATCTGCCGTGGAAACGCGACGGCGAGCCGGCAAGCGACAGTGAGCGCCGCGCCTATGAGGCGATCTGGGACGGCTTGATCGACCGGCTGGAGACGGCGGAAACCCATCTGTTGCTGCGCGATTTCCATTCGCCCAATCTCATCTGGCGGGGACGGAAAAGCGGCTTACAGCGCATCGGCCTCATCGATTTCCAGGATGCGATGATCGGCCCGACGGCCTATGACCTCGCCTCGCTGGTGCAGGATGCGCGCGTCACCATCGATCCCGCCCTTGGCGCACGGCTGATGCAGGCTTATCTTGACGAGAGGCGGGCGCAAGCGCCGGGCTTCGATGCGGAAAGCTTTGCGGCGACCTATGCGATCATGGCGGCGCAGCGCAATTGCAAGCTCGCCGGCCTCTGGGTGCGGCTGATGCAGCGCGACAAGAAACCCGGCTACATGAAGCATATGCCGCGCACGCTGACCTATCTGCGCACGGCGCTGGCCCATCCGGCGCTCACCCCCTTGCGCGACTGGTGCGCGGAGGCTGGAATAGGCAACCTCGAATCATAGGCTTTTTCGATGACCATCACCCAAGCCATGGTGCTGGCCGCCGGCCTCGGCACCCGGATGCGCCCGATCACCGAAACCATGCCGAAGCCGCTGGTGAAAATCGCCGGCAAGCCGATGATCGACTATGCGCTGGATGCGCTGGCGGAAGCCGGCGTCACCCGCGCCGTCGTCAACGTCCATCACCATGCCGAGCAGATGGAGGCGCATCTTGCCGGCTACCAAAAGCTCGACATCACCATCTCCGACGAGCGCGAAAAACTGATGAATTCCGGCGGCGGCCTCGCCAAGGGCTTGAAGCTGCTTGAACCCGGCCCGCTGCTCGTCATGAATGCCGACCTGTTCTGGATCGGCGAGAAAGCCGGCGAAGAAACCAACCTACAGAAGCTCGCCGCCTTCTTCGATCCTGATAGCATGGACATGGCGCTGCTTTGCGTGCCGCTGGAAAGCACCACCGGCCATAACGGCAAAAAAGATTTCAGCCTTGCCGAAGACGGCCGCCTGACGCGCTATCGCGACGGCGATCCCAACCCCGTCGTCTATGCTGGGGCCATCGCCATGACCTCGGCGCTGTTTGACGACGCGCCGGACGACGCCTTCAACCTCAACATCTATTTCGACCGCGCCGTCGCCGCCGGCCGCCTCTTCGGCTTGGTTATGTCCGGCCATTGGCTGACGGTCGGCACGCCGGAGGCCATCGGCGAGGCGGAGGCGGCGATTGCCCGTTTCCACGAGCCGGCCTGATGGCGGGCGCCGCCAATCCCGTCTGGACCATCGCCCCCGGCCTGCCCTTCCTGCGCGTGCTGGCCGAGGCGCTGTGCGACGGCCGACTGGCGCCGGGCTACCGCTATGACGAGACCGACCCGCTGTCGCTGGCCTCGGTGACCATCTTCGTGCCGACGCGGCGCGCCGCGCGCGTGCTGCGCTCGGAATTCGTCGACCTGCTCGGCGGCCGTTCCGCCATCCTGCCGGTCATCCGCCCGCTTGGCGAGACCGACGACGACAGCGGTTATTTCGAAATCGATTCGCCCGTCATCATGGATCTGGCGCAGCCGCTGCCGGGGACCGCGCGGCTGCTGGAGCTTGCCCGCCTGGTGCTCGCCTGGCGCAACCGCCTGCCGCAGATCGTCCGCGACATCCATTCGGATTCGCCGCTGGTCGCGCCCGCCAGCCCCGCCGACGCCATCTGGCTCGCCCGCGATCTCGCCGATCTCATCGATTCGCTCGAAAACGAGGATCGCGACTGGGAGGACGTGCAGAAGCTGGAGGCGCAGGATCATGCGCTCTGGTGGCAGCTCACCACGGAATTCCTGAAGATCGCCAGCGCCTTCTGGCCCGCCCGGCTGGAGGAACTCGGCCGTTCCTCGAATGTACGCCACCGCAATGCGCTGCTACGTTCCGAGGCCCAGCGCCTCGCCAGTCTGCAAGCCAGCGGCCCGGTGATCGTCGCCGGCTCGACCGGCTCGATCCCCGCCGCCTGCGAGTTGATCGGCGCGGTCGCGAAACTGCCGCAGGGCGTCGTCGTTCTTCCCGGTCTCGATCTCACCATGGATGCAACCGATTGGGCCGAGATCGATCCCGCGCTGCCGCCCGGCGGCCGGGCCGATCCGGCGCATTGCACCCATCCGCAATTCGGCCTGTTCCAGCTTCTGAAACGCTTGGGCCTGACGCGCGAGGATGTCTTGCCGCTGGACGAACCATCGGCCGACCTCTCCTTGCGTGCCAAAATCCTGTCGCACGCCATGGCCCCGTCGCGCAGCACCGACCGCTGGAGCGGCTGGCGCAATGCGCTGGACCCTGAAGCCGTCGCGCAAGCCTTCGCCGACGTCGCCCTGATCGAGGCCGCCAATGAGCGCGAGGAGGCGACGGCCATCGCCATCGCGCTCAGGCTGGCGCTGGAGGAGCCGGGCCGGCATGGCGAATCGCAGGCAGCATTGATCACTCCGGACCGGGCGCTCGCCCGCCGCGTCGCCGCCGAGCTTGCCCGCTTCGGCATCACCGCCGACGATTCCGCCGGCACGCCGCTCTCGGCGACGCCGCAGGGCACGCTGTTGCAGCTCACCCTCGAAGCGACTTTGCGGCCCGGCGATCCCGTCGCCATCGTCTCGCTGCTCAAGCATCCCCTCGCCCGCTTCGGGCTGACGCCGGAGGCGCTTTCCCGCGCCGTCGATGCGCTGGAACTGCTGGCGCTGCGCGGCGGCGTCAGCGAGGTCGATATCGGCGAGATGGAGCCGCTGCTCGACCTGCGGCTTCAGGAACTGGCCGAGGACCGCCACGCCCCGCGCTGGCGCACCGCCCTGCCCGAGACCGCCGCTGGCGAAGCCCGCGATCTCGCCAAACGCATCGCCGCCGCTACCGAGCCGCTGGCCTCGGCGCTGGTCAAGCGCCGCCGCGACGGGCGCGGGCTGACCACTGCCTTCACGCTCAGCGAATGGGCCTTGCGCACCGGGCGCGTTCTCGAGGCCGTCGCCGCCGATGCGCGTGGCGATCTCGCCGCACTCTGGTCCGGCGAAGCCGGCGATGCGCTGGCCGAGCTTTTGAAGGGCATCGTCGAGACCGACGGCCAGATCGAGGCGGACGGGCCGCAATGGATCGACATCATGGCCGCCTTCACCACCGGACAGGCGGTGAAACCCAAGGCGATGAGCCACCCGCGCGTCTTCATCTTCGGCACGCTGGAAGCGCGCCTGCAAAGCGTCGATACGCTGATCCTCGGCGGGTTGAACGAGGGGTCGTGGCCGGATCAGGCCTCCAACAACCCGTTCATTTCGCGCACCATGAAAACCGAAATCGGCCTGCCGCCGCCGGAGCAGCGCATCGGCCAGCTCGCCCACGACTTCGAGATGGCCAACGGCACGCGAAAACTGATCTACAGCCGGGCGCTGCGCCAGGGCTCGACGCCAACCGTTGCCTCGCGCTGGCTGCAACGGCTGCTGGCGCTGACCGGCCAGGAGTTTGCCGAGACGCTGACGCAACGCGGCGAGCGCTATGGCCAATGGGCCGGGCTGATCGACCGCGGCGAGCGCCAGACACTGGCGAAACGCCCCGATCCGAAGCCGCCGAAAGAGTTGCAGCCGGTCAAATATTCCTTCAGCGAGGTCGGGCGGCTGCGGCGCGACCCCTATTCCGTTTATGCGAGGCGCGTGCTGAAGCTCGATCCCGTCGATGCCTTCAACAGCGATCCCGGCGCCTCCGAGCGCGGCACGCTCTACCATGCCATCGTCGACCGCTTCGTGCGCGAGGGTCATGACGCCGGCACGCCGGAGGGCATCCGGGCCATGGAAACCATCCTCAACGACCTTTTCGACGCCGAAAAGCTGCTGGCGCATATCGATACCGTCTGGCGGCCGCGCTTTCGCGAGGTTGCCCGCGCCTTCCTGCGCTGGGAAGCGGCGCGGAGGCCGGAGATCCGCAAGACCTTCACCGAGGTTCCGGCCCGGCTGGCGGTGGCGCCCGTCGGCATCGACATCACCGGCATCGCTGACCGCATCGACGTCACCGGTCCCGACAGCGCCGATATCCTCGACTACAAGACCGGCTCCAACCCCTCGCCAAAACAGGCACGCACCCTGCTCGACCCGCAACTGGCGCTGGAAGCCGCCGCCTTGCGCGCCGGCGCCTTCCGCAACACCGGCGCACTGACGCCGGATAAGCTTACCTATATCCGCCTGCGCCCCGGCGACCGTTTCCATGTCGAGACGGTCAACAACGAATTCTCGGCCCGCGACAAGAACAATGCAAAGTCGGCTATCGATCTTGCCGAGGAGGCAATGGACCAGTTCGTCAAATTCGTGAGCCTGTTGCAGAGCGGCGAGCGCGGCTTCGTCTCGCGCCTGGTGCCGATGCGCGAGCAGGATTACGGCGGCGAATACGATCATCTGGCCCGCGTCGCCGAATGGGCGACGGCCGAAGCACAGGAGGAGGACGGCGATGAGTGATGCCGCGCTTCTGCCCGAGGGCGACGATCCCGGCGTCTGGATCGGCTGGACCACCCGCCAGCAGGCGCTGGCCTCCGATCCCGCCCGTTCCGCCTGGGTCTCGGCCAATGCCGGCTCCGGCAAGACGCATGTGCTGACCCAGCGCGTCATCCGCCTGCTGCTCTCGGGCGCCCGGCCCTCGGCGATCCTCTGCCTCACCTATACCAAGGCGGCGGCGTCGGAAATGTCGAACCGCGTCTTCCAGCGGCTTGCCGACTGGGCGACGCTGCCGGACGAGGAGCTGGCAAAGCGCATCGAGGTCATCGAAGGCGTCGCCCCCGATCTCTTCAAGCTGGCGGAGGCGCGGCGGCTGTTCGCGCGCGCGCTGGAAACGCCGGGCGGGCTGAAGATCCAGACCATCCACGCCTTCTGCGAGGCGCTGCTGCACCAGTTTCCGCTAGAGGCCAATGTCGCCGGGCATTTTTCGGTGCTCGACGACCGCGCGGCCGCAACCCTGCTGGCCGATGCCCGCCGCTCGCTACTGACCGCCACCTCGGCGGAGAACGACACGGATCTCGCCGAAGCCTTCGCACATGTGCTCGACCTCGCCGACGATACCGGCCTCGAAACCCTGCTCGGCGATATCGTCGCCAATCGCAACGCCGTGCGCCACTTTTTGCAAGGCGTCGAGCAGAGCGGCGGTTCGCTGGAGGCGGTGTTGCGCGATCGCTTCGGGCTGGAAGACGATGAGGACGAGGCCTCGGCGCTGGCCGGCTGCTGGCCGCTGCCGGGATTGTCCGGGCTGACGCTCGATCTCTATCTGACGCTCGCCACCGAAAAGGGCGGTGTCAAGGTACAGGAAGTCGCCTATGGCCTGCGGCTGGTGGCGCAAGAGCGCGATCCGGCCAGACGGCTGGAGCTGCTGGAGGGCGTTTTCCTGACCAAGGCGGGCGAGCCGAAGGCCGATTCATCGCTGGTCGCCAAGGCGATGAAGGATGCGGCGCCGGAGCTGGTCGAGGCCGTCGATGCGGCGCGCCGCCATGTGGTAAACTGCCGCGACCGCCTGCGCCTCATCCGCATGTTCGCCGCCACGCGCGCGGCGCTGACGTTGGCGCAGCGGCTGAACCAGGATTACGACGATCTGAAGAAGGTGCGCAGCCAACTCGATTTCGAAGATCTGATCGACCGCGCCGCAACGCTCTTGACCCGCAGCGGCGTCGGCCCGTGGGTGCATTACAAGCTCGACCAGGGCATCGACCATATCCTTGTCGACGAGGCACAGGATACCAGCCCGGTGCAATGGACGGTGATCCAGTCGTTGGCCGAGGACTTTTTCTCCGGCGCCAGTGCGCGGGGCGGCCGGCGCACGCTGTTTGCGGTCGGCGATGAAAAGCAGTCGATCTACTCCTTTCAAGGCGCCCGCCCCGAGCGCTTCTCACAGGAAAGCGAGGCGACGGCTAAGCGGGTGCGGGCCGGCGGCCAGACATTTTCGCCGGTGCGCCTGCCGCTTTCCTTCCGCTCGACGGCGGATGTGCTGGCCGCCGTCGACCAGGTGTTCACGCTGGAGGACAATGCGCGGGGCCTGAGCGCCCGGGCCGAGCCGGTGGTGCATCGCTCCAGCCGCATCGGCCATCCCGGCGCCGTCGATCTCTGGGAGACCATCGTGCCGGAACCGGCCGCCCCCGAAGAGGACTGGACCGCCCCCTTCGACGCCACGCCCGAAAGCGCCCCAGCCGCGATTCTCGCGCGGCGCATCGCCTCGACCATCGAGACGATGATCAAGACCGGCACCGTCATCGAGAAGGATGTCGAACGGCGGATCGAAGCCGGCGATATTCTGGTGCTGGTGCGCAAGCGCGACAATTTCGTCAATGCGCTGACGCGGGCGCTGAAGCGGCGCGACAATATCCCCGTCGCCGGTGCCGACCGGCTGAAACTCACCAGCCATATCGCCGTTCAGGATCTTTTGGCGCTCGGGCGCTTTTTACTGTTGCCGGCTGACGACCTGTCGCTGTCGGCGGTGCTGAAAAGCCCGTTGTTCAATCTGTCCGAAGAGACGATTTTCGAGATTGCCGCGCGGCGCGAGGAGAACGAAGGCGTCTGGGCGCATCTGCAACGGCTGGCGGAGGGTGATGCCGCGATTGCCGCCGCCGTCGAGCGGCTGAAAACCTTCCTGACGCTGTCGCGGACGCTGTCGGTGCATGATCTCTATGCGCGGATTCTCGGCAGTCTTGGCGGGCGGCGACAGTTTTTGGCCCGGCTCGGCAGCGAGGCGAGCGACATCCTCGACGAATTCCTGACCTTCGCGCTCGACCACGAAAAATCCGGCCTGCCCGGCCTGCAATCCTTCGTCTCGACGCTGGAGCTGGAGGCGCCCGAGGTCAAGCGCGAGCAGGACAAGGGCCGAAACGAGGTGCGCATCATGACCGTGCATGCCGCCAAGGGGCTGGAGGCGCCGGTCGTCTTCCTCGTCGATGGCGGCGGCAAGCCGTTCAACCACAGCCACCTGCCGAAATTCCGCATGATCGGTGGGGAGGATGGCCCGGTGCCCGTCTGGGTGCCGATCAAGGCGCTGTCCAATCCGCTGACCGAGGCCGATACCGCCCATATCCGGGCGCAGGCGGAGGAAGAATATCGCCGCCTGCTCTATGTCGGCCTGACGCGCGCCGCCGACCGGCTGATCGTCTGCGGCTATCGCGGCAGCCGCGATCCCGGCACCACTTGGCACCGGATGGTCGAGACGGCGCTGACCGCCGACACCGAACATTGCAAGCCAAAGGTCTTTTCCGGGCCGGACGGCGAATGGCAGGGTTATGCATGGCGCGTGCCGACCGTCGGCAAGCCGATTGCAAAGCATGACGGTATCGACATCCAACGCGCAGAAGAAAGCCTGCCCGAGGCGCTCGGCCGGCCGCTGCCGCCGCAGCGCTACCTGCCGCGCCCGCTCAGCCCTTCCGGTGCCGCCCTCGTTCTCGATGACGAGGCCGACGACCTGATCGTACCTTCGGCGCTGTTTTCCGAAAAGAAGGCCAGCGACCGCTCGCTGGAGCGCGGGCGGCTGACGCACCGTATGTTGCAGAGCCTGCCCGGCATGCCGCCGGAAGAACGGCAGGCGGCGGCACAGCGTTATCTGGAGCGGGCGGCGCGCTACTGGCCCGCGGCCGAGCGCGACAGCCTGGCGCGGGCAGTGCTTTCCGTGCTCGATCATCCCGGGTTAGAGGCAGTGTTTTCGCCGGCCAGCCGCGCCGAAGTCTCGGTAATGGGCACGCTGAGGCTGAACGGGCAGGATTATGCCGTCTCCGGCCGCATCGACCGGCTGGCGGTCGCGGAGGATCGTGTCATTCTCGTCGATTTCAAGACCAACCGGGTGCCGCCGGCCAATGCCGAGGCGGTATCGCTGTCGCACAAGGCGCAGCTCGCCATCTATCGTGAGATCCTGAAGCCGCTTTATCCCGGAAAACAATTCGACTGCGTGCTGGTCTATACCGAGACGGCAGCGGCGATCCGGCTGCCGGCGGAACTGCTGGACGACAGCCTTGCCGCCATCAAGACAAAGTGACATCTAGGGCATTGAAATCCGCGGCTTCCGCGATCACATAGTACCCGACCCTATTCTTCCGCAAAGGAGCAGCCCTCACATGGCTACCGTAAAAGTCGACAGCGCCAATTTCCAATCCGAAGTCCTCGACTCCGCCGAACCGGTTGTCGTGGATTTCTGGGCCGAATGGTGCGGCCCGTGCAAGATGATCGCCCCCAGCCTTGAGGAAATCTCGTCCGAGCTTGCCGGCAAGGTCAAGATCGCCAAGCTGAACATCGACGAGAACCCGGATCTGGCCGCCAAGTTCGGCGTGCGCTCGATCCCGACGCTCGCCATCTTCAAGGGCGGCGAAGTCGCCGACATCAAGGTCGGCGCCGCACCGAAGACCGCGCTGACGAGCTGGATTTCCGGCGCCGCCTGATACCGCCGACATTACCGCATGAAAAAGCCCGGTCTCTGCCGGGCTTTTTTGTATCGGTTTCAGGTCGGCGGCGTGCCGTTGTCGGCGAGCACATCGCCCGCAAGATAGAGCGAGCCGCCGATGAGGATACGCGGCGCCGCCTTGTCCGGCTTGCTGAGCCGACGAATGCCAGCGAGCGCTTCGGCCACGCTCGACACCGGCTCGGCGACGAGGCCGGCGTCATAGGCGGAACTGGCCAGCGCCACCGGATCGATGCCGACATCGCTATTACGGATCGGCACGGTGAAGACATATTCGGCCAATCCGACAAAGGCGCGCAGGTAGCCGATGGGGTCCTTGGTGTTGATCATGCCGACGATCAGGAACAGCGGCCGCGACTGCTTTTCCTCGAAGCCGGCCAGTGCCTCGGCAATGACCTCGCCGGCGCCGGGATTGTGCCCGCCGTCGAGCCAGACTTCGGCGCCTTCGGGCGCTTCCGCGACCAGAGCGCCGTCGGTCAGCCGCTGCAGCCGCGCCGGCCATTCGACCGAGCGCATCGCCGCCTCGATCTCGGTATCGGTGAGCGAGAAGCCAGCCGAGCGCACGGCGCGGATGGCGGCGGCGGCATTGGCATATTGATGCCGGCCGGGCAGGCGCGGCAGCGGCAAGTCGGACAGCCTGCTCTCGTCCTGATAGACGAGGCGGCCATATTGTTCGAAGGCCAAAAAGTCCTGCCCGAAAACCTGCAGCGGGCAGCCGAGGCGTTCGGCGGTCTCGATCAGCACCGCACGCGCCGCTTCGAATTCCTGCTGGCCGATGACCACGGGCACGCCGCGCTTCATGATGCCGGCCTTTTCGGCGGCGATCAGCTCGACACTGTCGCCGAGATAGGCCTGGTGGTCGAGCGAGATCGGCATGATGACCGACACCGCCGGGGACTTCATGACATTGGTGGCGTCGAAACGGCCACCGAGCCCGACCTCGATGATCGCGACATCGGCCGGCTGTTCGGAAAACAGCAGGAAGGTGACGGCGGTGAGGATCTCGAAGACGGTGATCTGCTGGCCGCCATTGGCAGCGGCGACGCGGCGCACGGCATCGGCGAAGACGGCGTCCTCGACAAGTTGGCCGGGTTCGCCCTTGCGGCCGATCCGGTATCGCTCATGCCAGTTGACCAGATGCGGCGAAGTGTGGACATGCACGGAAAGGCCCGCCGCCTCCAGGAGCGCCCGGCAGAAGGCAGTGACCGAGCCCTTGCCGTTGGTGCCGGCGACATGGATCACCGGCGGCAGCCTGTCCTGCGGATTGCCAAGCGTTTCGAGCAGCCGCGTGACGCGCTCCAGCGACAGGTCGAAACCCTTGGGGTGCAGCGCCAGCAGCGCCTCGATTTCGCGGGCGGCCTCGCTCATCGATGCGGGGTGGTTCGTGGGCAGCATCCCGCGTCTCCTTAAGGCAATTCCAGCGAAAGTGTGGAGCGGTTTCGTGTCGGGAATTGCGTCAAACAAAAAGTCCGATCGCTTCAGGCCGTCAGACGGCGGCCTGGGCTTCCGATTTTGCGCCGTTCAGCGCCTTGGGTACAGCGCCGTTTGCGACAGGCATGGTTTCGGCGGGAACGCGCATCAGGATTTTCAGGAGCCGCGCCAGCGTATCGGCGAGATCATGGCGCTTGACCACCATATCGACCATACCATGTTCGAGCAGATATTCCGAGGTCTGGAAACCTTCGGGCAGCTTTTCGCGCAGGGTCTGCTCGATGACGCGCTTGCCGGCAAAGCCGATCTCCGCACCCGGCTCGGCCAGGTGAATATCGCCCAGCATCGCATAGGATGCGGTGACGCCGCCGGTGGTCGGGTTGGTCAGCACAACGACATAGGGAAGGCCGGCTTCCTTGAGCAGGTCGACGGCGACCGTGGTGCGCGGCAGCTGCATCAGCGACAGGATGCCTTCCTGCATGCGCGCGCCGCCGGAGGCAGGGAACATCACCAGCGGGCATTTCTCGGCGATCGCCCGCTCGAAGGCCTTCACGATCGCCTCGCCGGCGGCCATGCCGAGCGAGCCGCCGATAAAGTTGAACTCATGCACGACGGCGACGAGCTTCAGCCCCTGCACCTTGCCGAGACCGGCGAGGATCGTATCCTCCTGCTCGGTCTTGAGCCGGCTATCCTTGAGGCGGTCGATATAGCGCTTGGAATCGCGGAATTTAAGCGGATCCTGCGCCACCTTCGGCTGCGGCAAGGCTTCGTAGACGCCGTCGTCGAACAGGTCTTCCAGACGCGCCTTGCCGGGCATCTTCATGTGATAGCCGGAGGCAGGAATAACCCATTTGTTGTCTTCCAGATCCTTGTGGAAGACCATCTCGCCGGTCTCCGGGCATTTGATCCAGAGGTTTTCCGGCACTTCGCGGCGGCCGAGCATGGAGTTGATCCGCGGCCGCACATAATTGGTGATCCAGTTCACGATTTACACTCCTGATTGGTCAGGCCGAATCGGCTGTCTTGGTTCTTGGCAGGATTATTCGGCAGCAACGAGGCGAGCGGCGTGTACGCCGCTGGCAAGCCCGCGCACGAGGGTGACGACGGCATTGACCGTATCGGCCGATGCCTTGCCGTCCGCCGTCAGGCTGCCGGCGATCTGGGCGACGATGGCCGTGCCGACGACGACGCCATCGGCGGACGCGCCGATCAGGCGGGCATGCTCGGCCGTCTTGACGCCGAAGCCGACGCAAACGGGCAGCGGCGTATGCGCCTTGATGCGCTCGACCGCGCCGCCAATCAGCGACGGATCGGGCAAGGCCGAGCCGGTGATGCCGTTCATCGAGACGTAATAGACGAAACCGGAGGTGTTCTTCAGCACCGTCGGCAGGCGCTTGTCGTCGGTGGTCGGCGTCGACAGGCGGATGAAGTTGATGCCCTTGGCGAGCGCCGGGATGCACAGCTCGTCATCCATTTCCGGCGGCAGGTCGACGACGATCAGGCCGTCGATGCCGGCAGCCAGCGCGTCGTCAAGGAAACGTTCGACGCCGTAGATGTAGATCGGGTTGTAGTAGCCCATCAAAACGATCGGGGTCGTCTGGTTCCCTTCACGGAACTGGCGCGCCAGATCGAGCGTGCGGGCCAGCGTCTGGCCCCCCTTCAGCGCGCGCTGCGCGGCGAGCTGGATCGCCGGGCCGTCGGCCATCGGATCGGAGAAGGGCATGCCGAGCTCGATCACATCGGCGCCGGCAGCCGGCAAGGCTTTCAGGATCTGCAGCGAGGTCTCGTAATCGGGATCGCCGCCCATGAAATAGGTGACCAGCGCCGGGCGGTTCTCGGCCTTCAGCTCGGCGAAACGCTTGTCCATACGTGCGGTCATGATCTTAAAGCTCCATACCGAGGATCTTGCCGACGGTAAAAATATCCTTGTCGCCGCGGCCGGAGAGGTTCATCACGATGATCTGGTCCTTGCGCATTTTCGGCGCACGCTTGATCACTTCGGCAATCGCGTGGGAGGGCTCCAGCGCCGGGATGATGCCTTCGAGCTTCGTCAGCAGCTGGAAAGCTTCCAGCGCTTCCTCGTCCATGATCGGCACGTATTCGACGCGGCCGATATCGTGCAGCCAGGAATGCTCCGGGCCGATGCCGGGATAATCGAGACCGGCGGAAATCGAATGTCCTTCCTTGATCTGGCCGTCACCGTCCTGCAGCAGATAGGTGCGGTTGCCATGCAGCACGCCGGGCGAACCGGCGGTGATCGAGGCGCAATGCTCCTCGCCCTGCAGGCCCTTGCCACCGGCTTCGACGCCGACGATCTGCACGCCCTCGTCATCAAGGAAGGGATGGAAGATGCCGATGGCGTTCGAACCGCCACCGACAGCCGCAACCACCAGATCCGGCAAACGTCCCTCGGCTTCGAGAATCTGTTCGCGGGCTTCCTGGCCGATGACGGCCTGGAAATCGCGTACCAGTTCCGGATAGGGATGCGGGCCGGCGGCGGTACCGATCAGATAATAGGTGTCGTCGACATTCGTGACCCAGTCGCGCAGCGCCTCGTTCATCGCGTCCTTCAGCGTGCCGCTGCCGGAGGTGACCGGGCGCACCTCGGCGCCAAGCAGCTTCATGCGGAAAACGTTCGGCGCCTGGCGCTGCACGTCGGTCGCGCCCATGTAGACGACGCAAGGGAAACCGAAGCGCGCCGCGACGGTCGCGGAGGCGACGCCATGCTGACCCGCACCCGTCTCGGCGATGATGCGCGTCTTGCCCATGCGCTTGGCCAGCAGGATCTGGCCGATGCAATTGTTGATCTTGTGGGAGCCGGTGTGGTTCAACTCCTCGCGCTTGAAGTAGATTTTTGCGCCGCCGAGATGCTCCGTCAGGCGCTCGGCGAAATAGAGCGGGCTGGGGCGGCCGATGTAATGGGCCCCGAGCTGCTTCAGTTCCGCCTGGAATTCGGGATCGGTCTTGGCCTTGTTCCACTCGTCCTGCAGGTCGAGAATCAGCGGCATCAGGGTTTCGGCGACGAAGCGGCCGCCGAAAATGCCGAAACGGCCGTCTTCATCCGGCCCGGCGCGAAACGAATTGGGTTTGGGCGTCTCGTTCACTTCTTGCTCCCTGCAACCGCGCTAGCGCCAGTCGCCTCTCTAACAGCATCGAAAAAGGCGTCGATCATCGCCAGATCCTTGACACCCGGCGCGCTTTCGACCCCCGAGGACACATCGAGGCCGGGGGCGCGCGTCACCCGCAGCGCCTCGTCGACATTGTCCTTGTTCAATCCCCCGGAAAGCATGTAATCCACGCTTGCGTCAAGCGATTGCATCAGCCGCCAGTCGAAGGACACACCATTGCCGCCCGGAAGCTCGGAACCGACAGGCGGCTTGGCGTCGAACAGGAAACGCTCGACAATCCCGATATAGGGATCGATGCGTTCGAGATCAGCAGCTTCGCGCACGGAAAATGCCTTCATCACCGGCAGGCCGTACATGGCGCGGACTTCCAGCACCCGTTCGGGGCTTTCCTTGCCATGCAGTTGCAGGATATCGGGGCGTAGCAGGGCGACGATCTCGTCGAGATCATCGGGATCGGCATCGACGGTGACGGCGACGATTTTTGCCCGACCGCGCACGGCATCGGCAAGCTGGCCGGCCAGATCGGGCTCGATGTTGCGCGGGCTTTTGGCGAAGAAGATGAAACCGATATGGCTGGCGCCGCGCGCCACCGCGCGTTCCACCGCTTCCGGCGTCTTCAGTCCGCAAATCTTGATATCGGGCTTCATGGCCTGCCCAAGTGACAGAAAAACAGTGCGGAGTCGAGATAAATCGCCACCCGCGGTGGGGCGCGCGTCAGTCGAAATCGATGGCATGCAGCATCGAGCCATGGCGTTTCAGCCAGCCCTTGGCCTCGTCCATCTGCGGGCAGAGTTTCCGGCACAGCGCCCAGAAGTCCGGCCCGTGATTCATCTCTTTCAGATGCGCCACCTCATGGGCGGCGAGATAATCGATGACCAGCGGCGGCGCCATGACGATGCGCCAGGAGAAGCTCAGATTGCCCTCATAGGAACAGGAGCCCCAGCGGCTGCGGGTATCCTTCATCGCGATCGAGGCATAGGGCTTGCGGATCGCGCCGGCATGGCGCCTGACCAGCGCTTCCAGATCGCCGCGCGCCTCCTTCTTGAGGAAATCGGCGAGGCGGCGGCCAAGATGTTCCTCCATGCCGGAAACGCGGATGACAGGTTCACCCTCCAGCACCAGCGCCTCGGTCAAGCCGCGCAGCTTTCCGGTGTGGACGATGCGATGCCTGATGCCGCGCAGGGGAATGGTAGCACCGGGCTTCAGGCCGGCATTTTGCGGAAAGCGGGCGAGCTTGGTCATCAGCCAGCCCTGGTGACGGTCGAGGAAGGCATCGACCTCGCGCTGCGCGAGCCCGGAAGGAATGGTCATCTTCAGCGCCCGTCCACCCGGCTCGATGCGCAGGGTGATACGGGTGGCGCGGCGGTTCTGGCGGATGGTCAGCGGCATGGCGCGTCCGGCGACATCGAGCATCCGCTCGAGCGGCGGCGGCAGTGGCTTTGGGCTTTTCCGGGTCTTTTTCAGAAGCGCGAACATGAGCCGTGTTTTAGCCGATGCGCGGCCGAATGGGAATCGACGGCAAACGAAAACCGGCATCCTCGCGGATGCCGGTGTCAGGATTCATGAGGCTGGCCGGTTCATGCCATTTCATAAGGAGCGCCCGGGCCCTTGTCGTCACCGGTCGCCGGCGGCTTGCTGCGGCGCTCGCGCATGAAGCGGTCGAATTCTTCCTGGTCCTTGGCGCGGCGCAATTCGCGCATGTAGCTGTCGAAATCGGCGCGCATTTCGTCGAGCTTGCGGCGCTCCTCTTCCAGACGGTCGAGTTCGGCCTTGCGCCAGTCGTCAAAGGCGACGTTACCGGTGTCGCGTTCCCAGCCGCGACGATGGCGGCCGCGGCGGCAGCCGGCAAAGAAGCCGTCGGTCGCCTGGTTGACGTCGCGCTTGAAACCCCTGAAGCGTTCGCCGAACAGGATATAGGCGAGCATGGCAAGGCCGAGCGGCCAGAACACCACGAAGCCCAGAACCATGAGGGCAACCGTCGCCGGGGTCCAGTCGGGACGGAGCAATGCTGACTGATTCATCGTTCGTAACCCTTTCTGCCGAGGCTGGCCGGATGCCTGCCCCTGATCGCCATGTGGTTACGCCGGCCCGCCGCTTCAAGCGGCAGGCGTACCGAAATTGGAAAAACAGACCTTGACAGGCAGCGCCTTCACGGCTCTGCGAGGCGGCAATCCGGCCCGGCGTCAGGCAGACTTGCCGCCCTGGATGACCTGCTGAATGCCGGTCTTGGCTTCGGTCTTCGAATGCTCCCGGGCGAAGGCGACAATGCGCGGGGCGATCTCACGGCGGAAGCGCGAACCGTTGAATACACCATAATGCCCGACATCCGGCTGCATGTAATGCATGCGCATGGCCTCGGGAATATTGGTGCAGATCGTCTGGGCCGCATGGGTCTGGCCGACGCCGGAGATATCGTCGTTCTCGCCTTCCACCGTCAGCAACGCCACGCGGCGGATGGCCGAAGTATCGACCCGCTTGCCGCGATGCATCATCTCGCCCTTGGGCAGCGCATGGCGCATGAAGACGAGATCGACGGTCTGCAGGTAGAATTCCGCCGTCAAATCCATGACCGCCAGATATTCGTCGTAGAAATCGCGGTGCTTTTCCGCCGGCTCGCCGTCGTTCTTGACAAGATGCCAGAAGAAATCCTTCTGGGCGATCATGTGGCGGTCGAGGTTCATCGACATGAAGCCGGAGAGTTGCAGGAAGCCGGGATAGACCTGACGCATGAAGCCCGGCTGCGGCCACGGCACCGGCATGACGACATTGTCGCGGAACCAGTCGAGCGACTTGCTCTTGGCGAGTTCGTTGACGGCGGTGGGGTTGATGCGGGTATCGATCGGGCCGCCCATCAGCGTCATCGAGGCAGGCGCCAGCGGATCGTTATCGGCTTCCATCAGCGCCACCGCGGCCAGCACCGGCACGGACGGCTGACAGACGGCAATCACGTTGGTGCGCTCGCCGAGGTGATGGATCATCTCGATGACGTAATCGACATAATCGTTGAAATCGAAGCTTCCTTCCGACACCGGCACCATGCGGGCATCGATCCAGTCGGTGATGTAGACGTCGGCGTTCGGCAGCAGCGCCTCGACCGTGCCGCGCAGCAACGTGGCATAATGGCCGGACATCGGCGCGACGATCAGGATTTTCGGGTCGGGCGCATGGCCGGGCGGCAGGATGCGCTGGAAATGCAGGAGATTGCAGAACGGCTTCGACCAGACGATCTTTTCCACCACCGGCACGCTCTGGCCGTTGACTACCGTCTGCGGCAGGTTGAAGGCCGGCTTGCCATAGCGGCGCGTCGAGCGCTCGAACACTTCGAGACCGGCGGCGACGGACCGGCCGATGACCGTATGCGACAAGGGATTGAGCGGATTGCGATAGGCCAGAAGCGACAATTCCGCCAACATCCGGAACGGCGCCATTGCCGCATGATTCATTTCATAAAACTGATAAAACATCGGACACGCTACCTCTCTTGAGACAGACTGTCGGGAAAGCCGCTCCCAATCCGGCGCTTCCTTCCGTCTCGCTGCACTGCGAAATGAGGAAGGATAAGCACCGTTTCTGCCGCAGAGCAACAGAATTGACGCGTGGCAGTTGCCCGGAGGCGGCTGATTGGCCCGCCTCTCCGTCGATTGTTATAATGGACTTAACGCGTTAACGTTCCCTGTCCATTTGTTGCATTGCATCGAATACCGACCCTCTTTCAAGATCTATTGCTCCGGGCAAGCTCCAAAATGACCCGGATCGCCGCTTCGGCATCCTCCTTTTCCATGTCGAACTGACCGGCCTGGAAGCGGATGGCGACCGCCCCATCGACGCGGGTCTGCGTCAGATAGATACGGCCGTCATCGTTGATCCGCTTCAGGAGCGCCAGATTGTGTGCGTCGGGCTCGGCGGCGCTGCGGTGGCGGAACGAGAACAGCGACAGAAAGGGCTCGGTGACGATCTCGAAATCCTGCTCCGTCCGCAGCCGCTCGCAGACGAGGCGCGCCCAGTCGACATGGTTGCGGATGCGGCGGCGCAGATCCTCCAACCCATGGCAGCGCAGCAGGAACCACAATTTCAGCGCCCGGAAGCGGCGCCCCAAGGGCACGCTCCATTCCGAATAATTGACGATGCCGTCACGCCCCTGCGTCTTCAGATATTCGGGGCGGATGGCGAGCGTGCGCACCAAAGCTTCGGGATCGCGGATGAACTGCACGGAGCAGTCGAACTGTGCGCCCAGCCATTTGTGCGGATTGAAGACGATGGAATCGGCGCCCTCGACGCCGGCCCATAAAGCGCGGAATTCCGGGCAGATCATCGCCGAGCCGGCCCAGGCGGCGTCGACATGCAGGTAGAGATTTTCCTTTCGCGCCACAGCCACGGTGGCGGCGATGTCGTCGCAGGCACCCGTGGACGTGCCGCCGACGCAGGCGATAATGCCGGCGGGCAACAGGCCCGCCGCACGGTCCTTCGCGATTGCGGTTTCCAGGGCGGCGATATCCATCGCCCTCTCCGGGCCTGATGTCGGGATGCGCACCAGATTGGCCTCGCCGATGCCGGCGATCCAGATGGCGCGGTCGATGGACGTATGCACTTGGTCCGAGGCATAGATGCGCAGCTTTGCCTGACCGGACAGGCCCTCTGCATTGCCCCGCCAGGCCAGCGCCTTTTCACGCATCACCAGCACGGCGGCGAGCGTCGCGGTCGAGGCCGAATCCTGGATGACGCCGGAAAAGTTTTCGGGCAGGCCGAGCGCCTGGCGCAACCAGTCGACCATGCGGGTTTCCAGTTCCGTCGCGGCCGGCGAGGTCTGCCACAACATGCATTGCGCCGCCATGGCGCTGACCAGATATTCGGCGACCACCGAGGCCGGCGCGGCATTGGCCGGGAAATAGGCGAAGAAACGCGGATGCTGCCAATGGGTCATGCCCGGCACGACGATCTTCTCGAAATCGGCAAACACCGTCTCCATTGCTTCACCGGTTTCCGGCGGCGTGGCGGCGATCTGCGCCGCGATTTCGCCGGGCGCCGTCTGGGCGCGCACCGGCTTGTCGCGCAGGCCGTTGCGATAGTCGACACCCCACTCCGCGGCCTGTTTCGACCAGTGGCGGAATTGCTCCTCGTCCATGGTTCATGCTCCTCCTCATTTCAGAGGGGGAAGGGTAATGCATGAAGCATGAGCGGGGCTAGCTCCGCTTTTTGCCTGGTCGGGCCATGCGCTACAGAATTTCCTCCAGTTTCGGTCCGACCGGCACGATGCCATTGGGATTGAGCGCCGCGATGGAATAATAGCCGCGCTTGATGTGGTCGATGTCGACGGTCGGGGCGATGCCCGGCCAGTCCAGCATCCGCCGCAGGAAAGGCCGCAAGTTGCGATAATCGGCGACCCGGCGCAGGTTGCATTTGAACAGGCCGTAATAGGCGGCGTCGAAGCGGATCAGCGTCACGAACAGCCGGATATCGGCCTCGGTCGGATGATCGGCGAACAGGAACTTTTTCCCGTCCAGCGCGGCGTCCACATCGTCGAGGCAGGTGAAGACATCGGCAAAGGCTTCTTCATAGGCGACTTGCGTGGTGGCGAAGCCGGCGCGGTAGACGCCATTGTTCAGCGCCGGATAGATACGAGCGTTGAAGGCATCGATCGCCTCGCGCTGCCCTGCCGGATAGAGGTCGATCCTTGCCGTTGCGAGGCTGCCGAAACCGTCATTCATCATGCGCAGGATATCGGCGGATTCATTGTTGACGATGGTCTGCCGCGTCTTGTCCCATAGCGCCGGCACGGTGGCGCGGCCGGTATAGAGCGGATCGGCCTTCGTGTAGATCTCGTGCATATAGGTGGCGCCGTTGACCTCGTCGCGGGTGGCGCCCGGAAAATCGCCGAAGGCCCAGCCTTCCCTGGTCAGCACCGGCTCGACGATGGAAACACTCAGCACGTCCTTCAGCCCCTTGAGGGCGCGGCCGATCAGGGTGCGCGAGGCCCAAGGGCAGATCAGGGCCACATAGAGATGATAGCGCCCGGTCTCGGCCTTGAAGCCGCCCTCGCCCGTCGGGCCGGCAGACCCATCCGGGGTCACCCAGTTGCGAAAGCCGGAGACCTGGCGGACGAAGCCGCCCTTCTCATCCTTGGCCTGCACCGGATGCCAGTCCGCCGACCATTTTCCATTCACCAGCATGATGTGCTCCGTCATTCATCGATGGCGGCCATCCTATCCATTCGCGCGCGCGACGGCAGACCCCAATCTCTGGACACAGTGTCAAACGGACACGACAAACCGTTTCACAGTCTTCGCCCGAGCGATTATGGTCCGCTCCTCTCAATTGTTTCATCGCATTTCCGAACGGAAAACCGGTTTCCACCTTTCCTGGAAATGCTCCAACAAACAGGGCCGTCCCATGACCAACAGCAACCACCGCCACACCGATCTGCCGATCGATCCGCTGTTTCTCGACCGCTGGTCGCCGCGCGCCTTCACCGGCGAAGCGATTTCCGACGAAACGCTGCTGACCATCCTCGACGCCGCCCGCTGGGCGCCCTCGGCCGGCAACGGCCAGCCCTGGCGTTTCATCTATGCCCGGCGCGGCACGGAGGCATGGCCGGCACTGCTGCAACTGCTCGACGAAGGCAACCAGCGCTGGGCGCAGAACGCCGGCGCACTGATCATCCTTGTGTCTCGCACCCATTCGCTCTCGACCAGCACCGGCGAGCGCCGCGCCATCTACACCCATGCCTTCGATACAGGGGCGGCCTGGATGGCGCTGGCGATGCAGACTATGAAGCTCGGCCTGCACGCCCATGGCATGGGCGGCCTCGACCGCAACAGAGCGATGGCGGAACTCGGCATTCCCGCCGACGATTACCGCGTCGAAGCCGCCGTCGCCATCGGCCGTCTCGCGGACAGGGACACCCTGCCCGACGATCTCAAGGCGCGCGAAATGCCGAGCCAGCGCAAGCCGCTTTCGGAACTGGCTTTCGAAGGAAAGTTTGCCGGTTAACGGCCGCGATGTTTCACGTGAATCACATTAACCATGATTCACGTGAAACCCGGTTTTCGGCTAACCATGAAAAAAGCCCGCCTCCCAAGGAAGCGGGCTTTTTTGCCGTGAATCGCCGGGCTCGATCAGATATCGAGGTTGGCGACGCTCAGCGCATTTTCCTGGATGAACTCGCGGCGCGGCTCGACCTCGTCGCCCATCAGGCGCGAGAACAGGCCATCGGCATTGGTGGCATCGGCGACGCGGACCTGCAGCAGCGAGCGGACATTCGGATCGAGCGTCGTTTCCCAGAGCTGCTCGGCATTCATCTCGCCGAGACCCTTGTAGCGCTGCATCGACAGGCCCTTGCGGCCGGCGGCGAAGATGGCGTCGAGAAGCGCGCGCGGGCCGGAGAGTTCCTGCACCCCGTCCTTGCGGCGCAGCTTCGGCGGAATGGCATAGATATCCTTCAGCCGCGCCGTCATCTGGTCGATATGGCGGGCATCGGAAGAACCGATCAGCGCCATATCGAGGAAGGTGACTTCCTTGACTCCGCGCACCATGCGCTCGAAGCGCAGGCCGCCGTCGCCGGCGACATGACCCACCCAGCCGCGCTCGGTTTCCTCGGCGATCAGGTCGAGTCGATGGGCGACGTCGGTCGCGATCTGTTCCGCACGCGAGGGATCGGCGGCCAGCTCGACATTCATCGCGCCCGAAATCGCCGCCTGCTCGACCAGCGAACGGCTGTAGCGCGAATGCAGACTGTCGACCAGGGCGCGCAGGCGCAGCGCATCCTGCACCACTTCGCGCAGATCCTGGCCGGTGCGGACTTCGCCGGTGCCCAGTTCCAGCGCGGCATCGTCGAGGCCCATGCTGATCAGATAGTCTTCGAGACCCTTCTCGTCCTTGACATATTGCACCGACTTGCCGCGCGTCACCTTGTAAAGCGGCGGCTGGGCGATGAAGAGATGGCCGCGCTCGATCAGTTCAGGCATCTGGCGGAAGAAGAAGGTCAGCAGCAGGGTGCGGATATGGGCGCCGTCGACATCGGCATCCGTCATGATGATGATCTTGTGGTAGCGCAGCTTGTCCGGATTGAACTCGTCCTTACCGATCGAGGTGCCGAGCGCGGTGATCAGCGTGCCGATTTCCTGGCTGGACAGCATCTTGTCGAAACGGGCGCGCTCGACGTTGAGGATCTTGCCGCGCAGCGGCAGGATGGCTTGGCTTTCGCGCGAGCGGCCCTGCTTGGCGGAACCGCCTGCCGAGTCACCCTCGACGAGGAACAGTTCGGACTTAGCCGGATCCCGTTCTGAACAATCGGCGAGCTTGCCGGGCAAGGAGGCGATGTCAAGGGCGCCCTTGCGCCGCGTCAGCTCGCGCGCCTTGCGGGCGGCTTCGCGGGCGGCGGCGGCTTCCACCACCTTGCCGACCAGCGTCCTGGCTTCCGTTGGATGTTCTTCCAGCCAGTTGGCCAGCGCCTCGTTGACCAGGCTTTCGACCACCGGGCGCACTTCCGAGGAGACCAGCTTGTCCTTGGTCTGCGACGAGAATTTCGGGTCCGGCACCTTGACCGAGAGAACGGCTGTCAGGCCTTCGCGGCAGTCGTCGCCGGTCAGCGAGACCTTTTCCTTCTTGGTGATGCCGGAGCTTTCGCCATAGGAGGTGATCTGCCGGGTCAGCGCCCCGCGGAAACCGGCCATATGCGTGCCGCCGTCGCGCTGGGGAATGTTGTTGGTGAAGCACAGCACGTTTTCGTGGTAGCTGTCGTTCCACCACATGGCGACTTCGACAGTGATGCCGTCCTTCTCGCTCTTGATGGCGATCGGCTGGGTGACCAGCGGCTTCTTGGCGCGGTCGAGATATCGCACGAAGGCTTCGAGGCCGCCGTCATACAACATCTCTTCTTGGCGGACGTCGGAATGGCGCTTGTCGGTCAGGAGGATGCGCACGCCGGAATTCAGGAAGGCAAGCTCGCGCAGGCGATGCTCCAACGTGCCGTAGTCGAATTCGGTCATGGTGAAGGTCTGGGGGCTGGCGA
Source organism: Rhizobium sp. YJ-22 (assembly GCF_029601685.1). Classification (NCBI taxonomy): domain Bacteria; kingdom Pseudomonadati; phylum Pseudomonadota; class Alphaproteobacteria; order Hyphomicrobiales; family Rhizobiaceae; genus Rhizobium; species Rhizobium sp. YJ-22. Next base: position 334,250 of record NZ_JARRIR010000005.1, on the reverse strand, counting down.
GGAAGGTGACTTCCGTGCCCGAGCGGCCCTCATATTCGCCGATCACCGCCAGCGGCCCATCGGCGACGCCATGGGTGAAGGCGATCTCGTGCAGCTTGCCATTGCGGCGAATGCGCAGCTTCAACCATGTGGACAGCGCATTGACCACCGAGACGCCAACGCCGTGCAGGCCGCCGGACACCTTGTAGGAATTCTGGTCGAACTTGCCGCCGGCATGCAGCTGGGTCATGATGACCTCGGCCGCCGAGACGCCTTCGCCGCTGTGGATGTCGGTGGGGATGCCGCGGCCGTTGTCGGTCACCGTCACCGAACCGTCGGGATTGAGCGTCACCGTCACCAGGTCGGCATGGCCGGCCAGCGCCTCGTCGATGGCATTGTCGACGACTTCGTAGACCATGTGGTGCAGACCGGAACCGTCGTCGGTATCGCCGATATACATGCCGGGCCGTTTGCGCACGGCATCCAGGCCCTTCAGAACCTTGATCGAATCGGCGCCGTATTCGGCATTCGCGCCGCTGGCGGTTTCAGGTGTTTCGGTCATGAAAAGTCTTTCCAGATGTGTCAGAGAAGACAGCGTTTTCCCGGCGGCGAATCAGCCGCAGTCTTGCCCATGAATATAAGGTTTCACAGGCATTTTTCCAAATTTCGAGCCATGAAACCTTCAAGAAAATCGGGGATTAACGCCCGAATTCACGGCGTATTGGCGGCTTTCGTCAGAAGCCTGTCCATTTCCTCTATCACGTCGGGATCGAGTTGGCGAATCATCCGCGCGAGACGATTGGCGAAGGCCGTGTATTGGGCCGGCAGGCCTGACGTATCGAGGCTGACGCGCGGCGCGGAAAAGCCGGCCAGCGCAAACAGATCCTCGGCCTCGTCCCAGATGATGTTGAAATAGCCGGCGATCCTCTGCAGCAGGTCGAAGGTCGGCGTGCCGCGCCGGCCATGCTCCAACGCCGAGAGATAGGCCGGCGAAACGCCGATGGCCGCCGCCATCTCCTTCTGCGACACGCCTTTGCGCTGCCGCAGCGCCCGCACCGCTTCGCCGAACGGCGTCATTCGCCGCCGCCCCGCACGCGCGACAGCCGCACATACAGCGCGCCCTCGCCGCCATGCTGGCGCGCCGCCGGCTCGTGCGAGGAAATCAGGTGGCGGAATTCCGGCTTGGAAAACCACATCGGCACGACGCGCTTCAACGCCCCGTCGCTGCCCATCGAACTGCCCTTGCCGGTGATGACCAGCACATGGCGCAGGCCCCGCCCATGGGCGCGGATCAGGAAATCGAGCAGCAGGAAATGCGCCTCGCTCTGCACCATGCCATGCAGGTCGATGCGCGCTTCGAGCGCAAGGCGGCCCTTGGCCAGCTTCTTCTTGGTCGGCTGTTCCAGCGGGTGGTGGCGATGGTCCTTCGATTTCAGCACCGGCGGCTGCGGTGCCGGCGGTTGCGTCTGTTCCGCCTTGGCCGCGATCGGTTCCGGCTCGGCCGGCTTCAGGCTTTCCTCGATTGCCAGCAGATCCTGCATCCGGCCCGGCAGGGCGCGTACGCTGCGAGCCACCTTGCCCCAAAGGATGCGATCTTCGGCATCGAGCTTGCGATCCTTGGCCATCGGCTCAGCGGAACCTTTCGGCCGCCCGGCGGGGAATGAGGATATGGAAATCGGCGGCGTTGCGCACGGTGCCGGCCAGTTCGCCGGCCTCATCGCCGGAGCCGGTAAAAATATCGCCGCGCGCCGGACCAACGATGGCCGTGCCGGTTTCCAGCGCCAGCATCAGCCGCTGGAAGGGTTGGCCGGCGTCGAGATGGGTTAGAGATCGCGAATGGATATAGAAGGGAAAGCCGAAGGTATGAATCCTCCGGTCGACGGCGAGCGCCCGTCCCGGCACCAGCGGCACCTTGGCCGCCGCCACCGGCCCCAGCGCCTCGTCCTCCACCGCTGCCTCGCGGAAGAAGATGTAGGATCGGTTATGCGCCATCACCGCATCCGCTTCATCGGGATGGGCGCGCAGCCAGGCGCGGATCGACTGCATGGAAATATCGGCGGGCGCGATCTCGCCGCGATCGATCAGCAGCCGGCCGATGGGCGAAAAAGGATGCCCGGCCTTGGCGGCATAGGTGATGCGCCTGAGGCTGCCATCGGGATAGCGCAGCCGCGCCGCGCCCTGCACGTGCACGAAAAACACATCGATGCGGGATTTCGCCCAGGCGATCTCCAGCCCCCGCCCGTCGAGATGGCCGTTATCGATGGCGAGGCGGTCGGCATAGGGCTCGATGCCGTTTTCGGTCTGCCGGGCGAAGGCATAGGACGGGTCGAGGAAGGACGGGCGATTGCCGTCGTCCAGATCGACCAGATCGTCCGGACGGCGATAGAAGGGGAATCTCCATTCGCCGCCGGGTGTGGGGCTGACGTCGATTTCCGGCTCGTAGAAGGCGGTGACGAAGCCGGGCTCGCCATCGGCGCGCTCGACCTTGAAAGGCTGGCAATGGACTTCGAAAAAGGCGCGCGCCTCGGCGGCATTGTCGGGTTCGGCGGCTTCGGCGGCATCCAGAAGCGGCATCAGATCGCCGACCGTCAGGCCGAGCGATCCCGTCTTGTAAGGTTTCACCTGAAGAATATGCCGGCGACAGGCCCGCAAAGCGGCAAACAGGGCGGAGGGATCGTCATCCCCCCACCCCGGCAGATCGGCAAAACTTTGCGGCCGAAGCGCGAAATCGATCGGGCCGGCGCTCATTGTTCGGATTCGGTGGCGATCAGCTTCCAGTTCGGATCGCGCGAACGGGTGTCGCGGGCAAAGGTCCAGACGTCGTTGACCTCGGCGACATTTTCCGCATCGCCATCGACCAGCGCCCCGGCGCGGTCATAGGTGGCGGATATCAGCTGGCTGGCGATGCGCAAGGTCAACTGCGCTTCCGATCCCTGCATCTCGGCATGGGTGAAATCGCATTTGTCGATACCGACGAAGGTGGATTTCACCGTTTCGCCGTTCTTCTCGCGCTCGGTGATCGCAGCGTCAAAGCCTTCATAGACTTCGCGCGACAGCAGGCCCTTCAGCGTCTTGCGGTCGCCATCGGCAAAGGCCATGACGATCATTTCATAGGCCATGCGGGCGCCGTTCAAAAACTCCTTCGGATTGAAGGAGGGATCGGTGCGGACAATATCGCGCAAGGCTGCGTTCAAGGCGCTGCCGGCCGGGGCCACGGCATCGATTGGCGCGAAAGCATCCTCACCGCCCTCACCCGGCTCGCGTCGCGGCAGGGTGACGACCTTGCCGTTATCGGCGCTCGCATCCGGGTTGCCGGCCTTGTCGCGCGCAGAGAATGGATCGAAGGGCGGCTTTTCGTTTCCGGTCCGCCGGCCCAGCACGCTGCGAAGCTGCAGGAAGATGAGTACCGCCGCTACCAGAAAAAACAGTGTCACGAAATCGCTAGAGCCCATATTATCCCAGAACCGCTGTTAAAATTCGCCGCTTCAAACCCCATATAGTCCGCAGCCGCCGATCATTCAAATAGTCAAACTGCAATCCGGCCCTGATCCTGACGGCGCCGCCAACCTTTAACGGTATATCATCATGCGCCCCTCGGTTCTTCCGCTTTTCGTCCTCCTGCTGCCGTTTATCGAAATCGCCGGCTTTATCGTTGTCGGCAAGGCCATCGGCGTGCTGGCGACGCTGGGGCTGGTGGTGGCGAGTTCGCTGCTCGGCATCGTGCTTCTGCGCCGCCAGGGCACCGGGCTTTTGAAGCGCCTGCAGGCCGAGGGCCGCAACGGCGTCGTGCCCGGCCGCGAGCTGGTGCATGGAGCGATGATCGTCGTCGCCGGCTTCCTGCTGCTTTTGCCCGGCTTCGTCACCGACATCATCGGCCTGCTGTTCTTCATCCCGGCGGTGCGCGATCTCGCCTGGAAGCTGATCGGCGCGCGCATGGTGGTGACGACCGGCGGGTTTGGCCAGCAGGGTTCGCCCTTCTCCGGCGCCCCGCGCCGCAACGGCGGGCCGGTGGTCGATCTCGACGCCGAGGATTTCAAGCGCGACAACGATCCGGATTCGCCCTGGTCGAACGGCCCACGCATCGGCCGGTGATATCGGGCGCCAAAGGCGAAGGGTTGTAAGCAAACCGCTGAAATGATAAGTGGCGCGACACTGATGTCGCCTGTCTGCGCACCAGGCCTTTATCGTTTCGCGAGGAAACCACCGATGACCGATGCCAGCCCGAGCCTCAATATCCTTGCCCAGTACATCAAGGATCTTTCCTTTGAAAATCCGGGCGCGCCGCGCTCCCTGCAGTCCCGCGACCAGGCCCCGGCGATCAACATCAATGTCAACGTCAATGCCAATCCGCTGTCGGATACGGATTTCGACGTCGTGCTGACGCTGAACACCGAAGCCCGCGACGGCGACAAGGTCGTGTTCAACTGCGAACTGGTCTATGGCGGCGTGTTCCGCATCTCCGGCTTCCCGCAGGAGCACATGCTGCCGCTGCTGTTCATCGAATGCCCGCGCCTGTTGTTCCCCTTCGCGCGCCAGATCGTCGCCGACGCCACCCGCAACGGCGGCTTCCCGCCGCTGATGATCGACCCGATCGACTTCACGCAGATGTTTACGCAGCGCATGGCCGAGGAACAGGCCCGCGCCAAGGTCGAGACCACGAACTGATCGGCAGAAATGTCCGACAAAAAACCCGGAGCTTCGCGTCCGGGTTTTTTGTTGTCTATCGTTTGGCGGGATCAGGAATATTGCTTCCACAACGCCTTGTCTCCAAGCTTGGCGACCAGCGCCGCATGGGCTTCCGCTTCCGCGACGCTGACGCGCGCCGCCAACGGACGCGGCCGTTCGCGCACAATGGTGACCGTCACTTCTTCCTGGATGCCGACAATCACCTCTTCGCTGCCGGCCGGCGCCAGACCGAGGGCGGCCTGGCGGCCGCCGATCATCTCGATATAGACTTCGGCGAGCAGCTCGGAGTCGAGCAGCGCGCCGTGCTTGGTGCGGTGCGAATTGTCGATGGCGTAGCGACGGCAGAGCGCGTCCAGCGAATTCGGTCCCATCGGATGCTTGCGCCGCGCCATCGACAGCGTGTCGATCACCTGATCCGGCAGGATCGGCGGCAGGCCGAGACGGCCGAATTCGGCATTGATGAAGCCGATGTCGAAGGTGGCGTTGTGAGCGATCCACTTGGCGCCGGCGAAGAAGTCGACGATCTGCTGGGCCACATCCGCGAAGGGCGGCTTGTCCTTCAGGAACTCGTCTGTGATGCCGTGGATCGCCAGCGCATCGGGATGGACCTTGGTCTCGCCGGGGCTGATATAGAGATGCAGCGTGTTGCCGGTCGGGAAATGATTGAACAGCTCGATGCCACCGATTTCGATGACCCGATCTGTCTTATTGTCGAGGCCGGTGGTTTCCGTATCGAAAATGATCTCGCGCATCTCAGTCCTCGTGTTTCGTTTGCCGGCTGCGGATATCGGCAATAATGGCGGATACACGCTCGCGCGCCGCCTCGATGCCGTGGCCGGTATCGACGATATAATCGGCGCGTTCGCGTTTTTCACGATCCGGCATCTGCCGCGACAGGATCAGCTCGAATTTTTCGTCCGTCATGCCTGGCCGCGACAGGACACGCTGGCGCTGGATCGCCGCATCGCAAGTGACGACGACGATCCTATCCACCCGGTTCTCCCCTCCCGTTTCAAACAGCAGGGGAATATCAAGCAGCACCATCTCCGTTCCAGCCGCGCGATGGCGGCCGAGGAAGGCCTGTTCGCGCGCCCGCACCAACGGGTGGACGATAGCCTCAAGCACGGCAAACTTAGCCGGATTCTCCTTCAATTTCCGGGCAAGCTCAACGCGATCTACCGCGCCGTCACGAACGCTGCCGGGAAAGGCGGCACCGACCGGCGCCACCGCCTCGCCGCGATAGAGGTCGTGAACAACGGCATCGGCGTCGTTGACCGGCACGCCGGCTTCGGCAAACATTGCCGCCGTCGTCGACTTGCCCATACCGATGGAGCCGGTGAGACCGATGACGATCATGCGTGGCGCTCCATATCGGCGACGATCAATGCCCGTAGCGCCTCATCGACGGCCGGCCGCCGGCCAAACCATTTTTCAAAACCGGGCACCGCCTGATGCAGCAACATACCGAGCCCATCGACAATCGCAAAGCCTTGCGCCTGCGCCTTGATCAGCATCGGCGTCATCAACGGCACATAGACGATATCGGTGACGACCGCACCGGATACCAGCGGCGTAAAATCGATGTCGATGGCATTCTCGCCATCCATGCCAACCGAGGTGGTGTTGACGAAGAGATCGGCGCCGCGCATCACCTCGCCGAGCGCGCCTTGCGGATGCGCGAAAATTTTCGGGCCAAACCGGTCCGCCAGTTCCTGCGCCCGCGCGACGGTGCGGTTGACGATATGCACTTCCGAAAAACCACGATCGCGCACTGCCTGGACGATGGCGCGCGCAGCACCACCTGCCCCAAAGATCACCGCACGCAAGCCCTTGTCCCAGCCGGGATGGCAGGCATCGAGATTGGCGGTGAAACCGTAACCGTCGGTATTGGTCGCCCGCACCTTGCCGTCCTCGACCCAGAGCGTGTTGGCGGCGCCGAGTTCCTTCGCCAGTTCATCCGGCGTATCCACCAAACGGCAGGCGGCTTCCTTGTGCGGAATGGTGACATTGCCGCCGACGAAGCCGGCTTCGCCGGAGCGCAGGCCTTCGATGAAGCCGGCAAAGTTTTCCGGTGCGACATCCTCGGCCGTATAGCGCCCCGCGATGCCGAACTGCTCCAGCCAATGGCCGTGTATCAGCGGCGAGCGTGAATGCCTGATCGGATGGCCGCAGACGAAGGCGCGTCTTGTTTCACGTGAATCAACCATCGATGACTCCGAGACGGCGCAGCTGCGCCAGCAGCGGCAAAAGCGGCAGGCCGATAATGGTGAAATAATCGCCCTCGATTGCCGTGAAGAGTTGAACCCCCTCGCCTTCGAGCTGATAGGCGCCAACGCTTTGCAGCGCCTTGTCGCCGACACGGCCGAGATAGGCCTCGACAAAATTTTCCGAGAGATCGCGCACCGTCAGCCGCGCCTCGGAAACATGCCGCCACAGGACGTCTGCGCCGCGGGCCAGAACCATGGCGCTGTTGAGCTGATGCGTTTTGCCGGACAAGGACAAGAGATGGCTTTTTGCTTCATCGCGATGAGCCGGCTTGTGATAGACCCGGTCGCCAAGGGACATGGTCTGGTCGGAGCCGAGCACGATGGCATCCGGGTGACGCCCGGCCACATCCAGCGCCTTGGCCTGCGCCAGCGCCAGCGCCACCTCCTGCGGACTCGCGCCATTTTCCGCCAGCGGCGCCTCGATGGCGCGCTCGTCAATGTTTGCCGGATAGGCTTCGAAGGTCAACCCGGCATTGTCCATCAGCATGCGCCGGAACGGGCTGGAGGATGCCAGGATCAGGGAGGTGTTTTGCATGCCGCCTCGTCGCGCCGGAGGTTTCATGAGACCGCTCTAACGCAGCTTCGGCCGCAGCGCAACGATGGCCGCCGCCGTCTCCTCGATGGAGCGGCGGGTGACGTCGATGACCGGCCAGTTGTTGTGGGCGCAGACGGCGCGGGCATATTTCAGCTCCTCGGCAATCGTCGCCCGGTCGGTATATTGGCTGTTGCTGTAATCGCCGCTGGCACCGAGAATACGGTTTTCGCGCACCTGCGAGATGCGATCCGATGTGGCGATCAGGCAGACGACAAGCGGTTTCACCACCTTCAGCAGCGCTTCCGGCAGGGGCATGCCGACAACGATCGGCACATTGGCGGTCTTGATGCCGCGATTGGCGAGATAGATGCTGGTCGGGGTTTTCGAGGTTCGGCTGATGCCGATGATGACCACATCGGCGTCCTCGTAGCCGTCCGGCGCCTGGCCGTCGTCATGGTCCATGGCAAAGTTCATCGCCTCGATGCGGGCGAAGTAATCCGCATCCATGCGATGCTGCGCCCCCACTCGCCGCCGTGACGGCGCCCCGAGATAGTTCTGGAAAATATCCATCACCGGTTCGAGCACATTGACCGAGGGCACCTGCATTTCGGCGCATCGCTCGCGAACGATCGCCGCCAGTTCCTGGTCGACCACCGTATAGAGCACGATGCCGGGCTCACGGTCGATGGCCTCCAGCACCGGCATCAACTGCCGGCGATTACGGATCAGCGGATAGACATGCTCGATGGGATGGCTGAGCTTGAATTGCGCCGAGGCCGCGCGGCCCGCCGACATCAGCGTCTCGCCCGTGGAGTCAGAAATCAGGTGCAGATGGAAGAAATTTTTGCGGTTCTCCACGCTAATTTCCCTCGCCTGTTGATGAATTGGGATAAGCAACCGGTTTCCCCGGCGACCGGCGCGGCGGCTGGGAAAAGTCCCGGGTTTTCCACACCGCGCGATCGTGTGGCTCTTGCCTCTCCTGGCCTGTGGGTTCTGTGGACAAGGTTTGCGCGCCAAGCTTTATCCACAGCGCGTCCACCGGTCAACTCCATACGGAAATTTCATAAATTGCTGTTTTTCAATGATTTTCAGGGTTTTTCCGTATTCCCGCCATCAAGTCAGGGTTTTATCCTTGTCAGGGATTACCCGCGCGGCAATTTGTACCGTCTGGGGATTGACTTTAATCCTTGATAGTCACCGACTCTAAGAAATAGAAACCCTTTCAAGATCTCTTTTATTAAATGGATGGAACCGTGAGCGTCGAACGCGCAGTCATGAAAGTCCTTGACGGCGAAACGCTGTCGCCGCCTCCCCTGTGGCTGATGCGTCAGGCCGGCCGTTACCTGCCGGAGTATCGGGCAACCCGCGCCAAGGCGGGGAGCTTTCTCGATCTCTGTTATTCGCCGGAATTCGCGACGGAAGTGACGCTGCAGCCGATCCGCCGCTACGGCTTCGATGCGGCGATCCTGTTCTCCGATATCCTCGTCATTCCCGATGCACTGAAGCGCGACGTGCGCTTCACCGAGGGACATGGCCCGCAGATGACGCCGATCGATGCGGACGGCATTCACGCCCTGAAGCCGGATGGCGTCATCTCCCACCTGGCCCCTGTCTTCGAGACGGTGCGCAACCTGCGCCGGGAGCTGCCTGAGAAGACTACCCTGCTCGGCTTCTGCGGCGCGCCCTGGACGGTGGCGACTTATATGATCGCCGGCCACGGCACGCCCGACCAGGCCCCTGCTCGCCTCTTCGCCTATCGCCATCGCGAGGCTTTCGAGTATCTGCTCGCCTTCCTCGCCGAGGTTTCGGCCGATTATCTCGTCGAGCAGATCGATGCCGGCGCCGATGCCGTGCAGATCTTCGACTCCTGGGCCGGGGTGCTCGGCGAGGCGGAATTCGAAGCCTTCGCGATCGCGCCGGTGCGGCGCATCATCCAGTCGGTCAAGGCGCGGCGGCCACAGGCCAAAATCATCGCCTTCGCCAAGGGCGCCGGTTATCAGCTCAAATCCTATCGCCAGAAGACCGGCGCCGACGCCATTGGCCTCGACTGGTCGGTGCCGCTGGCCTTTGCCACTGAATTGCAGAAGGACGGGCCGGTGCAGGGCAATCTCGACCCGATGCGGGTCGTCGCCGGCGGCAAGGCGCTGGAGGACGGCATCGACGCTATCCTGCAGGCCCTCGGAAACGGACCGCTGATCTTCAATCTCGGCCATGGCATCACGCCGCAGGCCGATCCCGAGCATGTCACCGCCCTCGTCGCCCGCGTGCGCGGCCGTCAGGGAAGCTCGGCATGATCGAGCAGACCGATCCCGGTCTCGGCCGCCGGGCGCGCCTCAGGGCGATGACGGCCCTTGCCGTCGCCGTCCTCATCCTCAGCAGTCTTTATCTTTGGGACCCGGATAATTTCTATCTCTGGGCCAAGGCGCTGCACGTCGTCGCCGTCATCTCCTGGATGGCCGGCCTGCTCTACATGCCTCGGCTTTTCATCTATCACTTCGATTCCGAGCCGGGTTCAAAGCAGTCGGAAACCTTCAAGGTGATGGAACAGCGGCTGTTGTCGGTCATCATGCGTCCGGCCATGGCGGCTGCCTGGCTGCTCGGGCTCTACATCGCCTGGACGATTTACGGTTTCCACGGCGGCTGGCTGCATGCAAAACTGCTGCTGGTCGTGCTTCTGACGGGTTATCACGAGTTCCTGGGGAAGGCGGTCAAGGATTTCGCTGCCGACCGGCGCGAAAAATCCCCGCGCTTCTGGCGACTGATGAACGAGGTTCCGACGCTGCTGATGCTCGCCATCGTCATCCTCGTCATCGTCAAACCCTTCTGAAACAGACTATTTTTCGAATTCGTCAGGGTTTTTTCCCTGCCCCCTTGCGGCTTGCCGTTTCAGTCGCTATTTTCCGCGCATCTCATCTTCGTGGCATGTGTAAGCATTGCGTCGATCGCGGAGCCCTTCCGCAGCATCGCAGACGATCCCACGCCTTCCCCTCGACAATACGACATGGTCTCTCTTCATGGCTGAAATGAAGCTTCAGGAACTCAAGAACAAGACTCCCACCGATCTCCTGGCCTTCGCCGAATCACTGGAAGTCGAAAACGCCAGCACCATGCGCAAGCAGGAGCTGATGTTTGCGATCCTGAAGGTTCTTGCCAACCAGGACGTGGAAATCATCGGCGAAGGCGTGGTCGAAGTGCTGCAGGACGGTTTCGGTTTCCTGCGTTCCGCCAATGCCAACTATCTGCCCGGCCCCGATGATATCTACATTTCTCCCTCGCAGATCCGCCGCTTCTCCCTGAAGACCGGCGATACCGTTGAAGGGCCGATTCGCGGACCCAAAGAAGGCGAGCGCTATTTCGCCCTGCTCAAGGTCAACACGATCAATTTCGACGACCCGGAAAAAATCCGCCACAAGGTCCATTTCGACAATCTGACGCCGCTCTATCCGAACGAGCGCTTCAAGATGGAACTCGACGTTCCCACCTCGAAGGATTTGTCGCCGCGCGTCATCGATCTCGTGGCGCCGCTTGGAAAGGGTCAGCGCGCCCTGATCGTCGCGCCGCCGCGCACCGGTAAGACGGTACTGTTGCAGAACATCGCCCATTCGATCACCGCAAACCATCCGGAATGCTACCTGATCGTCCTGCTGATCGACGAACGCCCGGAAGAAGTCACCGACATGCAGCGCTCGGTGCGCGGCGAAGTCGTGTCCTCCACTTTCGACGAGCCGGCCGTGCGCCACGTTCAGGTCGCCGAAATGGTCATCGAAAAGGCCAAGCGTCTGGTCGAGCATGGTCGTGACGTCGTCATTCTGCTCGATTCGATCACCCGTCTCGGCCGCGCCTACAACACCGTCGTGCCGTCTTCCGGCAAGGTTCTGACCGGCGGTGTCGACGCCAACGCCCTGCAGCGCCCGAAGCGCTTCTTCGGCGCGGCGCGTAACATCGAGGAAGGCGGTTCGCTGACGATCATCGCCACCGCCCTGATCGATACCGGCAGCCGTATGGACGAAGTCATCTTCGAAGAATTCAAGGGCACCGGCAATTCGGAAATCGTCCTCGACCGCAAGGTCGCCGACAAGCGCATCTTCCCGGCGATGGACATTCTCAAATCCGGTACGCGTAAGGAAGACCTGCTCGTGCCGCGCCAGGATCTGCAGAAGATTTTCGTGCTGCGCCGTATCCTGGCGCCGATGGGCACCACCGACGCAATCGAATTCCTCATCGACAAGCTCAAACAGACGAAGAACAATGGCGATTTCTTCGACTCGATGAACACATAGTAGACCGTTCTCTTAGCCAGAGTCGAAAAGGTGGGCCTCGCCCACCTTTTTGTTTTAGCCGAGCAAGGAAATGAACGACACGATTTTTGCCTTATCCAGCGGCGGTCTTCCGTCCGGCGTGGCAGTCATCCGTCTCAGCGGGCCGGCGGCGTTCGATATTTGTCGACAAATCGTCGACTCGATACCGGAGCCACGAAAAGCCGCTTTGCGCACGCTGCACCGGCGCGATGGCCAACCGCTGGACCGAGGCCTCGTCCTCCTTTTCCCCGCCCCGGCGTCCTTTACCGGCGAAGATTGCATCGAGCTGCAGATCCACGGCGGCAAGGCGGTTGTCTCCGCCGTGCTGGACGAACTCGGGACATTTCCCGGCGCCCGTCTTGCAGAAGCCGGTGAATTCTCTCGCCGGGCCTTCGAAAACGGCCGAATCGATCTGGTTGAAGTCGAAGGCCTCTCCGACCTCATCAATGCCGAAACCGAAATGCAACGTCGCCTTGCGCTGGAGCAGATGGCCGGGCATGTCAGCGCGATCTACGATGGCTGGGCCGAACGCTTGAAATTCGCCCGCGCCATGATCGAAGCCGAACTCGATTTCCCTGACGAGGAAGACGTTCCAGGATCCGTTTCGGATCGCGTCTGGCACGATATGCGTCAACTCGCGTTCGAGATCGGCGACCACCTGACCCGTAGCAAAGGCGGCGAAATCATCCGCGATGGTCTCAAGGTCGTTATCTCCGGCCCACCCAATGCCGGCAAATCGACCTTGTTCAACGCGCTTGTGCAGCGAGACGCCGCCATCGTCACCAGCATTCCCGGAACCACGCGAGACATCCTCCAGACCGATATCGTCATCGACGGCTTTCCTGTCCGCCTGACCGATACCGCCGGTTTGCGTGAAACCGATGACGTCGTAGAACAACTGGGCGTCCAACGTGCACGAACTGCAACAGAGAGTGCTGACGTCGTTCTGCGTCTCCATAGCGCTGAGTTGGAGGTGGACAATACCCCAATCCAAACGGCAGGCCGCATCATCAATATTTGGGCGAAATCCGACGTTCACATCAAACCGGATGATTTTGAAATCGCGATCTCAGCCGAGACCGGCCAAGGATTGGAAGCGCTGAAAACCTTAATCGTTAAAGATGCTAAAGCCTTGACCGCGAACGGCTTGGTTCTCGCGTCTCGGCAGCGCCAACTCACGGCTCTGCGTACGACTCAAGAACGCATCGATGAAGCCTGTATCTCCCCTCATCTTCCGCTTGATCTGCGAGCTGAGATGCTTCGTCAAGCTGGCAATGAGCTTGGCAGGATTACCGGTCGTGTTGACGTCGAGCAGCTGCTTGACGTAATCTTCTCTCAATTTTGCATCGGGAAATGACTCACGTGAAACACTTCCACCTGAGCGAGTCCTTCCAGATGTTTCACGTGAAACAGTAGAACCGATCATGACCAAATTTGACGTCATTGTCATTGGCGGTGGCCATGCCGGCTGCGAGGCGGCGGCTGCGTCGGCACGCATGGGTGCCGAGACGGCATTGATAACCCATAAGCACGCCACCATCGGCGTGATGTCTTGCAACCCCGCTATCGGTGGTTTGGGCAAAGGCCACCTTGTCCGCGAAATCGATGCGCTGGACGGATTGATGGGGCGCATCGCTGATGCCGCCGGCATCCAGTTTCGCCTGCTGAACCGCAAAAAGGGGCCGGCCGTTCGCGGCCCGCGCACCCAGGCGGACCGCAAGCTCTATCGCCAAGCCATGCAGGCCGAGATCGATAATTACGCCAATCTCACCGTGATTGAAGGCGATGTCGCCGATTTGCAACTGGAAAACGGTTCCGTCCGTGCCGTCGTTCTCAGCACCGGTGAGGTCTATTTTTGTGGCGCCGCGGTTCTTACGACCGGTACATTTTTGCGTGGCCTTATCCATATTGGTAACCGAAAGTTTCCGGCGGGGCGCATGGGGGAAGAACCCTCGACAGGTCTCTCCAAAACCTTGCAATCTACCGGAATAACTCTCGGACGTCTGAAGACTGGCACACCCGCAAGGCTCGACGGCAAAACCATTGCTTGGTCCGAAATTGGCTCACAAGCGGCGGATAGCGATCCGAGCCCCTTTTCTTTCCTGACCGAAACGATCTCGAACCCGCAGATCGAATGCGGTGTAACGCGGACGGTCACGAAAACCCATCAGATCATCAAAGATAATATTCATCGCTCAGCGATGTATTCCGGACAGATTGAGGGCATCGGCCCGCGCTACTGCCCCTCTATCGAGGATAAGATCGTTCGTTTTGGCGAACGCGATGGGCATCAGATTTTTCTGGAACCTGAAGGGCTGGATGACGATACAGTCTATCCAAACGGCATCTCGACGTCGCTGCCGGAGGATGTGCAGGACGCCTTTATCCGCTCGATCCCTGGCCTCGAGAATGTTCGCATTCTTCAGCCCGGATATGCTATTGAATATGACCACATCGATCCGCGCGAACTGCGCCCTTCCCTCGAAGTCAAGGCGGTTCCCGGCCTTTTCTTGGCCGGGCAGATCAATGGCACTACGGGATATGAAGAAGCTGGCGCACAAGGTCTCGTCGCAGGTTTGAATGCAGCCCGGTCCGCAGGTGGTTCTGAAGCCTATGTCTTCAGCCGGACCGACTCCTATATCGGCGTCATGATTGATGACCTGACATCGCGGGGGATCACAGAACCCTACCGTATGTTCACCTCCCGCGCCGAGTATCGCCTTTCCCTGCGTGCCGACAACGCCGATATGCGCCTGACCGAACTCGGCGTGGAAATCGGTTGCGTAGGAGCAACGCGACGCGAAGCCTTCTCTTGCTTCAAGAACGATCTTGATCGTTATCGAGCCGTTCTAAAGAACAAAGGCCTGACACCTTCCGAAGCCGGGCGCCATGGGTTGCGGCTGAACCAGGATGGACAGAGGCGGTCCGCTTACGAGCTGTTGGCATATCCAGATCAGTCTCTTGTCGGCCTGTCGCGAATCTGGTCGGAGTTGGCAGAGATACCGCGCAAGCTCGGGGAAGCTCTCGAAATCGAAGCGATGTATGCGGTCTATATGGACAAGCAGGCACGCGACATCGCGGATCTGCGGCGGGATGAATCGATGGTTATTCCGGATGACTTCGATTATGCCCCCTTGCCCGGCCTGTCGAATGAACTGAAGCAGAAGTTATCCAGATTCCGGCCAAACAATCTCGCCCAAGCTGCGATGGTCGATGGCATGACGCCGGCGGCGGTGTCGTTGCTGTTGGTTCACCTGCGCAAGCGGTCATTGGAAGGGAAAGCGGCGTAAATGGCATTCGATCCCCAGACCTTGAACGTTTCACGTGAAACGTCCGATCGGTTGGCGCATTTCGTCGAATTGTTTGTCAAATGGGCTAAAGTCATCAATCTGGTCGCGCCATCAACCTTGGTCGATGTCTGGCGTCGGCACGTCGTGGATAGCAACCAGCTCTATGATCTCGCGCCAGGGCCTCATCGCTGGGTCGATCTGGGCAGCGGCGGTGGCTTTCCGGGGATCGTTACAGCGATCCGGCTGGTGGAAATCGGTGAAGGCTGGGTGCATCTGGTCGAGAGCAATAATAAGAAAGCCGGCTTCTTGCGCATCGCTTTGCAAGAAACAGGCGCGCGGGGCAGTGTTCATCCGATCCGTATTGAAGAGGCGGTAAGGGAGATTCCGGGTTGCGACCGGATTTCTGCGCGGGCGCTGGCCGATGTCGATAAGTTGCTGGGCTATGCGGCGCCCTGGTTTGAAAACAATCCTCAGTGTCGCGCTTTTCTCCACAAAGGACGGGAATATCGCGAGGAGCTGCGCAATGCACATGGAAGTTGGAGATTCGATCTGGTAGAACACCAGAGTGTTGTCGAGACCGACTCGAAAATCCTCGAAATTTCCAATTTGCGGCGTTTATAGCGATTTCAGGTGCGGCATATGGCCTATGAGAAGAACCGGATAATCACAATT
>NZ_JARRIR010000005.1:0-318494 GCF_029601685.1 Rhizobium sp. YJ-22 | reverse complement strand
GACGACCGCGATCAACCTGGCGACCGCCTTGGCGGCGATTGGCGAACGTGTTCTGATTGTCGATCTCGATCCGCAAGGCAATGCAAGCACCGGGCTCGGTATCGACCGCCGCGACCGAAAGCTGTCGTCCTATGACCTGCTGGCTGGCACCGAGAATATTCTGGATACGGTGACGGAAACCGCGGTTCCGAATCTCTACATTATCCCCTCAACCATGGACCTTCTGGGCTTCGAAATGGAATTTTCGCAAGCCGCCGACCGCGTCTTTCGGCTGCGGCGTGCGCTTGAATCGGATCAGGCTTCGGCGTTTTCCTATATCTTGCTCGATTGCCCGCCCTCTTTCAATCTGCTGACCATGAATGCAATGGCGGCCGCACATTCCGTCCTCGTACCCTTGCAATGCGAATTCTTCGCGCTGGAAGGTTTAAGCCAACTTCTGGAAACCGTGAATCAAGTACGTAGGAGCGTCAACCCGCTGCTCGATATCCAGGGCATCGTGCTGACCATGTATGATTCCCGCAACAATCTTGCGCAGCAGGTGGTCAACGACGTGCGGACGCATTTGGGCGACAAGGTTTATCACACACTGATCCCGCGCAATGTGCGCGTGTCGGAAGCGCCGTCCTATGGCAAGCCGGCTATCCTTTACGATCTTAAATGCGCCGGCAGTCAGGCCTATCTGCAGCTTGCTTCCGAAGTGATCCAGCGCGAGCGCCATCGCAAGGCTGCCTAAACCCGACCGCCAGCGACGATCCTGTTTGATGCGGTTCGGCATGAAGAGCGGAACCGCCCTGAAGAAAGAGATGCGCCATGAATGACGATCTTTCGAAACGCCGCCTCGGCCGCGGCCTGGCAGCCTTGATCGGCGAGATGGATCAGCCTATTCCAGTCGGTGAAAAGCACAGCGTTGTCAATCCGGACCGGATGATCCCGATCGAATTCGTTGCGCGCAGCGCTCGCAATCCGCGCCGCTATTTCGATGAAAACGAGTTGCAGGATCTGGCGAATTCGGTGCGCCAGCATGGTATCGTACAGCCAGTTGTCGTACGAACCGTCGGCTCCGATCGTTATGAGATTATTGCCGGTGAGCGCCGCTGGCGCGCGGCCCAACTGGCCGGTTTTGTCGAAATTCCCGTCATCGTGCGCGATGTCGACGATCGGACAGCGCTGGAAATCGCCATCGTCGAAAACGTCCAGCGCTCCGATCTCAATCCGCTCGAAGAAGCGCTTGGTTATGAACAACTGATCGCAGAGCACGGCTATACGCAAAATGACCTTGGGGAAATTATCGGCAAAAGCCGCAGTCATGTGGCCAACAGCCTGCGACTGTTGAAGCTGCCAGACCCGGTACGCGATATGCTGGCGGCAGGCTCGCTTTCGGCTGGCCATGCGCGCGCGCTTGTCTCGACTTCCGATCCGACAGTGCTTGCCAAGCAGATCGTCAGCAAGGGCATGTCAGTGCGCGATGCGGAAAAGCTCGCGCAGAACGACATCAAGGCGCAAAGCGACCCCGGCTATGGGATGCGCAAACGCGACGAGAAGGATTCGGATACGCTGGCGCTTGAACGCAGTCTTTCCGATACACTCGGACTCGATGTCACGATCAATCACAAGGGCAGCAGCGGCCAGATCCGCATCGCTTACAAAACCCTCGAGCAACTCGAAGATATTTGCCGGCTGCTTGAGAAACGATGATCTCTCAGATGCGCTTGCCCGATTGTAAAGTCAGCGCCAGCAGGGTTTGCAGGGCGATACTGTCTTCCAGCGCCTGACGCTGACGCGTCTGCAGGATGGCGGTATTGACGCGGCGCATTTCCCGGGCGATGGCCGGTGGCGACCAGATACGTAAAGCTGCCTCCAGGATCGGCTTGCGACGGAAATGAACGTGACGCGCATAAGTCTGCATGACCTGCTGCGGCGAGAGCTTTTTCTCTTCCATTTCCGAGCGCAGGATGTCGAGAAGCTGTAACTGCTTCAGGCAGGATTGAAGCAGCAGGAAGACCGGCGTTTTTGACGTAAACACCTTTCCGGTTTCCTGGATAAAACGATCCTTGTCGCCGCTGAAGATCGCATCGACCGCATCGTCGACGGAGGTTGAGCTGGCGTCACCGACGATGTCGGTGACGTGCTGTGCGTCGATCGTTTGCTCACCGCGAGCGTAAAGCGCAAGTTTTTGCAGTTCGTTGCGGGAGGCAAGACGGTCGCCGCCGAGGCTGTCGATCAGGATATCGCGGGCCTCGGGCGTGATGCGCAAATTTTCCTTGGCGAGTTCGGTGTCGATCAGCGCGTTCAGGGCGCGACGGTCGTCGGCATAACAGGCAATCGACGCCACAGACTTATGGCCGTCGACCAGCTTTCTCAAGCCCACGCCCTTCTTGATGTCGCCGGCTTCGATGATCAACACGGTGTCAGTAAGGTTCTGTTCGACAATGCGCGGCATGGCGTCGATTAGGCCGCGATCATTGCCGCCACCCTTGACCCAGATCAGCTTATCTCCGCCGAACAGGCCAAGTGCGCCGACTTCATCGAGCAGCCGCCCTCCCCCTGGGCCGAGATCGCCGGCATCGAGCCGGGTCACCGAGAAGGGGTCGTCCAGCGCAATGCCGGATTTCTGGGCGATGGCAGACGCGCGTTCCGAAACCAGACCGCGATCCGGACCAAAGATGACGAAGATTCGATAGGACCGCATTCCCTGAGCGAGAAACGCATCGAATTCGTGTGATTTGATCTCGGTCATCGGTTGCGTTTGCCTCAGCGGCCGAGCGCAGCGGCGAGATCGGCGCGCACCAGTTCCGCTGCCTCATTGGCTGCGCGGTTTTCGGCATCGCGGATGGCGCGAACCTTGGCGAATTCCTGAACCGGGAAATCGACGAGGGAGATTGCCTGGCGATGGCCAGCCTTGAGGACCTGGCCGTCGGCATTGCGCCGCAAGATATAATCGACCGCCACGGCAACCTGCCCGGCGCGGGCGCGGTCGGAGGTCTCGACCAGCAGAACCTGGGCAACCGAGCTCGTCACCGTCAGATCGACCTTGTATTCAGGATTAGCCGGCTCACCATTTCCGCCTGCTGTCAGGAAGATCAGCTTGTTGCGCACCACCTGACCAATGCGGCTTCCGGCCTCCGAATAGGCGATCGATCCCAGTTTTTGGGCAACGCCGCCCGCTTCGGAATAAAGCGGGCGAACCTGGCAACCGGTGGCCAGAGCGGAAAGCGCAATCAGAACGATAGCGCCGCTCGTACGAAGGAGCTTCGAGCGGAAATCAGACGACAATGTTCACGATCCTTTGCGGCACCACGATGATCTTCTTCGGCGTCTGCCCGGCGAGGGCCGCCTGAACGGCTTCGAGCGCGAGAACGGCGGACTGGACGGCATTCTGGTCTGCATCTGGCGCGATTGTCAATTCGGCGCGCTTCTTGCCGTTGATCTGCACCGGCAGGGTGATTTCGTTGTCCCTGGTCAGCGCATCTTCATAGGCCGGCCAGTTCGCCTTGGCGACGAGGCCGTTCTGCTTCAGTGTTGCCCAGCATTCCTCGGCCAGATGTGGGGTCATCGGGGCGACGATCTGGATGAGGATCAGCACGGCTTCCTTGACGGCGGCGGTGTATGCCGCGTCGGTCTCGCCGCTCGCCACCTTGGTCAGCGGCGCTGCAAGGGCGTTGACCATCTCGTAGATGCGTGCCACGGCCTTGTTGAAGTTCAGCTTGTCGTAATCGCCCTGCACCGCCTTAAGGGTCTTGTGGGCGATTTGTGAGATGGCGAGCGCCTCTCCCTCGTGGGCGGGTGCGGCATCGACACTACACAGCCGTTCGGCGGCCTCGGAAATCAGCCGCCAAGCACGCTGGACGAAACGATGCGAGCCTTCGACGCCGGCTTCCGACCAGATGACGTCACGATCCGGCGGCGAATCCGACAGCACGAAGAAGCGGGCGGTATCGGCGCCGTAGGAGGCGATGATATCGTCGGGATCGACGACGTTCTTCTTCGACTTCGACATTTTTTCGATCGAGCCGATCTTGATGTCTTCGCCTGTCGCCAAGAGGACGGCGCGGCGCTTGCCGTCGAGTTCTTCGATGCGGATATCGGCGGGCGCCACCCATTCGCGCTGCATGCCTTCGCCGCGGCTATAGGTTTCATGCACGACCATTCCCTGCGTGAACAGGCCCTTGAAGGGCTCCTTGAGATCGACATGGCCGGTCTCGCGCATGGCGCGGGTGAAGAAGCGCGAATAGAGCAGGTGCAGGATCGCATGCTCGATGCCGCCGATATACTGGTCGACCGGCAGCCAGTGGCTGGCGACCTTCGGGTCGGTCGGCTTGTCTTCCCAGGGCGCGGTGAAGCGCGCGAAATACCAGCTCGAATCGACGAAGGTGTCCATCGTGTCGGTTTCGCGGCGGGCATCGCGACCGCAATTCGGGCAGGCGACGTGGCGCCAGGTCGGGTGACGGTCGAGCGGGTTGCCGGGCACGTCGAAGGTGACGTCGTCGGGCAGCTTGACCGGCAGGTCGGCCTTCGGCACCGGCACGACGCCGCAATCGGCGCAATGGATGACCGGGATCGGGCAACCCCAATAACGCTGGCGGGAAATGCCCCAGTCGCGCAGGCGGAAATTAACCTTGCGTTCGCCCTGCGGCTGGTTGCCGAGTGATTGGGCGCCAAGCTTCTCGGCCACGGTTTCGAACGCTTCGTCGGTGGTCATGCCGTCGAGGAAACGCGAATTGATCATCACGCCGTCTTCGACATAGGCCTCGTCGCCGATGGCGAAGGTGGCGGCGTCGCCATCCCTCGGCATGACGACCGGCACGACCGGCAGGTCGTATTTGCGGGCGAAATCCAGGTCGCGCTGGTCGCCGGAGGGGCAGCCGAAGATGGCGCCGGTGCCGTAGTCCATCAGCACGAAATTGGCGATGTAGACCGGCAGTTCCCAGCTCGGATCGAGCGGGTGTTTGACGCGGATGCCGGTGTCGTAGCCCTTCTTCTCGGCGGTTTCGAGCGCGGCGACCGAGGTGCCGGCACGGCGGCATTCCTCGCAGAAGGCTTCGATAGCCGGATTCCTGGCGGCTGCCTCCTTGGCGAGCGGATGGTCTGCGGCGATCGCCAGGAAGGAGGCGCCGAACAGGGTATCGGGACGCGTCGTGTAGACGGTCACTTCCTGGGTGCCGGCCGGGGCGGTCTCGGCAACGATCTCCCAGCGCACGCTCATACCCTGCGAACGGCCGATCCAGTTCTTTTGCATGATACGGACTTTTTCCGGCCATTGGTCGAGCGTGTCGAGCGCATCGAGCAGATCCTGGCTGAAATCGGTGATCTTGAAGAACCATTGCGTCAGTTCGCGCTGCTCCACCAGCGCACCGGAGCGCCAGCCGCGGCCATCGATGACCTGCTCGTTGGCGAGCACGGTGTTGTCGACCGGGTCCCAGTTGACCTTGGACTGCTTGCGGTAGACCAGGCCCTTTTCCATGAAATCCAGGAAGAGGTATTGCTGGCGATGGTAATAATCGACGTCGCAGGTGGCGAACTCGCGCGACCAGTCGAGCGAAAGCCCCATGGACTTCAACTGGTTACGCATGGTCGCGATGTTCTGGTAGGTCCAGTCCTTGGGATGGACCTTGTTCTGCATGGCGGCGTTTTCGGCCGGCATGCCGAAGGCGTCCCAGCCCATGGGATGCAGGACGTTATAGCCGCGCGCACGCTTGTAGCGGGCGACGACGTCGCCCATGGCGTAGTTGCGCACATGCCCCATGTGAATGCGCCCCGAGGGATAGGGGAACATTTCGAGGACGTAATATTTCTCGCGCGGATCGTTGTTGTCGGTGACGAAGACGCTTTCTTCGTTCCATTTCGCCTGCCAGCGGGGCTCGGCGTCGCGCGGATTGTAACGTTCGGTGGCCATGGGAATAATCGTCCAAAATCAGGGAGAATTGGGGGTGACCTTCACCATGAAACCGTCCAAGCGTCAAGTTTTGTGGCCTGCGGAAGGGTTTTATCTTTGTCATGGGTGCGATAATCGCAGCATCGCATGCCTTGGCAAAGCCGGCATCTGCGGCTAGGCAGGAACTTGGAAAATCGAAAGCGGGACAAGGGCGATGGACGTTCAGGAGCGGCTTCAGGAAGTTAAGACGCGGATCGAGACCGCCGAGCGGCAGGCGGGCCGCGAGGCGGGCGCGGTGACGCTGGTCGCCGTCTCCAAGACCTTCGAGGCCGATGCCATCCGGCCGGTGATCGCCGCCGGCCAGCGTGTGTTCGGCGAAAACCGGGTGCAGGAAGCGCAGGGCAAGTGGCCGGGGCTGAAAGCGGAGACGCCGGAGATCGAGCTGCACCTGATCGGGCCGCTGCAATCCAACAAGACGGCGGATGCGGTGGCGCTGTTCGACGTTATCGAGACGGTGGACCGGGAAAAGATCGCCCGGGCGATTGCCGAGGAAATGGGCCGCCAGGGACGGCGTCCGCGCCTCTATATCCAGGTCAATACCGGGCTGGAGCCGCAGAAGGCCGGCATCGCGCCGGATGATGTCGTCGCCTTCGCCGGACTTTGCCGCGACGAGCTCGGCCTCGATATCGAGGGGCTGATGTGCATTCCGCCGGCCGAGGAAAATCCGGGGCCACATTTCGCGCTGCTGGCCATGCTGGCGGTCGAATGCGGCGTCGAGCGGCTGTCGATGGGCATGTCCGGGGATTTCGAGGCGGCGATTGCTTTCGGCGCGACCAGTGTGCGCGTCGGCTCGGCGATCTTCGGGACGCGGTGATACTTCGCCTTTTGTCCTAGAGCTTTGGTCTGACTTTCCATTTGCACCTTTTCTTCCGATACAGGAAGCTGAGCCGGGGAGAGGCTCGGCAATCGGGAGGAAGACATGCAGAGCAGATATGCCGAAACCTATGCCGCGTGGGAACAGGATCCGCACGGCTTCTGGGCGGATGCTGCCGGGGCGCTGGACTGGTTCCGGCCCTTCGATACGGCTTTCGATCCGCAGCTTGGCGTCTACGGACAATGGTTTGCCGGCGGCGAGACCAATACCTGTCACAACTGCATCGACCGGCATGTCCTGGCCGGTCGCGGCGCGCAAGCGGCGCTGATCTATGACAGCCCGATGGCCGGCGAGAAGCGCCGCTATAGCTTTGCCGAGATGCAGCGGGAAATCGAGGCGGTGGCGGCGGTCCTGATCGGGCTCGGCATCGGCAAGGGCAGCCGCGTCATCCTCTACATGCCGATGATCCCCGAAGCGCTGTTCTCGATGCTGGCCTGTGCCCGGCTCGGGGCTATTCATTCTGTGGTGTTCGGCGGCTTTGCCGCGCATGAACTGTCGACCCGCATCGACGATTTCGAGGCCGATCTGGTGATTGCCGCAAGCTGCGGGCTGGAGCCGGGCCGCATCGTCGCCTACAAGCCGCTGGTCGATCACGCCATCGAGGGCGCGCGGGTAAAACCGCGCCATTGCCTCGTCCTTCAGCGGCCGCAATGCGAAGCGGCGATGACGCCCGGCCGCGATGTCGATTTTGCTACCCTTGTCGAGGCGGAGAAGGCGAAAGGCACGCGCGTGCCCTGCACGCCGGTCAAGGCGACCGATCCGCTCTATATCCTCTACACGTCAGGCACCACCGGCCAGCCCAAGGGCGTCATTCGCGACAATGGCGGCCATATGGTGGCGTTGCGCTGGTCTATGGAGCATATCTACGGCATGAAGCCGGGCGAAGTGTTCTGGTCGGCCTCGGATATCGGATGGGTGGTCGGCCATTCCTATATCGTCTATGCGCCGCTGCTGGCCGGCAATACGACCGTGGTCTACGAGGGAAAGCCTGTGGGAACGCCGGATGCCGGCGCCTTCTGGCGGGTGATTGCCGAATACGACGTCAAGGCGCTGTTCACCGCCCCCACCGCCTTTCGCGCCATTCGCCGCGACGATCCGGACGGCGAGTTGATCCAGCAATACGATCTTTCTGGGCTTCGCGCCCTGTTCCTCGCCGGCGAGCGCGCCGACCCGGAAACCATCAAATGGGCGGAGCGGATGCTCGCGATTCCCGTCATAGACCATTGGTGGCAGACGGAAACCGGCTGGGCGATTGCCGCCAATCCGCTGGGTCTCGGGCAATTGCCGGTGAAATACGGCTCGCCGACCGTGCCGATGCCGGGTTATGCCATCCATGTGCTCGACGACGAGGGCCATGCGGTGGCGCCGGGCACGCTCGGCAATATCGTCATCCGCCTGCCCTTGCCGCCCGGCAATCTCGTCAGCTTCTGGAATGCAGACGAACGCTTTCGCAGCGGCTGCCTCACGGAATTCGCCGGCTACTACAAGACGGCCGATGCCGGCTATGTCGATGAGGACGGCTATGTCTACATCATGGCCCGCACCGACGACATCATCAATTGCGCCGGCCATCGCTTGTCGACCGGGGCGATGGAGGAGGTCTGCGCCATGCATCCCGATGTCGCCGAATGCGCGGTCATCGGCGTTGCCGACGCATTGAAAGGGCAGATCCCCTGCGGTTTCCTGGTGTTGAAGAACCGAGCGACGCGCACATCGCGGGAGATCGAGCACGAGGTCGTGTCGCTGGTGCGCAACGAGATCGGTCCCGTCGCCGCCTTCAAGACGGTGATGATCGTTCAACGGCTGCCGAAGACGCGTTCGGGCAAGATCCTGCGCGGGACGATGCAGAAGATCGCCGACGGCCTGCCGTGGAAAATGCCGGCGACCATCGACGATCCGGCGATCCTCGACGAAATTCAGGGCGTGATGCGTGAACGCGGTTTCACATTGACCTGATCGCGGCAAACAAAAACCCGGCGCGCGATCCGCGGGCCGGGTCGATGTCAAGCAAGGCTTACGGACGGCGATCAGTAGCGATCGTCTTCGTCCTCATCTTCCGTGTGGGTCGATTTCAGCGACTTGAGCTTGGCGAAGACGGCGTCGGCGTCGATTTCCTTCTCTTCCTCGCGGTCGTCCTGATAGCTAAAGCGCTCGGTTTCCTGCGAAGGCTGCAGTGTCGCGCCGAGTTCGGCGGCAGTCGGTAGCGGTCGGCCCTTGGAGGCTTTTTCCACTTCGAAGTCGAGGTCGATCTGGCTGCACAGGCCAAGCGTCACCGGATCCATCGGCGTCAGGTTGGCCGAGTTCCAGTGGGTGCGGTCGCGAATCTGCTCGATGGTCGACTTGGTGGTGCCGACGAGGCGCGAGATCTGCGCGTCCTTCAATTCGGGATGGTTGCGCACCAGCCAGAGGATGGCGTTCGGACGGTCCTGGCGCTTGGAAACCGGGGTATAGCGCGGGCCCTTGCGCTTGGATTCCGGCACGCGCACCTTGGGGTCGGAGAGCTTGAGCTTGTGGTTCGGATTGGCTTCGCCGCGGGCGATTTCCTCGCGCGAAAGCTGGCCTGTGGCGATCGGATCCAGGCCCTTGATGCCCTGCGACGCTTCACCGTCGGCAATCGCCTTGACTTCGAGCGGATGCAGTTTGCAAAATTGCGCGATCTGATCGAAAGACAAGGCGGTGTTGTCGACCAGCCAGATGGCGGTCGCCTTCGGCATGAGCAGTTGTTGAGCCATGGATATAGTCCTTCTGTCCGCCCGCGCCGGTGTCGCGGGACGTGGCGTTGACCACAATTTCCGGGAGTTATGGACGCTCTATAGCGATATTGTCGCAGAATTGCAATTCTTTCAAAGTCAAATGACCTTTGTCTAATTGCGGCAGCCGGTTGACCTGCTATGTAGGGCGCACATAGATAGTTCGGCGCATCAACATGGAGGAGGAGTTCATGTCAGCCAAGCTTTATCCGGTCCCCAAATCGGCCAAAAGTCGCGCGCTCATCGACGGCGAAACCTACCGCAAATGGTATCAGGAGAGCATCGAGGAACCCGATCGCTTCTGGGGCAAGCACGGCAAGCGCATCGACTGGTTCAAGCCCTATACCAAGGTCAAGAACACCTCCTTCACCGGCAAGGTTTCGATCAAGTGGTTCGAGGACGGCGTGACCAACGTCTCCTATAACTGCATCGATCGCCACCTGAAGACGCATGGTGAGAAGACCGCGATCATCTGGGAAGGCGACAATCCCTATATCGACAAGAAGATCACCTACAACCAGCTTTATGAAAACGTCTGCCGCATGGCGAACGTGCTCAAGAAGCATGGGGTCAAGAAGGGCGATCGCGTCACCATCTACATGCCGATGATCCCGGAAGCCTCCTATGCCATGCTTGCCTGCGCGCGCATCGGCGCGGTGCATTCGGTCGTTTTCGGCGGCTTTTCGCCGGATTCGCTGGCGGGCCGCATCGTCGATTGCGAATCCACCTTCGTCATCACCTGCGACGAGGGCGTGCGCGGCGGCAAGCCGATCCCGCTCAAGGAAAACACCGATACCGCCATCGATATCGCCGCCAAGAACCATGTGATCGTCAACAAGGTGCTGGTCGTGCGCCGCACCGGCGGCAAGATCGGCTGGGCGCCGGGCCGCGACCTCTGGTATCACCAGGAAATCGCCACGGTGAAGCCGGATTGCCCGCCGGCGAAGATGCGGGCGGAAGACCCGCTGTTCATTCTTTATACGTCCGGCTCGACCGGCAAGCCGAAGGGCGTGCTGCATACCACCGGCGGCTATCTCGTCTATGCCTCGATGACGCATGAATATGTCTTCGATTACCATGACGGCGACGTCTACTGGTGCACGGCCGATGTCGGCTGGGTGACCGGCCATTCCTATATCGTCTATGGCCCGCTCGCCAATGCGGCGACGACGCTGATGTTCGAGGGCGTGCCGAATTTTCCCGATCAGGGCCGTTTCTGGGAAGTGATCGACAAGCACAAGGTCAATATCTTCTACACGGCGCCGACCGCCATTCGCGCCCTGATGGGCGCCGGCGACGACTTCGTCAAGCGTTCGGATCGATCCTCGCTACGGCTGCTCGGTTCGGTCGGCGAGCCGATCAACCCGGAAGCCTGGGAATGGTATTATAATGTCGTCGGCGAGCAGAGATGTCCGGTTGTCGACACCTGGTGGCAGACGGAAACCGGTGGCATCCTGATTTCGCCGCTGCCGGGCGCCACGGACCTGAAACCCGGCTCGGCCACCCTGCCCTTCTTCGGCGTGAAGCCGCAACTCGTCGATGGCGAGGGACATGTGCTGGAGGGAGCGACGGACGGCAATCTGTGCATCACCGATAGCTGGCCGGGGCAGATGCGCAGCGTCTATGGCGACCATCACCGTTTCATCCAGACCTATTTCTCCACCTATAAGGGGAAATATTTCACCGGCGACGGCTGCCGCCGCGACGAGGACGGCTATTACTGGATCACCGGCCGCGTCGACGACGTGCTCAATGTCTCCGGTCACCGTCTCGGTACGGCGGAAGTCGAATCGGCGCTGGTTTCGCACCATCTCGTCTCCGAAGCAGCCGTGGTCGGCTATCCGCATGGACTGAAAGGCCAGGGCATCTATTGCTATGTGTCGCTGATGGCCGGCGAGGAAGGCAACGAGGCATTGCGCCAGGAACTCGTCCGTCATGTGCGCAAGGAGATCGGACCGATCGCGACGCCGGACAAGATCCAGTTCGCCCCCGGTCTGCCGAAGACCCGCTCCGGCAAGATCATGCGCCGCATCCTGCGCAAGATTGCCGAGGACGATTTCGGAGCGCTCGGCGATATCTCGACGCTCGCCGATCCCGCCGTCGTCGACGACCTGATCCACAACCGCCAGAACCGCGCCAACGCGGCGTAGGTTTTATTGAGATACAGAACAAGGGGGCCGGGGATTTCTCCGGCCCTTTTCCGTTTTAGGTCTCCCGGGCCATCGCACGTCATTCTTGACCTCGTGCCGAGAATCTGCCGACGTCTGCTGGTCAGATGTTCGGGACAAGTCCGAGCATGACGATGATGGGGATGTCCAACGCTTGGACCGAACTGAATTCTGGCGCTTCTCCTATTCCAGCGCAGCCGTTGCGGCGCAATCGATAGCCGGCTTGCGGCCGCCGTGATAAGCGACGGCGAGGCCGGCGGCCTGCAGATCCTGCGCCGGGTCGCGGCCATCGGCAAAGGTGACGTCGGCGACGATGCGGCCGAAATATTTGTCGCCGCCGATATTGCGCAGCCAGACCGTACCGGTTTCGCCGGCCATGTCGATCAAGGCCTGGCGCGCCGCTTCGGCGCGCGCCCGCAAGGCCGGGCAGGATGCGTTGAGTTCCGGCGTATCGATTCCCCGCAGCCGCACATAGACCTCCACCCGCTGCTGCGGCCAGGGCATGGCCTCGACCAGCAGCGTATCGCCGTCGACCACACGCAGGATGTCAGCCGCCACCGGGCCGGCGATCCGGTCGTCGCGGGCGACAAGCGGTCCCGCCAGGAGGGCAAGGATGACGATGCACAGGAGGGTTCGGATCGGGAAAAACATAAACTAGGATATAATTCCTAATTTATGTGCCCGTCAATAGGAATTTCTACTTATTGGAGCAATGACTCTCAGAAATCGATGGCGCGGCCGTTGATTTCCCAATCGCCGAAACGGGCTGGATCGGCTCCGCCGCGGCCGCCATGCTCAACCGGCCGCTCTTCCGGCCTTTCCGCCTGCCGGCGTTTCTCGGCTTCCCGCAGGGCGCGCTGTGCGGCAGGAGACAGCGGCCGCCCGTTCGGGCCGCTTGCGTCGGCGCGTTCGATATTGTCGTTGTCGGCTGTATTGTCCGCCATGGCTGGCCTCATGCAAATATTGAAAAACGCTTCGAGATCGCCAAATCATAGGGCATCTTGCCCGAAAGGGGAAACCGGTTTCGGGAAAACGATGTGATTGCGTCTTGACGCCTAGCTGGAGAGATCGATGAACCTTATGCGCACGGCCATGCTGCTGGCTTTCATGACCGCCCTGTTCATGGGCGTCGGTTATCTGATCGGCGGCCGCGGCGGCATGATGATCGCCTTCGTGGTCGCGGCGGGCATGAATTTCTTCTCCTACTGGAATTCCGACAGGATGGTGCTCTCGGCCTATCGGGCGCAGGAGATCGATGAGCGCAACGCGCCGGAATTCTTCAACATCATCCGCGACCTGTCGCAGAATGCCGGCCTGCCGATGCCGCGTGTCTATCTCTATGACAGCCCGCAGCCGAACGCCTTCGCCACCGGGCGCAATCCGCAGAACGCCGCCGTCGCCGCCTCGACCGGCTTGTTGCAGGCGCTGACGCCGGAGGAGGTGGCCGGCGTGATGGCCCATGAACTGGCGCATATCCAGAACCGCGACACACTGACCATGACGATCACCGCGACGCTGGCCGGCGCGATCTCGATGCTGGCCAATTTCGCCTTCCTGTTCGGTGGAAACCGCGGCAGCAACGGCAACAATAACGGACTCGGCATCGTCGGCGTGCTGATCGCCAGCATCGTCGCGCCGCTGGCGGCCATGGTGGTGCAGATGGCGATCAGCCGCACACGCGAATATTCCGCCGACCGGCGCGGCGCCGAGATCTGCGGCCATCCCTTGTGGCTGGCCTCGGCGCTCGGCAAGATCGCCGGCGCCGCGCAGCAGATCCACAATCCGGATGCGGAGCGCAATCCGGCCACCGCACATATGTTCATCATCAATCCGCTTTCGGGCGAGCGCATGGACAACCTGTTTTCCACCCATCCCAACACGGAAAACCGCATTGCCGCCCTGCAGGCCATGGCCGGCGAGTTTTCCCCCGCCGCCTCGACGCCGGCGGCGCCGTCTGCTAATCCCTCACGCAAATCGCGCTCCGTGCCCACGACCGGATGGGGTCGCGGTGGTTCGCAACCGCCGAAAAAAGGTCCCTGGTCTTGACGTCCGATGAAAAGTCCTCGCCCCGCCGTTCCCTGAAGGGCGGCAAGCGCCCTGCCCCCGCGAGAAACCGCGACCTGCCGCCTGCCAAGCCGGGTATGGAGGCGCGTGCGGCCGCGGCAAAATTGCTGGCGGCGGTCATCGATCGCAAGACCTCGCTGGACGGCATGCTCGATGCCGAAAACGGCAACCCTGCCTACAAGGTCCTGAACGAGGCCGACCGGGCGCTGGTGCGCGCCATGCTCAACACCGCGCTGCGTCACCTGCCGCGCATCGACGCGGCCATCGCCTCATTGTTGCAAACGCCGCTGCCCGAGGGCGCACGGGCGCTGAAACATGTGCTGACGGTCGCGGCGGCGCAGATCCTCTATCTCGACGTGCCCGATCATTCCGCCGTCGACCTCGCCGTCGAGCAGGCCAATGCCGATCCGCGCAATCGCCGTTTCGCCGCCCTGGTCAACGCGCTGCTCAGACGCATGAGCCGCGAGAAGGCGGATATCCTGGAGCGGGTGAAGGACGTGCCGGCGATGCCGGACTGGTTTTTCAAGCGCCTCGTTTCCGCTTACGGCGAGGATGTGGCCCGCGCCATCGCCGAAGCGCAACTGACGCCGGCCGCCATCGACCTGACGGTGAAATCGGATGCGGCAGGCTGGGCCGAGAAGCTCAACGGCATCGTGCTGCCGACCGGTGGGGTTCGCCTTGCCGGTTTCGATGGCTCGGTCACCGCCCTGGCCGGTTACGAGGACGGCGACTGGTGGGTTCAGGATGCCGCCGCCGGCCTGCCGGCGCAGCTGTTCGGCCATCTCAAGGGCAAGACCGCCGTCGATCTCTGCGCGGCACCCGGCGGCAAGACGGCGCAACTCATCCTGGCCGGCGCCGAGGTCACCGCGCTCGACATGTCGGCCAGCCGGTTGAAGCGGCTGGAGCGCAATCTCGATCGCCTCAAGCTGAAGGCCAAGACCATCGAGGCCAATGCCGGCGATTTCCGCAGTGAGGAATTGTTCGACGTCGCCCTGCTCGATGCTCCCTGCTCTTCCACGGGCACCACGCGCCGCCATCCCGATGTGCTCTGGGTCAAGGACGAGGCCGATATCGCCAAGCTTGCCGGTGTGCAGGAGCGGCTGCTGCGCCATGCCCTGACGCTGGTGAAGCCGGGCGGGCTGGTCGTTTTCTCGAATTGTTCGCTGGATCCGCTGGAGGGCGAAACGGTCGTGAGCCGGATTCTTGCCGATAGGCCCGATGATGTCGAGCGCGTGCCCGTCGATCCCTCGGAATGGCCGGGGCTGGAAGCGGCGGTGACGCCGGAGGGGGCGCTGCGCACCACGCCCGCCATGCTGCCGCTGGAGGCGCCGTTCGCTTCAGGTCTCGACGGATTTTATGCGGCCGTGCTGCGCCGCCTGCGTTGAACCGGCCGGTCGCCGCTCTATCTCGTTGTCTCGGGGGCTTATCGTAACAGCCTAAATCTGCTGCATAATTTTTTTGGCGGTTTTGATTTTCGCAAATTTGCGATAACGAGAGGGTGGGGGGCTCACCGGGACACCATGACGCGTTACGACCGCAAGCACCTGATCTATCTGTACTGGCGTGAAAGCTGGCGTCGTGTCCGACGCCGGCTGGCGTTGGCGCATTTTGCGCTGACGCGCGCCACGGTAAAGATCCCCGAGCGCCTGGTCGTCGCGCCGACGGATCTGCGAATCATCGATCCCTTTGTCGCTGAGGAAATTATCGCCGACCGCTTTCCGCTGGCTGGACGGATGATGGCGACCGAGGGTGAGTCGCCATTTCTCCTGCCGCCGCCCTCGCCCGCCTTCGAGGCGCGGCTGCATGCCTTCGCCTGGCTGCGCCATATCCGCGCCGACAAGTCCGACGAGGCCTGCCTGAAGGCCCGCCGTCTCGTCGATCAGTGGATCCAGACGCAGGGCAAACGCTTCGACAGCGCCGTCTGGAGTGTCGATATCGCCGCGCAGCGGCTGATCGCCTGGCTGTCGCATTCGCCGGTGGTGCTGCAGGGCGCCGAAAGCCATTTCTATCGCCGCTTCATGAAGAGCATTGCCGTGCATATCCGCTATATCAGGCGGATGACGGAGCATTGCGCCTTGCCGGAGGCGCGGTTTCGCGCGCGCATCGCGCTCGCCATGGCCTCGATGGCGCTGCCGCTGAAACCATCGGCAGTGCGCAAGGCCGGGCTCGATCTCGACCGCGAGCTGGAAGCGCAGATCGGCGCCGATGGCGGCCATATCTCGCGCAATCCGCGCGTGGCGCTCGACCTGCTGTTCGACTTGCTGCCCCTGCGCCAGACCTATGTCAATCTTGGCCATGACGTGCCGGGCCGGCTGATCCAGGGCATCGACCGCATGTATCCGGCGCTGCGCTTCTTCCGCCACCAGAGCGGCGATCTCGCCCTGTTCAACGGCGCCACCGCCACGCTCGCCAACGAGCTTATGGCGGTGCTGCGCTATGACGAGACGGCCGGAAAGCCTTTCCGCTCGCTGCCGCATCTCGATTATCACCGGCTGGCGGCGGAGGGCACGGTGGTGCTGGTCGATACTGGCATGGCGCGTTCGTCGGATCTGTCGCGTAACGCCCATGCCGGCTGCCTGTCCTTCGAGATGTCCTCGGGCAGATACCGCTTCGTCACCAATTCCGGCGCGCCGAAATTCGCCGGCGGCGATTATCGCCAGGCCGCGCGGGTGACGGCCGCGCATTCGACCGTCGTCGTCAACGAGACGTCCTCGGCGCAGTTTTCGGAATCGGATTTTCTCGGTCCGGTCATGATCGGCGGCGTCGAGACGGTGGCGGCGGAGCGCGACCAATCCGCCAGCGGAGCCGATCGCCTCCTCGCCTCGCATGACGGTTATCTCGCGTCCTTCGGGCTGATCCATGAGCGCGAGCTGGTGCTTTCGGCCGATGGCGCCCGGCTGCGTGGCGCCGATCGGTTTCATCCCCGGGCAAAAAAGGGGGCAACACCGCCGCCATCGCACGCGACGGCGCGCTTTCATGTGCACCCGGCGATCGCCATCGTGCCGAAAAGCGACGATACCGTTCTGCTCGCCGCCCCCGATGGCGAAAGCTGGCTGTTTTCCTGTCCCGGCTTCCTGGTCGAAATCACCGAGGACATCTTCTTTGCCGATGCCTCGGGCCTGCGTAAATCCGAACAGCTCGAAATTTCCTTCTCGATTGCCGAAACGCCGGAGATCCGCTGGGAATTCCGCAGGGCTTGACGCCCGAGGTTTCATCTTCGGCCAAGCTGTGCTAGGCGACGCGGCAGAAATCCCGTCCATCGCCCGCAGCCGCATCGGAGCTTGATCATGGCCGTCGCTTCCAAGAAAATTCCCGTCCCCGACAAAGTCAAAGTCCGCACCGCGCTGCTGTCGGTATCCGACAAGACCGGGATCGTCGAACTGGCGAGGAGCCTTGCCGAACATGGCGTGACGCTGCTTTCCACCGGCGGCACCTACAAGGCGCTGGCCGCCGAGGGCCTCGCCGTCACCGACGTTTCCGAAATCACCGGTTTCCCGGAAATCATGGACGGACGCGTCAAGACGCTGCATCCCCTCGTGCATGGCGGCCTGCTGGCGATCCGCGACGATGCCGAGCATCAGGCGGCAATGGCCGCCCACGGCATCACCGCCATCGACCTGGTGGTCATCAATCTCTATCCGTTCGAAAGCGTGCGCGCCGCCGGCGGCGATTATCCGACGACGGTCGAGAACATCGATATCGGCGGCCCGGCGATGATCCGGGCGTCCGCCAAGAACCATGCCTATGTCACCGTTCTCACCGATCCCGCCGATTATCCGGCGGTGATCGAGTCGCTGCGCGCCGATGACGGGCAGACGGCCTATGCCTTCCGCCAGACGCTGGCCGCCAAGGCGTTTGCCCGCACCGCCGCCTATGACGCGGCGATTTCCAACTGGTTCGCCGAGGCGCTGGATATCGAAATGCCGCGCCACCGGGTGATCGGCGGCGTGCTCAAGGAAAAGATGCGCTATGGCGAAAATCCGCACCAGAGCGCCGGCTTTTATCTCACCGGCGAGAACCGTCCGGGCGTCGCCACCGCCAACCTGCTGCAGGGCAAGCAGCTTTCCTACAACAACATCAACGATACCGACGCCGCCTTCGAGCTGGTCTGCGAATTCCCGGCTGAAAAGGGCCCGGCCTGCGCGATCATCAAGCATGCCAACCCCTGCGGCGTCGCCACCGGCACCAGCCTGGCGGATGCTTATCGCCGGGCGCTCGCCTGCGACAGCGTTTCGGCCTTCGGCGGCATCATCGCGCTGAACCAGGTGCTGGATGCGGAAGCCGCGGAAGAGATCGTCAAGTTGTTCACCGAGGTCATCGTCGCGCCCTCCGTCACCGACGAGGCGAAAGCCATCGTGGCGCGCAAGCCGAACCTGCGCCTGCTGGTCACCGGCGGTCTTGCCGATCCGCGCGATCGCGGCCTTTCGGCCCGCACCGTATCCGGCGGGTTGCTGGTGCAGACGCGCGACAACGGCATGGTCGACGATCTCGACCTGCGCGTCGTCACCAAGCGCGCTCCGAGCAGCCAAGAACTGGAAGACATGAAGTTCGCCTTCAAGGTCGCCAAGCATGTGAAGTCGAATGCGGTGGTCTATGCGAAGGACGGGCAGACCGCGGGCATCGGCGCGGGGCAGATGAGCCGCGTCGATTCCGCCCGCATCGCCGCCATCAAGGCCGAGGAAGCCGCCCGCGCCGCCGGCTGGCCGCAGCCGCTGACCAAGGGTTCTGCGGTTGCTTCCGAAGCCTTCCTGCCGTTTGCCGATGGCCTGCTTTCGGCGATTGCCGCCGGCGCCACGGCCGTCATCCAGCCGGGCGGCTCGATGCGCGACGAGGAAGTGATCGCCGCCGCCGACGCCAACGATGTGGCGATGGTGTTCACCGGCATGCGCCACTTCCGCCACTGAGCGATGGATTTTAAAAACCCTCCGGTCTCGCGGCCGGAGGGTTTTTTCATGCCTTGCGATCTGCGGGATAGGGTGTCGCCAGCAGGAGCAACAGACCGGCGATGAGGAAGACCAGCAGCGTGGCCATGCCGGCGCGGGCCGAACCGGTCCAATAGGTGGCGAGCGAAAAGCTCAGCGTCGCCATGAAGCTCGTTGCGCGGCCGGAGAGCGCATAGATGCCGAAATAGCGCCCCGCCTCGGCCGGGCTGACGCTACGGGCGAGATAGGAACGCGACGAGGCCTGCACGGGGCCAAAGGACAGGCCGACCAGCAGGCCATAGAGGATATAGGCCTTTTCGGCGGCGGTGCCGAACAATCCGCCGCTATCGGCGGTCGAGAGCGGCACCAGGCCGAACAGGGTGAAGCCGGGGCCGGTCGAGACCATGCCGAGCGTCGCCGACAGCAGCATGACAAGGCTGAGCGTCACCGTCACCTTCGAGCCGAAACGGCGGTCGATGCCGCCTGCGGCCCAGCAGCCGAAGATGGCGACGACATTGAGGATGATGCCGTAGACGCCGATCTCCATCGTCGCCCAGCCGAACATGCCGGCGGCAAACGCGCCGCCGAGGATCAGCAGCCCGTTGACGCCGTCCTGATACAGCATCCGCGCCACCAGGAATTTTACGATGCCGCGCCGGTGTTTCAGCTCGCGCAGGGTGGCGGCGAGTTCGCCGAGGCCGGAGCGCACGGCTTTTGCCAGCGGCAGGCCGCGCTCGGCATCGGGCGTGAAGAAGAACATCGGCAGGATGAAGACGAGATACCAGACGGCCGAGATCGGCCCGGTGATGCGCGCGTCCTCGCCCTTGGCCGGATCGAGGCCGAACAGCGGGTCGAGGCCGAGCAGCGTCTTGCCGGTCTGCGGATTGGCCGAGAGGCAGAGCACGACGAAGATCAGCACGATCATGCCGCCGAGATAACCAAGCCCCCAGGCGATGTTGGAGATCTTGCCGACATTCTCCCGGTCGACGATACGGGTCATCATCGAATCGTTGAAGACGATGGAAAATTCCGCCGCAATCGAGGCCAGCACCATGAACAGCGCCGGATAGAGGATCGGGGAGCCGGGGGCGGCAAACCACAACATGAACAGGCTGGCGATCTTGATGACCGCGAAGACGCCGATCCACGGCTTGCGCCGCCCGGATTCGTCGGCGATGGCGCCGAGCACCGGCGACAGCAGGGCGATGACGATGGCCGAGACCGTCGCCATGTTGCTCCACGCCGCCTGCGCCGAAACCGGATCCTCGGTTAGCCGCGCGACGAAATAGGGGCCGAAGATGAAGGTGGTGACCACGGTGAAGAAAGGCTGCGCCGCCCAGTCGAACAGCATCCATCCCCAGACGCCACGGGCTGGCACGTTTGGCGCGGCGTCGTCGCGGATACGGTCGAGGGTCATCGGGCCTCCAGGGCAAGCGGGATTGCGGGCGCATTGCCGTGCGGCATGTTTCGCAGGCGCGGTTCATGTAAACAGGATGTGGAGAACAGTACAGGGCGCGGAGGTGGGCTTACCCTCACCGGCTTGCGTTTCGAGGCCCTTAATCCACCACCGCAAGCTACCGTTTCAACGCCGGCCATGGCGGCGGCGGGATATTGAAGCCTTGTCGGGCGCTCCCTATGTCCATCGCCGGACGCGGCAAATGGAGGCCACCCTGCAAGACACGAAAAAACCGGCTTTCCTGCAGCGTCTTTCCGCCCGTTACCGCGCCCGCGCCCGTCTGCGGCGCCGTATCTCCTGGGTCGGCTATTCGTTGGCGAGCGTCAACCTGATCCTGCTCGCCTTCCTCGTCTTCGATACGCCGCTTGGCCTGTCGGCGAAGGAATTGCCGAAGCGGCTGGTGACGATTGCCGGGGATGTCACCGATATCGGCCGGCTCACCGTTATCTTCTCGGTCACCGCAACCGTGCTTCTGGCCGGCATCCTCATCGGGCGGCGGCTGTCTGGTGTGCGCCGACGCTATCGCATGGCGATCCTGGTGCAGATGGCGGTCTATTTCAGCCTGTCGGTGGCCTCCGCCAGCCTCGTTGCCCACGGATTGAAGCTGGCCATCGGCCGCGCCCGGCCGCTGCTCTATGACAGCGAAGGCATTTTCGGCCTGCATCCCTTTGCCGGCGATTTTTTCTACGAGAGTTTTCCGTCCGGGCATTCCACCCATGTCGGCGCGGTTTTTGCGGCGCTGGCGCTGCTGTTTCCCCGCTTCCGCATCCTGTTCCTGAGTCTCGGCCTGTGGCTCGGGGCGACGCGGATCATTCTGGGCGTGCATTATCCGAGCGATGTCGTCGCCGGCCTTGCGCTCGGCGCCTGGTTCGCCTTTGCGACGGCGGTGCTTTTTTCCCGCTTCGGCATCATCTTTACGCTTTCGCCCGGGGGCTGGCCGCTGCCGCGTTTCCTTGGCCTGCCTTTCGGCATCCGGCGACACTGACAAAAAACCCGGCGTCTTGCGACGCCGGGGTTCGAAGACCGGACAGGGCAGCCCGGCGGGGGAGCTTTTGAATTCTCAGTCGTCGTGGATATCGCGATCCTTGGTTTCCGGCAGGAACAGCATGCCGATGACCAGCGTCAGGCCGGCGAAGACGATCGGATACCAGAGGCCGTAATAGATATCGCCCTTGGCGGCACTCATCGCAAAAGCCGTCGCCGGCAGCAGCCCGCCGAACCAGCCATTGCCGATGTGATAGGGCAGCGACATGCCGGAATAGCGGATGCGGGTCGGGAAAAGCTCGACCAGCAGGGCTGCGATCGGGCCGTAGACCATGGTCACGTAGATGACCAACACCGTCAGGATGGCGATGACCGCCACCCAGTTCACCCGGGCCGGATCGGCGACCATGGTGAAGGCGCCGGCAT
Organism: Rhizobium sp. YJ-22; assembly: GCF_029601685.1. Taxonomy (NCBI): domain Bacteria; kingdom Pseudomonadati; phylum Pseudomonadota; class Alphaproteobacteria; order Hyphomicrobiales; family Rhizobiaceae; genus Rhizobium; species Rhizobium sp. YJ-22. Next base: position 296,918 of record NZ_JARRIR010000005.1, on the reverse strand, counting down.
TGGGCACGGTATAGACGGTCATTTCGGTGGCGCCGGCAGCTTCCTGTGCCGTCAGCAGTTTGTCGGCCACCAGCTTTTCGGCCGGCACGGTCGCCTTCTCGCCGGCGCGGATGGCATCCGCATTCAGCGACAGTTCCGGGTTGGCGGCAACGAAGGCGTCGAGCTTGGTTTCCGGAACCTTGGCGGCGCCGCGCATCAGCGGATAGCCGGAATTGTGCAGGGCGATGTTGATCTGCTTCTGGAAAGCGCTGTCGGTTGCCTTGGCGTTGTCTCCGGCGGCGACGGCGTCATAGCTGGCGATGGTCGCATCGCCGATCTTGACGCTCGCCGGCTGGCCGGCCGGGCCCGGGACCACGTCATAGGGCACCGAGTTGCGCGTCAGGAACGAGGTTGCGATATCGCAGGAGGTGGTGAACTTCGCCGTGCCCGTCGGGTTGAACTGGAACTTGCAGTCGGACGGATCGGCGGTGACGGTGGCGCGGACGTTCTGTTGCGCTTCGGCCAGCGCCGGGTTGCCGGCCCAGGTCATCGCCTTGAACAGCGGGAAGTAGGTCAGCATGGCGAGCAGCAGGCCGGCCATGATGATCGGCTTGCGGCCGATGCGGTCCGACAGCGAGCCGAAGACGACGAAGAAGCCGGTGCCGATCAACAGCGAGATGGCGACCATGATGTTGGCCGACTGCGCATCCACCTTGAGGATGTTCTGCAGAAAGAACAGCGCGTAGAACTGGCCGGAATACCAGACGACGGCCTGGCCGACGACGGCGCCGAACAGCGCAAGCAGGGCGATCTTGGCATTCTTCCACTGGCCGAAGGCTTCGGTCAGCGGTGCTTTCGAAACCTTGCCCTCTTCCTTCATCTTCTTGAAGGCCGGCGATTCGTTCATCTTCATGCGGATCCACACGGAGACGCCGAGCAGCAGGCAGGAGACGAGGAAGGGAATGCGCCAGCCCCAGGCGGCGAAGGCTTCCTTGCCGAGCGCGGTCTGGATGCCGATGATGACCACCAGCGACAGGAACAGGCCGAGCGTCGCCGTCGTCTGGATCCAAGAGGTGAACAGCCCACGCCGGCCATGCGGCGCATGTTCGGCCACGTAGGTCGCCGCCCCGCCATATTCGCCGCCGAGCGCCAGACCCTGCAGCATGCGCAGCACGAGCAGCAGGATCGGTGCGGCGATGCCGATGCTGGCCGAGCCCGGGAGAACGCCGACCAGGAAGGTCGACATGCCCATGATCAGGATGGTGACCAGGAAGGTGTATTTGCGGCCGACGAGGTCGCCGAGCCGGCCGAAGACGAGGGCGCCGAAGGGGCGCACCAGAAAGCCCGCCGCGAAGGCGAGCAGCGCGAAGATGTTGCGCGTCGTCTCCGGATACTGGCTGAAGAAGCTGGCGCCGATATAGACCGCCAGCGAGCCGTAAAGATAAAAATCGTACCATTCGAAGACGGTGCCGAGCGACGAGGCGAAGATGACCTTTTTCTCTTCGCCGGTCATCGGCCTGGCTGCGCTGTCCGCAGTCGCGACATGTGCCATGATGATCTGTCCTCCACAGATTGTCGGATGCAATTCCAAACGCAAAACCGCTTCACACTTTTGCTGGAACTGCCTTGAAACCAGCGTATCGACCCGCTCTCTCCCGGATCGCCGTCAAACGGTCTACGCCTGCCGGAAATGTGACAGAAAAGCGGCCCGCCGCAGAGAGCGGCTTTGGGATTATGACTTTCGTCTAATGCGCGATTGCGATCGGTATCGCCGGCACCCTCCGCGCATGCCAAATCCGCTTGACTTGCGGGCGAAAATCCTCAATAGCAGCAGCGGAAAAAGGAACCGTCCATGATCGAGGCCGATGACATCGCCGATCTCCATGGCCGCGCAGTGATGGCGCGGGGGATGTCTCCTGTTCCGGTTTCTTCCAAAACCAAGGCCAAAACGACGACGACGAAAACCGTCTGACGTCTCTGGCCTGCCGCTCTCTCCCCGGCTCGGTCGGGGACAGGAAGCCGCTGATATCCCATGCGGCCTCCCCCTCCGAAACAGTGGAGAGAAGAGAAAGAGAGTGAGAACATGGGTTTCAAGGTAGCAATCGCAGGCGCGACCGGCAATGTCGGCCGGGAAATGCTCAACATCCTCGCCGAGCGCGGTTTTCCCGCCGACGAGATCGTGCCGCTGGCGTCGGCGCGCTCGCAGGGCACGGAAGTCTCCTACGGCGACAAGGTTCTGAAGGTTTCCAACCTTGAAAACTACGATTTCTCCGATACCGACATCTGCCTGATGTCGGCCGGCGGCGACGTCTCCAAGAAGTGGTCGCCGAAGATCGGCGCTCAAGGCTGCGTCGTCATCGACAACTCGTCCGCCTGGCGCTACGACGCCGAGGTGCCGTTGATCGTGCCGGAAGTGAACCCGGACGCCATTGCCGGCTTCGCCAAGAAGAACATCATCGCCAATCCGAATTGCTCGACCGCCCAGCTCGTCGTCGCGCTGAAGCCGCTGCATGACGCCGCCACCATCAAGCGCGTCGTCGTCTCGACCTACCAATCGGTCTCCGGCGCCGGCAAGGACGGCATGGACGAGCTGTTCAACCAGACCCGCGCCGTCTTCGTCGCCGATCCGATCGAGACCAAGAAGTTCACCAAGCGCATCGCCTTCAACGTCATTCCGCACATCGACGTCTTCATGGAAGACGGCTACACCAAGGAAGAGTGGAAGGTTCTGGCCGAGACCAAGAAGATGCTCGACCCGAAGATCAAGGTGACCTGCACGGCCGTGCGCGTTCCCGTCTTCATCGGCCATTCCGAATCGGTCAACATCGAGTTCGAGAAGGAAATCACCGCCGAGCAGGCGCGCGATATCCTGCGCGAAGCGCCCGGTTGCCAGGTGATCGACAAACACGAAAACGGCGGCTACATCACGCCTTACGAATCGGCCGGCGAAGACGCGACCTTCATCTCGCGCATCCGCGAGGATGCGACCGTGGAGAACGGCCTCAACATGTGGGTGGTCTCCGACAACCTGCGCAAGGGCGCGGCCCTGAACGCGGTCCAGATCGCCGAGCTTTTGATCAATCGCGGGTTGATCAAGGCGCGTGCATAATTTCTGAAATCGAAATCGATTTCAGAAAAAATTATGCACTTTTTAAGTGTTGCAGCGTCCTTTGCGCGTCATGAAATGACGCGCGGCGCTGCAAGAAGCAGGCCGCCTGATACGGTTTGGTAACCATTTCTGCATAAAACTTCGCCTGACGTCAAAAGCAGGCGAAGCTTTTGCATAAGGGGGGATCCCCGCCGGCACCGACCGGCGGCCGATCCCGGATTTCGATGGCACTCGTGGGGACGGACACACCGATGCGCATTGCAAGAACCATTCTGATCGCGCTCGCCGGCACGGCGGCGGTCGCCCTCAACCCGCTTTCGGCGTTTGCCGCCCGCTGCGGCAACAATGCCGCCGGCTTTGAGGCCTGGGTACAGGACTTCAAGCAGGAAGCGGCAGGCCAGGGCGTCAGCCGCTCGGTTCTGGACAAGGCCTTCGCCAATGTCCGTTACAACACCGCAACCATCCGCGCCGACCGTGGTCAGAAAAGCTTCAAGCTCTCCTTCGAGCAGTTCATGCAGAAGCGTGGCGGTCAGGCGATCATCTCGCGCGGCAAGGGCATGAAGAAATCCAACGCGGCGCTGTTTGCCCGCATCGAGCAGCGCTTTGGCGTCCCCGCCGGCCCGCTGATCGCCATCTGGGGCATGGAAACCGGCTTCGGCAGCTTCCTCGGCAAGGAGCACACGCTCTCCGCCGTCTCGACGCTCGCCTATGACTGCCGCCGCTCCGATTACTTCACCGACCAGCTCTATGCAGCGCTGCAACTCGTTGCGCGCGGCGATCTCAGCCCCTCCGCCCGTGGCGCGGCCCATGGCGAAATCGGCCAGACGCAGTTCCTCCCGCGTAACGTCGTGCGCTTCGGGGTCGATGGCGATGGCAACGGCCATATCGATCTCGTCGGCTCGCGCGCCGATGCGCTGGCCTCGACCGCCAACTTCCTGCGCGGCCACGGCTGGCGCCCCGGCGCCGGCTATCAGCCGGGAGAGCCCAATTTCGGCGCCCTGCAGGGCTGGAACGCAGCCAGCGTCTACCAGCGCGCCATCGCCTATATCGGCGCCCGAATCGACGGCGAATAAGTCGTCTTCAGGACGGCAAAAAGCCCGCTTTCCGCGTGGGGAAGCGGGCTTTTTGATTCCAGCGGATGTCAGGACGCGGCCGGCTCGGCCGGCGGTGTTTCCTCGGCAATCCCGGTCAGATCCGGACGGCCGAAATCGCCGGTCTTGCTGTCCATGATCCACAATTCGCCATTGCCGATATCGAACCAGGCACCGTGGATTTTCAATTTGCCGCGTTGCTCGAGGATGCCCACGCAGGGGAAGGTGCGCAGGTTCCTGATCGAATTGCGGATCGAGATGCGCTCCAGCGCCGTCTGCCGCTCGGTGGCTGTCATGGCGTCGTTGTTCTGGATCTGCTCGGCGGCAGGTTTCAAGAGATTCATCCAGCGGCCGATGAAATCGCCTGGCGACAGCGGCTCGGCGGCCGGATCGAGCGCCGCCTTGATGCCGCCGCAGCGGCCATGGCCCATGACGACGATATCCTTGACCTTCAGCGCCTGCACAGCAAATTCGAGCGCTGCCGAGGTCGAGTGGTAATGCCCGTCCGGCTCGTAGGGCGGCATCATGTTGGCGACGTTGCGGATGACGAAGAGTTCGCCCGGCCGGCTGTCGAAGATCGTTTCGGGGGCGGCGCGCGAGTCGCAACAGGCGATCACCAGGGTCTGTGGCGTCTGGCCGTTTTCGGCAAGGCGGCGATAGCGTTCGCGTTCATCGACGTAACGCCCGTCCATGAAGTTGCGATAACCGTTCAGAAGCGAGGAAGGAAACGTCTGCATGGAGACAGGATTAATCTTGTCTTCGGTCAAGATCAACCTTCGCAGTGCAAAATCCTGTTGGCCTCGAAGGCTCGGTCGTGAACTCAGCGTTTCCGCGCTTGCGCCGGATGCATCAGGCGGCGCATCTGCACCATGGCCATCGGTGAGGACAGACTGGAAATATCGCTCTCCAGCGTCAGTTCGTCGCCGCCGCGCCTGGCGGTGCGCGCCAGGATCTCGTAGACGGTCGCCGTGGCAAGTTGCAGCGCCCGCTCCTCGTCGACGCCTTCGAGAAGCCGGGCGGTGAACACGGCGGCCAGCAGGTCGCCGAGCCCGTTCGGTGGATTGTCGATCAGCCGGTGCTCGGCCAGAAGCGCATGGCGCCCCGAGAGATAGAGGTTGCCGGTGCCGCCGGCCATCATCGGCACGGCCGAGGTCACCAGCATCCGCGAGGGCCCGAGCGACAGTGCCGCATCCATGATCGCCGCATTGCTGTCCAGCGCGCCGCCGGCCATCCAGGCGAGTTCGTAGCGGTTGGGGGTTGCGAGCGAGGCGAGCGGGATGAGTTCGTCGCGAATCGCCACCGCCGTCGGCTCGGGGATGTAGAGCCCGCCGAGATCGCCCATGACCGGATCGCAGACATAAAGCAGATCCGGCCGGTTTTCCCGCAAAGCGGCAATCAGCCGCGCCACCGCCGAGACCTGCGCCGCATTGCCGAAATAACCGGTCAGCACGCCACGCACCTCGCCGATCCAGGGCGCGCGAATGAGGTCGTCGATCGCCTTGTCGAAATCGGCCTCGGAAAAGGTCATGCGGGTGGACGGGCCATGGCCCGGATGCCAGGGCAACACCACGGTCGGCATGGCCCAGACCGGAAAGCCCAGGGATTCGAGGGCGAAGACCGCGGCGCGGTTTCCGACCGAGCCGCGAATCACATGGCTGGAAATGACCATCACCGCACCGCGCTTGTCTTCGCTCATTGTTTTCTTTTCCGCATTGCCCCGACGAATTTCAATCGATTTTCCTTCCGATCGGCCGAAAATAAAGGCTAACGACACCGGAAAACGTGAAACAAGGGGTGGATAATATCGAATTGCCTTGGTTACATCATTCTCTAACAATTTTCTCCGATTTTCATTTTCCAATGCCCGCATATCGTGGAGAGGGAATATTCCATGGGGACCCGAAACAATCCGAAACGTGAAAAGCAGATCGAAAGCGCGAGAAAGATCGCGGCCGCATCCGGCGAGCCGCATGTCGCGCCCGACCTGCTTTTCGGCCGCGCCAGCAATGACGATCTCGAGCTGTATACGCCCGAGATGCTGGCGCTGTCCTCCATCCATGCGGCAAAGGAAATCGCCCTCTGGGATGGCGATGCGGCGCGCATTTCCATCGGCAGCATCGATGGTGTCAATCCGGCCGGGGTGCCCGTCTCGATCCTGACGATCACCGACCGCAACAAGCCTTTCCTTTATGACTCGGTCATGGGCGAGGTGACGACCAGCTATCGCGACATCTTCATGGCGGTGCATCCGATCTTCGTGCGCGAGCAGGACGGAACGATCGGCCTGCACGGCACCGAGCAGACGAGTAGCCCGGCGGTGCGCATCAGCCACATCCACCTGCATCTGGCGCCGCTGTCGCCGGAACAGGCGACCGATCTGATCGCCAGGCTGGAAAACGTTCTCGGCCAGGTGCATGTCGCCGTCGAGGACTGGCAGGCGATGATCGACACGCTCGACAGCGCCATGCAGGACATGGCCACCTATGGCCCGGTGCGCCGCAAGGGTGACCGCGACGAGGCCCATGCCTTCCTCGAATGGCTACGCCAGAACAACTTCACCTTCCTCGGCATGCGCGAATACATCTATTCCGGCACCGGGCCAGACGCGACGCTGGAGCGCGACAAGGGCAAGGGCCTTGGCATCCTGTCCAACCCGGACGTTCTGGTGCTGCGCCAGGGCAAGGACGCCGTCACCACCACGCCCGAGATCCTCGCCTTCCTCGAAGGACCGGATTTCCTGATCGTCACCAAGGCGAACGTCAAGTCGGTGGTCCATCGCCGCGCCTATATGGACTATGTCGGCGTCAAGCGCTTCGATCCGCAAGGCAATGTCGTCGGCGAGCTGCGCATCGTCGGCCTGTTCACCTCGACTGCCTATACCCATCCGGCGGCGCAAATTCCGTTGCTGCGCGATAAGGTCGCCCGCGTCGTCGATCATTTCGGCTTCGATCCGCAGAGCCATTCCGGCAAGATGCTGCAGAATACGCTGGAATCCTATCCGCGCGACGATCTCTTCCAGATCGACACCACACTGCTGGTGCGTTTCTGCGAGCAGATCAACGAGCTGACCGAGCGGCCGCGCGTGCGCGTCCTGCCGCGCATCGACCATTTTGACCGCTTCGTCTCGGTCATCGTCTACGTGCCGCGCGAGGAATACGATTCCGTGGTGCGCGAAAAGATCGGCACCTATCTGAAGACCGTCTATGACGGGCGCGTTTCCGCCTATTACCCGGCCTTCCCCGAAGGCGGGGTGGCGCGGGTGCATTTCATCATCGGCCGCTCCGGCGGCAAGACGCCGCGCGTGCCGCAGGCGAAGCTTGAGGAAACCATCCGGGCGCTGGCCGCGCGCTGGGAGGATCGTTTCGCCTTCCTCGCCGGCCCGTCCGCGCCGGAGATTTCCGTCACCCCGGCCTATCAGGAATCCTTCACGCCGGAAGAAACGGTCGCCGATCTCGACGACATCGCCGCCTGCGCCGCCGGCGCGCCTGTTCGGATCGCCTTCCGCCATCGCCCGGGCGAGGGGCCGGCCAGCCTGTCGCTGAAGATCTATCACGGCAACGGCCAGCTTGCCCTGTCGCGGCGCGTGCCGCTTCTGGAAAACCTCGGCTTCTCCGTGGTCAGCGAGCAGACCTTCGACATCGGCCTCAGCGACCGTTCGGGCCAGGCGAGCCGCGTCGTGCTGCACGACATGCAGCTCGACGTCGCCGATGGCCGGGCCGTCGACCTGGAGCGCGAGGGCGCGCGGCTGGAGGAAGCCTTCCTCGCTGCCTTCGCCGGCACGGTCGACAATGACAGCTTCAACCGCCTGATCCTCTCGGCGGATCTCTCGGCCCGCGAGGTCACGGTGCTGCGCGCCTATTCGCGCTATCTGCGCCAGGCCGGCATCGCCTATTCGCAGGATTACATCGCCGCCACGCTCGGCAAATATCCGGCGATCGCGGCGCTGATCGTCCGCCTGTTCCGCGATACGCTCGATCCGAAGCTGGCCGAGAAGGCTCGTGCCAAGCGCGTCGGCGAACTGCACGAGAAGATCGAGACGGCGCTGTCGGCCGTGCCGAGCCTCGACGACGACCGCATCCTGCGCCGCTTCGTCAATGCCATCGACGCGACGCTGCGCACCAACTACTTCCAGCGCCATGCCGACGGCACGCCGAAGGCGATGCTGGCCTTCAAGCTCGATCCGAAGCTTCTGGACGGCCTGCCGGAGCCGCGTCCGTTCCGCGAAATCTTCGTCTACGGCGTCGAGGTCGAGGGCGTCCACCTGCGCTTTGGCAAGGTGGCGCGCGGCGGCCTGCGCTGGTCCGATCGCGCCCAGGATTACCGCACGGAAGTGCTGGGCCTGGTAAAAGCCCAGCAGGTGAAGAACTCGGTCATCGTGCCGGTCGGCGCCAAGGGCGGCTTCTTCCCGAAGAACCTGCCGACGGGCGGCAGCCGCGAGGCGGTGTTCGCCGCCGGCACCGAGGCCTACAAGACCTATATCCGTACGCTCTTGTCGATCACCGACAATATCGTCGACGACGCCATCGTGCCGCCGGCCGATACGGTGCGGCTCGACGGCGACGATCCCTATTTCGTCGTTGCCGCCGACAAGGGCACGGCGACCTTCTCCGACACCGCCAACGGCTTGGCGCAGGAGGCCGGCTTCTGGCTGGACGATGCCTTCGCCTCCGGCGGCTCGGCCGGCTATGACCACAAGAAGATGGCCATCACCGCCCGCGGCGCCTGGGAAACCGTCAAGCGCCACTTCCGCGAAGTGGACATCGACATCCAGACGACGCCGTTCACCGTCGCCGGCGTCGGCGACATGTCCGGCGACGTTTTCGGCAACGGCATGCTGCTGTCGGAAAAGATCCAGCTCGTCGCCGCCTTCGACCATCGTGACATCTTCATCGATCCGTCGCCGGATATCCGCGCCACCTTTGCCGAGCGCAAGCGCCTGTTCGGGCTTGCCCGTTCGAGCTGGCAGGATTTCGAGCGCACGAAACTGTCGCCCGGCGGCATGATCATCTCGCGCACCGAAAAATCGGTGACGCTGACGCCGCAGGCCGCCCAGGTCATCGGCATCGACAAGAGCGTCGCCACGCCTTTCGAGATCATGACCGCGATCCTGAAGGCGCCCGTCGATCTGCTGTGGTTCGGCGGCATCGGCACCTATATCAAGGGCACCTCGGAAACCGATGCGGATGTCGGCGACCGCGCCAATGACGCGATCCGCGTCAATGCCGACGAGGTGCGCGCCCGGGTCATCGGCGAAGGCGCCAATCTCGGCGTCACCCAGCGCGGCCGCATTGCCTACAGCCTCAAGGGCGGGCGCTGCAACTCGGACGCCATCGACAACTCCGCCGGCGTCAACTCTTCCGACGTCGAGGTCAACATCAAGATCGCGCTGTCGACCCCGATGCGCGACGGCCGCCTGCCGCGCCCGAAGCGCAACCAGTTGCTCGCCGCGATGACCAGCGAAGTGGCCAGCCTGGTGCTGCGCAACAACTACCTGCAATCCCTGGCGATTTCGCTGACGGAGCGAAAAGGCACTGCCAATGGCGAGGAACTCGGCCGCCTGATGGACGTGCTCGAGGCCGGCGGCCAGTTGAACCGAAAGGTCGAGGTGCTGCCGGATGCGGCTGCCATGGCCGAACGTTATGCCGCGGGCAGGCCGCTCACCCGGCCGGAGATCGGCGTGCTGCTCTCCTATGCCAAGCTGGTGCTGTTCGACGAACTGATCGCCAGCCCGGTGCCCGACGACGCGCATTTCCACGGCACGCTGATGCATTATTTCCCGGCCAAGATGCAGAGACCCTATGCGGCCGATATCGCCGCCCATCGCCTGCGCCGCGAAATCATCGCCACCAGCCTCGCCAACGAGGTCGTCAACCGCGGCGGCCCCGGCTTCGTCGTGCAGATGAGCGAGGCGACCGGCACGACTCCGGCCGACGTTGTCAAGGCGGCGATGCTGGCTCGCGAAGGTTTTGGCCTGCAGCGGCTCTGGGCCGAGGCAGATGCGCTCGACAACCGGATCGGCGGACAGGCGCAGAACGCGCTTTATGCCGTGATCGGCGACATCTATGCGGCGCTGACCCGGGTTCTCTTGAAAACCGGGCTGCACCGCGCCGAACTCGGCAAGGCGATATCAAGCCTGCAATCGGCGGCGAAGAACCTGAAGGGCATCATCCGCTCGATCATGCCGGCCGATCTCGCCGAGGACATCGCCGCCCGCGAGGCGGAATTCCTCGCCGCCGGCGTGCCGGAGGCTCTGACGCTGGAAGTCGCCGGCCTCGTGCCGCTGGTGGTGACGCCGGAAATCATGCAGATCGCCGCGGCGACCGGCGAAAGCCTGACCCGCGCGGCGGAGGCCTACTTCACGGTCTCGCAGACCTTCCGCGTCGGCCGCCTGCTGCTCTCGGGCAGCCGCATCGTCGCCAATGATCACTTCGACGGACTGGCGCTGTCGCGCAGCCTCGACCAGATCGCCGCCGCCCGCCGCGATATCGTCATCGCCGCGCTCGGCAAGCATCCGAAGGACAAGCAGCCGGTTCAGGCCTGGTATGCCGGCGACCGGGTGCGCATCAACCGCATCGCCGAGCAACTGACCTCGCTCGGCGACAGCGGCGAACCGAGCCTCGCCAAGCTCTCGGTGGCGGCCGGCCTGCTTTCGGATCTGGCCCATAATCCGGCGCTGTAAGGCGCTGGCGGCAAAGCGGAATTTTTTCCTTGGCCTGCCGCTCTCCTCGTGAAAACGGGGAGAGCGGACATGTCCATGTAGGGCAAGTCAAGCGCTGCACCCAAAAAAACGCCGCCCGTTCGCACGGGCGGCGCCAAAAATGTTTCACGTGAAAACGATCAGGCGGAAAGCGCCTTGAACTCGGCGAGGATGGCGTCGCCCATGTCGGCGGTGCCGACCTGGCGGCAGCCTTCGGCCATGATGTCGCCGGTGCGGATGCCCTGGTCGAGGACGTTGGAGATCGCCTTCTCCAGATTGTCGGCTTCCTTCACGAGGTTGAAGGAATAGCGCAGGCACATGGCGAAGGAGGCGATCATGGCGATCGGGTTGGCGATGCCCTTGCCGGCGATGTCGGGGGCCGAGCCGTGCACCGGCTCGTAGAGCGCCTTGCGCTTGCCGGTCTTGGCATCCGGGGCGCCGAGAGAGGCTGAGGGCAGCATGCCGAGCGAGCCGGTCAGCATGGCGGCGACGTCGGAAAGCATGTCGCCAAATAGGTTATCGGTGACGATCACGTCGAACTGTTTCGGAGCGCGGACGAGCTGCATGCCGCCGGCATCGGCCAGCATGTGTTCCAGCTTGACGTCGGAATATTTGGCCTTGTGCGTCTCGGTGACCACCTGGTTCCACAGCACGCCTGATTTCATGACATTGCGCTTTTCCATCGAGCAGACCGCGTTTTTGCGGGTGCGGGCCAGCTCGAAGGCGACGCCGGCGATGCGCTCGATCTCGTAGGTGTCGTAGACCTGGGTATCGATGGCGCGCTTCTGGCCGTTGCCGAGATCGGTGATCGTCTTCGGCTCGCCGAAATAGACGCCGCCGGTCAGCTCGCGGACGATGAGGATGTCGAGGCCTTCGACCAGCTCCGGCTTCAGCGAGGACGCGGCGGCAAGCGCCGGATAGCAGATGGCCGGGCGCAGGTTGGCGAACAGTTCGAGATCCTTGCGCAAGCGCAGCAGGCCGGCTTCCGGGCGCACTTCATAGGGAACCGCATCCCACTTCGGGCCGCCGACGGCGCCGAACAGCACGGCGTCCGCCGCCAGCGCCTTTTCCATATCGCCTTCCGAGATGGCGCTGCCATGCGCATCATAGGCCGAACCGCCGACCAAGCCCTCGTCGGTGACGAAACCGGCGCCCATGGCCTCGTTCATGTAAGCGATGAGCTTGCGGACTTCGCCCATGGCTTCGGGACCGATGCCATCGCCGGGCAGGAGGAAGAGATTGCGCGCTGTCATGGAAAAATCCTTCGGCAAGAAATATTGGCCGGGTTCTTAAACGCCGGCGCCGGTCATTTCAAGGCGAGGAAGGGTCTCAAGTGTTCGGCTTCGGCAATTTCCGCCAAGATGAGGCAGGATTTGGCATCGAAAATTGCGTGAAATGGCGCGATAAGCGGCACCTGATTTGCATCGTTGGCGATGCATCGCGTCCCATGAAAAGCAAAAGGCGGCGAATGAACGCCGCCTCGTGATCCGGTCAGGACGCTTTGCCTCAGGCCCAGGGGCGCGAAGCGGCGTTGGCCTTTTCGAAACTGTCGATGCTGGCGGCCTTTTCCATGGTCAGGCCGATGTCGTCGAGGCCGTTCAACAGGCAATGGCGCTTGAAGGCGTCGATCTCGAAGGAGATGCGGCCGCCATCCGGGCCGCTGATTTCCTGGGCTTCGAGGTCGACGGTCAGCACGGCGTTGGAGCCGCGGCTGGCGTCGTCCATCAGCTTGTCGAGATCTTCGGGGCTGACGACGATCGGCAGGATGCCGTTCTTGAAACAGTTGTTGTAGAAGATGTCGGCGAAGCTGGTGGAGATGACGCAGCGGATGCCGAAATCGAGCAGCGCCCACGGTGCATGTTCACGCGAGGAGCCGCAGCCGAAATTGTCGCCGGCAACGAGGATCTGGGCGTTCTGGTAGGCGGGCTTGTTGAGCACGAAATCCGGGTTCGGCGTGCCGTCCTCGTTGTAGCGCGCTTCGGCGAACAGGCCGGTGCCGAGGCCGGTGCGCTTGATCGTCTTCAGGTAATCCTTCGGAATGATCATGTCGGTGTCGATGTTGACGACCGGAAGCGGCGCGGCGACGCCGGTGAGCTTGACGAACTTGTCCATGGAGCTTGGCCTTCGTGTCAGGAAAATTTCCTGCCCAATAGCCGAAATCCGACAGGAAATGAAGCGAATTCTGGCCGCCCCTTCGCATGGGGATGCCGGAGACGGCGCTTACATGTCGATGATCGTGCCGCGGCCGTCGTTCCAGACCCGGCGCGGTTCATGGGCACTGCGCGCCCGCACGGGCGCCGGCTTCAGCTTCAGCGACAGGCTGCGCGCCACGGTGATGCCGGCGAGCACGGCTGCGAGAACGAGGGTGGCCGAAAGCGTAAAGACTGCGAGAGAGCACACAATCGCGACGGCACCGAGGGCATAAACGATCGAACGGAGGTTGTGCATGATTTTCAAGCCTTTCTACACCGTGGAATGTGGTCCCTGCATGAAGGTTCTGCAAGAGCAGCATGGCATTTTGTTGACTTGCCGGCGCTGAAAAAGCTTGGCACAAAAGATCCCATGACCGCGATTGCTTCCGCCTCTCTTCCCCCTCGCCTGCGCCGCTCGCTGCTCAGCGTGCCCGCGATCAACGAACGCGCCTTGCAGAAGGCGCATGGGCTGGATTGCGATGGCGTGATCTTCGACCTGGAGGATTCGGTGGCGCCCGCTCGCAAGGCCGAGGCGCGCGACAATCTGAAGCGTTTCTTCGCTGAGACGCCGCTTCGCGGGCGCGAACGGATCGTGCGCATCAATGCGCTGGATACGGACGATGCGGGCGCCGATCTCGACGCGGTGCTGGCGCTCAATCCCGATGCGGTGCTGGTGCCGAAGGTGACGACGCCCTCCGATATCATCGGCATCTGCGCCCGGCTCGACCGGGCGCGGGCGCCAAAAGGCTTGCGGGTCTGGGCGATGGTCGAGACGCCGCGGGCGGTGCTGGAGATCGGCGCCATCGCCGGCACGCGGCAGGGCCATGGCGCCCGCCTCGATGCGCTGGTGGTGGGCCTCAACGACCTGCGCAAGGAGACCGGCGTCCTGCCGCAGCCCGGCCGCGCCTATCTCCTGCCCTGGCTGATGCAGGTGGTGCTCGCCGCCCGCGCCTTCGGCCTCGACGTCATCGACAGCGTCTTCAACGATTTTCGCGACGAGGCGGGTTTTGCCGGGGAATGCGCGCAAGGCCGCGCCATGGGGTTCGACGGCAAGATGCTGATCCATCCCGCCCAGATCGAAGCCGCCAACCGGCATTTCGCATCGGGCGAGGCCGAGATCGCGGAAGCGCAAGCGATCATCGCCGGCTTTGCCGCGCCGGGTGCCGAAGCGCTCAACGTCATCGAGATCGGCGGGCGCATGGTCGAGCGCCTGCATCTTGAACAGGCCGAGCGGCTGATGCACAAGGTCCGCCAGATTTCTGCACGAAAGGATATCGCGTGAAACTCTACCGTTTTCTGACCGGCCCCGACGACGCCGCCTTCTGCCACCGGGTGACGGCGGCGCTGAACGATGGCTGGGAGTTGCACGGCTCGCCGTCGCTCACCTACAATGCCACGACCAGCCAGGTCATGTGCGGCCAGGCGGTCACCAAGACGATCCATGGCAGGGATTACGATCCGGCCAAGAAGCTGACCGAGCAGTAAGCGGGAAAGGCCGCTTGGCCGGCATCCGGTTTGCCGGCAAGCCCTGCCCCACCCGCAGCGTCATCCTCGGCCTTGTGCCGAGGATCTGCCAACATCGAGAAAAATCAAAACGTTGCAGATGCTCGGGACAAGCCCGAGCATGACGAAGAAGGTTTGCGTCAGCAATCTGAGGCTTGTCCTTACCGGCTGTCGGCCGCCTGGTCGGCGCTTTCCTCGATGCGTTCCATGTCGTCGTCGCTGAGACCGAAATGGTGGCCGATCTCGTGGATCAGCACGTGGGTGATGATGTCGCCCAGGGTCTCCTCGTTTTCGGCCCAGTAGTCGATGATCGGGCGGCGATAGAGGGTGATGCGGTTCGGCATCTGCCCGGTTTCCAAGGTAAAGCGCTCGGAAATCCCCCTGCCCTCGAACAGGCCGAGCAGGTCGAAGGGCGTTTCCAGCGCCATGTCCTCGAACACGTCGTCGGTTGGAAAATCAGCGATCTCGATGATGAGATCGCGTGTCAGCGCCCTGAAATCCTCCGGCAGGTTTCCATAGGCCTCGATTGCCAGCGACTCGAAGGTGCTGATCGTCGGCGCGTGGCGTTCGCGCCAATCTTCGGTCTGGTCGATGCGGGCCATGTCTGCTCCTTGTATGCTGACCCCATATAGGCTGTTTGGCCGGATTTTTCGAGTGGAGAAATCCGGACAGGAATAAATTCACATAAAAGGGTGTTGACTCTCCGGCGAGGCTCTGGAATCCATAAGAACAGAAAGAGAACATTGGGTCGCCCTATAGGATGCCCCATCTCTTGTCTTTTGGAAAAACGAGATCGGAGCACGCTCATGGCCGGGGACGCCAGGGCGCGGGAGACGCTTTGCGCCCTGCGCCAGACCATTGCCCGATTGGAAGGCCGCGCGCCGGACCGGGTGGAAACGCCTGTCAGCACGGCAGGAAAGCCGCAAGCCCGCTTCGGCGAAGGGCCGAAAGCGGCTCCTCCCCTGCTGTCCCTCGGCCACACGGCGCTGGACGAGGCCTTGCAGGGTGGATTGCCGCTCGATGCCCTGGTGGAACTGCGCGGGAACGAGCTGCGCGATGCCGGCGCCGTCAGCGGTTTTGCCATGGCGCTCTGTGCCTGCCTTGGCGCCGCCGATGCCCGCCGGCTCTGCCTGTGGATCGGCGAGCCGGTGGTGGCGATGGAAGCCGGCCTGCCGCATGTCGAGGGCCTTGGCGATCACGGGCTCTCTCCTGTCGGGCTGCTCTATGCCGCCCCGAAGAAGATCGACGAGGCGTTGTGGCTGGCCGAGGCAGCCCTTGCCAGCCGCGCCTTCGCGGCCGTGCTTCTGGAAGTGCGCGGCAATCCCGCCCGCTTCGGTCTCACCGAAAGCCGCCGGCTCAGCCTCAAGGCGCGCGCCGCCGGCCGGCCGATCTTCGTGCTGCGCCAGGCGGGTGAGGAAGAGGCAAGCAGCGCGGCACTGCGCCTGCATATCCGCCCTGCCCCGGCCGGCTTGCGTTTTCTAAGCGACGGCAAGCCATTGCCGGGCAGCCTCGGCTATCCGCGCTTCCAGCTTGCCGTCGAGAAAAGCCGCCTTCCTGTCCTCACCGATTTCCTTCTGGAGTGGAACCCCCATGCCCGCCAGTTCCGACCTGCGGACGCCGTCCGCCCTGCCGCTCTTCCGCCAGGGACAGCAGCGCATCCTGTCGCTGCATTTTCCGCATCTGCCGACCGACCGGATCGCGCGCAGCCGCTGGGGCATGTCGTGGCGTTTAACCGGGCGTCCTGAGGCGCCGCCGCTGGTCTGCGCCGGCCGGGTGCAGAATGCCATGCGGCTGACGGCGCTGGACGAGGCGGCGGAGGCGCTCGGCCTGAAACCGATGCAGGGGCTGGCCGAGGCCAAGGCCATCTGCCCGCCGCTCGATGTCGCCATGGCCGACGAGGCGGCGGATGCCCGCTTCCTCGCCGCCATTGCCGACTGGTGCGATCGCTATACGCCGCTGGTGGCGATCGACGGCCGCGCCGGCCTGTTTCTCGATATCACCGGCTGCGCCCATCTGTTCGGCGGCGAGGACGCGTTGTTACAGGATGTGCTGGCCCGCCTCAAGCAGTTCGGCCTCGATGCGCGCGGCGCCATTGCCGCTTCGCCGGGCCTGTCCTGCGCCATTGCCCGTCATGGGGGCGGCGGGGTGATCGGCGTGGAGGAGGCCGAGGCCGCGCTGACGCCGCTGCCGCTCGATGCCCTGCGGCTGTCGCCGGACACCGTGGCTCGGCTCGCAAGGCTCGGCCTGCGGCAGGTGGGCGATCTGCTGGCCCTGCCGCGTGCACCGCTGACGCGCCGCTTCGGGCCGGACGTGGTGCTGCGCCTCGACCAGGCGCTCGGGCAAGAAGACGAGCCGATCTCGCCGCGCCGGCCGCTGGCCCGCCTGTCGGTGGAGCGCAAGCTGGCCGAGCCGGTCACCGGCGAGGAGGATCTGATGGCGCTCTCGGCCAAGCTCGCCGTGGCGCTGAAGCCGCAACTGGAAACGCATGGGTTGGGCGGGCGGCTGTTCGAGCTGCTGCTGTTTCGCGTCGACGGGCAGGTTTTCCGCCTGCATGCCGGCGCCTCCTCGCCCTTGCGTGAGCCCAAGCGCATCGCGGCGCTGTTTTCCGAGCGGTTTCAGGCGGTGCATGACGATCTCGATGCCGGTTTCGGTTTCGAGCTGCTGCGGCTCAACGTGCTGCATGCCGATACCTTCGCCGGCGCGCAGCAGGATTTTTCAGGTAGCAGCGATGGCGCGGCCAGTCTCGACGCCTTCATCGACCAGACCGTCGCCCGGTTCGGCGCGGACTGCCTGCTGCTGCCGGTGGCGCATGAAAGCCACCTGCCCGAACGCGCCGGCCTGTTGCGCCCCGCCTTCCAGGCGGGAGCGACGCAGGCGGTTTCGCAAAACCATGCGCCGCTGCGGCTGGAGCGGCCTTTCAGGCTGTTTGCGCGGCCGGAACTGATGGAGGCCATCGCGCCGGTGCCGGACGGCCCGCCGATCCTGTTCCGCTGGCGGCGAACCCAGCATCAGGTGCGCCGCGCCGAAGGGCCGGAGCGCATCGGCGCCGAATGGTGGGTCGATGGCGAGACCGCCCCGCCGCGCGACTATTTCCGCATCGAGGACGAGGCCGGCCGCCGCTACTGGCTGTTTCGCGAGGGGCTGTATGGCGAAACGCCGCCGCGCTGGTTCATGCACGGGGTGTTCGCATGACGGATTTTTGCGAGATCGGCGCGCGCAGCAATTTTTCCTTCCTGGAGGGCGCGTCCCGGCCGGAGGAGATGGTGATCGCCGCTTCTGCGCTGGGGCTTGCGGGCCTTGCCATCGCCGACCGCAATTCCGTCGCCGGGGTGGTGCGCGCCCATATGCAGGCGAAGGCGCTCACCGATCCGAAAAACGGGGCGGGCAGGGACAAGAAGCCGCTGCCGCCGGTGCCGTTCCAGCCGGGCGCGCGGCTGGTCTTTGCCGATGAGACGCCCGACATCCTCGCCTTTGCCGAAAACCGGCGCGGCTGGGCCAATCTCTGCCGGCTGCTCAGCACCGGAAATCTGCGTGCCGAGAAAGGCAAGTGCCTGCTCTACGAGGCCGACCTGCTGCAATTCCACGAAAACCTGATGCTCGCCGTGCTGCCGCCGCGTCGCCGGCCGGAGGGGGAGACGGAGGTCGGGCTGGAGGCCGTGCTGAAACGGCTGAAGACAGCCTGCCGCGACCGTGTCTATCTGGCGCTGTCTCTCGCCTATGACGGGCTCGACCGCCTCGTCTTCGCCGACCGGGCAAGTCTTGCCGGCCGCCTCAAGTTACCCCTGATCGCCACCAACGAGCCGCTGTATCATCTCCCCGAGCGCCGGCCGCTCGCCGATGTCGTCACCGCCATCCGCAATCATGTGACGCTTGCCGAGGCGGGTTTCCTGCTGCAGCCCAATGCCGAGCGGCATATGAAGCACGGCGCGGAAATGGTGCGGCTATTGCGCGACTATCCCGAGGCGGTCGCCAACAGCGTGAAATTCTTTCGCCGGCTAAAGTTTTCGCTCGACGAGCTCGGCCATCTCTATCCTGACGAAAGCGTCGAAGGCGAAACATTGACCGAGACGCTGGCGCGGCTGACCTGGGAGGGAGCGGCGACGCGGTTTCCCGAGGGAATGCCGGGCAAGCTCGTCCATCAGATCCAGCATGAACTCAAGCTAATTCAGGAAAAATATTACGAAGGCTATTTCCTCACCATCCGCTCGATCATGCAGTTCGCCCGCAAGAACAATATTCTTTGCCAGGGTCGGGGCTCGGCGGCCAACTCCACCGTCTGCTATTGCCTTGAGATCACCGACGTCAATCCGAAGAAATCGACATTGCTGTTCGAACGCTTCATTTCGACCGAGCGCGACGAGCCGCCGGATATCGACGTCGATTTCGAGCATGCCCGCCGGCAGGAGATCATCGAGCACATTTATAAAACCTATGGGCAAGACCATGCCGGGCTTGCGGCTGGCGTCACCACCTATCGCACCCGTTCGGCCTGCCGTGAGGTGGCGAAAGCCTTCGGCATGTCCGAGGACGTGCAGGCGGCGCTGGCGGCCAATGTCTGGGGCTGGTGGACGCATGGGCTGTCGCCGGAGCAGGTGCGACTTTCCGGCCTCGATCTCAAGGATGCGACGACGCGGAGGGTCGCCGAATACACATTGCAGCTGATGGAATTTCCCCGGCATCTCACCCAGCATGTCGGCGGCTTCGTCATCACTCGCGACCGTCTCGACGAGATCGTGCCGATCATGCACACGGCGTCGGACGACCGTTTCATGATCGAATGGGACAAGGACGATCTCGACAATGTCCGCCTGTTCAAGATCGATATCCTGGCCTTGGGCATGCTGACCTGCATGGCGAAAGCCTTCGAGCTGCTGCGCCTGCATTACGACGTCAAGAAGACGCTCGCCGATCTCGGCAACGACACCCATGAGGACGAGGAGCCGGTCTATGACATGATCTGCCGCGCCGATACGATCGGCGTCTTCCAGATCGAGAGCCGGGCGCAGATGAGCATGCTGCCGCGCCTGCGTCCGCGCCGGTTCTACGATCTGGTCGTCGAGGTGGCGATTGTCCGCCCCGGCCCGATCCAGGGCAACATGGTTCATCCCTATCTCAAGCGCCGCGAAATGCAGCGGCAGGGGCAGGAGATCGACTATCGATACCCGAAACTGAAGGCCGTATTGGAACGCACGCTCGGCGTGCCCCTGTTTCAGGAGCAGGCGATGCAGATCGCCATCACCGCTGCCGACTTCAAGCCGGGCGATGCCGACCTGCTGCGCCGCGCCATGGCGACCTTCAAGCGCAGCGGAAAACTGTCCTATTTCCGGGACAAGTTCATCGCCGGCATGGTCAAGAACGACTATGATCCGGAATTCGCCGCAAACTGCTTTAGCCAGATCGAAGGCTTTGGCGAATACGGCTTTCCCGAAAGCCATGCGGCCTCCTTCGCTTTGCTGGTCTATGCCTCCTCGTGGATCAAAACCTATTATCCTGACGTGTTCTGCGTGGCGCTGCTGAATTCGCAGCCGATGGGCTTTTATGCGCCGGGGCAGCTGGTGCGCGATGCGCGCGACCACGGCGTCGAGATCCGGCCGGTCGATATCAACCATTCCGGCTGGGACAGCACGCTGGAGGAAGCGGCCTTCGAGCCGCGCCGGGTCGATCTCCGCCATGTGTCGATGCGGCCGGTGATCAAAACGGCAAGGGCGGTGCGGCTCGGTTTCCGGCAGGTCACCGGCCTGCGCGAGGCGGAGATGGAGGCATGCGCCACGCGGCGCGGGGAGGGTTATCGCTCGGTGCGCGATCTGTGGCTGCGCTCCGGCCTGTCGCGCGGCGCCATCGAAAAGCTTGCGGACGCCGATGCCTTCCGCTCGCTCGGCCTCGACCGCCGCCAGGCGCTATGGCAGGTGCGGGCGCTGGACGAGAAGGGCGCGGCCGAATTCCTGCCGCTGTTCGAGCGCGGCGACAGCGAAGATCTGCAACGGGAAGAGGCCGTGATCCTGCCCGGCCTGTCGCCGGGCGAGGACGTGATCGAGGATTACCGCGCCGTCACCTTTTCGCTGAAAGCGCATCCGCTCAGTTTCCTGCGCAGGCAACTGGCCGGGCAGGGCATCACCCGCCATCGCGACCTGCGCAATGCGCCGAAGGACAGCATGGTGACGATTGCCGGCCTCGTGCTGGTGCGCCAGCGTCCCGGCTCGTCCAAGGGCGTGATCTTCATGACGCTGGAGGACGAGACCGGCGTTGCCAATGCCATCGTCTGGAAGCGGGTGTTTACGGCCTATCGCCCGGTGGTGATGAATGCGCGGCTGGTGCACATCCGCGGTCGTCTGCAACGCGAGAACGAGGTCATCCATGTGGTCGCCGAGCATCTGGAGGACATGACGCATCTGCTCGGTCTGCTCAACAGCGAAAAACGGCGTTTTTCCGCCATGCCGCGCGCCGACGAGGCGATCCGCCCGACGGAGGATCAACGCGCCCGCAAGGCGCGGGCGGCGCAGGACCGGGC
This sequence comes from Rhizobium sp. YJ-22, assembly GCF_029601685.1. Lineage (NCBI taxonomy): Bacteria > Pseudomonadati > Pseudomonadota > Alphaproteobacteria > Hyphomicrobiales > Rhizobiaceae > Rhizobium > Rhizobium sp. YJ-22. Next base: position 275,839 of record NZ_JARRIR010000005.1, on the reverse strand, counting down.
CGCCACCGAGGATGCCGCGCGGCTGATGCCGAAGGGGCGTAATTTTCATTGAAGCTGCGACATCATTGCATCGGCGCGTAAATGGCTGAAATGTCGATATTTTTGATCATGTTTAGAATCGTTCGAAAATCCGTGGGTTTTTTCGTGACGTTTTTATGTTGACAAGGAATGTCCTCTTTTGGTTTCTATGTCGAAAAATCAGGGTGCGTGATTGTCGGACTAGACGGACATGCTGGTATGTAGCTGCAATTTCATCACGGTGAAGGAAATCGAGGAAACGATCATCTCGTTGCTCGATGAGGACTGTTGGCAGTTGATCGTTCCTGCCAAGGTCTATCATGCCATGGAAAAGCGCGGCCGTTGCTGCGGCTGTTTCCCCAACGTCGTCGACATCATTATTCGTACGACGGAAGCCTATCATAACGGCCGCCCCTCGACGGAGGCCGATATTTTTGATTTTATGGCCCGCCTCAAGCAATTCCATGAAGAAAACAGGAGAGCGGACCTTGAAAGGCGACAAAAGAGTCATCGAGCGGCTTAACGAGGCCTTGTTCCTCGAACTGGGCGCCGTCAATCAATATTGGCTGCATTATCGTCTTCTCGAAGACTGGGGCTACACCAAGCTGGCCAAGAAGGAACGGGCCGAATCGATCGAGGAAATGCAGCACGCCGACAAGCTCGTCGCACGCATCATCTTCCTCGAGGGGCACCCGAACCTGCAGACCGTCGCGCCGCTGCGCATCGGCCAGAACGTCAAGGAAGTGCTGGAAGCCGATCTCGCCGGCGAATACGATGCCCGCACCGCCTACAAGGCGTCGCGCGACATCTGTCACGAGGCCGGCGACTACGTGTCGATGAAGCTTTTCGAACAGCTGCTGGCCGACGAGGAAGGCCATATCGACTTCCTCGAAACCCAGCTCGAACTGCTCGACAAGATCGGCGAATCGAAATACGGCCAGCTCAATGCCGGCTCTGCCGATGAGGCCGAAGGCGACGGCCACTGAGATTTTTTCTCTGCTGAATCAGGCCGCGCGCGAAGTTTTTCGCGGGCGGCCTTTTCGTTTTTTGCGCCTGTCGCGAAAATTCAAGACCGTGGCCCGCTCCCGCCATAGCGTCTGTCAGGTTCATTCTGAACCTGACAGACGCTATGGTTCTTTGTTTTCGTTTGTCTTTTCGGGAAAACCGGGTTCCACTTTTCCCTGACAAACTCTACGTCTTCGATATCAGCAAGGGAGCGTTCCATGAATTTCCGATACACTATTCTCTATGTCGAGGACGTGCGGGCCAGCCTCGATTTCTTCAACCGCGCCTTCGGTTTCGACATCGCCTTCCTGCATGAGAGCGGCGATTACGGCGAGCTTTCCACCGGCGCGACCAAGCTTGCCTGTTCCTCGATGGCGCTGATGCGGCAGCTGGGCAAGCATCCGCAAAAGCCTTCTCTCCATGCGCCGGCTTTCGAACTCGCCTTCGAGACGGAGAATGTCACGGCCGCACTTGCGCGCGCGCAGAAGGCCGGCGCGACGTTGGTGCAGGCGGAACGGGAAATGCCCTGGGGGCAGGTGATCGCCTATGTCGGCGATCCCAACGGTTATCTCATCGAGATCTGCACGCCGGCCCAGTTGCCGAGCCCGGGCTGAGCGAGGATGGCGCGGGCGGCCTCGTCCCGGCGCAGCCGCGCCGGGCTTTGCCCGAACCAGCGCAGGCAATCGCGGGTCATATGCGCCTGGTCGCTGTAGCCGAGGCTTGCGGCGATGGCGGCGAGCGGCATGTCATCGGACAGGGCTGCGGCCGCGCGCCGCGCCCGGCCGAGGCGGCGCCAGAAATCCGGCACAGGCAGGCGCTTTTCGTGAAAACGCCGCTGCAATGTGCGCGGCGAGACACCGGCCCGGCGGGCGATGCGGATCAGCGGCAAAGCGGAGCCGGCCAGCAGGTCGACGATCTCGGCCATCTCGTCCGCCGGGTTCAGCCTGTCGCCGAGGAAGGCGGCGGTGTGCGCCTCCTCGCCTGCCAGTTCGGCCAGCGCATCCGGCGACAGCGTCAGGCCGGGCCGCAGGCGAAAACCGGTCATCCGCACGCCGGCGACGACATCGACCACCCGTGGCCGGTCGTCCCAATCGGAGAACAGCAGATGCGGGGCCTCGCCCGGCGCCTCCACGACGATCACGTCGCGGCAGCCATCGGGATAGACGGTGACGCGGCCGGGCGTTTTTGCCTGATGGCTCCAGCCGACATGCTGCATGTCGCGCTCTCCCGTCTTGCGCCGGCTCAGAGTTCGGATTCTGGTCTATCTTCCTGTTTTTGCCGCATTGTCCGAAGCCGAAGCGATCACGCTTCGGCTGGAAATGCTCTAGCCGGCGAGATGGGCGAATTCCGCTACGACGGCGTCATAGACATTGCGCTTGAACGGAACGATCAGGCCCGGCAGATCGCGCATCGGCTTCCAGTCCCAAGCGTCGAATTCCGGGTCGTGGCCGCCGGGCGGCGGGTTGATGGCGATTTCGCTCTCGTCGCCCTCGAAGCGGAAGGCGAACCAGCGCTGCGTCTGGCCGCGATACTTGCCCTTGAGGCCGATGCCGATCAGAGGCGCCGGCAGGTCGTAATTGATCCAGTCGCGCGCCTCGGCGAGCAGGGTGACCGAGCGCATGCCGGTTTCCTCGTAGAGTTCGCGTTTGGCGGCGGGCAGGGGATCCTCGCCCTTGTCGATGCCGCCTTGCGGCATCTGCCAGAGCTGCGGCGAGCCGTCATATTCGCTATTGCCCACGGGGATGCGCCGTCCAGCCCAGACGAGGCCGGCGCGGTTCAGCACCATGATGCCGACGCAGGGCCGATAGGGGAGATCCTCCGCCCGCACGGGCTTGTTCTTGCTCATCTCATGCTCCCGCTTGTTGGTTCGGCGCTATTACTAGCGATCGGTCGCCAGCGACGCCACCCCGACGATCTCGATGCCGCGCGTCGCCGCCTCATTGCTCCATTTGGAAATGGCGGCGATGCTTTCGTCGAAGGCGGAGGCGACGCCGATGGCCGAGCCGTTGCGGCGGGCGATACGCTCCAGCTCGTCAAGCTTGGTGAGAATCGCGGTCTCGTCGACCTGGCCGTCGAGTTGCAGGTCGGCGAAGGCTTGTGGCGCTTCCAGCGTCTTGCCGATCGTGCCGCTCAGCGTCTGCGCCGAGGAGCCGTCGTCGAGGAACAACAGCCCGCGCCCGGCGACGTCGCGCATCACCGGCTCCAGCGCGTCGGCATTGGAAAGGAAGCGGCCGCCGAGATAGTTCATCACTCCGGTGTAATTGGTGATCTTGGCCATCGAGCGGTGCAGGCGCTTCAAATTTTCCTTCGGCGCGTTCGCCGTCAGCAGTGTGTCAGGCCCGGGATCGTTATCCGGATAGTCGAAAGGCTCCAGTGGCACCTGCAGCAGGATTTCATGGCCGTTTCGGCGCGCTTCCTGCATCCAGCGCTGCAAGCTGTTGCCGCTGGCGGCGAAGGCGAGGGTGATTTCCTCCGGCAATTGCTTGATGGCGCGTTGCGTGCCGGTCTGGCTCAACCCGAGGCCGCCGACGACGATGGCGACGCGGGTGGCGCGCGCGCCCGACCAGGGCCTGGCATAATGATCGACCGGACGCATCCCGTCCGGGCCGACGATCGGCAACCGGCCCTCGGGCGTGTCTTCCAGCAGGGCGTCGTTCGGCATGGCCGCCATGCGCGGATCCTGGCCGACCTTGTCGGTGCCGACCAGCACCGGGCCACTGCTCTCGCGCGATTTCGGGGTGTATTTGATGACCACCGATCCGTCATCTGTGGTGGTCGCCTCGACATTGGCGCCGGAGTGGCTATGGGCGACCGGCAGGCCGTTGCGGGCGGGCGGCTTGGCATCGGCGGGCGGTTCGGCCTGGGCGATGTCCTTCGGCGGCTCGGGAGCGGTTGCTTCCGCCGCTGGGCGTTGCAGGCCCTGGAAGGGCAGGGTGGCATAGACGGAAAGGCCGAGAACGACAGCCGTGCACAAGCCGGTCAGCAGGCGTTCGAGCGAAAGCCGTTTTCGCTTCGGCGTCGCAGCCTTTCTGTTCTGCCCCAATGGAAGGTGAAGGTTGCTGTCCACCGTCTGCCGCCCGATCATCGCGCCTCGCGACATTCCCCAGGGGATGCCATGGGCAAAGGAAAGGCGCCGGCTTGCGAAAGCCGGCGCCCGTCATAGCTGGTTACTTGGTGACTTCGGCCTTGTCGGGCATCGGCGGGAAGGCGGGATCCGTCTTGACGCCGCGCAAGAGGTCGAGCGCGTAGTTGAGCTGGATGTCATCCTTCGGCTCCGGCGGCACATAGGCCGAGGAACCCGAGCCCTCTTCGGTCTCGCTCTGGCCCTTGATGTGGCCGGGCAGCGAGGATTCGCCCTCGCTGGTCAGCTTGCCCTGCAACTCCGCCGGAAGCGGCTGGTCAACCTTGATGTCCGGCTGGATGCCGGTGCCCTGGATCGACTTGCCGGACGGCGTGTAATACAGCGCCGTCGTCAGGCGCAGCATGCCGTTCTCGCCGAGCGGGATCATGGTCTGCACCGAGCCCTTGCCGAAACTGCGGGTGCCGAGCACGGTGGCGCGATGCATGTCCTGCAGGGCGCCGGCGACGATTTCCGAGGCCGAAGCCGAGCCGCCGTTGATCAGCACGATCACCGGCTTGCCGTCGGAAAGATCGCCCGGGCTGGCGTTGAAGCGGCGGGTCTCGTCCGGGTTGCGGCCGCGGGTGGAAACCACCTCGCCGCGCTCCAGGAAGGCGTCGGAGACGTTGATCGCCTGGTCGAGCAGGCCGCCGGGGTTGAGGCGCAGGTCGAGCACGTAACCCTTCAGCTTGTCGGCGGGCACCTGCTTCTTGATGCCGTCGATGCCCTTGACGAGATCGTCATAGGTCTTTTCCGAGAAGGAGATGATGCGCAGGTAACCGACATCGTTCTCGACACGCCACTTGACGGCGCGCACCGGGATGATGTCGCGCACGATGGTCAGCTCGATCGGCTTGTCGGCGCCTTTGCGCAGCAGCTTCAGCTTGATCGGGGTGTTGACGGCGCCGCGCATCTTCTCGACGGCGTCTTCGAGCTTCAGGCCGCGCACCGGCTGGCCGTCGATTTCCGAGATATAGTCACCCGCCAGCACGCCGGCGCGGGCCGCCGGGGTGTCGTCGATGGGGGTGATGACCTTGACCATTTCGTCTTCCATGGTCACTTCGATGCCGAGGCCGCCGAATTCGCCCTTGGTCTGGCTGCGCATGTCCTCGGCGTCCTTGGCATTCATGTAGCTCGAATGCGGGTCGAGGGATGTCAGCATGCCGTTGATGGCGTTTTCGATCAGCTTGTCTTCCTGCGGCGGCGTCACATACTGGGCCCGCACGCGCTCGAACACGTCGCCGAAGATCGACAGTTCCTTGTAGGTGGAAGAGCCCGCCGCCACGGCGGGCATGCCCGCCGAGTAAACGACGCTCATCGCCGTCGCGCCCATCAGAGCGCCCACGAGAACAAGAGAAGCCCTACGTATCATTGCGTGCCTTTCCAGAGCTTGTTGCGGTCCACCAGGGTCGGGAATCGACCGGCGCACCGTCTTTTCGAAATTCAATGTAAAGCGTTGGCCGATCCGTTTCCAGCGCCAAAGCCGTTGCGCTTGCAACTCTTTTCTCACCCATCACCGCCAGGGGCTCGCCCGCGAAGACGAACTTGCCCTGTCGGGTCTTGACCTGATCCATGCCCGCCATCACCAGATGATAGCCGTCTCCGGTGTTGAGGATGATCATCTGGCCATAACTGCGGAATGCGCCGGCAAACACCACCGAGCCGTCCGCCGGCGCCGTGACGAGCGCGCCCGGTTCGACGGCGACGGTCATGCCTCTGGCCGGATGCCCGGTGCCGTCGGCATCGCCGAACTGGCGCAGGATGGTGCCGGCGACCGGAAGCTCCAGCTTCTTCTTCAGGTCGGAAAATGCATATGCAGGCGCAATGCGGTTTTTGTCGGGCACGCCGCTTTCGGCAAGCTCGCGCGCCTTCTGGCGCTGCTCGTCCGACATCAGCCGGCGGCGCTCCTCCTCGACGCGGGCGGCGGTGGCGGCGTCGCGGGCGGAGGTGATCTCGGTTTCCAGCGAGCCGATCAACGATTCGAGGCTGGTCGCCCTGGCCGCCAGCTCCTCGGTGCGGCGGCGCTCGGCGTCCAGCTCGCCCGCGCTGCGGCGGCTCGCCTTGTCGTTTTCGACGATCAGCAGGTCCATGCGCCGCTCCTCCTCCATGCTGCTGGCAATGGCGGCGGTCAGCGTTTCCTTCTCGGTGCGGATATGGGCGGAAAGCGTCGTCAGCTCGTCGAGGTCGGCGGCGAGTTTTTCGGTCTCGCGGCGGATGCCGGGCACGACGGCGCCGAGCAGGATGGCGCTGCGCACCGAAGCCAGCGCATCCTCCGGCGTCACCAGCAGAGCCGGCGGCGGATTGCGGCCCATGCGCTGCAATGCGGCCAGCACTTCGGCCAGCAGGCCGCGCCGTTCGCGCAGCGAGCCGTGGATCATGTCGCTGCGCACCTGCAGCTCGGCCAGCCGCGACTCGCCCCTGGCGATGTCCTTGTCGATCGACTTGCGCCGTGCCGCCGATTCGATCAGCGCTTCGCGCAGGCTGGCGCTGCTCTTGTCGAGCGCGGCGATGCCGTCTTCCAGTGCCTTCACCTTGTCGGTGGACAGCGTCATGGTCTGCGACAGCGCCTCCAGCTCGGCGCGGGTGTCGTCGCGTTTCTTCTGCAGGGCGCTTTCCAGTTCGGTCGGGGTCGAGGCCGCCGCATCCGGAAGGGGTTCGGGCGATTGCGCCTTTGCCGCCATATCGCCGCCGGCCGCAAGCACTGCCAGCAGCGGCAGGGCGGTGGCGAGGCGGGCAGGTCTCATGGCGCGCAAAAAGGGCCGCATCGGGATCCGGTCGGGAAAACGTACAAGGGCGGAGTTTTAAGCTGATTTGCGAGCTTTCGCCAAGGAACAACGCCGTGATCCATAGGAGGCCGGCTTTAAGGCGCAAGTTTGGCGCAAGCCTCACGATTGCTCCTGCGTGACAATTTTGGCGGACCGGGTGTTTCAGACCCGGTGATAGGGATGGCCGGAGAGGATGGTGACCGCCCGGTAAAGCTGTTCGGCGATCAGGATGCGCACCAGCTGGTGCGGCCAGGTCATCTTGCCGAGACAAATGACGGCATCGGCCTTCTGGTACAGCGCAGGATCCAGCCCGTCGGCGCCGCCGATGGCGACCATGAGGTCACGTTTGCCCTGGTCGCGATACTGGCCGATCAGGCCGGCGAAAGCCTCGCTGTCGAGCGCCTTGCCGCGCTCGTCGAGCAGGATCAGGACGGCGCCCTCGGGCAGGGCCTTGTCGAGCAGGACCGCCTCTTCGCGCTTGCGCGTTTCCGCATTCGAGGCGCGGCTTTCCCCCACCTCGGCGACGCGCGAAAGCTCGATGCCGATCGCAGGGCCTGCCTTGGCCAGCCGCTCCAGGTAACGGGCCGCAAGATCCTTCTCAAGCCCGGCTTTGAGCCGGCCAACCGCAAACAGGCCGATGCGCATGTCGTGTTCGTTCCGTCGGGCCTCGTTTGCCCGCGACCTTGTCTAATCGCATTTCCGGACGGAAAACCGGTATCCACTTTTCCTGGAAATGCTTTATACGCCGCTCTTCGGCCCGACCGTCAAAGCGACCGCGACATGCCGGCAAGGGCGATCAGTGCAGTGTCTCTTCCTCAAGATCCGGCGCGGCCCACATCTTCTCGATGTTGTAGAACTCGCGGATTTCGGGGCGGAACACATGGACGATGATGTCACCGGTGTCAATCAGCACCCAGTCGCCGGTTTCCATGCCTTCGACGCGGGCGTTGCCGAAACCTTCGTCCTTGAGATCGGCGATCAGGTGGTCGCAAATCGCGGCCACATGCCTGCTCGAGCGACCGGAGGCGACGACCATGTAGTCTCCGAGCGCGGACTTTCCGGCAATGTTGAGGGTGACGATGTCTTCTGCCTTGGAGTCCTCCAGGCTGAGGAGGACCAGTTGAAGCCCGCGGGTTGCGGCATCGGCGCCACGATCCGGGCTTTTCGGGGTAGCGGTGCGTGCTCCCCCCTTGGCGTGTACTGTTGTCAGAGTTCTTCCTTTCCTTCGTAACAGAACAGGCACGTATGATTCGGGCACAGAGCCCCAATCGATGACAAAGATAGGCATTGATTCGTTAAGGTTTCAAGATCGCCGCCTCCCATTTGCGTTGCGCGGCCGCCACGCCGGCCCGTGAAATGCATTGCCGAAGCCGCCGAAAATTGCTATGAGCGCGCCCATGGGATCGAAATTCGGATGCCTCGCGCCTTTCGTTTACGTGCTGCAGGACCACAAGCGTCTGCCGGCACGTTTTTTCGCGCGCGTTTCCGGGGCACTCAACAGCCGACTTTCCTGATCGTCCTTCCGATCCGATCACGTCCGGCGGCCATCGACCGCCGATCCCCCGACCCCGTATATTGATGGATATCCAGCCATGAGCGCACCCCGCACCCTCTACGACAAGATCTGGGACGATCACGTTGTCAACAGCCAAGACGACGGAACCTGTCTTCTCTATATCGACCGCCATCTGGTCCATGAAGTGACCTCGCCGCAGGCCTTCGAGGGCCTGCGCATGGCCGGCCGCAAGGTTCGCCATCCCGAGAAGACGCTGGCCGTCGTCGACCACAACGTGCCGACCTCGCCGGACCGCAAGCTCGGCATCAAGAACGAGGAAAGCCGCATCCAGGTCGAGGCGCTGGCCAGGAATGCCGCCGATTTCGGTGTCGAATACTATTCCGAAAACGATATCCGCCAGGGCATCGTCCACATCGTCGGGCCGGAACAGGGCTTCACCCTGCCGGGCATGACCATCGTCTGCGGCGACAGCCATACCTCCACGCACGGCGCATTCGGCGCGCTGGCGCACGGGATCGGCACGTCTGAAGTCGAGCACGTTCTGGCGACGCAGACGCTGATCCAGAAGAAGGCGAAGAACATGCTGGTGCGCGTCGACAACCAGCTGCCGCCGGGCGTCACCGCCAAGGACATCATCCTCGCCATCATCGGCGAGATCGGCACCGCCGGCGGCACCGGCTACGTCATCGAATTCGCCGGCGAAGCGATCCGCTCGCTGTCGATGGAAGGCCGCATGACGATCTGCAACATGACGATCGAAGGCGGCGCCCGCGCCGGCCTGATCGCGCCGGACGAAACCACCTTCGCCTACGTCCAGGACAAGCCGCGCGCTCCCAAGGGCAAGGCCTGGGACATGGCGCTCGACTACTGGAAAACGCTGCATACCGACGAGGGCGCCCATTACGACCGCGTCGTCGTGCTCGACGCCGCCAACCTGCCGCCGATCGTCTCCTGGGGTTCCTCGCCGGAAGACGTCATCTCGGTTCAGGGCGCGGTTCCGAACCCGGACGAGATCCAGGACGAGAACAAGCGCGCCTCCAAGTGGCGTGCGCTCGACTATATGGGCCTGAAGCCGGGCACGAAGATCACCGACATCGCCGTCGACCGCGTCTTCATCGGTTCCTGCACCAATGGCCGCATCGAGGATCTGCGCGCCGTCGCCAAGGTCGTCGAAGGCAGGCAGGTGGCATCCACTGTCAGCGCCATGATCGTTCCGGGCTCGGGGCTGGTGAAGGAGCAGGCGGAGAAGGAAGGCCTCGACGTCATCTTCAAGGCGGCCGGCTTCGACTGGCGGGAGCCGGGCTGCTCCATGTGCCTGGCGATGAACGACGACCGGCTGAAGCCGGGCGAGCGTTGCGCCTCGACCTCCAACCGCAACTTCGAGGGACGCCAGGGCTTCAAGGGCCGCACCCATCTGGTGTCGCCCGCCATGGCGGCGGCGGCGGCGATCGCCGGCCACTTCGTCGATATCCGCGACTGGAACTGAGCCTTTTCGGCCCAAGACATTCCGACAAAAAACCCGCCGGGCGACCGGCGGGTTTTTCGTTTCATGGGCAAGGGGAGGAGAAGCCCATGACATGATGGTTTTCCTCAGGCGCCGCGCACCAGGCGGATGACCAGCGAGGCCAGGAACAGCACCAGGAACAGGAAGAACAGAACCTGGGCGATCGAGGCGGATGCGCCGGCAATGCCGCCGAAACCGAGAACACCGGCCACCAGTGCAACGACAAGAAAAACGAGCGCATAATACAGCATCGTGAAGCTCCTTCGCGTGAATTCTAGCGGTCGATCGAACTATCGATCACTTTCCGCCAAGTCATATCGGGTGAATTTTTATCTCTTTTAAAGGTAATGGAAGAAATACAGAAGCAGGATAATCGGAAGTGGAATTCCGATCAGCCAAAGTAGTATTCCTTTCATCTTCGCCTCCATATGAATTCCAACTGCGCAAATAATGCGCGAGCCTACGGTCCGGTTCCGTGGGGCGACCGAGATCTTTTGGGCGAGGGCCGGCAAAAAGCCGCACCCGGAAACCGGATGCGGCCGCTTTGGACCGGTCTCGGGAAAGGGATCAGGCGCTGAGGCTGCGCGGCCTGGGCGCGCCCTCGGCGGCGATGCGGCCGGCGAGCGCCACCATGCGCTCCATCGCCGTGACCAGAAGCGCATCGTCGACCGTCAGCGAGACGCGCACGTAATCGGCGGCCTGCTCGCCGAAGGAGGCGCCGGGCATGACGGCAACCTGTTCGTCCTTCAGCAGATCCCAGGCGAAGGCATCGCCGCTGAGGCCGGTGGCCGAGACGTCGATGACGATGAACATGCCGCCTTCCGGCATCAGCGGCTGCAGCAGGTTCGAACCGGCCAGCGTCTTGCAGACCAGTTCGGCGCGGGTCCGGTATTTCTGGCGCATGATGGCGGCGGTCTGGAAGGGCTGCGAGATCGCCATCTCGGTCATGTCGGCGATGAAGGGCTGGCCGCCGAACAGCATGGTTTCGGAGACCGGCAGCAGCTTGTCGCAGAATTCGGCGGGGCCGACGGCCCAGCCGCTGCGGAAGCCGGGGGCGGCATGGGATTTCGAGATCGAGGAGACGACGATGGTGCGCTCGGCCAGTTCCGGGCTGTCGAAGGGCGAGGCGAAGGGCTTGTGGAAGATCAGCTCTTCATAAACCTCGTCGCAGACGATCCAGAGATCGTGGCGGCGGCAGATTTCGCCGAGCCTGGCGATCTCGTCGCGGCTGAGAACGGCGCCGGTCGGATTGTGCGGGGTGTTGAGCAGCAGCACCCGGGCATTCGGCGTGATCGCCTTCTCCAGATCCTCGGCCTGCATGTGGAAATCCTTTTCCGGGCGCAGCGGCACCGGGATCATATGCGCGCCGGTGGAGGCGATGACGCCCTCATAGGTCGCATAGAGGGGGTCGCCGACCAGCACGCCGTCGCCAGATTCCACAAGGCCGAGCATCACGGCGAACAGCGCCGTCTGGGTGCCGGGGAAGCAGAGGATGTTGTGCTCGTCGATGTCGGGGCGGCGCCTGGCATATTTGGCGACCAGCGCCGCGACGACGCCCGGCTCGCCTCGGCCGTTGGAATAGCGGGTGCGGCCGGCATGCATGGAGCGGGCGCATTCGGCCAGAAGCGCCGGATCGGTGGGGACGTCGGGCTCGCCGATGGTCAGCTCGATGACCGGCGCGCCGGCGGCGGCCATGCGCCGCGCCTCAAGATGGACCGCCCATTTGCCGGAGCCGAGATGTTCGAGCCGATCGGTGATCGATGCGTAACGCATTATTCTATCCTTCTTGCATGGTGGGAGTTGCACCGAGGCCGCCCGGCGGCAGGCCGAGCATCGCCTCGACGGCGCGCAGCGCCGTCTCGGCCAGTTCTCGATCGTCAAACATGTCGGCAGCCAGCGATCCCTCGATCCACAGCCCGTCGATCAAGCCGTTGATGGCGATGGAATGCGCCCGGCATTCCGCAGCGGTCGGCGCCCGGCCCGCCTCGCGCAGGCAATCGCTCACCAGTCTTTCCAGCGCCTCGCGGAACACCGCGTAGTTTTCGCGGTGAATGGCGCCGAAGGTCGGGTCGAGGCGGACATGGCCGATGAAGCCGGCCCACAGCGACAGGGTGCGCGGATCGGTGACCGGCGGCGTCAGGTTGGCGACGATGAAGCGCCCGAGGCGGGTGCGGGCATCCGCATCCAGCGATTCGGCCGCCTCGATGGCGGTGCGGGTCATGCCCATCATCGTGTCGCGGTAGGCGGCCTGGACCATCTGGTCCTTGCCGTCGAAATAGTGACGGATGAGGCCGCCGGTGACGCCGGCCCGCGTGGCGATCTGGCGTACGGTCGCTCCCTGCACGCCGAGTTCAGTGATGCAGTCCAGGGTTGCGGAGATGAGATCCTGTCGCCGTTCCGCCTCGCTGGCGCGATGGAAGGCGCGGCGGCTCATGCAGCGTGCCGGAGAAGGGGCGGCATCCGGTCGTCGCGGCCGGCGCATACGGCTGCGGCGCGGGCGTCGGCATCCCGACAACGCATCGAAAACCGTCGCCAATGCGTCGCCATCGGCCGCGCGCCGAATTCAGCCATCCCCTCATCCCCCGAAGAAAACGCCTGGGTTCCAAGCGTCGAAATTTGTGCAGATGGCCGCTATTATACGCTTGAATAATTTTCAGACAAGTGCAAAACTCCTGATCAATCCGGGCGGCGCGGCCAGCGACGCAGCCCGAAAAACCATGAAAAGCTGGCGGGAACAGTTATTGGCTTCAGGTGGCCGGGCAGGTTGGCCTGGCATGGGCGGATTATATATATGACGGATACGGCCGAGGCCCTTCACGTATCGAACCTGCACAAGCGCTTCGGCGCGCTCGAGGTTCTCAAAGGCGTTTCTCTCACGGCGAAACAGGGCGATGTCATCGCCATCATCGGCGGTTCCGGCTCGGGGAAATCGACCTTCCTGCGCTGCATCAACCTGCTGGAGCTGCCGAGCGCCGGCGAGATCACCATTCACGGCGAAACCATCACCATGAAGAGCGACGGCCATGGCGGGCTGATGCCTTCCAACCGCAAGCAGGTGCAGCGCATCCGCACCCAGCTCGGCATGGTGTTCCAGAGTTTCAACCTTTGGCAGCACATGACGGTGCTGCAGAACGTCATCGAGGTGCCGGTGCATGTCCTGGGCATGCCCAGGGACAAGGCGGTCGAGATCGGCGAGGCGCTGCTGCGCCGCGTCGGGCTCTACGAAAAGCGCGACGTCTATCCGTCGTTCATGTCCGGCGGCCAGCAGCAGCGCGCCGCCATCGCCCGGGCGCTGGCCATTCAGCCGCTGGTGATGCTGTTCGACGAGCCGACCTCGGCGCTCGATCCCGAACTGGTGGGCGAGGTGCTCACCGTCATCGGCGATCTCGCCAAGGAGAAGCGCACGATGATTCTCGTCACCCACGAGATGAAATTCGCCCGCGACGTCTCCAGCCATGTCGTCTTCCTGCACAACGGCGTCATCGAGGAGCAGGGCCCGCCCGCGCAGCTCTTCGGCGATCCGAAGTCCGAGCGGCTGAAGAAGTTCATCAGCTCCATCCATTGATGCGGGCCTCGATTGCCTTTTCCAACCAAATTCCAAAAACCAAGACAAAGGGGAAATTCATGAAATCCATCGTCAAGACGCTCGTGGCGGCGCTGGCAATCGGCTTGGCCGGCATGGCGGCGGCCTCGGCCGAGCAGCTCAAGGTCGGCTTCGCCGCCGAGCCCTATCCGCCCTTCACCTCGCCGGACGCCAATGGCAACTGGGTCGGCTGGGAAGTCGATTTCAAGGACGCGATCTGCAAGGAAGCGAAGCTCGACTGCGTCGTCACCCCCGTTGCCTGGGACGGCATCATCCCGGCGCTGAACTCCAAGAAGATCGATATGATCATCGGTTCGATGTCGATCACCGAGGAGCGCCTCAAGTCGATCGATTTCACCGACAAGTATTACAATACGCCGCCCGGCATCATCGGCCCGAAGGACCAGAAGTTCGACGCCACGCCCGAGGGGCTGAAGGGCAAGGTGCTCGGCGTGCAGGTCTCCACCATCCACCAGGTCTATGCCAACAAGTATTTCGGCGCCAACGGCACCGAGATCAAGGAATACCAGACGCAGGATGAGGCCAACCAGGATCTGGCCGCCGGCCGCATCGACGCCGTGCAGGCCGATTCGATCGCGCTCGACGCCTTCCTGAAGTCCGAGCAGGGCGCCTGCTGCGACCTGAAAGGCACCGTCGCCGACGATCCGGCGATCCTGGGCCTCGGCGTCGGCATCGGCATCCGCAAGGGCGAGACCGAGCTGAAGGAAAAGCTGAACGCCGCCATCAAGGCGATCCGCGCCAACGGCACTTACGACGCCTTCTCCAAGAAGTATTTCGCCTTCGACATCTACGGAAAATGATCCCCGCCGGGTGGCCCGGCGCCGGGCCGCCCGCCTGAAACGATCCGAGGCGCAGGCCGCTTCGTCGGCCGGCGCCGGTGCGAAGGGAATTTCCGATGGCTGCATCCTCCGCCACGATGTTCGATCTCAGCCTGCTGGCGCTGGATGCGCCCGGCTGGGGCGGGGTACTACTCAAGGGGTTCGTCGCCTCGCTGGAGCTTGCGGTGGGCGGCTACTGCCTCGGGCTGCTGCTCGGCATCGGCGGCGCCTGTGGCAAGCTCTATGGCGGCCCGATCCTGCGCGACCTCATGGAGGTCTATACGACGCTGATCCGCGCCGTGCCGGAACTGGTGCTGATCCTGCTGCTCTACTACGCCGGCACGGATGCTGTGAACCAGCTTCTGGCGCTGTTCGGCGTCGGGCCGGTCGATATCAACGGGCTGGTCGCCGGTATCTTCGTCATCGGCGTGGTGCAGGGCGCCTATTCGACCGAGGTGCTGCGCGGTGCCATCAAGGCGGTGCCGCCGGGGCAGATCGAGGCGGCGCGCGCCTACGGCATGTCGCCGATGCTGGTCATGCGCCGGGTGACGCTGCCGGCCATGCTGCCCTATGCCATTCCCGGCCTCTCCAATCTCTGGCTGATCGCCACCAAGGACACGGCCCTGCTCGCAGTCGTCGGTTTCAGCGAGCTGACGCTGGTGACGCGCCAGGCAGCCGGCTCCACCAAGGCCTACATGATGTTCTACATGGCGGCGGGCGTGCTCTACCTGGCGCTGACGCTGGTGTCGAACGTTGCGATCGGCATCATCGAAAGACGCTCGCGGCGCGGCATGGCGAGACCGGTGTAAGATCATGAGCGAACCCCTTCCCCTTTCCGCCATCACCGCGCCGCATCTTCCCAAGGGCCGCAGCCTGTTCGAGCCGCATCGCCTGTTCCTGATGGCGGCGTTCGCGGTCATCGTCTTCTGCGCCATCTGGTTCCTGCGCTGGGACTGGATCCCGAGATACCAGGACCGGCTGATCGCCGGCATCGGCCAGTCGCTGCTGATGCTGGCGACCACCACCGCGATCGGTTTCCTGTTCGCGGTGCCGCTCGGGCTGGTGCAGGTCACAGGGCCGTGGCCGCTCGCCTGGCTTGCCAAGGGTTTCTGCACCATCATTCGCGGCACGCCGCTGCTCCTGCAGCTCTGGCTGCTCTATTATGGGCTCGGCTCGGTGTTCGCGCAATTTCCGGAGATCCGTTCCTCCTTCCTCTGGCCCTATCTGCGCCAGGCCTGGCCTTACGGTTTCACGGCGCTGATGATCTCGTTCGCCGCCTATGAGGGCGAGGTGATGCGCGGCGCCTTCGCCGGCGTTCCCAAGGGCGAGCTGGAGGCGGGGCGCGCCTTCGGCATGGGGCGTTTCACCCTGTTTAGGCGCATCTGGCTGCCGCGCGCCATCAACCGCGCCCTGCCGACACTGACGGGCGAAACCGTTCTCCAGCTGAAATCGACGCCGCTTGTGGCCACCATCACCGTCATCGACGTTTATGCGGTGATTTCCAAGGTAAGACAGGATACATACCTCACCTATGAGCCGCTGCTGCTGCTGGCGCTCATCTATCTTTGCCTGACCGGCATTCTGATCGCGGCCTTCCGTTTGCTGGAAAACCGCGTTCCAACTCGTGGTGCATGACATGACCTATCCGTTCGCGAACATTATGCCCGATCTCGTGGCAACCCGGCATTTCCTCCATCAGATTCCGGAAATCGGCCTGTCGGAGTTCAAGACCTCCGACTACATCGCCGGACAATTGACGGCGATGGGCTATGAGGTGACGCGCGGGCTGGCCGGGACCGGCATCGTCGCCACCTTGCGCAACGGCACGTCGCAGCGCTCGATCGGCATCCGCGCCGATATCGACGCCCTGCCGATCCAGGAGGAAACCGGGCTCGACTATGCCAGCCAGCATCCGGGCGCCATGCATGCCTGCGGCCATGACGGCCACACGACCATGCTGCTGGGTGCTGCCAAGATGCTGGCCGAGCGCCGCAATTTCGACGGCACGATCAACCTGATCTTCCAGCCGGCCGAGGAGAATTTCGGCGGCGCGCGCATCATGGTCGAGGAAGGCCTGTTCGAGCGCTTCTCCTGCGACGCCGTCTTCGGCCTGCACAACGATCCCGGCATTCCCTTCGGCCATTTCGCGCTGCGCGAAGGCCCGATCATGGCTGCCGTCGACGAATGCCGCATCCGCGTTCAGGGCAAGGGCGGCCACGGCGCCGAACCGCAGGAGACCGCCGATCCGGTGGTCGCCGGCGCCTCGATCGTCATGGCGCTGCAGAGCATCGTCTCGCGCAACATCCATCCGCTGGAGCCGGCCGTGGTCACCGTCGGCGTCTTCCGCGCCGGCACCGCCAGCAACATCATTCCCGACCATGCCGATATCGTCGTCGGGATCCGCTCCTACGATCCGGCGACCCGCGACGAGCTGCAGCGCCGCATCACCCTGATCGCCGAGCGCCAGGCCGAAAGCTACGGCATGACCGCATCCGTCAACTACGAGCGCAGCTATAGCGCCACCGTCAACCACAAGGCCGAGACGGATTTCGTGCGCGACCTGGCAAAACGTTTCGCCGGCGAGGACAAGGTCTACGATCTCGCCCGTCCGTTCATGGGCAGCGAAGACTTCGCCTACATGCTGGAAAAGCGTCCGGGCAGCTATTTCTTCCTCGGCACGCGCCGCACGGAAAACGATCCCTCGCTGCATCATCCGCGCTACGACTTCAACGACGACATCCTGCCCATCGGCGCTTCCTTCTGGGTGGAGCTGGCGGAAGCCTATCTGGCCAGGCCCTGAGGCCCATGCAAATCAGTGACGGAAGGGCCGGCGCGATGCCGGCCTTTTTGCATGGGAAATCCGGCGCGCCACCTGAACTTGCGGGGCAGCGGCCGCGCCTCTTGCCGGTCGGTCAGCTTCGGTTCATTTTGCTCCGGATAAGGATAGACTGCCATTGAACCGGCCCCCGGCCTTTCCGAGCGCACATATTCCATTATGTGTTGTCGGGAAAACCGGCTAAGGCCGTTGAGACCCTATCGCTGTTCCGATCCAGAATCAGGCCCCCATGTCATTTCACATGTCGACCCCCGCGTCCTCCCGCGAGACCGAAGCGAAGCAGATCGACCATAACGATTCCATCCGCTCCACCTATTTCACCAAGGACGAGCTGAGCGCGTGCGGCATGGGGCTGGCGCGTGACGGCGCCCCGGCGCTGCCGGCCTTCGCCGCCTTCGATTTCTTCGCCCGGCACAAGGAGAACGAGCGGGAGATCCTCAGGGTCTATCGCGCCACGGCCGCCGATGTCGCCGCCGGCGCGACGATCACGCCCGCCGCCGAATGGCTGCTCGACAACCACTACATCGTCGAGGAGGCGATCCAGGAAGTGCGCCGCGATTTTCCGCGCCGCTTCTATCGCCAGCTTCCGACCATGCGCATCGGCGGCATCGAGATACCGCGGGTGACGGCGCTGGCCTGGCTCTACGTCGCCCATACCCACAGCACCGTCTCGCAGGAAAGCCTGACGGCGCTGGTCGACGGCTTCCAGTCGGTGAAGACGCTGGAGATCGGCGAATTGTGGGCGCTGCCCTCGATGGTGCGTTATGTGCTGATCGAGAACCTCAGGCGCATTTCCATCCGTGTCGAGCGTTCGCGTCACATGCGCCGCCGCGCCAACGACATCGCCGACGAGTTGATCCGCATCAACGATCCGGCGAAAAGCGCCGATCTGCTGAAAAGCATCGAGCCGCTGGCCGAGGACAGCACCTTCGCTACCCAGTTCCTCTACCGCCTGCGCGACGGCGCCCAAGGCGCGGCCTTCGCCATCTCCTGGCTGGAGGAGCGGCTGGAAAAGGCCGGCAGCGACGCCGAGGAAACGATGATTGCGGAGCATAACCGCCTGTCCTCCGGCAATGTCACGATGGGCAACATCATCCGCAGCCTGCGCGAGATCGACGACACCGAATGGGCGGTATGGGTCGAGCAGGTCAGCCATGTCGACCGGCTGTTCTTCGAAAAGACCGATTACGGCGAACTCGATCCGGGTTCGCGCAACAAATACCGCAAGCAGGTCGAGAAGCTGGCGCGCTACAGCGACCGCAGCGAGCTGGACATCGCCCATACCGTCGTCGACCTCACCGAGGCCGACCGGCGCGCCGAAAAGAAGGGCGATCATGAGCCGAATATCGGCTCCTATCTGGTCGGCAGCCAGCGCAAGGCGCTGGAAAAGGCGATCGATTACCGTCCGACGCCGCTGCAGCATATCGTGCGCCGCGTCCGTTCCTTCCACTGGCTGGCGGTCGCCGCTCCCGTGGTGCTGCTGACCGTGCTGGTCCTGGCGCTGGTCGGCTGGTTCATGGCGCGCTTCGGCATGCCGCTCGGCCAGATCGTCATCCTGCTGGCGATGTTCTCGCTGCCGGCCTCGGAGGGCGCGACCGGCCTGTTCAACACGCTTGTCACCTTCTTCGTGACGCCTGCGCGGCTGATCGGCTACGAATTCAAGGAGGGCATCCCGGAGGATGCGCGCACGCTGCTGGTCGTGCCGTCGCTGATCTCCAACCGCGACGGCGTCGACGAGCTGGTGCGCAACCTGGAAGTCCATTACCTCGCCAATCCGCGCGGCGAAATCTATTTCGCCCTGCTCAGCGACTGGCCGGACAGCCAGAAGGAGGAGACGGAGGCCGATGTCGCCGTCTTCGAATATGCACGCAAGGAAATCGCGGCGCTCAGCGAAAAATACGCTTATGACGGCAAGACGCGTTTCTATTTCCTCCACCGCCGCCGGCTCTACAATCCGGGCGAAGGCGCCTGGATGGGATGGGAGCGCAAGCGCGGCAAGCTGCATGAACTGAATCTGCTGCTGCGCGGCGATGCCGACACCACTTTCCTGCCCGGCGCCAACACCGTGCCGGCCGACGTGCAATATGTCATGACGCTGGATTCCGACACGCGCCTGATGCGCGACGCGGTCACCAAGCTGGTCGGTAAGCTCTACCACCCGATCAATCGCCCGGTCTTCGACACGGAAACCAAGCGCGTCACCTCCGGCTACGGGTTGCTGCAGCCGCGCGTGACACCGTCGCTGACCACCGGCGAGGACGCCTCCGTCTTCCAGCGCGTCTTCTCGATCAATCGCGGCGTCGATCCTTATGTCTTCACCGTCTCCGACGTCTATCAGGATCTGACCGGCGAAGGCACCTTCACCGGCAAGGGCCTCTATCACGTCGATGCCTTCGAGGCGTCGCTGAAGGGCCGCATCGACGAAAACGCCGTGCTCAGCCACGACCTGCTCGAAGGCTCGATGGCGCGTTGCGCGCTGGTCACCGATGTCGAGCTGGTCGAGGATTTCCCGACCCGCTACGAGGTGGAAGTCTCGCGCCAGCATCGCTGGGCGCGCGGCGACTGGCAGTTGCTGCCCTATATCTTCAACCCCGCGCGGGGCGTTCCCGCGCTCGGCCGCTGGAAGATGGTCGACAACCTGCGCCGTTCGCTGACCCCGATCGCCTGGTTCTTCGCCTCGGTGCTCGGCTGGTATTTCATGGATCCGCTCGGCGCGCTGATCTGGCAGATCGTGCTGATCTTCAGCCTGTTCGTCGCCCCCACCCTGTCGCTGATCTCCGGCATCGTGCCGCGCTCCAGCGATATCATTCCCAGCGCCCATCTCTACACCGTCTGGTCGGATATCCGCGCCGCCAACGCGCAAGTTGCGCTGCGCATCGTCTTCATCGCCCATACCGCCTGCCTGATGGCCGACGCCATCATCCGCTCGCTCTATCGCCTGTTCGTTTCCCATAAGCTGATGCTGGAATGGCGCACCGCCGCCAGCGTCCAGTCGAGTGCGCAAGGGACGATCCTGAGCTTCTACAAGACCATGTGGCAGGCGCCGCTCGCCGCGATTCTCGGCCTCGCCTTCGCGGCGCTGCCGGGCGACAACGCCTTTCTCGTCGGCATTCCCTTCGCGCTTCTGTGGATCGTCTCGCCGGCGATCGCCTGGTATGTCAGCCAGTCTGCCGAGACGGAGGACCGGCTCGAGGTCTCCGCGGAAGTGACGGAAGAACTGCGCAAGGTGGCGCGGCGCACCTGGCGTTATTTCGAGACCTTCGTCAGCGAGGAGCAGAACTATCTGCCCCCGGACAATTTCCAGGAAAAGCCGAACCCGATCGTCGCCGCCCGCACCTCGCCGACCAATATCGGCGTCTACCTGCTGTCGGTGATATCGGGCCGGCATTTCGGCTGGTTCTCCTTCGAGCAGACCATCGACCGCCTGGAAAAGACGGTGGCGACACTGGAAAAGATGGAGAAATTCCGCGGCCACCTGTTCAACTGGTATCACACCGACACGCTGCAGACCCTGGGGCCGCGCTACGTCTCCGCCGTCGACAGCGGCAACCTCGCCGGCCACCTGATCGCGGTTTCTTCCGCCTGCCGCGCCTGGGCGGAAGCGCCGTCCGCGCATCTGCAGGGCAATCTCGACGGCGTCGGCGATGTCGCCGGCATTCTCGGCGAGGTGCTGAACGACCTGCCGGACGACCGCAAGACGGTGCGACCGCTGCGCCGCCGGCTGGAAGAGCGCATCATCGGTTTCCAGAACGCGCTCGCCGCCGTCAAGCGCGAGCATGAATTCGCCTCGATCCGCATCATCAACCTGTCGGTGCTCGCCCGCGACATCCAGAAGCTGGCGGCCAATCTCGATCACGAGGTGCATTCGCCGCAAAGCCGCGAAGTCACCGTCTGGGCGGGGTCTTTGGTGGCGGTCTGTGAGGACCATGTCGCCGACAGCGTCTTCGATCTCTCCAACATCGAGCCGCTGCGCGCCCGCCTCGCCAGATTGCGCGACCGCACCCGCGATCTCGCCTTCTCGATGGATTTCAGCTTCCTGTTCCGGCAGGAGCGCCGGCTCTTGTCCATCGGTTTCCGCGTCGAAAGCGGCGAGCTGGACGAGGCCTGCTACGACCTTCTCGCCTCCGAAGCGCGTCTGACCAGCCTGTTCGCCATCGCCAAGGGCGATCTGCCGACCGAGCACTGGTACAAGCTCGGCCGCCAGGTCGTGCCCGTCGGCCTGCGCGGCGCGCTGGTCTCCTGGTCAGGCTCGATGTTCGAATATCTGATGCCGCCGCTCGTCATGCAGGAGCGCCAGGGCGGCATCCTCAACCAGACGAACAATCTCGTCGTGCGCGAGCAGATGAACCATGGCCGCCGCCTCGGCACGCCCTGGGGCATTTCCGAAGCCGCCTTCAACGCCCGCGACCACCAGCTCACCTACCAGTACACCAATTTCGGGGTGCCGACGCTGGGCCTCAAGCGCGGTCTCGGCCAGAATGCCGTCATCGCGCCCTATGCCTCGATCCTGGCCAGCATGTATGCGCCGGAAGCGGCGCTGGAAAACCTCGAGCGGCTGCGCAAGCTCGGCGCGCTCGGTGTCTACGGCTATCACGACGCGGTCGATTTCACCCCGACCCGCGTGCCCGAGGGCCAGACCTGCGCGGTGGTCTACAACTATTATGCCCACCATCACGGCATGTCGATCGCCGCCGTCGCCAACGTCGCCTTCGCCGGCTGGCTGCGCGAGTTGTTCCATTCCGATCCGGTGGTTGAAGCGGCCGAGCTGCTGTTGCAGGAAAAGGCGCCGCGCGACATCCAGGTGATGACCACCAAGGAGGAATCCTCCACGCCCGGCGACGAGCAGGCCGACCTGCCGCGTCCGGAAGTGCGTATCATCGACGATCCCGCCGCCAAGGATCGCGAGCTGGTTTTCCTGTCGAACGGCCATTATTCGGTGATGCTGACCGCGACCGGTGCGGGCTATTCCCGCTGGAACGGCCAGACGGTCGCCCGCTGGAAGGCCGATCCGACCGAGGACCGCTGGGGCACCTTCATCTTCCTGCGCGATGTGGCGAGCGGCCAGTGGTGGTCGGCGACATCGGAGCCGCGCCGGGTCGAGGGCGAAATCGCCAAGGCGATCTTCAGCGACGACCATGCCGAATTCCACAAGACGGTCGGCGATCTCGTCAGCGAGGTCGAATGCATCATCGCCACCGAGCATGACGCCGAAGGCCGCCGTCTGACGCTGCTCAACATGGGTGCGGAGGACCGCTTCATCGAGGTGACCTCCTATATGGAGCCGGTGCTGGCCGCCGACGACACCGATAACGCCCATCCCGCCTTCTCGCGCATGTTCCTGAAGACCGAGATCGGCCGGCGCGGCGACGTCATCCGCGCCGAGCGCAACAAGCGCAGCCCCTCCGATCCCGACATGTGCGTCGCGCATCTGATCGTCGACAATGCCGGCAATTCCCGCCATACGGAATTCGAGACGGACCGGCGCAAGTTCATCGGGCGCGGCCGCACGCTCTCCGACGCCGCCGCCTTCGATCCCGGCGCGACGCTGTCGGGCAGCGACGGCTTCACGCTCGATCCGGTCCTGTCACTGCGCCGCACCATCCGCGTGCCGGCCGGCAAGAAGGTGTCGGTGATCTTCTGGACCATCGCGGCCCCCAATCGCGAGGAGACCGACAAGGCCGTCGACCGCTATCGCCACCCGGATGCTTTCGCCCACGAGCTGACCCATGCCTGGACGCGCACGCAGGTGCAGATGCGCCATGTCGGCGTCACCTCGCAGCAGGCCGCCGCCTACCAGCTTCTCGGCCGCCACCTCGTCTATCCCGACATGCAGCTGCGCATGGATGCCGCGACGGTGGCGGAAGGGTTGCGCTCGCAATCCTCGCTGTGGCCGCTGGCGATTTCCGGCGACCATCCGATCTTTGCGCTGCGCATCAATGACGACATGGACATGCACATCGCCCGCGAGGCGCTGGGCGCGCAGGAATATCTGCGCTCGCGCGGCGTCACGGCCGATCTGGTCATCGTCAACGAGCGGGCCGCGTCCTACGCGCAGGACATGCAGCATGCGCTCGACGCCGCCTGCGAAAACCTGCGCCGTCTCGGCCAGGGCGACGGGTTGCGCCAGCATATCTTCGCCGTGCGCCGCGACCTGATGGATACAGAGACCTGGAACGCGCTGCTGGCGACCGCCCGCGTCGTCTTCCATGCCCGCAACGGCAAGATCGTCGACCAGATCGCCCGCGAACTGGCGCTGTTTGCCGGCCCGCGCCCGACGGAACCGGTCGCACCCGCGCCGCTGAAGCCGCTGGCGCTGAAACCCTATCGCCCGGCCTTTGCTGCAAAGCCGGTCGAAGATCGCGGCGACCTCGACTTCTGGAATGGTTTCGGCGGTTTCGAGCAGGGCGGCGAGGACTATGTCGTGCGCCTCCACGGCGGCGGCGCCACGCCGCAGCCGTGGATCAACGTCATCACCAACGATCGCTTCGGCTTCCACGTCTCGGCCGAAGGCGCCGGCTTCACCTGGAGCCGCAATTCGCGCGACTACCAGCTGACCCCGTGGTCGAACGATCCGGTCAGCAATCGGCCGGGCGAAGCCTTCTATGTCGTCGATACCGACAGCAAGGCGGTGCTGACGCCGATGGCGGCCCTTTCCACCGATGCCTCGGTGGAGTTCGAGGCGCGCCATGGCTTCGGCTTCTCGCATTTCGCCTCGACGCAGCAGGACATCGGGCTGGAACTGACACAGACGGTCGACCGCACCCGCTCGGTCAAGCTTTCGCGCCTGCGCCTCACCAACCGCTCGGGCGCGCCGAAGCGGCTGCGCGCTTACGCCTATGTCGAGTGGCTGCTCGGCAATAACGGCCAGCGCACCGCGCCCTTCATCGTGCCGTTCCACGATGCCGAAGGTGGGGCGCTGCTCGCCGGCAACCCCTACAGCATCGATTTCTCTGCCCGTTCCGCCTTCCTGTCGGCGAGCGAAATGCCCTCCAGCCTCTCCTCCAGCCGCCGCGAGTTCATCGGCAAGGACGGGTCGGTGCGGCTGCCGCAGGCGGTCGTGAAGGGGCTGCCGCTCTCTGGCACGGTGGAGCCGGACGGCGACGTCTGCGCGGCACTTGCCATCGACGTGACGCTGGCGCCGGGCGCATCGCACGACATCGTCTTCCATCTCGGCGATGGTGACGACCGCGAACAGGCGCTGTCGCTGGTCCGCGACATCAAGGGAGCGGACTTCGATGCGATCCTCGAAGGCGAAAAGGCCTATTGGCGCGCCTTCACCGGCCACGTGACGGTGCGCACCCCGGATGCCTCGATGAACCATCTGGTCAATGGCTGGCTGCCCTACCAGGCGCTCGCCTGCCGCATCATGGCGCGCTCGGCCTTCTACCAGGCCTCCGGCGCCTACGGTTTCCGCGACCAGCTTCAGGATACGCTGGCCTTCATCCTGCACGATCCGTCGCTGGCGCGGCGGCAGATCCTCAATGCCGCCGGCCGCCAGTTCCGCGAAGGCGACGTGCAGCACTGGTGGCTGCCGCAGACCGGGGCCGGCGTGCGCACGCTGATCGCCGACGACGTGGTGTGGCTCGCCTATGCGATCCATCACTATTGCGAGGCGGTCGGCGACCGCTCGCTGCTTGACGAGCAGCTTCCTTTCCTCGAAGGGGCGGCACTTCAGCCCGGCCAGCATGATTCCTTCTACAAGCCGGGTGTTTCCGAGGATACGGTCAGCGTCTACGAGCATGCGGCGCTGGCCCTCGACCTCGCCATCGCCCGCACCGGCCCGAACGGCCTGCCGCTGATCCTCGGCGGCGACTGGAACGACGGCATGAACCGCGTCGGCATCAAGGGCAAGGGCGAGAGCGTCTGGCTCGGCTGGTTCCTGGCCGGCACGCTCGATGCCTTCGTCGTCCATGCCCGCGACCGGGGCGATACCATCAGGGCCGAGCGCTGGAGCGGGCATCTCGCTTCGCTCAAGCAGGCGCTGGAAACGGCGGGCTGGGACGGCGACTATTATCGCCGCGGCTATTTCGACGACGGCACGCCGCTCGGTTCCAAGGACCAGCCGGAATGCCAGATCGATTCGATTGCGCAATCCTGGAGCGTGCTCTCGGGGCAGGGCGATCCGGCCCGGCGCGGGCAGGCGATGGATGCCGTCATGGCGCGGCTGGTCGATCGTGAGGCCGGCATCATCCGCCTTTTCACCCCGCCCTTCGACGACACCGACAAGGATCCCGGCTATATCGCCGCCTATCCGCCCGGCGTGCGCGAAAACGGCGGCCAGTATACCCATGCCGCCACCTGGGTGGTGATGGCGCTGGCCGAGCTCGGGCGCGGCGACGATGCCTTCGCTTGCTTCTCGCTGCTCAATCCGGTCGGCCATTCCCTCGATGCCGAGGCGGCGGAGACATACCGCGTCGAGCCTTATGTGGTCGCCGCCGATGTTTATGGCGCGGCCGACCGCACCGGGCGCGGCGGCTGGACCTGGTATACGGGCTCAGCCGGCTGGCTCTATCGCAGCGCCGTCGAAGGCATTCTCGGCATCCGCAAGTTCGGCAACCGCCTGCAGGTGAAGCCGGCGCTGCCGGCGCAATGGCCGGGCTTCGAGGCGGAGATTCGCCTGGGCGAGCGCCGCCGCACCTTGACGGTGACGCGCGGGGCCGACGGCGCCTATGCGATCGCGCTGGATGGCCTGGCGCTTTCCGACCCACAGGCGGGCTTCGATATAGATTGAGGGTATTGTCCTGATGTGAAGCAGAAAAAGGGCGGCTCCCCTTGGGGCCGCCCTTTTTTGCATCCGTTGCGCCGCGAGGGAGTTTACCTTAAGTCAGGCTTATAAAAATCAATAGTTTGTAGAAAGCTTCGCAACAGGCCCGCATATTATCCTGTCCTCAGTTTGAACAAGACTGGAGAATAGATGGTTTATGATTGGGACGGTGTGCGCACCGACCGTATCAGGAAAATCAAGGCGGTGAGCTGGCTGCTGTTTTTGCTGCTCGTCATCGTCGGCCTGTCGCGGATCGCTGCGCCTCTCTGACCCTGCGGAAGAATTCTAGCACGGATTTTCAGCGTTTCCCGCGCGTCATGATCGACGTGCAGCGCTGCCTGCAATTCCGACACGTCGCGATTGCATAAGACAAGAACCGGGACGAGAGCGCCGTGCGTCCGAATGGTTGCCCATATACGCTCGACCTTGAACGAGAGAATCCTCGGCGAGCAGACGATATCGCCGGTGCGCTCGGAGAGATCGATCCCGTTTTGATTCGAGGAGGCGCGGCGGATCCGTCGCGAATCCTGTCATCCAGTTGTCATAAATGACAAGTGCATCCTCTTGAATGGGTGTAAGCTGGTAAGCTTTCCTGGCGACTCGGCTGGTGCAAATGCGCTGCCGGGCAACCGACGAAGAGGGCGCAGGCGTGGCATCGACAGTGGTGATGATCAATCTTTTCGGGGCGGTCGCCCTGCTGCTGTTCGGGTTGCGGCAGGTCAAGGACGGCGTGACGCTGGCCTTCGGCGCCAAGCTGCGCTCGGGGCTGGCCAAGGGCACGCAGAGCGCCTCGCGCTCCTTCCTGTCCGGCTTCATCGCCACCATCGCCCTGCAAAGCTCGACCGCGACCGCGCTGCTCACCGCCTCCTTCGTCGAAAAGCGCATGGTCGAATCGCGCATGGCGCAGATCGTGCTGCTCGGGGCCAATGTCGGCACCGCGGTCACCGCCTGGATCGTTTCGGCCGGCGTGGAGTGGCTGGCGCCGCTGGTGCTGTTTCTCGGCATGATCCTCTATCGCAGCCAGGCGATGGCGCGGCGCGGCGGCGGCCTTGCGCTGGTCGGCATCGGCCTGATGCTGACCTCGCTGCACCTCTTGGGCGCCGCGACCGAGCCGATGCGGGAATCGCCGGCGCTCGCCGCCTTCTTCGGCCTGCTCGCCAATGCCTGGCCGGTGGCGCTGGCGCTGTCGGCCGGCGTCGCCTTCGTCTC
Organism: Rhizobium sp. YJ-22; assembly: GCF_029601685.1. Taxonomy (NCBI): domain Bacteria; kingdom Pseudomonadati; phylum Pseudomonadota; class Alphaproteobacteria; order Hyphomicrobiales; family Rhizobiaceae; genus Rhizobium; species Rhizobium sp. YJ-22. The sequence continues at coordinate 248,682 of NZ_JARRIR010000005.1, read as the reverse complement.
CTCCTCGTCGCTTGCCGCCGTCGTGCTGATCCTGTCGCTCGCCTCCACGGGCGCGCTGCCGCTCAGCCTGATCATCGTGCTGGTGCTCGGGGCCAATCTCGGCGGCGCCATTCCGCCGGTTATCGCTTCGCTCGCCGCGCCTGCCGCGGTGCGGCGCATCACGCTGGGCAATCTGCTGGTGCGCGCCATCGGCTGCGTCATCGCCCTGCCGCTGGCCGGTTTCGCCGGCGAGTTGATGGCCATGCTGCCGCTGTCTCCGGAAAAGCTGCCGGTGGATGCCCATCTCGGCTTCAACATCCTGCTCGCCATCCTCGCCGCGCCGTTTTCGCGGGCGCTGTCCAATCTGATGGCGCGGCTGGTGCGCGAGGAGGCCAGGGCGGAAAGCGGCCCGCGTTTCCTCGACGAGCGCGAACTGGCGACGCCGGTCGTGGCGCTGGCCAGCGCCACGCGCGAGGTGCTGGCCGTCGGCGACCTGATCGAGCGGATGCTGATGTGCATCGCCGATGCGCTGGAACGCAACGATACCGGCCCGCTGGCCGAGGTGCCGGCGCTGGAAAAACGCGTCGACCTGCTGCAGCAGGAGGTCAAGATCTATCTCTCCAAGCTGAAGAGCGAGGGATTGGACGAGGAGCACGGACGCCGCTCGATCGTCATCATCGACTATGCCATCAACCTCGAGCATATCGGCGACATCATCGAAAAGGGCCTGCGCGAGCAGGTCGCCAAGAAGATCGACAACCAACTGCGCTTCTCCGAGGCCGGCCATGCGGAGCTGCGCGATTTCCTGGCGATGACCATCGACAATCTGCGCATTGCCCAGACGATCTTCGTCACCCGTGATTTCGGGCTGGCGCGGCAGTTGATGCAGCTCAAGGTCGAGGTGCGCCGCATCGAGAAGGAATCCTCCGAGCGTCATCTCGACCGGCTGCGCTCCGGCAGCGCCGAAAGCCTGCAGACCAGCTCGCTGCATCTCGACATGCTGCGCGATCTCAAGCGCGTCAACGCCCATATCGTCTCGGTTGCCCATCCGATCCTTGAAGAAGGCGGCCTGCTCGGCGAAACCCGGCTGATCCAGAGCGCCGGTTGACGTGCGGATTTTCCCGTCCGCCGTGCATCGATCGTCAGGGACCTGTCGGCACGCGGGAATCCCTTGATATCAAGGGTTTTTCACGAGTCGAAATCTCGCTTTCGAGTCAAATACCTATGTTTTCGACTCCAATTTTGATCTGGAAATTAAACAGCAATCAACTGTCAGCCGGCATCGTGGCGTCCAATTATCGAACGCTGCGGGTCTCCGGTGATGCCGGAATGGGACAAGGAACGCGGCGCATCCTGAGGGCGGAATGTATAAAGTCGTCACTTGTCTGGCATTCGAGCATGACCTGCGCCTGGTCGTCCTCGCGGGGATCTTGTGTTTCCTGTCTTCCTATGTCGCTTTTCTACTTCTGCGCCGCGGGCGCGCGGGCGAGGGGCGGGCACGGCTGATCTGGCTGCTGAGCGCCGGCGCCGCCGGTGGTTTCGGCATCTGGACGACGCATTTCGTGGCGATGCTGGCTTATGATCCCGGCGTGATCATCGGCTATGCGCTGTCGCAGACGCTGCTTTCTCTGGCGATTGCGGTGCTGACCACGTCGGCGGCGGCGGCCTGCGCCGTGTTTCTCGGCGGAATGGGGGCGGCGCTGGCGGCCGGCCTGTTGTTCGGCGTCGGCGTTTCCAGCATGCATTTCATCGGCATGGCGGCGATCGAGTTTCCCGGAACCCTCGTCTGGGAGCGGATGCTGGTGCTGGCCGCCATCGTCCTCGCCGTCGTGTTTTCCGTTCCGGCCTTCCTGTTGCATGGCGCGGCGCACAGGCGCATCGCCATCCCGGCGCTGCTGATGTCGCTCGGTATCGTGCTGATGCATTTCACCGCCATGGGCAGCGTCAGCGTCATCCCTGGCGCCGGCGCGGTCTCCAGCAAGGACGTGCTGTCTGCGCATCTGATGGTGATGATGATCACCGTCGTGGCGCTGTCGCTGCTGTTTTCCGGCTTCGCGGCGGCGCTGTTTGCCATGCGCGCCGAAAAGGCGGCCGCCGATGGTGAGGCGAATTTCAAGCGGCTGGTGCAGGCGGTCAACGATTATGCCATCTACATGATCGATCTCGACGGCCGCGTCAGCAACTGGAATGCCGGGGCGGAACGGGCGCTGGGCTACAGCGAGGCCGAGATCGTCGGCCAGTCCTTCCATATCTTTCATCCGGAGGAAGAACGCCGGCGCGGCGCGCCCGCCCGCGCCCTGGCGACGGCGCGCAGCGAAGGCCGCTTCGAGGTCGAAGCCTGGCGAGTGCGCAAGGATGGCACCCGCTTCTGGGCTTATGTGGTCATCGAGCCGATCTATGACGAGGAAAAGCGGCTGGTCGGCTATGCCAAGATCACCCGCGATTGCACCGGGCAGATGCTGGCCGCGCAGAAGCTGCAGCAGGCCTCGCAAAACCTCAACCTCGCCCTGAACCACATGGCCAATGCCATCTGCCTGTTCGACAGGGACGAGAAGCTGGTGCTCCACAACGGCCGGCTCGGCGAAATCTTCGGCTTCGCGCCGGAGACCGATCTCACCGGCCGGACGTTTCGCGAGCTGTGCAGCCTGCGCGTCGAGTTCGGCATCGAGCATCTGAGCGATATCGACGCCTTTTACGAACGTCACCGCCGGTTGATCGTCAGCGCCGAGGGCGGCGAGGACGTGCGCGTCATCGCCAACGGCAAGACGGTGCGCACCATCCATCGCCCGACCGGCGACGGCGCCTGGGTGACCACCATCGAGGATATCACCGAACGCGTCCGCTCCGAGGAGCGCATCGCCCATCTCGCCCGCCACGACACGCTGACCGGCCTGCCGAACCGCCGCCGCTTCACCGAGATCCTCGACGCTGCCATCGACAGCGCCGACGGGACCGGCGCGCGGGTGGCGGCGATCTGCATCGACCTCGACAAGTTCAAGGAAGTCAACGACACCTTCGGCCATGCCAGTGGCGACGCCTTGCTGTCGACGCTGGCGCAGCGCATGGTCAAGGGCACCGACCCGTCCGAAACCGTCGGCCGCTTCGGCGGCGACGAATTCGTGGCGCTTAAATCCTATTCCGAGCAATCGGAGTTGCAGGGGTTTCTCACGCGCCTGGTGTCGGCGCTCAGCGAGCATGTCGATCTCGGCCATACCACGCTGGCGCCCGCCGCCAGCCTCGGCGTCGCCATCTATCCGCAGGATGCGCAGGATCGCGAGCGGCTGCTCGGCAATGCCGACCTCGCCATGTACCGCTCCAAGGACAGCCTGGAGGAGAAGATCAGCTTCTACGAGGCGGGAATGGACGAGGCGGCCCGCGAGCGCCGGGCGCTGGCCCGCGACATCGCGCCGGCGCTGGAGGAGGAGCAGTTCTTCCTCGCCTACCAGGTGCAGAAGGCAGTGCGCACCAACGCCACCACCGGCTATGAGGTGCTGCTGCGCTGGAGTCATCCCAAGCACGGGCTGATCCCGCCCTCGACCTTCATTCCGCTGGCCGAGGAAAGCGGAGCGATTACCGCGCTCGGCGAATGGGTTCTGGAGCGCGCCTGCCGCGAGGCGGCTTCCTGGCCGCAGCCACACCGCATCGCCGTCAACCTGTCGCCGCTGCAACTGGTCGATACGCTGTTGCCGGAAAAGGTCCGCAGGGTGCTGGCCGAGACCGGGCTTTCGCCGGCGCGGCTGGAGCTGGAAGTCACCGAAAGCGCCATCATCGCCGACAAGGCCCGCGCGCTGCATGTGCTGCGCCAGATCAAGGCACTCGGCGTCACCATCGCCATCGACGATTTCGGCACCGGCTATTCGTCGCTGGAAACGCTTCGCTCCTTCCCATTCGACAAGATCAAGCTCGACCGTTCCTTCGTCGAGGAGATCGGAAACCGCCAGTCCAAGGCCTTCGTGCGCGCCATCGTCGCGCTCGGCAAGAGCCTCGACGTCTCGGTGCTGGCCGAGGGGGTCGAGACCAGCGAGCAGTTCCGGTTCCTGCTCGCCGAAGGCTGCGACGAGGTGCAGGGCTTCCTGTTCGGCCGGCCGGGCTCGCCAGACCAGATGAAGGCCGAAGCGGCCAGCGGCGACCGCCTCGCCGGCTGATGTCCACAAATGCCTGTTGAAAAAGCCGCATGAAGAAGCGTTTGCGCGGCTTTGCGATTCAACGGGGCGGTTTCTTTCGGCGCGCGTGGATTATATGACACTTTCATGACGAGGACCGACCGGAAGGACCGACGATGCTGAGCCTGTTTCGAAAATTGATGCCGCGCGAGGATCGTTTCTTCGACATGTTCGCGCGCCACTCGCGCACCGTGGTCGCCGCGGCGGAAGCGCTGGACCAGCTTCTTTCCGGACAGGATATCGAGGCGAACTGCAGGAAGATCGTCGATCTCGAAAACCAGGCCGACGACCTGACCCGCGAGGTGCTGACGGCGGTGCGCCTCAGCTTCATCACGCCCTTCGACCGCGGCGACATCAAGGATCTGATCCAGTCCATGGACGATGCGATCGATATGATGCACAAGACCGTCAAGACCATCCGCCTCTATGAGCAGACCGAATTCGAGCCGGGCATGCGGGAGATGGGCAAGGCGGTGGTCGAGGCGGCGCATCTGGTGGCCGAGGCCGTGCCGCTGCTCGACCGCATCGGCGTCAACGCCCACCGGCTGAACGGGCTCGTCGAGGATGTGACCCGTGTCGAGGGCCGCTCCGACGACCTGCACGACCAGGGGCTCAAGGATCTTTTCCGCAAGCATGGCGCCAGCGGCAACGCCATGGCCTACATGATCGGCAGCGAAATCTATGGCGAGCTGGAGAAAGTGGTCGATCGCTTCGAGGATGTCGCCAATGAAATCAGCGGCATCGTGATCGAGAACGTCTGATGGACGCCGCGCTCGCATTTCCGCTGCTGGTCGGGCTGATCGGCATCGCGCTGTTCTTCGACTTCCTGAACGGCCTGCACGATGCAGCCAATTCCATCGCCACCATCGTTTCTACGCGGGTGCTCAGACCGCAATTCGCGGTGGCCTGGGCGGCCTTCTTCAATTTCATCGCCTTCCTGTTCTTCGGCCTCCATGTGGCCGAGACGCTCGGCAAGGGGATCATCGATCCGGCGATCGTTTCGCCGCTGGTGATCTTCTCGGCTCTGATGGGCGCCATCCTGTGGAATATCATCACCTGGGTGTTCGGCATTCCCTCCTCCTCCTCGCATGCGCTGATCGGAGGCCTGGTGGGGGCGGGGCTTGCAAAGGTCGGTTGGGATTCGATCGTCTGGTCGGGCCTTTTGAAGACGGCGAGCGCCATCGTGCTGTCACCGGCGATCGGCTTCTTCCTGGCGCTGATCCTGGTGCTGATCGTCTCGTGGATCTGTGTGCGGCAGACGCCGTTCGCGGTCGACCGCTCCTTCCGGGTGCTGCAATTCTTCTCCGCCTCGCTCTATTCGCTCGGCCATGGCGGCAACGACGCGCAGAAGACCATGGGCATCATCGCCGTGCTGCTGTTCTCGCAGGGCTATCTGGGGCAGGAATTCTACGTGCCCTTCTGGGTGGTGCTTTCCTGCCAGACGGCGATGGCGCTGGGCACACTGTTCGGCGGCTGGCGCATCGTCCATACCATGGGCTCGAAGATCACCCGCCTCAACCCGATGCAAGGGTTCTGCGCCGAAACCGGCGGAGCGCTGACCCTGTTCGGGGCCACCTGGCTCGGCATTCCCGTCTCGACCACGCATACGATCACCGGCGCGATCATCGGAGTCGGCGCGGCGCGGCGCGCCTCGGCGGTGCGCTGGGGCATTGCCGGCAACATCGTCGTCGCCTGGGTGGTGACCCTGCCTGCCGCCGCCGTCATCTCCGCCGCATTCTATTACGTCGGTAGCCTGTTCGGCTGAACGACATCCATCGAATCAAAAAACGATCGTCCCGGCCGTGCAAACGGCCGGGCGATTTGGTTTGCGGGCCAAAGGCAGCAGGACAAGCAAGCGCCATCGGCGTGAAGGCTGTATTTCGGGAGAATGATCTCGGAAACTGGAGCGGGCGAAGGGATTCGAACCCTCGACCCCAACCTTGGCAAGGTTGTGCTCTACCCCTGAGCTACACCCGCTCATCAAACCTCGATCCGGGGTAGTCGATGGATCGTGGCGCGTCGCCGCTTGCGGCGACGGGGGCTATATGACCCATGTCCGGAGCGATTGCAAGAGGATTTTCGCCAATAAAAACGACGATTCCATGAAGATGCGGGACGCGGCTGGGCCGGGTGAACATGCTGGACGGCCTGCAGAAGCCGCTCGCGTTTTGTCTGCAACGTCATGATCTGGAAAACTGGAGCGGGCGAAGGGATTCGAACCCTCGACCCCAACCTTGGCAAGGTTGTGCTCTACCCCTGAGCTACACCCGCTCATCAAACCTCGATCCGGGGTAGTCGATGGATCGTGGCGGCGTCCCCGCTTGCGGCGACGGGGGCTATATGACCCAACTCCGGAGCGAATGCAACAGAGAAATGACGACGCGGCGGGAAAAATCGGCATTTTTCGGTTTCGCAAAACCATCGGTTTGAAAACAAAGCGAAAATTTCCGCGTTCTTGCCAAAACCTCGCGCGCCCCCTATCAAGGACGGGCGGCGCGGGATCCGCTGCTGCCCCTTCAACGTCCGTTTCCGGCGCCTTCCGCCCCAGGAAGATGTGTGCCGGGCGGCCCTACGACCAGAGCCGATCATGACCGCACCGAAGACGCGCGAAGACCTGTTTGCCTTTCTCGACAGCCTCGGCATCGCCCACAAGACCAAGGATCATCCGCCGGTGTTCACCGTTGCCGAATCGGTGTCGCTGCGCGATGAAATTCCCGGCGGTCATACGAAAAACCTGTTCGTGAAGGACAAGAAGGATAATTTCTTCCTGCTGACGGTCGAGGAAAATGCCTCGGTCGATCTGAAGACGGTGCATCACCTGCTCGGCGCGGCGAGCAAGGTGTCGTTCGGCAAACCGGAAAAGCTGATGGAATTCCTAGGCGTCGCCCCGGGCTCGGTCACCGCTTTCGGCGCGATCAACGATACCGGCAACAACGTCACATTCGTGCTGGATGCGGACCTGATGCAGGCGGACATCATCAATTGCCACCCGCTCAGCAACGACGCCACCACCTCTATCGGCCGCGACGATCTGATCCGTTTCATGGAAGCGACCGGCCATCGGCCGCTTGTCTTGAAAGTCACGGCCTGACATACGATTTACAGCATGCCGCGCAAACGTCTGTAGCGATTTTGCGATAACGGCATGCGGAACAAAAGCGCAAACGCAGATATGCGGCGGCCCGGCGGGAGATTTCGATGAGCGGCATGAACGATTCCTATAGCGGTTCCTTCGGCAACCAGATGAGCGCCTCGGTGACGACAGGCGCAGGCGCGGCGGGCGGTCACATCAAGGACACGACCACGGCGCAATTCACGAAGGACGTGCTGGAGGAATCGCGCCACCAGCCGGTGCTGGTCGATTTCTGGGCGCCCTGGTGCGGCCCCTGCAAGCAGTTGACCCCCGTCATTGAGAAGGTGGTCAACGAGGCGGGCGGGCGCGTCAAGCTGGTCAAGCTCAACATCGACGACCATCCGGCCATTCCCGGCCAGCTCGGCATCCAGTCGATCCCCGCCGTCATCGCCTTCGTCAACGGCCGTCCCGCCGATGGTTTCATGGGCGCAGTGCCGGAGACCCAGATCCGCCAATTCATCGACCGCATCGCCGGCCCCGCCGCCGACGATCCGGCCATGCAGATCGCCGCGATCCTCGAAGAAGCCGATGCCGCCTTCGCGCAAGGCGATATCGATGCCGCCGGCGAGCTCTACAGCGCCATCCTGCAGGCCGACCCCGAAAACGCCAGGGCTGTCGCCGGCATTGCGGAATGCCTGATGGCCGGCGAGCAGCCGGAGCGGGTGCGCGAATTCCTGGCCACGCTGCCGGAGACGCTGCTGGCCGATGCCGCACTTCAGCCTGTTATCAAGAAGCTCGAACAGATCGAGGAAGCCCGCAAGCTCGGCGACCCCGTGGCGCTGGAGCATGAGCTGGCGCTGAACCCCGATCATCACGAGGCGCGCATCAAGCTCGCCAAGATCCGCAATGTCGAGGGAAGGCGCGACGAGGCGGCCGATCACCTGCTGTTCATCATGAAACGCGACCGCGCCTTCGATGACGACGGCGCCCGCCGCCAGCTGCTGCAATTCTTCGATGTCTGGGGTTTCAAGGATCCGGCGACGATTGCGGCGCGGCGCAAGCTGTCCTCCATCCTGTTTTCCTGATCCGGGATCATCGCCCTGAATGAGGCTTGTGTTTTTTCCGGGCCGCCCCACATAATCCGAAAGCCGGCCCTAATCCCGGGCCGGGGAATGCTTGAGGACGGGACAGGACGATGCAAGCGGGAAACGCCAGATATCTGAAAGCGGAAGATATTCCGGAGACGATTCCGATCTTTCCGTTATCGGGGGCGCTGCTCCTGCCCTCCGGCCAGCTGCCGCTGAATGTTTTCGAACCGCGCTACCTGATGATGTTCGACGACGCGCTGGCGCATCAGCGCATCATCGGCATGGTCCAGCCCTCCTATTCCGAGCAGGTGCATGCCGAATTGTGCCCGGTCGGCTGCCTCGGGCGCATCACCTCGATTGCCGAGACCGGCGACGGGCGCTACGTCACCTCGCTCACCGGCATCTGCCGCTACCGGCTGGTGGAGGAGATCCAGAGCGGCAAGCCCTATCGCAGCTTCCGCATCGCCCCCTTCCTCACCGATCTCACCGCCGATGACGACGACGAGGCAATCGACCGCCAAGCCTTGCTGGCCGCCTTCCGCGCCTATCTCGACGCCAACAATCTCGAAGCGGACTGGGACAGCGTCGAGCGCGCCAGCAACCGGACGCTGGTCAATTCCGTGTCGATGATGTCGCCCTTCGGGCCGGCGGAAAAGCAGGCGCTGCTGGAAGCCCCCGATCTGAAGACGCGCGCCGAAACCCTGATCGCCATCACCGAATTCGCCATTGCCGGCGACGGATCCGATACGGTCCTGCAGTGATGGACGAGAACATCGCCCGCGTCGATCCGAAGCTCCTCGACCTCCTGGTCTGCCCGCTGACCAAGGGCCGCCTGTCGCTGGACCGCGAGCGCAACGAACTCGTCTCCGAGCGCGGAAAACTCGCCTATCCGATCCGCGACGGCATTCCGATCATGCTGATGTCGGAAGCGCGCAAGCTGGAAGATTAGGCCCGCTTAAATGGGCTCCCCGGCCAGCAGGCGGGGATTGTCGTTGGCGGCGAGGCCGGCGGCTTCGCCGATGAAATAGGATTTCATCTTCGGCATGCGCTCGACCAGCCCGAGGCCGACGTCGCGCAAGACGCGCAACGGACCGATATCGTTGGAAAACAGCCGATTGAGCACGTCGGTCGTCACCCCCATGCGAAACGTGTCGAAGCGCCGCCAGGTCTGGTAGCGCTCCAGCACGGTCAGTGCGCCGATATCGAGGCCGAGGCGGTCGGCCTCGACGACGGTTTCGGCAAGTGCTGCCACATCCTTGAAGCCTAGATTGAGGCCCTGGCCCGAGATCGGGTGGATGCCGTGGGCAGCGTCGCCGGCGAGCGCAAAGCGGGGTGCCACGAAATCGCGCGCCAGCGTCAGCCCCAGCGGAAAGGCCTTGCGGTCGCCGACCACGCTGAGACGGCCGAGCTTGTGGCTGAAGCGGCGCTCCAGTTCCTCCTCGAAAACGAGATCGTCGGCGCGGAGCAACCGTTCGGCATCGGCGGTGCGTTCGGTCCAGACCAGAGAGGAACGGTTGTCGGTGAGCGGCAGGATGGCGAAGGGACCGGCGGGCAGGAAATGCTCTTCGGCACAGCCCTCGTGCGGGCGTTCGTGCTTGACGGTGGTGACGATGCCGGACTGGCCGTAATCCCAGGACACGGTCTTGATGCCGGCCATGTCGCGCAGCTTGGAGCGCACGCCGTCGCAGGCGACGAGCAGGCGCGCCTCGACCGACTTGCCGTCCGAGAGATCGACGCTGACGGCATTGTCGCCGGCGGTGAAACCGGTCGCCGTCAGCCCGTGGCGGATGGTGACACCGAGTTTTTCGCAAGCCGCGCGTAACGCTGCGACGAGGGCGACGTTCGGCACCATATGGGCGAAAGGCTGGCCCTCGGCGACATCGCCGTCGAAGGTGAGGAAGACCGGGCGCACCGGATCGGCGGTGCGCGAATCGGTGACGATCATGCGGGTGATCGGCTGCGCCTGCGGCAAAATCTCGTCCCAGACGCCAAGCACGGTCAGCATCTGCGTCGCCGCGGCGATGACGGCCGAGGCGCGTTGGTCCTTCTTCCAGACCTCAGCGGGCGCCGCCTCGACGATTTCGACATTCAGATGCGGGGCCGCATGCTTGACGGCAAGCCCCAGCGAAAGGCCGACATATCCGCCACCCACCACCAGCATGTCGATCATCGCTTGCATCTCCGCTCTTCGATCCTGTTCGGCGCGTGCAAAAGCGGCGCACCTTTACGTATCCTGCTTTATAGACCAAAAGTCAGAGACTTATACTGCCGGAGTTTGACCAAAATGTCGCAAAGCGCCCGCACCCCCTCCGCCATGGAGAAGCTGATCGCCATTCTCGATATCGAGCCGATCGAGGAGAACCTGTATCGCGGCCTCAGCCCGCAGACGGGCTGGCAACGGGTGTTCGGCGGCCAGGTCATCGCCCAGGCGCTGGTGGCGGCGCAGCGCACGGTGGAAGAGGACCGCTTCGTGCATTCCCTGCATGCCTATTTCATGCGGGCCGGCGATCCCAGCGTGCCGATCGTCTACCAGGTCGATCGCATCCGCGACGGCGCGAGCTTTGCGACGCGCTGGGTGGTGGCGGTGCAGCACGGCAAGCCGATCTTCTCGATGTCGGCCTCCTTCCAGAAGGACGAGCCCGGCTTCGACCACCAGATCGACATGCCGCAGGTGCCGTTCCCCGAGGATCTGCCCGACGAGCAGCGGCTCCGGGCCGAGTTCCTGGCGCATGCGCCTGAGCCGGTGCGGCGCTACTGGGAGCGCGAGCGGGCCATCGAGATCCGCCCGACCGCCTTCACCCATTACATCTCCTCGGAAAAGCTGCCGCCGCGCCAGGATGTCTGGGTGCGCACCAACGGCCGCGCACCCGACGACCGCCGCACGCGCACCGCCATCCTCGCGTATCTCTCGGACCTGACGCTGATCGATACGGCGCTCTATGCCCACGGCACCTCGATCTTCGATCCGACCGTGCAGGTGGCGAGCCTCGATCATGCCATGTGGTTCCACCGCCCCGTCGATCTCGACGACTGGCTGCTCTACAGCCAGGATAGCCCCAGCGCATCGGGCGCGCGCGGCATGACGCGCGGCAGCCTGTTTTCCCGCTCCGGCCGGCTGGTCGCCTCGGTGGCGCAGGAGGGTCTGATTCGCAAAAGGGCAGATGGGCAATAAATAAGCAAGATGTAATTACTGCTCAAATTTTATGCTTTTGTGCGGTTGCGAAATGCCGCTTTCTTGGCGTTTCGAATTTTTTCCCTGAAAATACAGCGGTTTAATCACCATCCTCGAAACTGGCACGCCCTTTGTATGATGAAGGCCAGTCGCGGCAGGCGCTCCAGCGCCCGCGGCACGAACATCGGCAAAGCGCCGAGGCAAGAGAGGATGGGGTACAGATGAAAATTGTGATGGCCATCATCAAGCCGTTCAAGCTGGACGAGGTGCGCGAAGCCCTCACCGGGCTCGGCATCCAGGGCCTGACCGTCACCGAGGTCAAGGGGTACGGACGGCAGAAGGGGCACACTGAAATCTATCGCGGAACGGAATATGCCGTCAGCTTCCTGCCGAAGCTGAAGATCGAGATCGCGGTCGCCACCGACATGGCCGAGCGGGCCGTCGACGCCATCGCCGCCGCCGCCAAGACCGGCCAGATCGGCGACGGCAAGATCTTCGTCTATTCCATCGACCATGCGGTGCGCATCCGCACCGGCGAAACCGATTCCGAAGCGCTGTAATTCGCCGACAAGGGAGTTCTTTTTCATGTCATTTCGCACGCTCGCATCCCGCTCCAGCCTTGTCGCCGCCAGCGCTCTCCTGATCGCGCCGGCTGTTGCATTCGCTCAGGAAGCGGCTCCCGCCGCCGTTGCGGTGCCCGAAAAGGGCGATACTGCCTTCATGTTCCTGTCGACGATCCTTGTCCTGTTCATGATCATTCCCGGCCTCGGCCTGTTTTATGGCGGGCTGGTGCGCGCCAAGAACATGCTGTCGGTGCTGATGCAATGCACCGTCATCGCCGCCGCCGTGATGATCGCTTGGGTTGTCTACGGCTATTCCTTCGCCTTCGGCGGCTCGACCAACGCCTTCTTCGGCGGCTTCGCCAAGATTTTCCTCGCCGGCGTCGACCCGACCACGACGGCGGCCACCTTCTCCAAGGGCGTCGTCATTCCCGAATATATCTTCGCGATGTTCCAGATGACCTTTGCCGCGATCACGCCCTGCCTGATCATCGGCGCATTCGCGGAGCGGATCCGCTTCTCGGCGGCGGTGCTGTTCTGCCTGCTGTGGGTCACCTTCGTCTATTTCCCGATCGCCCATATGGTCTGGGACTCCAACGGCCTGATCTTCGGCTGGGGCGCGCTCGATTTCGCCGGCGGCACGGTCGTTCACATCAATGCCGGCGTCGCCGGCCTGATCGGGGCGATCATGGTTGGCAAGCGCGTCGGCTTCGGCAAGGACATGATGGCGCCGCACTCGATGACGCTGACCTATGTCGGCGCGGCCATGCTGTGGGTCGGCTGGTTCGGCTTCAATGCCGGTTCCAACCTCGAAGCCTCGGGCGGGGCGATGCTCGCCACCGTCAACACCTTCGTCGCCACCGCCGCCGCCATCCTTTCCTGGTGCGCCGTCGAAGCCTTCGCCCGCGGCAAGGCCTCGATGCTGGGCGCAGCCTCCGGCATGATCGCCGGCCTCGTCGCCATCACGCCGGCCGCCGGAACGGTCGGCCCGATGGGCGCCATCGTCATGGGCGTGCTGGTCTCGCCGCTGTGCTATTTCTTCGTCTCGGTGGTCAAGAACAAGTTCGGCTATGACGACACCGCCGACGTCTTCGGCGTCCACGGCATCGGCGGCCTGTTCGGGGCGCTGGCAACGGGCATCTTCGCGTCCGCTTCGCTGGGCGGCGTCGGTTATGTCGAAGGCGTCACCATGGCGGGACAGTTCGTCACCCAGGTGAAGGCGGTTCTCGTCACCATCGCCTGGACCGGCATCGGCTCGATCATTCTCTACAAGGTCACCGATATCGTCGTCGGCCTGCGCGTGCCGGTCGAGGCCGAGCGCGAGGGGCTCGATCTCGCCTCGCATGGCGAAGCGGCCTATCACGCCTGACCCTTCAGGATTTGCGGCGTTCAGGACAACGCCGCCGAACAGCCCGTCGCGATCCGGCCTCCCCGGATCGCCCTTGGCCCGGACCTTACGGTTCGGGCCTCTTTTTTTTTTGACCACCTGCTGTCGATCGTAAGGCAGCCACAATAAATGCCGCATGCGCTTCCATGGTTAATGCCGCTTTAACTCTCTCGGTTTAGTTTACGCTTGAATAACGCGAATCCGGCCGGCGGACGGCCGTTCGATTCATGTCCCACCGAATGAGATGACGGACCGGAAATATGGGCAGAAGCACTTCGGCGATCGACGGTCGCCCCCATCGTTTCACGCTTTCGACTTTCGTGCTGCGCCAGGTGATGTCGCTTTGCGGGTTTGCGATCTTCTTCGCGCTGGCGCTGGCGGTGGCGGCGCTGGCGACCTGGAACGTCGCCGATCCCAGCTTGTCCTATGCGACGGGCAAGGAGCCGACCAACATCCTCGGCTTCGGCGGCGCCGCCTTTGCCGATGTTCTGATGCAGTTCTTCGGCCTCTCCGGCGTCGTGTCGCTGCTGCCGGTGCTCGCCTGGTCGCTGGCGCTCGTCAGCGGGCGCGGCATCGATCGCATTCCGGCGCGGCTTGCCGCGTGGCTGTGCGGCGCCATGCTCTGCGCCGCCGCCATGGGCTGCTTTCCCGCACCGGCGACATGGCCGATCCCCAACGGTATCGGCGGCGTCATCGGCGACATGATCCTGCGTTTTCCCGCCCTGTTCGTCGGCGCTTATCCGACCGGCAGCTTCGCCACCACGCTCGGCGCCGTCTTCGCCGTGCCCACCGCCTGGCTGATGCTGTTCGCCGCCGGCGTCATCGGCCATCGCGAGATCGACGACGAGGACGATCTGCCCGTCGCCACGCCGAGCAAGGCGCAGACCGTGCGCGACGAATATGACGACGAGGACGATGGCGGCAGTTTCCTGACGAACTTCCTGCCGCTCGGGGCGCTCACCCATATCTGGTTCACCACGCAGGCGCGGGTGCGCCGTGTCTTCGGCCTCAGACGGGCCGCTCGCGCCGACCGTTACGAAGCGCCTTACGATTTCAACGACGACGAATTCGGCACGCTGAACGAACCGGCCCGCGCCCGTCAAGGCGGCGAGCGCCGCGAACCGACCATGGAGACGCGCCCCGCCGCCCGCCGCGCCGTCGTGCCGCCCTCCATGGCTCTCGACGACGAGGATGATGACGACGTCTTGCCGGACGATATCCTTCCTGACGACAGCCGCGGAAGCGCGCCGCGCGCCGATGTCGGCGACCGTCGCGGCCGTGTGCAGGCGCCGCGCGCCAGCCGCCCCGGCGCCTATGATCCGGCCCCGCGCCATCCGGCGGTTCCCGGCGTCTTCCAGCTTCCGGCGCTGGAATATCTTGCCGAGCCGAAGAACGTGGTGCGCGACACGACGCTGTCCGCCGACGCGCTGGAGCAGAATGCCCGCATGCTCGAAGGCGTGCTGGAGGATTTCGGCGTCAAGGGCGAAATCATTCATGTCCGCCCCGGCCCGGTGGTGACGCTCTATGAACTGGAACCGGCGCCGGGCATCAAATCCTCGCGCGTCATCGGTCTCGCCGACGATATCGCCCGCTCGATGAGCGCGATCGCCGCCCGCGTCGCCGTCGTGCCCGGCCGCAACGCCATCGGCATCGAGCTGCCGAACCAGAGCCGCGAGATGGTCTATCTGCGCGAACTGGTCGCCAGCCGCGATTTCGCCGGCTCCAAGGCCAAGCTCGCCATGGCGCTCGGCAAGACCATCGGCGGCGAGCCCGTGATCGCAGATCTTGCCAAGATGCCGCACCTTCTGGTCGCCGGCACCACCGGCTCGGGCAAGTCCGTCGCCATCAACACCATGATCCTGTCACTGGTCTATCGCATGACCCCGGAACAGTGCCGCCTGATCATGATCGACCCCAAGATGCTCGAACTCTCGGTCTATGACGGCATTCCGCACCTGCTCTCGCCCGTGGTCACCGATCCGAAGAAAGCGGTGGTGGCGCTGAAATGGACCGTGCGCGAGATGGAAGAGCGCTACAAGAAGATGTCGAAGATCGGCGTGCGCAACATCGACGGCTTCAACAGCCGCGTCGAGCAGGCGCTGGCCAAGGGCGAGGCGATCAGCCGCACGGTTCAGACCGGCTTCGACCGCATGACCGGCGAGGCGATCTACGAGACCGAGGAATTCGACCTGGCGCCGATGCCCTATATCGTCGTCATCATCGACGAGATGGCCGACCTGATGATGGTGGCCGGCAAGGATATCGAAGGCGCCGTGCAGCGGCTGGCCCAGATGGCCCGGGCCGCCGGCATCCATGTGATCATGGCGACGCAGCGTCCGTCGGTCGATGTCATCACCGGTACGATCAAGGCCAACTTCCCGACGCGCATCTCCTTCCAGGTGACCTCGAAGATCGACAGCCGCACCATCCTCGGCGAGCAGGGGGCAGAGCAGCTTCTCGGCCAGGGCGACATGCTCTACATGGCCGGCGGCGGGCGCATCCAGCGCGTCCACGGGCCGTTCGTCTCGGATGTCGAGGTCGAGGACATCGTCGCCCACTTGAAAACCCAAGGGTCTCCCCAATATCTTGATGCGATTACCGAAGATGAGGACGAGGAAGCCGGCGGCGGTGCGGGCGGCATGTCTGCTCTTTCCGATTCGGACGATCCGTACGATCAGGCGGTGGCGGTGGTGTTGCGCGACGGAAAGGCCTCGACCTCCTACATCCAGCGGCGGCTGGGCATCGGCTATAACCGCGCTGCCTCGATCATCGAGCGGATGGAAAAGGAAGGCCTGGTCGGGCCGGCCAACCATGCCGGCAAGCGCGAGATCCTCGTGCCGACCGAGGCCGACATCATCGAGCGCTGAGCCTTGCGTTCAACAGAACGTGATGCCGGCAAACTGGACGCGGTGTCATCAAGGCGCCGCGTTTTTGCGTCACGAAAAATTTCAGCGAAGCGGTTTTGCGTCCGGAACTGCGGCAAGACAACAAAAGAAGACGCGGAACGAAGGAGATAGAGATGGCAGACTTTCACCCCGAAACCTCGAAAGACCCGGTTTCCCGTGGCGTTAGCCGCCGCGCCCTGCTTGCCGGGGGGATCGGTGCGGTGATGGCGGGCCTCGTTCCGGTTTCGGCACTCGCCCAGGCGCCAAGCGGCGTCGCCCAGCAGATCGCCGATCACTTTTCGTCGGTGAAGTCCATGCAGGGCGAATTCGTGCAGTTCGGGCCGCGCGGGGAGCAGACGGGCGGTAAATTCTTCATCCAGCGACCGGGCATGCTGCGCTTCAACTATGACGCGCCCTCGCCGATGCGGGTGATTTCCGATGGCCGCAACGTCGTCATCGGCAACAGCAAGATGAAGACCTGGAGCCTCTATCCGCTGTCCAAGACGCCGCTCAGCCTGCTGCTCAGCGACCGGATCGACCTCTCGACCAAGATGGTGCGCAACGTCAAGGAAGAGACGGATCTGACCACGATCGTGCTCGGCGACCGCTCGATCTTCGCCGATTCGACCATCACCATGATGTTCGATCCCAAGAGCTACGAATTGCGCCAGTGGACGATCACCGACAACCAGGGCAAGGACACCTCGGTGATGATCTTCAACGTCAAGACCGGCGTGCAGTTCGACCAGTCGGTGTTCAAGGTGCCCTATGAAGAGGTCAACAAGGCGCTGAAGCGCTGATATTCGACGAATTATGCTGTTCCCTCACGGGAAACTTGCTACACCGCGTCCTGTTTGTTTGACGCAATTTCGCATGCAAAACCGCTTCACGCTTTTGCTGGAATTGCTTTAGGGGCGTGGGTAATGACTTTCTCGATCACCACCTGGAACATCAACTCGGTCAGGCTGCGCATGCCGATCGTGCAGCAATTCGTGCTGAAGCACCGGCCGGACATCCTGTGCCTGCAGGAAACCAAGGTGGCGAACGAGCTGTTTCCATATGCGCCGCTGCGCGCCATGGGTTTCGAGCACGTCATCATCCATGGCCAGAAAGGCTATCACGGCGTCGCCATCGCCTCGCGTCTTCCGTTGACCGAGGATCACCGCCAGGATTATTGCGGGGTCGGCGATTCCCGCCATATCTCGGCGGTGTTCGAGCGCGGCGGCCGACGGGTGCGCCTGCATAATTTCTACGTCCCGGCCGGCGGCGACGAGCCGGACCGGACGATCAATCCGAAATTCGGCCACAAACTCGATTTCATCGAGGAGATGAAGCGGCTGAAATCGACCGCCGAGGCCAATACCGCTTCGATCCTCGTCGGCGATCTCAATATCGCGCCGCTGGAGCACGACGTCTGGTCACACAAGCAGCTCTTGAAGATCGTCAGCCACACGCCGGTGGAGACCGAGGGCCTTTTGGAGGTCATGCGGCTCGGCGGCTGGGAAGACCTGATGCGGCGACACGTTCCCGCCAGCGAAAAGCTCTATACGTGGTGGAGCTACCGCGCCAAGGACTGGGCCGCCGCCGATCGCGGCCGCCGCCTCGACCACATCTGGTCGTCGCCCGATCTGGCGCCGCTGCTGAAACGCATCGAGATTTTCAAGGAAGCGCGCGGCTGGGAACAGCCTTCCGACCATGTGCCGGTGACGGCGCATTTCGACCTGTGAGTTTTGGTGGATCGGCTGGCCGGGAGCTCAGCCGAAATACCGCTCCAACGCGCCGATGCCCTCGACCATAGCGGCGAGGTTCTGTTTGAGGCGACCCTGAACCATGGCGGCGACGGGGGGATATTCCTCCATCAGCCGCTGGAACAGGGCACGGGTGATGCGCAGCACCTCGGCATCGCCGCGCGCCGTTGCGGTGTATTTGCGCTCGACCAGGGTGATCAGGGCGATTTCCGAAAGCAGTGTGCCGGCGGGGACGGTTTCGCGCAGTTCCGGCTTGCCGTCGCGGCCGGTGATCGTCAAATCGATTGCGCCGTCGGCGACGATATAGGCGCATTCGGCCGGAGCGTGCTCGCGAAACAGCGCCTGCCCCGGCGACAGCCGCCGCCGCTCGGCCCCGAAGGCCACCAGCCGCAACTGGTCGTCGCTCATGCCGGCAAACAACGGCACACTCGACAGAAGCTGGATATCGTCCTGCAGTCCGGCCATTCCATTCCCCTGTTTAAGGCATGTCGTTATCGCAAAACCGCTGCACACTTTTGCGCAACATGCTTTTACGGAACGATTTTATAGCCGCCGTTCTCCGTCACCAGAATCTCGGCGTTCGACGGATCGCGCTCGATCTTCTGGCGCAGGCGGTAGACATGGGTCTCCAGCGTATGGGTTGTCACGCCGGAATTGTAGCCCCAAACCTCTTCCAGCAGCACGTCGCGGGTCACGACCTTCTGGTCGGCGCGGTAGAGATAGCGGATGATCGCCGCCTCCTTTTCCGTCAGCCGGATTTTCTGGCCGTCCTCGGTGCTCAGCAGTTTCTGGCTCGGCTTGAACAGATAGGGGCCGACCGTGAAGGTGGCGTCCTCGCTCTGCTCGTGCTGGCGAAGCTGGGCGCGGATGCGGGCGAGCAGCACCGCGAAGCGGAAGGGCTTTGTGACATAGTCGTTTGCGCCGGCTTCCAGACCGAGGATGGTGTCGGAATCGGTGTCGTGGCCGGTCAGCATGACGATCGGCGCCTTGAAGCCGTTCTTGCGCAGCATTTTCACCGCTTCGCGACCGTCCATGTCGGGCAGGCCGACATCCATGATCAGCAGATCGACGGCACCGTTGCGCGCCGCCTGCATGCCCTGCACGGCGCTGGCTTCCTGCAACACGTTGAATTCGTCATAGAGCGCCAGTTGCTCGACCAGGGTCTCCCGCAGGTCCGCATCGTCGTCCACCACCAGAATCGTCCGGGCCGTCATGAGCGCCGCCTTTCCCTCAATTATTGCAAGTCCTACGCCAAATCGCTGAATTGGCAAGCGTTTTGCAGGAGTTCGGCCTTTTTCAAAGGCCATTCGAGCTGCTATGGTTTTCCTGCCGATCACGCGCAAAGCAAATAGTTGTGAGCCGCCATGCGAAAAACAAGGGCCGCAAGGCCGGCGATCCTTGTCGTGTGGCCGGAGGCTTCCCCCTTACCATCGGCCCGCGTCGCCCCTATATGCTATGCCTTGCCGCGCCCACGCGGCATCGATTTCAAGGTTTTGCGGCGATCCGGCATGCAGAAACGTGCGAGGCCGGCGCTGTCTTTCAGTTTCATGACGTTCCCATCCGACGGAGATCTCGCGTGACCCCCACCATCAAATTCCATGACGGACAGTCCATTCCGCAGTTCGGCCTCGGCGTCTGGCAGACGCCGAACGAGATCGCCGCGCCGACGGTGAAGACCGCGATCGAAGCAGGTTATCGCCATGTCGATACGGCGGCGATCTACGGCAACGAGGAAGGCGTCGGCGAAGGCATCCGTGCCTCCGGCATCGACCGCAAGGACATCTACCTCACCACCAAGCTCTGGAACGACGCGCAGGGCTACGATTCGACCCTTAGGGCTTTCGACGCCAGCCTGAAGCGCCTCGGCACCGATTATGTCGATCTCTACCTGATCCACTGGCCGGTGCCGCGCAAGGATCGCTACATCGACACCTGGAAGGCCTTCGTGACGCTGAAGGATGAAGGCCGCGTCCGCTCCATCGGCGTCTCCAACTTCTATCCCGAGCATATCGAGCGCATCGTCGCCGAGACCGGCGTCGTGCCGGTGATCAACCAGATCGAGTTGCATCCCGACTTCCAGCAGCGCGCCGCCCGCGCCGCCCATGCCAAGCTCGGTGTGGTCACGCAATCCTGGAGCCCGCTCGGGCAGAGCAAGCTGTTCACACATCCGGTCATTGCGAAAATCGCCGCCAAGCACGGCAAGACGCCGGCCCAGGTGATCATCCGCTGGCATCTCGACAGCGGCCTCGTCGTCATTCCGAAATCGATCACCCCGAGCCGCATCGTCGAGAATTTCCAGGTCTTCGATTTCAAGCTGGATACCGACGACATGGTGGAGATCGACCTGCTCGACAATCCCGGCGCCCGTCTCGGCCCCGATCCGATGACCGCCGATTTCTAGAGCGCTTCAGCTTTTCATAGAAAAGCAGAACGCTCCCTCTATTTGTTTTACGCATTTCCGGCCGCAAAACCGCTTCGCACTTTTGCTGGAAATGCTCCCAGGGTTTTGCCGGCGGCGGGAGAGCCGCCCCCCGGCTGACTCCCGTCCGTTTCCCTGATAAAGCCCTGTTTGCGGTTTTAGGCTTGCCGCGAAAATCCCGGCCCCCGATGGAGGAGATGACCCCATATGATCGCCGCCTTTCCGCTGATGCTGGTTCCGCTGGCGCTCTACAATCTCGCGATGATCGGCCTGATGGGCGAGGGCGGGGCGGCGGCGCTCGACAAGGTCGTGCTGTCGCTGTCGATGCTGTCGGGCGCGGTCTGGACCATGAGCCTCGGCGACCTGATGATCGTCATCGGACTCGTGGCGCTGTTCTTCGAGATCGTCAAGGCGACGCGCACCGGTTCGGGATCGCTGATCAACCACATGCTGTCGCTGGTGGTCTTCATCCTGTTCCTTGTTGAATTCCTGCTGGTGCAGGGGGCGGCGACGCAGATCTTCTTCATCCTGATGACCATCGCCTTCCTCGACGTGATCGGCGGCTTCGTCATCTCGATCCGTACGGCGGGACGCGACGTGTCCATAGGATTGTAGGCAGCACTTCGCGAACCGTGCGGAGCGACTTCCGTCCTGAATTGCGTCCTGAAACAACCAAGGCCCGCCGAACGGGTCTCGTGCGGCGGGCCTCAAGAAAACGGACCTGAAAAATCAGAGATTGTCGAGCTTGGTCTGGAGGGCGCGGAGCTGTTCCTTCAACTCGTCGATGTCCTTGGCCTCGGCCTTGCGGCTTTCCTTGGCTGGCGGCGGGGTCATGAAGGGCGAGAACATCTGCATCGCCTGGTGAAACATCTCGGTGTTGCGGCGCACCTGCTCCTCGACCAGTTGCATCGGCGCCTGCAGGTTCTTGGTCAGCGGCGTGTCGCCGAAAGCGCGGGTCATCTGCTCGCGCATCTGGGTCTGCTGCTGGGCGAAGGCCTGCATCGAATGTTCGAGAAAGCTCGGCACGACCATCTGCATCTGGTCACCGTAATAGGAAATCAACTGCCGAAGGAAGGAAATCGGCAGCAGCGTGTTGCCGGTCTTGGATTCCTGCTCGAAGATGATCTGGGTCAGCACGGAATGGGTGATGTCCTCGCCGGACTTGGCATCCTGGACGGTGAAATCCTCGCCTTTCTTGACCATGACGGCCAGATCGTCGAGCGTGACATAGGTGCTCGTCCCCGTATTGTACAATCGCCGGTTGGCGTATTTCTTGATTACGATCTGGCCTTCGTTTTTCGCCATATTCGTCTCCTGGCCCCGTCGATGATTGGTAACGCAAGCTTCTCCCTGCGGTCACTCTAAGCGTAAACGAAGGGTGGTGACAATCGATTTGTGCGATGCGGCAGGGTCGTGCCCGCAGGACATATCGTTGATTGTCCTGAAAAACCCGGCGCGTCCGTTTCTCGTTTGACTTGCGGCCTGAGCTTTGTCACTTTCGTTGCCGACTTAGAGTGCATTGGGAGGAACCCGTCCATGAGCCATCCATCCATCGTCATCGCCAGCGCCGCACGCACCGCCGTGGGCTCGTTCAACGGCGCCTTCGGAAACATTCCGGCGCATGAGCTCGGCGCGGCGGCCGTCAAGGGCGTGCTGGAGCGCGCCGGCGTTGACGCAAAGGAAGTCGACGAGGTCATTCTCGGGCAGATCCTGACAGCCGGCGAAGGCCAGAACCCGGCCCGCCAGGCAGCGATGAAGGCCGGCATCCCGCAGGAGGCGACCGCATTCGGCATCAACCAGCTCTGCGGCTCCGGCCTGCGCGCGGTCGCGCTCGGCATGCAGCAGATCGTCACCGGCGACGCCTCGATCGTCGTCGCCGGCGGCCAGGAATCCATGTCGATGGCGCCGCACTGCGCGCACTTGCGCGGCGGCGTGAAGATGGGCGACTTCAAGATGGTCGACACCATGATCAAGGACGGCCTGACCGACGCTTTCTACGGCTATCACATGGGCATCACCGCCGAGAACGTCGCCCGACAGTTCCAGCTTACCCGCGACGAGCAGGACCAGTTCGCCGTCGCCTCGCAGAACAAGGCCGAAGCCGCCCAGAAGGCCGGGCGCTTCGCGGACGAGATCGTCGCCTTCACCGTCAAGGGCCGCAAGGGCGACACCATCGTCGACCAGGACGAATATATCCGCGCCGGCGCGACGCTGGACTCGATGACCAAGCTGCGCCCCGCTTTCGACAAGGAAGGCACCGTGACCGCCGGCAATGCGTCGGGCATCAATGACGGCGCCGCCGCCGCGCTGCTGATGAGCGAGGCGGAAGCCTCGCGCCGCGGCATCCGGCCGCTCGCCCGCATCGCCTCCTGGGCGACCGCCGGCGTCGATCCGCAGGTTATGGGCACCGGGCCGATCCCCGCTTCGCGCAAGGCGCTGGAGCGGGCCGGCTGGAAGATCGGCGATCTCGATCTCGTGGAAGCCAACGAGGCCTTCGCCGCCCAGGCCTGCGCCGTCAACAAGGATCTCGGCTGGGATCCGGCTATCGTCAACGTCAATGGCGGGGCGATCGCCATCGGTCATCCGGTCGGCGCCTCCGGGGCGCGCGTCCTCAATACGCTGCTGTTCGAGATGAAGCGCCGCGGCGCCCGCAAGGGACTGGCAACCCTTTGCATCGGCGGCGGCATGGGCATCGCCATGTGCCTCGAGGCGCTCTGATCCGCCTTTATCGGTTCTGCGATCGGCGTGGCGGCGGGAGGCCGCCATGCCGGAGCATTTCCAGGAGGAACGCCGGCGCGCCCTTGCTGGAAATGCTCCGGACGCGGCGCCTGCGCGTTAAAACAGGCGAGTGCAACAGCAGGGAGGAACAGTTATGGCTAGAGTGGCTTTGGTAACCGGCGGCACGCGCGGCATCGGCGCGGCGATCAGCGTCGGCTTGAAGACGGCCGGCTACGCGGTGGCGGCGAACTATGCCGGCAACGACGAGCGCGCCAAGGCGTTCGAGGCCGAGACCGGCATCGCGGTCTTCAAATGGGACGTCTCCAGCTATGACGCCTGCCGGGACGGCATCGCCGCGGTCGAGGCCAAGCTCGGCCCGGTCGAGGTGCTGGTCAACAATGCCGGCATCACCCGCGACGCCATGTTCCACAAGATGACACCGCAGATGTGGGGAGAGGTGATCGACACCAACCTCACCGGCCTGTTCAACATGACGCATCCGGTGTGGACCGGGATGCGCGACCGCAATTTCGGCCGCATCATCAACATTTCCTCGATCAACGGCCAGAAGGGCCAGATGGGCCAGGCGAATTATTCCGCCGCCAAGGCCGGCGATCTCGGCTTCACCAAGGCCTTAGCCCAGGAAGGGGCCGCCAAGGGCATCACCGTCAACGCCATCTGCCCCGGCTATATCGGAACGGAGATGGTGCGCGCCATCCCCGAAAAAGTGTTGAGCGAGCGCATCATCCCGCAGATCCCGGTCGGCCGCCTCGGCGAGCCGGAAGAAATCGCCCGTTGCGTCGTCTTCCTCGCCTCCGACGATGCCGGTTTCATCACCGGCTCGACGATCTCGGCCAATGGCGGTCAGTTCTTCGTCTGACGGGCAATGTCAGCATTTAAAAAAACGGCGCCTCGCAAGGGGCGCCGTTTTCGTTTGGGTCACCTGCCGCCAATCAGCAGCGGGCTTCGTAGCGGCGGCCGTGGCGGTCGCGGTAGATGCAGTAGTCGGCGCGGCTGGAGCGGCCGACGAGGTAACCGGCCGCGCCGCCGATGGCGGCACCGGCAAGCGCGCCGCCGGCACGGCCGGTCACGACGCCGCCGATGACCGCGCCGGAGGCGGCGCCGACCGCCGTCGAACGCTCCGTCTGGGAGCAGGAGGCCAGCATGGGAAGAACGAGCACTGCTGCGATGATCGATTTTTTCATGAGAGGGATCCTTTGGTTCCGGTCAAAATAGTCCCGACAGAAGCCGGGCCGCCAAGCGTCGTCAAATTCGGCCCATCAGCAGGAGGATGATGATGATGACCACGACGAGGCCGAGGCCGCCGGAAGGGCCGTATCCCCAGCCGCGGCTGTAGCCCCAATTCGGCAAAGCGCCGATCAGCAGAAGTATGAGAATGACGAGAAGAATTGTGCCGAGCATGTGTGTTCCTCCTGGATCGAATGCGCTTTTCGCGGGGTAAAATGCACGTATCCCGGAAAGGTTCCGGGCTTTTCGACATAGCCCTTGGTGCGAAGCGGTCGCCGGCTTGCCGTAAATTGCCGCGGCGGGCGGATTTGGGCGGCATTCTGCACTTGCCTTTGCCGGCAAGGATCGCCATGTGTGGACGGTCATCGGCGGCCGCGTCGCGGGTGGCGGCTTGATTGCGCGCATTTCCGGACGCAGGACCGGTCTGACCTTTCCCCGGACATGCGCCCGCCTATGCACGGAACGAGATTTTGAATTCGCAGCCCATGATCCTCAGCGGACGCGGCGTGACCGCGGTTCTGGGACCGACCAATACCGGCAAGACGCATTACGCCATCGAGCGAATGGTGGCCCATGGTTCGGGCATCATCGGCCTGCCGCTGCGACTTTTGGCGCGCGAGGTCTATACCCGGCTCGTCGAGCGGGTTGGCGTCGCTCATGTGGCGCTGGTGACGGGCGAGGAGAAGATCGCCCCGCCGGGGGCGCGCTATTCGGTCTGCACCGTCGAGGCGATGCCGCGCGAGACGCGCGCCGCCTTCGTCGCCATCGACGAGGTCCAGCTTGCCGGCGATCTCGAGCGCGGCCATATCTTCACCGACCGCATCCTGCATCTGCGCGGCCGCGACGAGACGCTGCTTCTCGGCGCGGCGACCATGCGGCCGATTCTGGAACAACTGCTGCCGGGCCTCACCGTGGTCGAGCGCCCGCGCCTGTCGCAGCTCTTCTATGCCGGGCAGAAGAAGATCACCCGCCTGCCGCAGCGCACGGCCATCGTCGCCTTCTCCGCCGACGAGGTCTATGCCATCGCCGAGCTGATCCGCCGCCAGCGCGGTGGCGCGGCCGTGGTGCTGGGGGCGCTGAGCCCGCGCACCCGCAACGCCCAGGTCGGCCTCTACCAGTCCGGCGACGTCGAATATCTCGTCGCCACCGACGCGATCGGCATGGGTCTCAATCTCGACGTCGACCACGTCGCCTTCGCCCAGGACCGCAAGTTCGACGGTTACCAGTTCCGCAACCTCAATCCGGCCGAGCTTGCCCAGGTCGCCGGCCGCGCCGGCCGCCACCTGCGCGACGGCACGTTCGGCGTGACAGGCCAGGTCGATCCCTTCGATCCGGAACTGGTGCAACAGATCGAAAGCCATCGCTTCGATCCGGTGCGCGTGCTGCAATGGCGCAGCAAGCAGTTCGACTTCGCCAGCATTCCGGCGCTGCGCCGCAGCCTGGAAGCGCCGCCGAAGATCGCCGGCCTTGCGCGCGCGCTTCCGGCCATCGATCAGCAGGCGCTGGAACACCTTGCGCGCTATCCCGAAATCAACGATCTTGCCACGTCGCCGGAAAGGGTGGAAAAGCTGTGGGAGGCGTGCGCGTTGCCGGACTACCGGCGTATCACGCCGGCCCAGCATGCGGATCTGATTTCGTCGCTGTTTTCGGACCTCGTCCGCTCCGGAACGGTCAACGAGGATTTTCTCGCCGAACAGGTGCGGCGCGCCGATCGCACCGATGGCGAGATCGACACGCTTTCGGCGCGAATCGCGCAGATAAGAACCTGGACCTATGTGTCCAACCGGCCGGGATGGCTTGCCGATCCGACACACTGGCAAGAAAAGACGCGGGAAATCGAGGATCGATTGTCCGATGCGTTACATGAAAGGTTGACGAACCGCTTTGTTGATCGCAGGACATCTGTGCTCATGAAGCGCCTGAGAGAGAATGCGATGCTGGAAGCTGAAATCAGTGTGAATGGCGATGTCTTCGTCGAAGGACATCATGTGGGGCAATTGGCCGGCTTTCGGTTCACGACCGTCGCCGGGGCCGAGGGCCCGGATGCGCGCGCCGTGCAGGCGGCAGCGCAGAAGGCCCTGGCGCTGGAATTCGAGGCGCGCGCCGCGCGCCTGCATGCCAGCGGCAACGGCGACCTGGCGCTTTCGGCCGACGGCACCGTGCGCTGGCTCGGCGATCCCGTCGCGCGTCTGGCGGCGACCGACCACATCATGCGCCCGCGCGTCATCCTGCTGGCCGACGAGCAGCTGACCGGCAATGCCCGCGAGCATGTCGCCGCCCGCGTCGAGCGTTTCGTGAACTACCATATCTCGACCGTGCTGAAGCCGCTCGACGATCTGTCGCGCGCCGAGGATCTGCAGGGGCTGGCCAAGGGGCTCGCCTTCCAGCTCGTCGAAAACCTCGGCGTCCTGTTCCGCCGCGACGTCACCGACGATGTCAAGTCGCTGGACCAGGAGGCGCGCGCCTCGATCCGCCGCTACGGCGTGCGGTTCGGCGCCTATCACATCTTCATGCCGGCGCTGCTGAAGCCGGCGCCGGCCGAACTCATCACCCTGCTCTGGGCGTTGAAGAACGACGGTCTCGACAAGCCGGGCTATGGCGACCTGATCCCGGCGCTGGCCGCCGGCCGCACCTCGATCGTCACCGATCCGGGCTTCGAGCGGATGTTCTACAAGCTGGCCGGCTTCCGTTTCCTCGGCAAGCGGGCCGTGCGCATCGACATCCTCGAACGCCTCGCCGACCTCATCCGTCCGCTGTTGCAGTGGAAGCCCGGCACGACGCCGCGCCCGGACGGCGCCTATGACGGCCGCCGCTTCACCACGACGACGGCGATGCTCTCCATTCTCGGCGCGACGCCGGACGATATGGAAGAGATCCTCAAGGGTCTCGGCTATCGCGCCGACGCTGTGAAACCCGAAGAGGCCGCCGCCTTCCTGTCGGGCCATGCCGGCGAGAGCGCGGCGCCGGCCACGGAAGCGGAACCGGCCGCCCCCGTTTCCGATCACGACGATGCCGACGAACCGGCCGCCGCCGAGACGGACGCCGCGCCTGCCGCTGTTGTCGAAACGCCTGTTTCAGACGAAGCGCCGGCCGTTGCCGGCGAGGCTGCGCCTGCCGCTTCGACGGAAGAGCCGGCCGAGCCGAAGCCGGTGCTCTTGTGGCGTCCGGGCGGGCGCAACGACAACCAGCGTGGCCAGCAGCGTGGCCAGGGCGACCGTCGCCCGCAGCAGAACCGCAATCGCGGTGGTGGCGAAGCGCGCCAGGACGGCGAGCGTCGTGACAGCCGAGAAGGCGGACGCGACGGCAACCGCGAGGGCCGCGACAACAACCGCCGTGGCGGCGATCGCCCCGACAACAAGTTCAAGCCGCGCGAGGGCGGCCGTGGGGATCAGGGCGGACGCGGCGAGCGTTCCGACCGACAGGATCGCCGTGACCGCAACGATCGCGGTTCGCAGCCGGCCCGTTTCGAGGCCAAGCCGCCGCGCAAGGAGAAGCCGATCGATCCGGATTCGCCCTTCGCCAAGCTGGCTGCCCTCAAGGAGCAGATGAAGAAGTAAGCCATGACGGACGAGAGGCAGCCACAGACCGGTTCGCGCCAGCGCATCGACAAGTGGCTGTTCTTTGCCCGTATGGCGAAGTCGCGCTCGCTGGCGCAGTCGCAGATCCAGTCCGGGCTGGTGCGCATCAACGGCGAGCGCGTCGTGCAGCCGAGCCATGCGGTCAGGCCCGGCGACCGCGTCGAGTTGACGCTCGACCGGCGCGACATCGTGCTCATGGTCAAGCTGCCCGGCGAACGGCGCGGGCCTTTTTCGGAAGCTCAGCTTCTCTATGAAGACCTCTCGCCGCCCGCCGATGCGGCGAAACGCCACACGCCTTTCGAACAGGCGCAACGCGCCGCCGGCGCCGGTCGTCCGACAAAAAAGGAACGTCGCGCGCTCGACCGGCTGCAAGGGCCGGACGAGCCTTGAGCCGGACGGTTTGGAATAGGATTTCAAACCGCGACGAAATCGACCACGAAACATTCTTGATATGAGGCCGCAAAGGCGTTACGTGCTGACCAACTGCGGAATCGCGAAGAGGGCAGCCCCTGCCTTTCGGCGCATTCCTCCATCCTGGCATGGCGTTGACATGACGCCGCGTCCGCACGGTTCATTCTGGAGTTCATCATGACGTATGTCGTGACAGACAACTGCATTCGCTGCAAATATACCGATTGTGTCGAGGTTTGCCCGGTCGACTGTTTCTACGAGGGCGAGAATTTCCTCGTGATCCATCCCGACGAATGCATCGATTGCGGCGTCTGCGAACCGGAATGTCCGGCCGAGGCCATCAAGCCTGACACCGAACCGGGCCTCGACAAATGGCTCAAGATCAATGCCGAATATGCCAGCGTCTGGCCCAACATCACCGTCAAGCGCGACGCGCTGCCGGAGGCCAAGGAAATGGACGGCGTCGCCGGCAAGTTCGAAAAATATTTCTCGACCGAACCCGGCTCCGGCGATTGACGCATCGCCCGGACGGGTGAGTCGCGGGTTAAGCATTTCGAATCAACGGCGCTGCGCGGACGCCGTTGGGGCCAGTGCCGCTTGCGACGCTGGCAAAGCAAATTATTGATTTCCTCATATTTTTGTGGTAGTGTCCGAAACACTGATCCACATTGTGGCATTTGCGTGCCCAAAACCATCACGAAAGCAACGAATAACCTAACCGCGGTTCCGTGACAACAAGCACTTTGGCTGTCGGTCAATGATCGCGATGGGGTTTCTTTTTGCGCGCGTTTTTGGACGGACCAGATGTGGAGCCAGCCCTTCCGGCGGCTCCGTTTCATTCGGGCCTGACTGACCCGGCCCCGGCGGCCTCGCCGGGTTCGTAACAGGGAGTTTTTGAAACGCATGACGACCCAGCAGAAAAAATCTTCAACGCGCCACGGCTTCAAGACCGGTGAAGCGATCGTCTATCCCGCCCATGGCGTTGGTACGATCAGCGCCATCGAGGAGCAGGAAGTTGCTGGCATGAAGCTGGAGCTTTTTGTGATCGATTTCGACAAGGACAAGATGCGCCTGAAGGTGCCGGTCGCCAAGGCCGTCAGCATCGGCATGCGCAAGCTGTCGGAGACCGATTTCGTCGAGCGCGCGTTGAAAGTGGTGCAGGGCAAGGCGCGCGTCAAGCGCACCATGTGGTCTCGCCGTGCGCAGGAATACGATGCCAAGATCAATTCGGGCGACCTGATTTCCATCGCGGAAGTCGTACGCGATCTCTATCGCGCCGAAAATCAGCCTGAGCAATCCTATTCCGAGCGCCAGCTCTACGAAGCGGCTCTCGACCGCATGGCGCGCGAGATCGCCGCCGTCAACAAGATGTCCGAAACCGAAGCGGTCCGTCTCGTCGAAACCCATCTTGCCAAAGGTCCCAAGCGCGGCAAGTCGATCGACGAGGATGAATCCCAGGATGAGGCCGCTTGAAATAGCGCCCTTTTCCATTTTTTAAAGAACCCGGCCTTGCGCCGGGTTTTTTATTTGAACTTTTTCGCTCCTCACGCGTTTTCCGGTCGCAATGGCCGTGAAGCGTCTCCCCTTTCGCCTCCGATGCCTTGCGTTCAGTGGCGTGCCGGCAGTTTCCCTTGAAGCCGGCCATTCGTGGAGAGATGCATGAAAACCATGTCTGCGGATCGGCGGATGATCAAGATCGCCATGGCTGCGCCCTATCTCGCCCGCGAGGAGGAACACGATCTCGCCGTGCGCTGGAAGGAGCGCGCCGACCAGATCGCCCGCAATCGCATCGCCATGGCGCATATGCGCCTCGTCGTCTCGATGGCCGGCAAATTCCGCCATTTCGGCCTGTCGATGAGCGATCTCGTGCAGGAGGGCTATGTCGGGCTCCTGGAAGCGGCTGCCCGCTTCGAGCCGGATCGTGACGTGCGTTTCTCGACCT
Organism: Rhizobium sp. YJ-22; assembly: GCF_029601685.1. Lineage (NCBI taxonomy): Bacteria > Pseudomonadati > Pseudomonadota > Alphaproteobacteria > Hyphomicrobiales > Rhizobiaceae > Rhizobium > Rhizobium sp. YJ-22. The sequence goes on along the minus strand of NZ_JARRIR010000005.1, from coordinate 218,311 downwards.
ATGCCTCCTGGTGGATCCGCGCCTCGATGCAGGATTACATCTTGCGCAACTGGTCGATCGTGCGCGGCGGCACCAGTTCGGCGCAGAAGGCGCTGTTCTTCAATCTGCGCCGCCTGCGCGCCAAGCTGGCGCGCGGCGACACGCAACTGACGGCGCAGGCGATCCACGAGGAAATCGCCGCCGCGCTCGGCGTCAGCCTTGCCGACGTGCAGACCATGGATGCGCGCCTCTCGGCCAATGACACGTCGCTGCAGAGCCCGACGATATCGGGCGATGCCGATAGCGGCGAGCGGCTCGACATGCTGGCCAGCGACGAACCGCTGCCGGACGAGCAGGTGTCGATGGTCATCGATACGGAGCGCCGTCGCGTCTGGCTGAAGGAGGCGCTCGGCCATCTCAACGAACGCGAAATGCGCATCATCCAGGCCCGCCGTCTCGTCGACGAGGGCGCGACGCTGGAGGAACTGGGCGCCGATCTCGGCATTTCCAAGGAACGCGTGCGCCAGATCGAAAGCCGGGCACTGGAAAAGCTGCGCAACGCGCTGGTCACCGCCGATCCGATGATGGCGGAAATGGCCTGAATTTAAGGGAATGTTTCATGGAAAAAAGCGCCGGAGCGTCTCCGGCGCTTTTTTCATTCCGAGATCAGCTTGACCCGGTCGCCGGGGGCGATGGTGGCGCCGCTCGGCAGGGCGTTGATCAGCTTGAACAGGTCGAGCTTGCGGTCGGTGCCCATCATGCGGGCAGAAAGCGTCGAAATGGTTTCGCCGGGCTGAACGGTAACGACGCGGATGCGCAGGGGTTTCAGCGAGGCGGCCTCTTCCGGCGTCATGCGGCGGAAGCTGGCCCGCAGCGCGTTGGCGGTGGTTTCCAGCGCGGCGCTGCCCTTGGGCACCGCGGTCAGGAAGCGGAAGATCCGGTTGCCGTTGCGGATGACGGTGACGTCGAAATCCCAGCGCTCGGCCTGGGCGCGGGCGGTTGCCGCTTCCATGCCGTTGACGGTGGTCGGCTGGATGGTTTCCGGCAGCAGGCCGGTGACCCAGCCGCTGGAGATGTAATTGGTCAGGCTGCTGTTGTTGTTGTCGGCGACGCCGTCGAACCGCACGGCGATATCGCCGGGGCCGGTCGCCAGCACCGCCTCGACCTTGTTGTCGATCTGGAAGCCGGCGGGCACGTCGAAACGAATGCCCAGATTGCCGTGCAGGAATGTCTGGCCGCGCACATAGCCTTCTTGCGGGCTGTCGCCGTAAAGCAGGCCGTCGATGCCATCGAGATAATAGCCGCGCCCGCGATCTCCGGTCTGGCCCTCCGGCCCGAAATTGCGGGCATGGCGGCGGGCGAGCTCGATGCGCTGCACCGAATTCGGGTGGCTGGAGAGGAAGTCGAGGCTCTGGTCCGCTTCCGGGTCGACCGACATGAAGCGGCTATAGGCAGCCATGGAATCGAGGAAGCGGGCGGCGGCATAGGGGTCGTAACCGGCTTCGCCGAGCATGCGCACGCCGATGACATCCGCCTGAAGCTCCTGCTGGCGCGAGAAGGCCGCGAGCCGCAGCTTTCCGCGCGCCAGGGCCTGCTTGCCGGCGAGATCGCTGGAGAGCACCTCGGCGACGACGCGGCTGGCGATGACCTCGGCCTCCTCGCGCTTCTGGCGCTCGATGCCGTGATTGGCGGTCACATGCGCCATCTCGTGCGACAGGACGGCGGCGACTTCCGAGGCGTCGTTGGCGAGTGCCAGCAGGCCGCGCGTCACGTAGAGATAGCCGCCGGGCAGCGCGAAGGCATTGATGGCAGGCGAATTGAGGATGGTGATGCGATAGGACTGGTTTGGATTTTCCGAGACCGCCGTCAGCGCGCCGGTGATGCGGGCGACGAGGCGTTCGGTGCGATCGTCCTTGTATTCGCCGCCATAGCTGGCGACGATGCGTGGATGCTCACGGGCGCCCATCTGGGCGCGAGGATCGTTCTTCTGGACTTCCTCGACGATCTGCGGATTGTTCGAGGGCGCGACGCTCGGCTCGTAGGTCTGCTCCATTACCGACTGGCAGCCGGCCAGAAGTGTGGAGGCGACCAGCAGGGGTGCGGCACGACGCAGGAAAACGCGCCGCCGCGCAACCGGAATGCGGGGGATCACAGGGCTTGAAAACTCGGCCGCGCGCGTGGTCATGCTGTCCAGTGTGTGGTTCAACGGTCTCTCTTATCGCGGGCGATGGCTTTGGCCGGCATTGCCCGCATTGCGTGCGGAAAAATACCTACAAAGCAACCAGAGCTTCTCCCGTGGCGAAAAACTGCTGTAGCCGATTTCACCAGCCGTTGCATAGCGAGGTATCGTTTAATTATGGCGGCGTTGTATTTTAGCAAGCATCTCCCTGGCTGAAATGCCGTCGTCTGCGCCGGTTTGCAATTCTGCCATTCCATGGCCGGGCGTCCGAATTGTGGCGAGCCAGGAAAAACGCGCCGCCCCGGTTCGATCATGCGGGATTTGCCCCGAGAAACGCGGCAAGGCCGGGACTGTCGCGGCGCCGCAGAAATTCCGCCACCGGCGCCGCCACGAGAATGCGGCCGTCCTCGATGAACAGCGCATGGTCGGCGAGCCGCGCCACCTCGTCCGGGTCGTGGGTGACGATGAGGACGGTATTGCCGCTTTCGCGGTGCAGGTCGCACAGCAGCGCCGCCATGGCGCCGCGCAGGCCGGGATCGAGGGCGGCGAAGGGCTCGTCGAGCAGCAGCAGCGGCCGGTTGCGCACCAATGCCCGGGCAAAGGCGGCGCGCTGGCGCTCGCCGCCCGACAGCGTCGGCGGCAGGCGCTTTTCGAAGCCGCCGAGGCCGACGCGCGTCAGCGCCGCCGAAATCCGGTCGCGGTCGGCGGCCGAGAGTTTCAGCGAGGGGCTGATGCCGAGGCCGATATTGGTGAGTAGATCGAGATGGCCGAAAAGATTGTTGTCCTGGAAGACCAGCGACACCGGCCGTTCGGCCGGATGCAGGCGGGAAATATCCTTGCCGTCCACAAGGATGCGGCCCATAGAGCTTTTTGTCGCATTTCCGAACGGAAAGCCGGTTCCCACTTTTCCTGGAAATGCTTTGTCCGGCGTCTCGAAACCGGCGATCAGGTTGAGCAGCGTCGATTTGCCGGATCCGGAGGCGCCGGTGACTGCGGTGATCGCGCCGGACGCAATCTCCGTGTCGAAGAAGAAATGCTTGTCGCCCAGCGTCAGCGCGACGTTTTCCAGCCGGATGGCGGTCATCGGTTCCTGTCTTCCTCCGGGGTTTCGGCGCGCGGCAGGGTGCCTGCGACCGTCAGCGCCAGGCAGATCAGCCCGAGCAGCAGCGCCAGCCCGTCGGCATCGGCGGTGCGGTAATTGCCCATGCGGCTATAGACCAGCCAGGGCAGCGTCATGAGATTGTCGGAGCCGAACAGCGCCACCGCGCCGAGATCGCCGAGCGACAGCGCCATGGCGAAGGACAGGCCCATCAATAGCGGTTTGCGCAGGCCCGGCCAGTCGATCAGCCGCAGCCGCCCAAAGCCGGAAAGGCCGAGGCTGGCGGCGAGCCTGCCGGTGCGGATCCGGTGCTCGCGAAAGGCGGGGCCGACCAGCCTGACAACGAAGGGCAGGGCCATGGCCGCATTGATCGCCGCCACCAACGGCGCGGCAAAGGCCCCGACATCGCCCGTCGGCAGCAGCATCAGGAACCAGCCGGTCGCCAGCACGATGGGCGGCACCAGGAGCACCAAGGCCGAGGAGGCGGCAAGAGCCAGCGAAAAGCCGCGCAGCAAGAGCCCGCCGCCCGCCGCCGCCTGTTGCGCATGGACGATAGCGAGCGCCGAAACCACCGCGATCAGCCCCGCCGACAGCGACAGGACGAGGCTGGTCAGCGCCGCCTCGTGGACGATGGGTTCCGCGACGAGTTTCATCAGGTCGGAGCGCAGGCCGGCGACGAGCACGGCGGTCAGCGGCAGGGCAGTGAAGACAAGCATGACGCCGATGGCAACCGTATCGGCGAGGCGCGCGCCCGCGCGGCCGGCATCCAGCCGCCGCACCGGCTTGCCCAGCATCAGACCGCGATCCTCCGGCGCCGGCAGCAAGGCGATGACGGCGAGGATGACCGCGGTGACGGCGATCTGCATCAGCGCGAGACCGATGGCGCGGGGCGGCTCGAAATCGAAGCGCAGCGCTTGATAGATCGCCACTTCCAGCGTCGTCGCCCTCGGCCCGCCGCCGAGCGTCAGCACCAGCGTAAAACTGGTGGCGCAGAGCATGAAGATCAGCCCGGCGACGCCCGGCAGGATGCGGCGCATGACAGGCCATTCGATGAAGCGGAAGACATCGCGGTCGCGCAATCCGAGCGAAGCCGACATCAGCCAGTATTCGCCGGGAATGCGCTCCAGCCCGATCAGCAGGAAGCGGCAGGCGAGCGGCATGTTGAAGAACACATGGGCGATGAGGATGCCGGTCAGCCCGTAGATGCTGACGGGTTCGCTGAGGCCGAGGAAGCTGAGCCCCTGGTTGGCGATGCCCTGCCGCCCCCAGACGGCAATCAGCCCGAGCGCGCCGATCAGCGCCGGCAGGCCCATGGGCACCGCGAGCAGCCGCACCAGCCAGATGCGCCCGGCAAAATGGCGCTGCCGCGCCAGGGCCCGCGCCACCGGAATGGCGAACAGGATGGAGAGCGCCGTCGACAGCGCCGCCTGAAACAGCGTAAATTGCAGCACGCCGAGAATATAGCGGTCAGTCACCACCGCCAGCGCCGCCGCCCAGCCGCCCAGCGCCACCAGCTTTGCAATCGCCAGCCCGACGAACAGGAAAAGGGCGGCGAGCACCAGCCCGCCACCCGATAACGCCACCAGCCTTTGGCGAGCTGTCAGCATAAAGACTTATTTCCTATGCGCATGTCGTTCTCGCGAAACCGCTACACACTTTTGCGCGACATGCTCAGTTCATGCTCATGGCCGCAAGCCATTCGTCGATCCAGGCCTTGCGGTTCTTCGCCACTTCTTCCGGGCTCATCAGGAAGGTTTTTTCCGGATTGACCAGCTTGCCGAAGGCATCCGGCAGCGGTTCCGATGTCTTGGCGACCGGCATCATCCAATTGTTGGTGGGAATCGTGTCCTGGAAACCGGGGGTGAGGGTGAAGGCCAAAAAGTCCCTGGCGAGCTGCTTTTCCGGGGCGTTTTTCAACAGGCCGGAAACTTCGATCTGGATGTAGTGCCCTTCGGAGAAAGCGGCGGCCTGGTAGCGGTCGCTGTTTTCGGCGACCATGTGATAGGCCGGCGAGGTGGTGTAGGACAGCACCATCGGCGCCTCGCCCTTGGTGAACAGGCCATAGGCCTCCGACCAGCCGGGGGTGACGGTCAGCACGCGGTTCTTGAGCTTGCCCCAGGCCTCGCCTGCTTTGTCGCCATAGACAGACCTGACCCAGAGCAGCAGGCCGAGGCCGGGCGTCGAGGTGCGCGGATCCTCGATGACGATCTTTTGCGCGGGGTCGCCTTCCACCAGATCCTTGAGGCTGGCCGGCGGCGTTTTCATCGCTTGCGTGTCGTAGACCACGGCGAAATGGCCGTAATCATAGGGCACGAAAACATCATCCTTGAAATCGCCGGGCACCTTGGCGGCGGAGGTATCGACCTCGCTGGCATCGAACAGGCCGGTCTGCTTGGCCTCGTCGATCAGGTTGGTGTCGAGACCGAGCACGACATCGGCCTTGGAGCCGGCGCCTTCCAGCTTCAGGCGCGACAGCAGCGCCACGCCATCGGCGACGCCGACGAAATTCACCGTGCAGCCGCAGGTCTTTTCGAAGGCGGCCTTCACCTTTGGTCCCGGGCCCCATTCGGAGATGAAGCTTTCATAGGTGTAGACGGTAAGCGTCTTGTCGGCAGCGCTTGCCGGGCCGTGAAGGCCGAGCAGCGCGGCCGCCGAAAGTGCTGCGGCAGACACGAGATTGCGGATGATATGGCTGGGCATGACGCCTCTTCCTCCTTCGTAAACGGTTGATCGGGGAAAAGGGCGTCATGAAACTGGCGCGTCTAATCCCTCCGCCGGTGCTAACCGGATCAGGTTCTTCGGGTTGGCGGGTCGCGCCTCTCAGCCGGTGGCCTTGGAATTCCAAAGTCCGGCACCCCGTTAGAGCAGGAGAAGATGTAGACGCGCGCGGCCGGATTGGCAAGATCCGGCTCGCGCCAACTCAGCGATGCCGCGGCAGACGGACCGGCTTCAGCATCAGCGCTGCCATCAGGCCGATGCCGGCGGAGACGGCGGCGGCGGCAAACAGCGGCAGGAAGGCATGGGAATAGGCGAGCGCGACCAGATGCCGGGTTTCGGGCGCCAGCAACGCCAGCGCCTTGGGCGTCAATTCCTTGAGATTGTCGACGCCGGGGATGGCGATATCGCGCAGGCCCGCATTGATGATCGCGCCATAGATGGAGATGGCGATCGCCGCGCCGGACATGCGCGTCAGCGTCACCGCCCCGGTCGCGGCCCCGACATCGCGTTGGGGCGCGGCATTCTGGATGCCGAGGATCGGCACCTGCTGGCCGAGCCCGACCCCAAAACCGTGCAGCAGCATCACCAGCGCGACGATCGCGATCGGCGTATCGGGATGGATCTGCGTGAACAGCGCCAAGGCCGTCAGGCTGAGGCCGATGCTGGCGATCGAGAACGGCTTGTAGAAGCCGAATTTCGAGATCAGCCGTCCCGCCGACAGCGAGCCGATGACGATGCCGCCGGTCAACGCGATGAACAGAAGCCCGGCGACCGAGGGCGACAGTCCGGTGGTCGTCTGCAGGAACAGCGCATAATAATTGACGAGGCCGATGCCGATCGAACCGCTGACGATGGAAACGACCAGCAGCAGGTTGAAGGTGGAATTGCCAAACAGCGACAGCGGTACGATCGGCTCCGGCGCGCGACGCTCGACAGCGACCCAGCCGATGGCGCAGGCAAGCCCGAAGGCGACGACACCAAGGCTTTCGACGCTGGCCAGCGCGCCGAACAGTTCGGCGCTATCGGCGGCGAGCACGATACTGGCGACAGCCAGCGCCAGCAGCGCCGCGCCGGCATAATCGATGCGCGGCTGGCGCGTCGGCCGGCGATAGGGGAGCATGGCGAGCAGGCCGACAAGCACGATCAGGCCGATGGGGATATTGACCAAGAAGATCGAACGCCAGCCGAACGCATCGCTCATCGTGCCGCCCAGCGTCGGGCCGATGGCGCCCGACGCCATCAGCATCAGGCTGGAATAGCTCTGGTAGCGGGCGCGCTCGCGCGGCTCGAACAGATCGGCATTGATCGAGAAGATCGAGACCATCAGCCCCCCGCCGCCCAGTCCTTGAAGCACGCGGGCGGCGATCAGCGTGTTCATCGACACCGCCAAGCCGCAGAGCGCCGAACCGAGGATGAAGATGGTCACTGCCGCCATCATCACCGGCTTGCGCCCGAAGAGATCGCCGAGCTTGCCATAGAGCGGCATCACCGCGCTGGTGGCCAGCAGATAGGAGGAGCCGATCCAGCCGAAGCGTTCAAGTTGGCCGAACTCGCCGACGATTGTCGGCAATGCGGTGGAAACGATCTGGTTGTCCAGCGTCGCCATGAACAATGCGGCCATCAGGAAGGAAAAGACGATGAGGCGGCGCTTGTCGTCTGTGACCAGCGGTGCGAAGGCAGGCTGCATATCCATGAGGGGGTTCCGATCCGTTTCGCGGATTTATGTGCCTATGGCATATATTTGTCAACAGCATATATTTGCGCGCGGCATATTTCCAAGCGGCTGCGGATTTGCTAGATCTGGCGCATGGACCACGCACCGAAGACCGCCGCCCCGCCGCCCGCGGACAAGACCGCCGATATCGACCGCATCGGCCAGTCGATGTCGCGCATGCGGCTCATGATCGGCCGGCGTCTGGTCGGGCGGCTGGCGATCCAGCAGGTGGCGCCGGAACTCGATATTTCCCATCTCGACGTGCTGGACGTGGTGCGTCGCGCCAGCCTTACCGAGACGGAAACCACGGTCGGGACGGTGGCCGAGATGATGCGCGTCGATCCCTCGCGGGCAAGCCGGGTGGTGGCCGAACTGGTGGAGCGCGGCGTGTTACGTCGCGACGTCTCGCAGGCCGATGCGCGGCGCAGCATCGTCATGCTGACCCCGCGCGGCGCCGAACTCCTGGCGCAAGTCCGCACCGTCAAACTCTCGGCCATTGCCGACATCGTCGCCGACTGGCCCGATGAGGATGCCGAATGTTTCGCCCGTCTCTTCGAACGCTTCATGGACGGCTTCGAGGCGGTCTATCAGCAGCGGGAAAAATCGCTCGCGCAGAAATAGCGGAAACGCCGGTGAGCCTCAGGCCGCGTTGCGCATGAAAATCGGGTCGCGAGACCGTCGCCCCTGGTTTCGCCGGACTGGCGGTCGGCGGTCACATGCGTCTGCCTTTCGTGCCGCCGGCTTCGGCTGGAAGCGCTTTGGCGGATGTGGCGGATGCCGATCGTCATTCGGTTAAAAAGATCAGTCCCAGCAGGTGGTTGACGCCGATCCCGTTTCTTTGCGCAACGGCGGAAAGCGTCTCATCTCCGGCGGCGATCAGGCCGTTCGCTTCCAACTTCCGGACAAGTGCTTCCGGTTGCCTGTGCGTCATCCCCGCCAGCGTGGAAAGGGGCGCTTCGACAAGCGCCGCCATGATCGGCCGTTCGAGTTGAGGTCCGGTGATCTGGCCCCATGACAAGATGGAGGCAGTCAAAACGACCGTGAAGATCGCGATGCTGGCGCGGCCGCCGCTGGATTTCAGATGGGACGTCAATGGCCGGACGTTGATTGCCAGATGACCCGCGACTCCGACGAGAAAGAACCACGAGAACCATTGATGGACGACCGTCGTCAGCCCCGTATTCCACTCGAAGAAGAGCAAAAGGCCTGTTGCCGCCATCAGAAGGAAGGAGCCGATGGTCAGCGGGGTCGCCCAGGTTCGCAGCGTGATCGGTTTACGCATGGGCGGCGTCTTTCATATCGAGGCCCAGGCCGACGCTGGCAAGATAGGCGGTCAGGGATCGAAGCTCCTCCGTGGCGATGATCGCGCCGACATAACCGTCGGGACGGATGAGGAACCAGTCGCCGGCACTGGGCGCATAGGCGGCCTGGAAATGCCCTGCATCGTCGATGAGATCGCCATTTCGGCCGATGGCGTGAATATGAAGCCCCGTGCGCGGCGAAACGAGACCGCGGTCGCCTTCGAAGACGATCAGCGTCCAGTGCGGTCCGCGCAACAGGTCGAACAGCCTCAGCGCCTGGCCGGCCGCTCCCCGGATCGGGGCGTCGGGCGCCCGTTCGCCCGCCAGCAGGCCGCCTGTTCGCCCGGGATTCTCCAAAGCGAGGCTCGATTCGGGATAATCGATGTCGAGTTGGTGCACATCGCGCCCGCGCCGCATGTCGCCGCGCTTCATTGCATCGAGAAGGCGCGTCGAAAGGCCGAGCATCGCCTGGGCAACCGGACGTCGCTCTTCCTCGTAGCTGTCGAGCAGCCTCGCGGGCCCGCCCGTCAGGACCGCCGCCAGCTTCCAGCCGAGATTGTATGCGTCCTGCACGCTGGTGTTCAGTCCCTGGCCGCCGGTCGGCGGATGGATATGCGCGGCATCGCCGGCGAGCAAGACGCGGCCGACGCGATAATGATCCGCAAGCCGGGCATTCATGGTGAAGGCCGAAGCCCATGATACGGCCTGAACGGCGATATCGTCGCGCCCGGTGCGCTCTGCCAGCAAAGCCGTCAGCCCGGCAGGCGAAAGATCGACATCGCCGTGGAGCGGGATGGGTCCCTGAAGCTGAAAAAGCTGGGTGCCCGCCAGCGGGCAGGCCGAAATCTGGCGCTGCATGTCGCCCTCGCCGAAGCGATGCCAGACATCCCGCGAGAGACCGGAGAGAGTGACATCCGCGACGATGGCGCGCACGCCCAGCGTCTTGCCGGGAAAATCGATGCCGAGCGCATGACGCACGACGCTGCGCCCGCCATCGGTGCCGACCAGCCAGCGCACGCGAATGGTTTCCGCGCCGGCTTTGGTGGCGAGCCGTGCCATCACCCCGTCCGCATCCTGTTCGAAGCCGACAAGCTCCGTGCCGAATTCGGGGGCGGCCCCGAGTTCCGCCAGCCGCTCGCGCATCATCCGCTCCGTCAGGAATTGCGGCACCATCAGCGGCAGATGATAGGGCTCGGCCGGCGTTGCCGGCTCGGACGCCAGGACATCGGTGTCGCAATGATTGCCATCGTCGCGATATTCGCGCTGCCGGGGATAGAAGCCGCCGACCGAAACCATCCGGTCGAGAATGCCGAGATCCTCGAACACCTCTTGCGTGCGCGGCTGGATGCCCTTGCCGCGCGACCCGCCAAACGGATCGTCGAGCGTCTCCACGAGCCTGAAGGAAATGTTGCGCCGGGCGAGGTCGATGGCGAGCGTCAGGCCGGCCGCGCCCGCGCCGCAGATGAGTACATCCGTTGCGAAACCATTTGTCATGTCGATCTCCATATGTGTATTATGCACTTAATAGGAGAATGGGAATGTCGTCAAGAAAGAATGTGCAAAATACACTCGATTCCGCGTCGTTGCGCGAATTGCACGGAGCGCTGATCGACATCGTCAGCGTCATGAACCGACCGCAGCGGGATGAGGAGATGGTTCGCCAGGCAGGAATCGCGCTCGATCGCGCGCTGTTTCCGCTCCTGGTCATGATCGAACGGCTGGGACCGATCGGCATCGTCGATCTGGCTGACCGGGTCGGGCGCGATTATACGACGGTCAGCCGCCAGGTTTCGAAGCTGGAAGAACTCGGCCTTGCCGAACGTCGCGAGAGCGCCGCCGATCGTCGGGTGCGCGAAGCCGTCGTTACGGCACAGGGCAAGGTGATGACCGACAAGGTGGACGCCGCGCGCGAAAAGATGGCGCGGGAGATATTCGCCGACTGGGACGCGGGCGACGTCACGGATTTGATCCGTCTCATGCGCCGTTTCGCCACCGCCGTGACCCGCGACAGTTGAGCGGGCATCCGTGCCGCTGCCGGCATGACGACCCAAGATCGTCGTTTGTTCGGTGTATGCCCTCGCTCGGCATTCGCGCAAGAAGGCAGGGCCTTCGCCTTGGTAAACGAAGGCGTCGAAATCGAAGCGACTGCCTCGCGCTACGACAAGACCGCTCGCGAAATCAACGCCGCGTTCTACACGCCCGCGCTCGTCGACAAGGCAAGCACGCGCGTCGAAGTTTGATTGGAACGCCCATGCCTACCATTCCGCTTACCGACGAAGACGGTGTGACCCGCAACATTCGTGTGGGGCACCATCGCCTTTGTGGGTCGCAATTACGACGGCGGCACCTTCGTCACGTTCAAAGATGGAAGCGAACGCTTGTCCCGCGAGGAACCCGACGAAGTTTCCCGTCACATTGACGAAGCGAACGGCCTTCCCGACGCGATGCCACACACAACCACGGACGGACAATCCCGGCGCACCGTTTGGGAAGGAATGATTTGAGATTGGCCGGGCGTTGTGGTTGGCACTGCCTTGCCCCGGCTGTCATCGCCGTGGGGCTTTTCATGCTCGAACAGGATGAACGGGCGTTCCCCGCAATTCCAGAACGAACTTTGTCGCCGTAGCAGTCATCGCACTTGCAACCTGCCATGCGTTGAAAAGCTCATCGTGCAAGACTTCAAGGTCCGCAATCATCGCATCGCGGCCTTCATCGGTTTGAATTTTGAAGTTGTGTGATTCGTAGAAGCCGTGAAAAAGCCTGTTTCGCGCTTTCAGTGCGGACGCGAAGCATTCGGTCAGTCCGTCGTCAAGGCTTACGCAATTCCTTAAGCTTCCCAACAAGCGGCCCAACGTGCTGCGGTCTATGTCGTCAAGAAGCTTTCGCGCGCTGTCGGGATCGGCTTCGACGTGCCAGCCGTGTTCAAGGCCACGGGCACATAGTAGCATCGTCCCAAGTTCGGCTTCGAATAGCTGAGTGGCTTCGGCCGTGATGCCGAATTTTGCGTAGAGTTCATCGCGTGTCGCCAAGCCCACCGTCCTACCCACCCCGCACTTTCGGCGAAGGATACAAGCTTCAAGTGCCCCTTGCGGGCCTAGCCCGTCGTTCACTTCCGCGTGATCGCAGCGGCCGCGTGAATCGCCAAGTCTGAGCATCAAGCCCCGATCCTACCGCCGATTTCTTGTAGTAGATCGTGAGTAGGATTTCCAGAAAAACCCAATGAAATCAATTGTGTTTGGCGGAGAGGGAGGGATTCGAACCCCCGATACCCTTGCGAGTATGCCGCATTTCGAGTGCGGTGCTTTCAACCACTCAGCCACCTCTCCGCGGAAGCCGAAGCACCGCAGCTTGGCGGTGCGGGGGCTACATAACGGGTGGGGGGCGGGTTGGCAAGCGTAAATTCTCAAGAAAATCGCCTTTTGTCTTGACAGGTCGCACGTGCTCCCTTATCCCCGCCGACGAATAGGCGTGGTGTATTGCGCGCCTTTGTCATCCCCGCGTTTTCGTGGAGATCTCACCGGCAGAACGAAGCCAGCCGACCCCTCGAGGGTTTTGGATTTCCCTGCTCAATTCGGACTGACAAAAAGACGGCCGTCTGGCGAAATTCCAGGCAGAGCCGGAACGAACATGAAAGGATATAAAATGTTCGCAGTCATCAAGACCGGCGGTAAGCAGTACCGCGTGGTGGCCAACGACGTGTTGACCATCGAGAAGCTCGAAGCCGCTGCTGGCGCCTCGATCGAATTCAACGAAGTCCTCGTCGTCGGCGTTGGCGCCGATGCAAAGATCGGTGCGCCCTTCGTGGCCGGCGCCGTCGTCAAGGCCGAGGTCGTCGAGCACAATCGTGGCGACAAGGTCCTGTCGTTCAAGAAGCGTCGTCGCCAGAATTCCAAGCGCATTCGCGGCCATCGCCAGCATCACACCGTTGTCCGCATCACGGACATCGTGGCAGCCTAAAGACAACGGTCAGGTACAAGGAGAACTCCCATGGCACACAAAAAAGCTGGCGGTTCGTCGCGCAACGGCCGCGATTCTCAGTCCAAGCGCCTTGGCGTGAAGAAGTTCGGCGGCGAAGCCGTCATCCCGGGCAACATCATTCTGCGTCAGCGCGGCACCAAGTGGCATCCGGGCCAGAACGTCGGTATCGGCAAGGATCACACGATCTTCGCACTTACGGCCGGCAATGTGAATTTCCGCACGCGTGGCAATGGCCGCGTGTTCGTATCCGTCATGCCGAAAGCCGAAGCAGCGGAATAAGCCGGTAGCGCTCTAAAACAGCCGGCGTCTCATCGACCCGGCTGAGCTGCAAGGTTCAGACCAGACTTGAAAAAGGGGAGATGGGGCGCCGCCCGATCTCCCCTTTTTTCTTGTCCAGAGGAGGACTGAACCATGCAGGATGAATTGTTGAGGCAAAGCCAGAGGGGCTTGCCAGAAGAACGGCCGAGGCCGGAGCGGTTAAGGACCGATTGCCCTGTCCTGTTGTCGGAGCGGCTCGTCTTGCGGGCGCCCCACGAGGAAGACATCGACGCCCTTGCCCATCTCGCCAACAATCCGAATGTCGCGACAATGGTTTCGCGTATGCCGCACCCCTATACGGTGAATGACGCAGCCGACTTCGTCCGACGCGCCAAACAGGGCGGGATCGGCAAGTGCGTCTATGCGATCACGAAAGCGGAAACGGGCCATTTCCTCGGTTGCTGCGGCATCGAGCCCATCGACGAGCAGACCGTCGAGATCGGCTATTGGCTAGGCGAGCCCCACTGGAACCAGGGCTACATGACCGAAGCCGCGCATGTGCTGATCGACATGGTGTTTCGCACCCGCGATATCGAGCGCATCGATGCCCGCTGCCGGGTGATGAATATCGGCTCGCGGCGGGTTATACAGAAGTGCGGATTCCAGTTTCAAGGTTCGGCCATGTTTCCGTCGTTGGCTATGGGCGGTCCGGTCGCGGTGGAATGGTTCCGCCTCGACCGCAAGACCTGGATATCCTTGAGAAGCTGGGGAGGGATGCGATGAGCGCCGCACAGTACAATCAGGCCCACGACGTCAATCGCGCGGCGGGCCCGTGCCCGGTCATTGAAACGGCCCGGCTGCGGCTGCGGCCGCATCGGCTCGACGATGCCGAGGCGATCGCCGCCTCGTTTCGCGATTTCTCCATCGCGCGCATGCTGCGCCGCGTGCCGATGCCCTATTACAAGCAGGATGCGCTGGAATGGCTGCTGCCGCGGGTCGCAGCCGTCTTGCCGGACTGGACTTTTGCGGTGACGACGCCGGACGACCGCCATATCGGCACCGTCTCGCTCGAATTGCGCAAGGGCGTCTGGTATCTCGGCTACTGGCTCGATAGCGGCCATTGGGGCAAGGGCTATATGACGGAGGCCGTTTCGGCCGCCATCGGGCGGTTCCTGAGCCGGCTACCGGATGTGACGCTGCATTCCGGCTTCTTTGCTGACAACCGCGCCTCGCTGCGGGTGCAGGAGAAGTTCGGCTTCCACCTGACCGGCTGCTCGGATGTCTATTCCACCGCCCGCCAGGCGATGGTGCTGCATATCGACACGGTTCTGGAAGCCGGGGATTTTCGTCCGGCGCCGCGACCGTGAGCTTTTGAAAAGGGGACCGCCGCTTGCGCGGCGTTCCCTCTTCGTGATGCATGCACCGGGTGTTCCCGGCTCCGTGAAAGGCTTAGTCCGCCAGTTCCAGCCAGACCGGGAAATGATCCGAGCCCTGCGGCTCCAGATCGACATGGGCATCCTTAAGGCGCGGCAGCAGGCCGCAACTGATGAAGGCGTAATCCAGATGCAGCCGGCTCGACGTCTCCCTGGGGTCCATCCAGCTATAGCAACCGGGCGTCAGGCGGCCCATGCGGTCGAGCGCGTCGACGGGATGGGGATGGCGCGCCACGCGGCCGTAATAGGCATCGACCGGGCCGGTCATCGCCACATATTCAGGCGATTCCGGCTGCATGTTGAAATCGCCCATCAGCACGTAATCCTCCGGCATCGGCAGGGTCGGCAGGTCCAGATCGGCCCCGCCCGTCAGGCCGCCGCCTTCCTCGACATAAAGATTGGCGCGCGCCTTCAATTCGCCAATCTGGGCAATGCGCTCCTCCGGCGAGACGTGGTCGAGATGCACGGAATAGACCCGCAAGGGCCCGCCCGGCGCATCGATCAGCGCCTCGGTGGCGCAGCGCTGCACGTTCAGCTTGTCGAAGGTGCGGGCGCGCGGCAGAAGCAGGGTGCGCACCGACAGGATCGGCCAGCGCGACAGCACCATATTGCCGAATTGCAGCCGCCGCGCGACGCGCTTTCCGTCCTCCGTCTCGATCATGCCGAGATAGACGTCGGCGGGCGCGCTGAACACGGAATGGTAGCCGGCAAACAGATCGGCCATGGTTGCCGCGAGGTCGGCATAACCATTGGCATGGAAGCCGCGCGTCACCTCCTGCAGGCAGACGATATCGGCGCCGTTGAGGCTTTTTGCGATGCGGGCCGGGTCGTAGCGGCCGTCGAGACCGACGCCGAACTGTATGTTATAAGACGCGAGCTTCACGATAATCTTTGACCTCCGCTGCCGCTGGCGATATCGAGAGCGGCACGTTTTCCAAGAAACCAGACACAATACGATCGGCCACGCAATGAAATTTCTCGACGAAGCAAAGGTTTATATTCGCTCCGGCGATGGCGGCGCAGGCGCCGTGTCGTTCCGCCGCGAAAAATTCGTTGAATTCGGCGGGCCGGACGGCGGCGATGGCGGCCGGGGCGGCGATGTCTGGGTCGAGGCGGTCAACGGGCTGAACACGCTGATCGACTTCCGTTTCCAGCAGCATTTCAAGGCCAAGATCGGCACGCACGGCATGGGCCGCAACCGCACCGGCGCCAACGGCGCCGACGTGACGCTGAAAGTGCCTGTGGGAACGCAGGTGCTGGAAGAGGACGGCGAGACGCTGATCGTCGACCTCACCAAGGAAGGCCAGCGCTTCCGGCTTGCCAAGGGCGGCAATGGCGGTTTCGGCAATGCCTATTTCAAATCCTCGACCAACCAGGCGCCGAACTGGGCCAATCCCGGCCAGGAAGGCGAGGAAAAGACCATCTGGCTGCATCTGAAGCTGATCGCCGATGCCGGCCTGGTCGGCCTGCCGAATGCCGGCAAGTCCACTTTCCTGGCGACGGTGACCCGGGCGCGGCCGAAGATCGCCAACTATCCCTTCACCACGCTGCATCCCAACCTCGGCGTCGCCACCATCGACGGGCGCGAATTCGTGCTGGCCGATATTCCCGGCCTGATCGAGGGCGCGCATGAGGGCGTGGGCATCGGCGACCGTTTCCTCGGCCATGTGGAGCGCACCCGCGTGCTGCTGCATCTGGTCTCGGCGCAGGAAGAGAAGGTCGGCAAGGCCTACAAGACGGTGAAAACCGAGCTGGAGGCCTATGGCGGCGAGTTGATCGACAAGCCGGAGATCGTGGCGCTTTCGCAGATCGACCTGCTCGACGACAAGGAGCGCAAGAAGAAGGCCAAGGAACTGGAAAAGGCCTGCGGCCGGCCGCCGCTGCTTTTGTCGGCCGCCACCGGCGAGGGCATGCTCGAAGCGCTCAGGGCGCTGCGCGACATCATCGTTTCGGCCGCCGAAGGCGGCGATACAGCGCTGCCGGATCGCAGCGTGCCGGAGACGGATGCCGATACGCTGTCGGACGAGGAATGAGTCGCATGGCCGCGCCTTCGCTCGCCCGCTACAAGCGTATCGTCATCAAGATCGGTTCCGCTTTGCTGGTCGATCGCGGGAGCGGCCTGAAGCAGGCCTGGCTGGATGCCATGTGCGCCGATATCGCGGGACTGAAGGCGAAGGGCGTGGATGTGCTCGTCGTCTCTTCCGGGGCGATTGCCATGGGCCGCACGGTGCTCGACCTGCCCTCCGGCGCACTGAAGCTGGAGGAAAGCCAGGCGGCGGCCGCCGTCGGCCAGATCGCGCTGGCGCGCGCCTGGACGCACAGCCTGTCGCATGACAACATCGTCGCGGGGCAGATCCTGCTGACGCTTGGCGACACCGAGGAGCGCCGCCGCTATCTCAATGCCCGCGCCACCATCAACCAACTGCTGAAGCTCGGCGCCGTGCCGATCATCAACGAGAACGACACGGTGGCGACAACCGAGATTCGCTATGGCGACAACGACCGGCTGGCGGCGCGCGTCGCCACCATGACCGGCGCCGATCTTCTGGTGCTGCTCTCCGATATCGACGGTCTCTACACCGCGCCGCCGCATCTCGATCCCGAGGCGCGTTTCCTCGACACGATCGCGGCGATCACGCCGGAGATCGAGGCGATGGCGGGGGGTGCTGCCTCGGAACTGTCGCGTGGCGGCATGCGCACCAAGATCGATGCCGGCAAGATCGCCACGGGCGCGGGCTGCGCCATGATCATCGCTTCGGGCAAGCCGGAGCATCCGCTGCGCGCCATCGAGGATGGGGCGCGCTGCTCGCTGTTTGCCGCTTCCGGCACGCCGGTGACGGCGCGCAAGACCTGGATTGCCGGGCAGTTGCAGCCGGCCGGTTCCCTGCATGTCGATGCCGGGGCGGTGACGGCGCTGGCCACGGGCAAGAGCCTGCTGCCGGCGGGCGTGCGCAGCGTCGTCGGCCAGTTCGAGCGTGGCGATACCGTGGCGATCATCGGGCCTGAGGGCCGCGAGATCGCGCGCGGGCTTGCCAGCTACGACGCCGTCGAGGCGCGCCAGATCACCGGGCGCAAGTCGGGTGAGATCGAGGCCATCCTCGGTTATGCCGGCCGCGCCGCCATGGTGCATCGCGACGACATGGTGACCACGATTCTGAGGGTCCAAGAGGAGAAGGACGCAACCCATGCTTGATACGGTATCGCAGACTGGCGGGATCGACGCGCTGATGCAGGACATCGGCGCCCGTGCCAAGGCCGCGAGCCGACCATTGGCCATGGCGAGCACTGACGCCAAGAACCGGGCGCTGAATGCGATGGCCGACGCCATCGTCGCCGCCACGCCCGAGATCCTCGCCGCCAATGCGGCCGATCTCAAGGCGACCGAAGGCAGCGCCATGCTGCCCTCCTTCGTCGACCGGCTGACGCTTTCCGAAAAGCGCATCGCCGACATGGCCGAGGGCATCCGCGCCATCGCCGCCTTCCAGGATCCGGTCGGCGATATCATTGCCGAATGGGACCGGCCGAACGGGCTGCATATCGAGCGGGTGCGCACGCCGCTCGGCGTCATCGGCGTCATCTATGAAAGCCGCCCGAATGTGACCGCCGATGCCGGGGCGCTGTGCCTCAAGGCCGGCAATGCCGTCATCCTGCGAGGCGGTTCCGATTCGGCGCAGTCGTCGCGGGCGATCCATGCCTGCCTTCAGCGAGGCCTGAAGCAGGCTGGCCTGCCGGAGGACGCGATCCAGCTCGTGCCGACCACAGACCGCGCCGCCGTCGGCGCCATGCTGTCGGGCCTGAACGGCGCCATCGACGTCATCGTGCCGCGCGGCGGCAAGAGCCTCGTCGGCCGCGTCCAATCGGAAGCGCGCGTGCCGGTCTTCGCCCATCTCGAAGGTCTCTGCCATGTCTATGTCGATGCCTCTGGTGATCTCGACATGGCGCTGAAGATTGTCGTCAACGCCAAGATGCGCCGTACCGGCGTCTGCGGCGCGGCCGAAACCTTGCTGATCGACCGCGCCGTCGCGGCCACGCATCTGAAGCCGCTTATCGAAGCCTTGCAAAAAGCCGGCTGCGAAATCCGCGCCTCGGCCGATGTGCTGGCGCTGCTGCCGGGCCTCAAGCCGGCGACGGAAGAGGATTGGCGCACCGAATATCTCGACGCGGTGATCTCGGTGGCGCTGGTCGATGGCGTAACCGGAGCCATCGCGCATATCGACCGCTATTCCTCGCATCACACCGAGGCGGTGATCGCCGAAGACCCCGAAGTCGTCGAGCGCTTCTTCCGCGAGATCGATTCGGCCATCCTCTTGCACAATGCCTCGACGCAATTCGCCGATGGCGGCGAGTTCGGCATGGGCGGCGAGATCGGCATCGCCACCGGCAAGATGCATGCGCGCGGGCCTGTCGGCGTCGAGCAGCTCACCTCCTTCAAATACCGCGTGCGCGGCACCGGCCAAACCAGGCCATGATGCAAGACCAGATCGTGACGTGACAACAGAGCCGATTGCCCGCCGATACCTGACCATGCCGCATGCCGAGGCCGGCATGGTCGTCGGCCTGTTCGGCGGCTCCTTCAATCCGCCGCATGAGGGCCATGTGCTGGTCAGCGACATCGCGCTGCGCAAGCTCGGGCTCGACCAGCTCTGGTGGATGGTGACGCCTGGCAATCCGCTGAAGAACCATTCGAACCTCGCGCCGCTGGCTGAGCGCCTCGCCTGGAGCGAGGCCATTGCCCGCGACCCGCGTGTCAAGGTGACGGCCTTCGAGAAGACGCTGGGCGGCAGCTACACCGCCAAGACGCTGGCCCGCGTCAAGGCGCTCAATCCCAAGGTGCATTTCATCTGGATCATGGGCGCCGACAACCTGAAGACCTTCGACCGTTGGCAGAACTGGCAGGGCATCGCCAACACCTTCCCCATCGCGGTGGTCGACAGGCCCGGCGCAACGCTTTCCTACCTCTCCTCGAAGATGGCGCAGCGCTTCGCCTTCGCCCGTGTCGACGAGGACGATGCCGGCGTGTTGTGGAAGCGCCCCGCGCCCGCCTGGACCTTTCTGCACGGCCCGCGCTCGACGCTCAGTTCGACGGCGCTGCGTGACGCCAAGTCCCCCTCTTGACCTGACCGGCGGCAACCTGTCCGCTGCGGAAAAATCGCCATCCAGACTGGAGACCCCGCCGATGTCGAAGAACGGCATGCCTTCCCATCGCAGGCACCTTGAAACCTGCGGCATCTGCAAGCAGCGCAAGCCGGTGTCGGACATGATCTCCTGCGAGCTGGTGCGCGATTCCATCGCCGGCGAGCTCGACAAGGCAGACCCCGATTGGCGCGAGACCGGCTGGATCTGCCGTGACGACCTGCATGACGTCCGTCGCCGTTCGGTCGAGGAGATGATCCGCCGCGAGCGTGGCGAGCTGACACGGCTCGACCGTGAGGTGATCGACAGCCTGTCGCAACATGTCATGGTCACCGAAAACACCGAGGAGACCTATCGCGAGGCGGTGACGCTCGGCGACCGCATCGCCGATCGCACCGCCAGCTTCGCCGGCTCCTGGACCTTCATCCTCGCCTTTCTCGGCTTCATGATCGTCTGGATGGCCGTGAATGCGCTGCCGATCCTGCGGCAGGATTTCGATCCCTATCCCTTCATCCTGCTCAACCTGCTGCTGTCGATGATCGCCGCCTTCCAGGCACCGTTGATCATGATGAGCCAGCGGCGGCAGGAGGAGAAGGACCGGCTGCGTTCGCAGAACGACTACCAGATCAACCTCAAGGCAGAGCTGGAGATCCGCCACCTGCACGAGAAGCTGGATCGCATCCTGATCGGCCAGTGGGAGCGTCTGTCGGAGATCCAGGAGGCGCAGCTCGAACTGTTCGATGAATTCTCGCGGGATCGTCGCGCGCCATGAGCGGGGCGGGGGCATGGGGGCGCGATTTCGGTGCGGGGGTGGCGATAGCCGGCCTGCTGCTGCCGGAGGCGGTCGCCTATGCCGGGCTTGCCGGGCTTGATACGGCTCAGGGACTGGCGGCGGCGATAGCCGGCTGTTTCGTCTACGGCCTGTTCGGCCGCAGCCGCTTCGCCATCGTCGCGCCGACCTCGTCCTCGGCGGTGATCCTCGCCGCTATCCTGGCCGACCCGGCGCTTTCGGTGGCGGAAAAATCGACGCTGGCGGTGATCGCCACCGGGCTGGTCGGGCTGCTGTTCCTCGGCGCGTCGCTGCTGCGGCTCGGGGCGCTTGCCAGCTTCATCGCCCGGCCGGTGTTGCGCGGCTTCGCCTTCGCCCTGGCGCTCAGCATCATCATCCGGCAATTGCCGCTGCTGACCGGCGTCGCCGTGGCGGGCCGGGATCCCTTTCATATTCTTGGCGAGACGCTGCGACGTGCGGCCGAGTGGAACGGGTCGAGCCTCGCCGTCGGCGTTGCGGCGCTGGCGGCGCTGATCGTGTCGCGGCGCTTTCCACGTCTTCCAGGCGCTGCGCTGGTGCTGGCGGCGGCGATCGTCGCGGCCATGCTGTTCGATCTCGAGGCCCATGGCGTCGCCAGCGTCGGGCGGATGGATTTCGTTTTGCTGCTGCCGGGCCTGCCGGATTTCGCGGCGGCGGACCTGCCGCATGTGGCGCGGCTTTGCCTGCCGTTGGTGCTGATCCTGTTTGCCGAATCCTGGGGCACGGTGCGCTCGCTGTCCCTGCGCCGAGGCGATGCCGTCGATGCCGACCAGGAGTTGCGCGCGCTTGGCCTTGCCAATCTCGCCAGCGCCCTGATGCGCGGCATGCCGGTCGGGGCCGGGTTCTCGGCGGGGTCGGCCAGCGAGGCGGCGGGCGCGCAAAGCCGGTTCGCGGCGCTGTTTGCGGCGATCCTGCTGGCGCTGCTCGTCGGCTTCGGGCTTGAAATCATCGCGCGCCTGCCGGAGCCGGTGCTGGCGGCGGTCGTCATCGCGGCGCTCCTGCATGCGCTCGATCCCACGCCCTTCGTGCAATTGAATCGCGTCGACCGCGACCAGTACCTGGCGATCATCGCCGCCCTCGGCGTTTTTCTCGCCGGTATCCTCAATGGCATGCTGATCGCCATCGCCCTGTCCTTCCTGCTGCTGGTGCATCGCCTCAGTTCCCGTCACGTCATCCTGCTCGGCCGCCTGCGCGGCGGACATGATTTCGTCGACATTGACCGCCATCCAGATGCGGCGCCGGTGGCGGATATCGTCATCCTCAGGCCGGCGCAGCCCCTGTTTTTCGGCAACGCCGATCCGGTGCTGGGCGAGGTGGCGCGCAAGGCGCGGCTGGCCGTCGCGGCGCGCGGAATCGTCGTCAGCCTGGAGGAAACCTTCGATCTCGACAGCACGGCGCTGGATGCGTTGCAGGAATTCGACGCGGCCATGCGCCGCTCCGGCCGCGATGTCGTCTATGCGCGTGTCCATGATCGCGTGCGCGACCTGCTGTCGGCGGCGGGCGCCGTCGACATGGCGGCGCGCGGCGCCTTCAGCGTCGACGATGCCGTCGCCCTTCTGTCGAAGCGGCTTGGCCTCGGCGAAAACTCGGTTTAGGTTTTTTGCGCGATGCGCGCGTGAAGCGAGGGCGGGCATCGTTATCAAGGAGAAAGCAGCCTGACATGAAGACAAGACATGCCGCATTCCTGACCGCCCTGCTTTCGGCGGCGGCCCTCACGCCTGCGATCGCGCAGGAAAAGAAATTCGATACCGGCATGATCCCCAGCGATCATATCCTGCTGCCGGAGGATGGTGCGGCGAAGGCCAACATCTTCCTGATCTCGGATGCCGGCGGCTGGGGCGATGCCGAGCAGCAGGAGGCCGAGGCGCTGGTCGCCAAGGGTGCTGCCGTGGTCGGCATCGATTTCCCCGCCTATATCAAGGCGCTGGCGCAGGACAAGGGCGATTGCGTCTACATGATTTCCGATGTCGAGGCGCTGGCCCAGCAGATCCAGCGCGCCTCCGGCACCAGCGCTTATGCGCCGCCGATCGTCGCCGGCATCGGCGAGGGCGGGGCGCTGGCGCTCGCCATGATTTCCCAGAGCCCGGCGGCGACGCTTGGCGAGGCGGTCGCCGTCGATCCGCAGGCCGGCATTCCGCTGCAGAAGGTGCTCTGCACGCCCGCCGACAAGCAGACGGCGAACGGGCGCACCGTCTACGGCTTTACCGACGGCCCGCTGCCGGCGACCGTCACCATCGCGCTGACGAAGGATGCGCCCAAGGACGGCCGCGAGCATGCGGCGGCTCTGGAAAAAGCGCATAACGACGTCGACCTGACCGACGAGGAGGGCGCCGCCGCTTCCGTCCTGGCGCAGATGCTGGCGGACCGCGTCGATGCCGCCGGCAATACCGACCAGCCGCTCGGCCTGCCGATCAGCATTCTCGAGGCCAAGCCGAAATACGACACCATGGCGGTGATCTATTCCGGCGACGGCGGCTGGCGCGATCTCGACAAGGAAGTCGCCTCGGTCTTGCAAGGGCAAGGGATTCCCGTGGTCGGGGTCGATTCGCTGCGCTACTTCTGGTCGGAGCGCAAGCCGCAGGAGACCGCAGACGACCTGTCGCGAATCATGGATGCCTACCGGCGCGAATGGAACGTCAAGCACGTGCTGCTGATCGGCTATTCCTTCGGCGCCGACGTCTTGCCCGCCACCTACAATCTCCTCTCCGACAAGGACAAGGCGCGCGTGCCGCAGATCACCCTGATGGCGCTGTCGCGGCAGGTGGATTACGTCATTTCCGTCGAGGGCTGGCTGGGTGTCGACGGCGAAGGCAAGGGCGGCGATCCTGTCAAGGACATCGGCAAGATCGACCCGAAGCTGGTGCAATGCATCTACGGCACGGACGAGGACGACGATCCCTGCCCGACGCTGAAGGACAAGGGCGTCGAATCGGTCGCGATCGAGGGCGGGCATCATTTCGACGAGGATTACGAGGCGCTGGCGGCGAAGATCACCACGGCGCTGAAGACGCGGCTGGCGATTCCCTGAGGGATACGCCGCTCACCAGCGGCGGCGGAAGACCTGGACCAGCGCCGCCGCGAGGCCGATGGCCATCGCATACCAGGTGACCGCATACATCAGATGGCTGTTCGGCAGGGCGACCCGCGTCAGCCCGCCGACCGGCCAGCCGCCGGAATTGGGCGTGGCGTCGGCATCGACGAAATAGGGGGCGACATCGGCGAGCCCGCGCGCGGCGGCAATCGCCCTGGTGTCGCGCGAATACCAGCGGTTTTCGTCGGGGCGGTTGGCTTGCAGCAGCGTGCCGCCCGGCTCGTCCATGCGCATCAGGCCGGTGACGGTGACGGGGCCTTGCGGCTGCCCGGCGGCGCGGCTTTCCGGATCGCGTTTCTCGCCCGGCACGAAGCCGCGATTGACGAGGATCGTGGTGCCGTCGGCCTGCGCCAGCGGCGTGACCACCCAGGCGCCGGGACCGAGTTCGGTCGAGGCATAGACCAGCGTTTCCCTGGAATTGTCGAAAACGCCTTCGAGGCGCAGGCGGCGGTATTCGTCGTCGCGGGGGTTGATGCCGGGCCATTGCGCCTTTGCCGGCGGGGCTGCGGGCTCGGCATGGATGCGGGCGTCGATGCGGGCGATCAGGTCGCGTTTCCAGAAGAGACGCTGCACCTGCCAGGTGCCGAGCGCGGCCAGCGCAAAGACGGTGAAGACGGCGAGCGCGGCAAGGATCAGGCGGGTCCGGCGGGGACGGGCCGGTGCGGCGCTCGGTTCGGACATCGGTCTCAGTTTCGTCTGGACGGAAAAGGGCGGGCCTCGGCGGTCCGCCCGGGGATCAGGGCATGTTGCGCATCATGTCGGGGCTCATCGGCATCATGTTGGCATTGAGGTGATGCATGACCCAGAGCGAGCCGGACAGGGCGATGACGACGATGATGATGGTGAAGATCAACGCCAGCATCGTCCATCCGCCTTCGGAGCGGCTGTTCATGTGCAGAAAATAGATCATGTGGACGACGATCTGCACAGCGCCGATCGCCATCACCAGCGCGGCGGTGACGATGCGGTTTTCGATGACGCCGGACATGACCAGCCAGAAGGGAATGGCGGTGAGGATGACCGACAGGACGAAGCCGGTCATGTAGTCCCTGAAGCTGCCGTGTCCGGCCGTGTGGCCATGACCGTGGTCGTGATGCGCATCCTGGTGCGCGGGTGCGTTCGAGCTCATCCGAGGACTCCCATCAGGTAGACGAAGGAAAAGACGCCGATCCAGATGACGTCGAGGAAGTGCCAGAACATGCTGAGGCACATCAGGCGACGGCGATTTTCGGGGATCAGCCCGTGCATGGAGACCTGCACCATCAGCGTCACCAGCCAGATGATGCCGAAGGTGACGTGGAGGCCATGGGTGCCGACCAGCGTGAAGAAGGCCGAGAGAAAAGCGCTGCGGGTGGGACCGGCGCCCTCATGGATCAGGTGGTTGAACTCGTAGAGTTCGAGCCCGAGGAAGGCGGCGCCGAACAGGCCGGTGACCGCCAGCCAGAACAGCGTCTCGGCCTTGGCGCCGCGCTCCATCTGCAGCATGGCGAAACCGTAAGTGATCGACGAGAACAGCAGCATGGCGGTGTTGACCGCCACCAGCGGCAGGTCGAACAGGTCGGCCGGCGAGGGGCCGGCCGCATAATTGCGGCCGACGACGGCGTAAGTTGCGAACAAGGTTGCGAAGATCAGGCAGTCGCTCATCAGGTAGAGCCAGAAGCCGAGGCTGGTGCTGCTCTCGGGATGATGGTCTTCGGTGAGATAGAACTGCGGCGCTTCGTCGCCGATGGTCTGGACGGTCGGTTCGCTCATCATTGCGCTCCCTGCTGGGCGGCGAGGCGCGCGGTGCGGCTGTCCTCGGTCGCGGCGACGACATCGGCGGGAATGTAGAAGTCGCGCTTGTAGTTGAAGGTATGGGCGATCGAGACGACGATGATGCCGACGAAGGCAAGCGCGACCAGCCACCACATGTACCAGATCAGGCCGAAGGCAAGGCCGATGCTGAGCACGCTGAGGATAAAGCCGGTGCCGGTGTTCTTCGGCATGTGGATGGGGCGGAAGCCTTCGAGCGGGCGCACATGGCCGCGCTTCTTCATGTCGTACCAGCTGTCATTGTCGTGGACGACGGGCGTGAAGGCGAAGTTGTAGTCCGGCGGCGGCGAGGAGGTCGCCCATTCCAGCGTGCGCCCGTCCCAGGGATCGCCGGTATCGTCGCGCAATGCCTCGCGATTGCGGAAGCTGACGAAAAGCTGCACCAGGAAGGAGCCGATGCCGAGCGCGATCAGGAAGGCGCCGAAGGCGGCGATGATGAACCAGATCTGCAGCGAGGGATCCTCGAACTGGCTGAGGCGGCGGGTGACGCCCATCAGGCCGAGCACGTAGAGCGGCCCGAAGGCGAACCAGAAGCCGATCTGCCAGAACCAGAAGGACAGCTTGCCCCAGAACGGATCCAGCTTGAAGCCGAAGGCCTTGGGGAACCAGTAGTTGATGCCGGCGAACAGGCCGAACAGCACGCCGCCGATAATGACATTGTGGAAGTGGGCGATCAGGAACAGCGAGTTGTGCAGCACGAAGTCGGCCGGCGGCACCGCGAGCATGACGCCGGTCATGCCGCCGATGACGAAGGTGAACATGAAGCCCACCGTCCACAGCATCGGCACCTCGTAGCGGATGCGGCCGCGGAACATGGTGAACAGCCAGTTGAAGATCTTCGCTCCCGTGGGAATCGAGATCACCATGGTGGTGATGCCGAAGAAGGCGTTGACGCTGGCGCCCGAACCCATGGTGAAGAAGTGGTGCAGCCAGACGATATAGGAGAGAATCATGATCACGCAGGTGGCGTAGACCATCGAGGCATAGCCGAACAGGCGCTTGCCGCAGAAGGTGGCGACGACCTCGGAGAAGATGCCGAAGGCAGGCAGCACCAGGATGTAGACCTCCGGGTGGCCCCAGATCCAGATGAGGTTGATATACATCATCGGATTGCCGCCGAGGTCGTTGGTGAAGAAATGCGTGCCGACGTAGCGGTCGAGCGACAAAAGCGCCAGGACACCGGTCAGGATCGGGAAGGTGGCGACGATCAGCACGTTGGTGCAGAACGAGGTCCAGGTGAAGACCGGCATCTTCATCATCGTCATGCCGGGCGCGCGCATCTTCAGGATAGTGGCGATCAGGTTGATGCCTGACAAAGTCGTGCCGACGCCGGCCACCTGCAGGCCCCAGATGTAATAATCCACCCCGACGCCCGGACTGTAGTCGGCCCCCGACAGCGGCGGATAGGCCAGCCAGCCGGTGCGGGCGAATTCGCCGATGAACAGCGAGATCATCACCACGATGGCGCCGGCGGTGGTCATCCAGAAGGAGAAGTTGTTGAGGAAGGGAAAGGAAACGTCGCGGGCGCCGATCTGCAGCGGCACGACGAAGTTCATCAGGCCGGTAACCAGCGGCATGGCCACGAAGAAGATCATGATGACGCCGTGGGCGGTGAAGATCTGGTCGTAGTGGTGCGGCGGCAGGTAGCCTTCGGAGCCGCCAAAGGCGATGGCCTGCTGGATGCGCATCAGGATGGCGTCGGAGAAGCCGCGCAGCAGCATGATCAGCGCCAGGATTACATACATGATGCCGATCTTCTTGTGGTCGACGCTGGTGATCCATTCGCGCCAGAGATAGCCCCAGACCTTGAAATAGGTCAGCGCGGCAAGCAGCGCGAGGCCGCCGACGGCGACCGCGAGGAAGGTCACCACCAGGATCGGCTCGTGATAGGGGATCGCCTCCAGCGTCAACCGGCCGAAGATGAACTTCACGAGGTCAGGATTGGAAAACATCGGGTCAACCTGTTCATTGATGTCGTCTCGACGCGTGCCGCGCCACGAAGTCTGCGGTCATTCGGCATTGAGCTGGGCCGGGGCCGGATCGCCGCCATGATCCATGCCGGGCATCGAATGGCCCTCGTGCCCGCCGGACTGGGTGCCGGTGCCCTCCGGCTTCTCGTCGCTGAAGGCAGGCTGGCCGGTCGCCGGGAAGGTGGCGGCGGGGGCTTTCTCGCCCTGCTCGGCATGGCGGTTGTCGTATTGCAGCCTCTCGCGGTTTTCGGCGCTTTCCTTGCCTGCGCCGCCCTTCATGTCGATATGCATCATCTCGTTCATGCACATCTTGCCGGGCTGGGCGCAGAGATTGAGGATAGCGTCGAAGAGGCCGTTCTCGACGCTGGCATAGTAGCGCACCGGCTCGCGTTCGCTCGGTTTTTCGAGCTTGAGGTAGGTGTCGCGATTGAGCGCGGTGCCTTGCGATTTGGCGCGGGCCACCCAGTCGTCGAAACCCTTGGCGTCGAACCCGTGGAACTTGAAGCGCATATGGGTAAAGCCTTCGCCGCTGTAATTGGCGGAGAAGCCGTCGAATTCGCCGGGCTGGTTGATGACGGCGTGCAGCTTGGTCTGCATGCCGGGCATGGCGTAGATCTGGCCGGCGAGCGCGGGAATGTAGAAGGAGTTCATCACCGAGGAGGCGGTGATCTTGAAATCGATCGGCCTGTCGACGGGGGCGGCCATCTCGTTGACGGTGGCGATGCCGAACTCGGGATAGACGAACAGCCATTTCCAGTCGAGCGCCACGACCTCCACCGTCAGCGGCTTGACGCCGGCGGGGACGGGGCGCTCGGCATCGATGCGGTCGAGCGGCCGGTAGGGATCGAGCTTGTGGGTGCTGATCCAGGTAACGGCGCCGAGCGCGATGATGATGACCAGCGGCGCCGACCAGATGACCACTTCCAGCGCCGTGGAATGGTGCCAGTCGGGATCGTAATGCGCCTCGGTGTTCGTATGGCGGTAATGCCAGGCGAACAGCATGATCAGCGCCATGACCGGCACGATGATCAGCAGCATCAGGACGACCGAGACCAGGATCAGGTCCCGCTGTTGCGCGGCGATGTCGCCGGAGGGCGCCATCACCACCAGATTGCAGCCGGCCAGCATCAGCAGCGGCAGGAGGAGGGCAAAGCGGTAAATCTTCGACAGGCTTCTCACGGGTCCAAGCTCTTCTTCAATCGGTCAGACCGCGACTAATGCATCGTCGCGGCGAGGGATATGAGGTCTTTGGTCGCAGTGCAGCATCGCTGTCGCAATGCGAAATCGTCTCTCGGAACGCTTGGATCCGGAGTTCTGGCCGCGCCGCGCCCGGGTTCGCGGCTTGACGAAAGCCAATATATCGGGAATCGCGCAGATCGCCAGAGAGACACGCCATAATCGGGCAAATTGCCGCGCGCATGAATTTGATGAACTATTTGACGCAAGCGGGCTTGATATGCTTTCCGCTTTGTTGAACCATCGTGGCTGCGATGCTTTGACGCTGGCATTGCTGAATGAGGAGGCGTTTGTCGATATGACCGCTGCAACGAATCTGAGGCCGACGTCGTCCGCTCTCGAACGCGACGCCCGCCGCATGCATGCCGGAGAGCATGTCTCGCCGGGCAATATCGCGCTCGGCGTCATCATCGGGCGCATGTCGGAATTCTTCGACTTCTTCGTCTACGGACTCGCCTCGGTGCTGGTCTTCCCGCAGGTGATGTTTCCCTTCGCGCCGGACCGGCTGACGGCGACGCTCTATTCCTTCGCGATCTTTTCGCTGGCCTTCATCGCCCGTCCGATCGGCTCGGTGGTGTTCATGGAGATCGACCGCCGCCACGGACGCGGCACCAAGCTGACGATCGCGCTGTTCGTTCTCGGCGGCTCGACGGCTGCGATCAGCTTCCTGCCCGGTTACGAGACGCTCGGCATGTGGTCGGTGGCGCTGCTGGCGCTGTTCCGGCTTGGCCAGGGTTTCGCGCTGGGCGGCGCCTGGGACGGGCTCGCCTCGCTGCTGGCCCTCAATGCGCCGCACAAACGCCGCGGCTGGTATGCAATGATCCCGCAACTCGGCGCGCCGATCGGCTTCGCGCTGGCCAGCATCCTGTTCGCCTATCTGGTCGCCAGCCTGTCGAGCGAGGATTTCTTGAGCTGGGGCTGGCGCTATCCCTTCTTCGTCGCCTTTGCCATCAACGTCGTGGCGCTCTTTGCCCGGTTGCGCCTGGTCATGACCCAGGAATTCGGCACGCTGCTCGAGCAGCACGAGCTCGAGGCGCGCTCGGTCGTCGATGTCGTCAGTGTCCATGGCCGCGATATCCTGATCGGCGCCTTCGTGCCGCTCGCCAGCTTCGCCATGTTCCATCTGGTCACCATCTTCCCGCTGGGGTGGATGACCCTGTTCGGCAACCAGTCGACCAGCACCTTCCTTTTGGTGCAGGTCGCAGGTGCTGCGGTCGGCATCGCCGCCATCGTCGTCTCCGGGCCGATCGCCGACATGATCGGTCGCCGGGCGCAACTTTTCGTTTCGGCGATCCTAATCGCGGCGTTCAGCTTCCTGGCGCCGTGGCTGATCGGCTCCGGCAATGGCGGGCAGGACGCCTTCGTCATCATGGGCTTCGGCGTGCTCGGCCTGTCCTTCGGCCAGGCGGCCGGCTCGGTCTCCTCGCGCTTCAGCCTCGGCTATCGCTATAGCGGCGCGGCGCTGACCTCGGATTTGTCCTGGCTGATCGGCGCCGGCTTCGCGCCGCTGGTGGCGCTGACGCTGTCCAGCAAATTCGGCCTGCCCTTCGTCGGCTATTATCTGCTGTCGGGTGCGATCTGCACCATCCTGGCGCTGTTCGTCAGCGAACGCCTGCCGGTACGGCGCAAGGACAATTGATCCGGTCAATCAGCGATCAATAACAAGGGAGCCTCCGGGCTCCCTTTTTGTTTCCGCCGCTGTGCGGCATCCATTGGCTGCGTCAATCTGGCCTATCGACGCCGATTTGCGGAATTCCTATTTGATTGACTGCAATCATTCATGTAATTGTATGCATGATACGCCGTCAATGACAGGAGAAACCGTCATGGAAAGCCAGTGGCCCCCTCTACCCCCGATGCAGACCGGCATCCGTGGACGCTGCCCGCGCTGTGGTCAGGGCCATATCTTCAAGGGTTTCCTGTCGATGCGGCCGTCCTGCGAGGTCTGCGGGCTGGATTACGGTTTCGCCGATCCGGCCGATGGCCCGGCCTTCTTCGTCATCTGCTTCGCCTGCGTGCCTTCGGTGCTGCTCGGGGTCTGGCTTGAAGTGGCGTTCTCGGCGCCGCTCTGGGCGCATTTGGTCATCACCCTGCCGTTCATGCTTGCGACCTGTATTCCGCCGCTGCGGCCATTGAAGGGATGGCTGGTGGCCAGCCAGTATTTCTACAAGGCCGAAGAGGGCAAGCTGGCGCGCTGAAAATCCGCCTGAGGGGAATCGATTTTCGCGCCGAATTTGTATAGGTTGCGAACATTTGGAGGAACCATTCATGGCAAATGTCCGCGCCCTCGTTCTCGAACGTCAAAACGAACTTTCCCTTCGCGATATCGACCTGCCGCTCGACACCGGTCCGGGCCAGGTGAAGATCAAGATCCACACCGTCGGCGTCTGCGGTTCTGACGTGCATTATTATACGCATGGCAGGATCGGCCCGTTTGTCGTCGAGGCGCCGATGGTGCTCGGCCATGAGGCGGCCGGCACGGTGGTCGAGGTCGGCGAAGGCGTCACGCATCTCAAGGTCGGCGACCGCGTCTGCATGGAGCCCGGCATTCCCGATCCGAACTCCAAGGCGAGCCGGCTGGGCATGTACAATGTCGATCCGGCCGTGACCTTCTGGGCGACGCCGCCGATCCATGGCGTGCTGACGGCGCATGTGGTGCATCCGGCCAATTACACCTTCAAGCTGCCCGACAATGTCAGCTTTGCCGAGGGCGCGATGGTCGAGCCCTTCGCGGTGGGCATGCAGGCGGCGACCAAGGCGAAGATCACACCCGGCGACACCGCTGTGGTGCTCGGCGCCGGGCCGATCGGCACCATGGTGGCGATTGCAGCACTCGCCGGCGGCTGCGCACGCGTCGTCATCGCCGATCTCGCCCAGCCGAAGCTGGACATCGCCGCGCGCTACCAGGGCGTGATCCCCGTCAACATCCGCGAGAAGAACCTTGCCGGGGAAATCTCCCGCCTGACCGACGGCTGGGGCGCCGACGTCGTCTTCGAATGCTCCGGCGCGCCGAAGGCCTGGGAAACAATCATGGAACTGCCGCGTCCGGGCGGCGTCATCGTCGTGGTCGGCATGCCGGTGCAGCCGATCGCCTTCGATGTCTCGACCATGTCGACCAAGGAATTGCGCGTCGAATCGGTCTTTCGCTATGCCCATCAATACGAGCGGGCGATCGCGCTCATCGGCTCGGGCCGCGTCGATCTCAAGCCGCTGATTTCGGAAACCTTCTCCTTCGAGGAGTCGATCAAGGCTTTCGAGCGGGCGGTGGAAGGCCGGCCCGACGACGTCAAGCTGCAGATCGTGCTCGACTGAAAAGGCCATTGTCCCATTTCGATATCGATCTCCCCGCGGCAACGACCGTCTTGCCGCGGGCCATTTTGCATTTCTTAAGACGCCCGGTCTACGGTGGCAGTGCAGCATGGCTCGCATCGAGCCGCCGACGAGCCGGGACGACCGATGGAAGCCGCCGATAATTTCGCCTTTCTGCTGCCTTTCATTCTCCTGACCTTCGGGAGCGCCTTCCTGTTGGTGGCGCGCTACGAGCGAAGGCCGGCGCTTTCCTGGGGCATCGGCTACGGGCTGGCGGCGGCGGCCTTCGCCGGTCCGTCTCTGCGCTTTTGGCTGCCGATCCCGGCGGTGGCGCTGATCTGCGATGCGCTGTTCATCGGCGCCTTCTATTTCTATGGCCAGGCGATGCTGGAGCATTTCCGGCGCCCGACTTACCGGCTGCTGCGCGGCGGGCTGGCGCTGGCCGGGCTTGCCGCCGCCGTCTATGCCGATCTCGTCGCTGGCGATCTCGAACTCGAACTGCTGTTCAACGATTTCGTCACCGTGCTGCTGCTGTTCGTGCCGCTGGTGCTCAGCGTCCGCCATCCACGCCGTTGGCTGGATGTCGTGTTGCTGGGGCTGGCGGGCATGGTGATCCTCGAAACCGTGCTACGCAACATCTTCCTGCTCCTGGCGCGGGTGCCGGCGGACATGGCGGACTTTGCGACATCCGACTATGCGGCGATCATGCAGACAACGGCGAGCGCCATAAGCCTGCTGCTGGCGCTGACGGCGCTCGCCACCGTTGCGCTCGACGTGCTGGCGCGCTATCGCCATGCGGCGGAGCGCGATGCGCTGACCGGCATGCTCAACCGGCGCGGCTTCGAGCAGGCGCTGGCCGACCGAAGCGGGCGGGGCGGATTTTCCGGCGCGGTCATCGTTTGCGATATCGACCGTTTCAAGCAGATCAACGATGCTTTCGGCCATCCGCAGGGCGACAAGGTGCTGGTCGCCATCGCCGCTATCCTGACCCGTTATTTGCCGGCGCAGGCGCTGGCGGCGCGTTTCGGCGGCGAGGAATTCGTCATCTGCCTGCCGGGCTATGCGCTGACGGAGGCGGGCGTGCTCGCCGACATGCTGCGGCTGGCCGTCGCCTCGCATGGCTGGCCGGCGATCGGCATCGACCGGCAGGTAACGGCGAGCTTCGGCTGTGCAGTCGCCGAACCCGGCGACCGCAGCGTCCATGACGCGATCGTCCGCGCCGACGCCAATCTCTATGCGGCCAAGACCGAAGGGCGCAACCGGGTGGTGTCGCTGGTCGGCGCCGAGCGGGGGGCCGGTGCGGCCGGCAAGGGCGTCAGCTTTTCGCCGGTTCGTTCATGCTCCAGATGACGCCGAACGGATCGCGCACCTGCCCGAAGCGGTCGCCCCAGAACATCTTTTCGACCGGCATCAGCGGCTCGGCGCCCGCCTCGACGGCGCGCTCCCACCAGGCGTCGATATCGTCGACGATGACGTTCAGCGCGAAGGATTGCGGAGCGGTGAGCGGATGGCCGTATTCGGGAAAGGCGTCGCTCAGCATGATCGAGCTGCCGTTGACGTAGAGATGCACATGCATGGTGCGTCCCTTGTCGTCGTCCGGATAGGCGTAGACCAGCTCGGCGCCGAAGGCCTTCCGGTAGAATTCCGCCGCCTTGCGGGCGCCGTCGACGGTGAGGTAAGGCACGACGCCGCCGAGCACCTTGGGGTTCGGATAGGGCGCGGTTTTCGGATCGGTGGTCTCGGTCATGTTCGTCTCCTGGTGTCCAGGGGCGGCAATCCTCGCCGTCCTGATCACTTGAAGACGTCCCGGTGGCCGCGTTTCCGACAGGCGCGTCAAAAAATTTTCAGCTTTTCGAGAAGACGTAATCCGTCTCCTGGCGCAAGGTTTCGCCGGGTCGCAGGATCGAGGGCGGGAAATCCGCATGGTTGACGGCATCCGGCCAGACCTGGGTCTCCAGGCAGAAGCCGGCAAACGGCCCGTAACGCCGGCCGTCGAGGCCGGGCACGGGGGCGTTGACCTTGAAGCCGGCATAGAACTGCACGCCGGGTTCGCTGGTGCGCACCTCCAGGGTCACGCCGGAATTGAGGCTGCGGGCCAGCGCCACCGGGCGCTTCGGCATGCGGGCGCGCGACAGGCAGAAATTATGATCGAACAGCACCTGCTCGCCGTTCTCGACCCGCTTCATCGGGCTCATCTGGCGGAAATCGAAGGGCGTGCCGACGACCGGGCGCAGTTCGCCGGTCGGCACCTGCGCCTCGTTGGTCGGCAGGTAATGGTCGGCGGCGATCATCAGGTCGTGGCCGAGCGCATCGTCGCGGCCATCGAGATTGAAATAGGAATGCTGGCAGACATTGACCGGGGTCGGCGCATCGGTGGTCGAATCGTAGATCACCGAGAGCACGCCGTCGTCGCGCAGGTGATAGGTGGCGGTGATCTCGCAATTGCCGGGATAGCCGGCGCGACCGGCGGGGTCGACGATGCGCAGCACCACCCGGTCTTCGGAGAGATCGGCGATCGACCAGTTGCTCTTGCCGATATTGCCGGTGCCGCCATGCAGGTGGGTGACGCCGCGCTCGTTGCGGTCGAGCTGGACTTCGTGGCCGTCGAGCATGAAGCGGCCATTGGCGATGCGGTTGGCGTTGCGGCCGGGGCTGGCGCCGAAATAGGGAGAATGGAGCGGATAGGGCTCGAAACTCTCGAAACCGAGCACCAGCGGCGGCGCGTGGCCGTCGAGGCGCAGATCCTGGATGACCGAGCCCCAGGTCAAGACCTTGGCCCGCAGGCCGCCGCCGCGCAGCTCCACCCGGTAGACCGTTTCGCCGCTCGCCGTCGTGCCGAAAATTTCCCGTTCGCTGCTCATGGATCGCCTGCTATCGACTCTTTCCTGAAGCGCCTCGCGCTTCTTTACCGGGGCGCAAGATGCGTCGCTTTGGCCGCGACTGCAACCGGCTTTATTTCGACAAGGCGCGCATCGCCCGGTCGAGGCCGCCGAGCGTCAGCGGATACATCTGTCCCCCCATCAGCGCGCGGATCATGCCGGTCGAGGTGGTATAGCCCCAATGCTCCTGCCGCATCGGGTTCAGCCAGATGCATTTGCGGAAATGGCCTGTCATGCGGGAAAGCCAGACGGCGCCGGCCTCTGGGTTCCAATGCTCGACCGAGCCGCCGGAATGGCTGATCTCATAGGGACTCATGGCGGCGTCGCCGACGAAGACGACGTGATAATCGGGGCCGAAAGTGCGGATGATGTCCAAGGTCGGGGTGATCTCGGCGCGGCGTCGGCGATTGTCCTTCCACACGCCCTCGTAGAGGCAATTGTGGAAATAGAAAGAGTCCATATGGCGGAACTCGGCCTTCGCCGCTGAAAACAGCTCCTCGACGCCGCGGACGTGGTCGTCCATCGAGCCGCCGACATCGAAGAACATCAGGAGCTTGACGGCGTTGCGGCGCTCGGGCCGGGTCTGCACGTCGAGATAGCCATGCTCGGCGGTGGCGCGGATGGTGCCGGCGAGATCGAGCTCGTCGGCGGCGCCGTCGCGCACCCAGCGGCGCAGCCGCTTCAGCGCCACCTTGATGTTGCGGGTGCCGAGCTCGACCGTGTCGTCGAAATTGCGGAATTCGCGCCGGTCCCAGACTTTCACCGCCCGGCGATGGCGGGAGCCCTCCTGGCCGATGCGCACGCCCTCGGGATTGTAGCCATAGGCGCCGAAGGGCGAGGTGCCGGCGGTGCCGATCCATTTCGAGCCGCCCTGATGGCGGCCCTTCTGCTCGGCCAGCCGTTCGCGCAGCGTTTCCATCAGCCTGTCGAAGCCGCCGAGGCTTTCGACCAGCGCCTTGTCCTCGGCGCTCAGATGCTTTTCCGCCAGCCGCCGCAGCCAGTCTTCCGGCAGGTCGCGCGGGGAGGGGCCGGCTTGGCCGGGCGTGCCCGCCAGCGCTTCCAGCCCCTGAAAACTTTCGGAAAAGACGCGGTCGAAGCGATCGATGAAACGCTCGTCCTTCACCAGCGCCGTGCGGGCAAGATAATAGAAGGCCTCGATGTCGAAATCGGCGATGCCCGTCTTCATCGCTTCGAGAAGCAGCAGGAATTCCCGGAGCGTGACCGGCACGCCCACTGCTTTCAGCCGCAGGAAGAAGGGCAGGAACATCAGAAATTCCGCTGATAGACGAGGAAGGGCGTCTTTTCGGCGATTCGGTCGTAGAGCCTGCGCGCCGTGGCGTTGAATTCCTGCGTCATCCAGTAGACCTCCTTCGATCCCTGAGCTTGCGCCGCGCCATAGACCGCCTCGATCAGCGCCCGGCCGACACCCTTGCCGCGCACGTCCGGATCGGCGAACAGATCCTGGAGATAGCAGACATTGTCGATATGCCAGCAGGAGCGGTGAAACAGGTAATGCGCCAGCCCCACGGCGCGGCCGTTATCGAAAGCGATGAAGCCGCGATATTCGTTCGGCGCGCCGCTGAGCAGCCGCGCGAAGGTCGAGACGTAGATCTCCTCCGGCAGCACGGTTTCGTAAAAGGCGAGGTATGCGGTCCAGAGGCGGCGCCAGTCCGCCTCGTCCTTCGCCTCGATGGAGCGGATGTGAAGTTCGATCATGCTCTCACCTGTCATTGCCGATCTCCTCGAGATCGTAGGGGGTCGTCTGGTAGATCTCGTTGATCCAGTTGCCGAAGAACAGATGCGCATGGCTGCGCCAGCGGTTGAGCGGCGGCAGGCTGGCATCATTGTGCGGGAAATAGTCGTGCGGCATCTTGATCGGCACGCCGGCATCGACATCACGGAAATACTCGTCGGCAAGCGAGGTCGAATCATATTCGACATGATTGAACATATAGAGGCGGTTGCCTGCATTCTCATGGATCAGGCAGATGCCCATCTCCTTCGATTCCATCAGGATTTCCAGACCCGGCACCTTGGCGACATCGGCGCGGCGCACCTCCGTCCAGCGCGAGACCGGCACGCCGAAATCATCGGAGAAGCCGGTGAGATAGACCGAGGAAGGCTTCAGGTTCACATGGCGATAGACGCCGAACGCCTTTTCCTTGAGCAGATGCTTGGGCACGCCGTGGAAATGATAGATGGCGGCCATGGCGCCCCAGCAGACGTTCAGCGTCGAATGGACATTGGTAACAGTCCAGTCGAGGATGCGTTGCATCTCGTTCCAGTAGGTCACGTCCTCGTAGTCGAGGGTTTCGACCGGCGCGCCGGTGATGATGAAACCGTCGAACTTGCGGTGGCGCACCTCCTCCCAGGTCTCGTAGAAGGACAGGAGATGCTCCTCGGAGGTGTTCTTGGCCTTGTGGCCGCCGACGCGGATCAGCGACAATTCCACCTGCAAGGGGCTGGCGCCGACCAGGCGCGCCATCTGGATCTCGGTCTTGATCTTGTTCGGCATGAGGTTCAGGAGCCCGATCTGGAGCGGGCGGATGTCCTGGCGGACGGCCACGGTCTCGGTCATCACCCGCACGCCCTCGTTCACGAGGGTCTGGAAGGCGGGCAAGGTATCGGGGATCTTGATGGGCATCGTGCTGTCACTCGTTCAAAACAAGAAAAACCGGCCGCGCGAATAAAACGCTAACCGGTCCGTGACGCACGGCCCTTTAGCGACTTATTTAACGTGGCTGCAAGCCGGCCGGCCAAATCACCACGATGTTCTAGATACGCTCCGGCGCGGCAAGAATCAAGGATCAGTCGCGGCGCGCCATGAAGGCGAGGCGCTCGAACAGGTGCACGTCCTGTTCGTTCTTCAACAGCGCCCCGTGCAGGCGCGGCAGCGCATTCTTCGCCGAGCCGCGCAGGTCGGCCGGATCGATCTCGTCGGCGACCAGCAGGC
Source organism: Rhizobium sp. YJ-22 (assembly GCF_029601685.1). Lineage (NCBI taxonomy): Bacteria > Pseudomonadati > Pseudomonadota > Alphaproteobacteria > Hyphomicrobiales > Rhizobiaceae > Rhizobium > Rhizobium sp. YJ-22. The sequence goes on along the minus strand of NZ_JARRIR010000005.1, from coordinate 180,461 downwards.
GGATCCAGTCGAGCGCCTCCGAGGTGGACGGCTTCTTCTTCAGCCCCTGCGTGTCGCGGATCTCGTAGAAGGTGGTCAGCGCGCTGGAGAGCAGCTGCTGGCGGATGCCGGGATAATGCACCTCGACGATGCGGGCCAGCGTATCCGGGTCGGGGAAGCGGATGTAATGGAAGAAGCAGCGGCGCAGGAAGGCGTCCGGCAATTCCTTCTCGTTGTTGGAGGTGATGATGACGATCGGCCGCTGGCGGGCGCGGATCGTCTGCCCGGTCTCGTAGACATGGAATTCCATGCGGTCGAGTTCCTGCAGCAGGTCGTTGGGGAATTCGATGTCGGCCTTGTCGATCTCGTCGATCAGCAGCACGCATTTTTCGTCCGCGTCGAAGGCCTGCCAGAGCTTGCCCTTGCGGATGTAGTTGGCGACGTCGTTGACGCGTTCGTCGCCGAGCTGGCTGTCGCGCAGGCGCGAGACGGCATCGTATTCGTAAAGCCCCTGCTGCGCCTTGGTCGTCGACTTGACGTTCCATTCGAGCAGGTCGAGGCCAAGCGCTGCGGCCACCTGCCGCGCCAGCTCGGTCTTGCCGGTGCCGGGCTCGCCCTTGACCAGAAGCGGCCGCTCCAGCCTGATGGCGGCATTGACCGCGACCATCAGATCCTTGTCGGCGATATAGGCATCCGTACCCTGAAACTGCATGTGACCCCTTGGGCGATACGATAAAGCAAAATCGGCGGCACCCTAGCGCATAAGCCCTGAAACCGGAAATCGCGGCCCTTAAAAAATTTCCGCCGCCGCAATGAAACCACCTTCACACAAGATGCCTGTCCTATACATGAGGGATTCAGGCGGAAGACAACGAACTCCATGGCGAATGACGAAGCAGCATCCGAGCGCCACAACGCCGATACCGGCGAGCCGGCCATCGGTTTCATGTCGCAGATCCGCATGATGCTGCGGGCCTTGTGGGGTTCGCCGGTTCGCAGCCGCCTCATCTTCTTCTGGACGCTCATCCTCGCCATCATCCTCGCCACCGCCTTCGTGCAGGTGCTGCTCAACGACTGGAACGGCACCTTTTACGATTCGCTGGAGCGGCGTGATCTCTCCGGCTTCCTGCATCAACTCCGGATCTTCGCCGTCATCGCCGGCGTCCTGCTGCTGCTCAATGTCGGGCAGACCTGGGTGAACCAGATCCTGGCGATCCGCATGCGCGACGGGCTGACGCGCGACCTGCTCGGCCAATGGCTCTATCCGCGCCGGGCGCTCCGGCTTTCGGCCGCCGGCATCCTCGGCGTCAATCCGGACCAGCGCCTGCACGAGGATTCGGCGCATCTGTCCGATATCACCACCAGCCTGGCGATCGGGCTGACGCAATCGACGATCATGCTGGTCAGCTTCGTCGGGGTGCTCTGGGATCTGTCCTCGGGATTCTCGGTCACCTTTCACGGACAGCCGCTCGCCATTCCCGGCTATATGGTCTGGGCCGTCTTCCTCTATGCCGGCTCGGCTTCGCTGCTCAGCACCGTCGTCGGGCGCAGCCTGCCGGCGCTGACCGCCGAGCGCTACGCCAAGGAAGCGCAATTGCGGACCTCGCTGATGCGCGCCAACGAGAACCTGACGGCGATCACTCTGCAACAGGGCGAGGAGACCGAGCGCCGGCGCATCGACGGCGATATCTCCGCCATCCTGAAGACCATGGGCAAGCTGGCCATGGCCACCACCAACCTGCGCTGGGTTTCGGCCGGTTATGGCTGGCTGACGATCATCGCGCCGATCCTGATCGCCGCGCCCGTCTATTTCTCCGGGGATCTGACCTTTGGCGGGCTGATGATGGCGGTCGGCGCCTTCAACCAGGTCTATACGGCGCTGCGCTGGTATGTCGACAATTTCAGCACCATCGCCGACTGGAAGGCGTCGCTGATGCGGGTCGCCAATTTCCGCCAGGCGCTGGTGCTGATGGAAACCCATCCGCCGGCCGCCGATTGCAAGCATCCGGCCCAGGCGGACGAGGATGCCGTGGTGCTGCGCAATGTCGCGGTCTCGGCCGGGCAGGCCTCGGGCAGCTTTCGCCTCAAGGAGACCGATATCGTCATCCGCCCCGGTGAGCGTATCGTCGTCAACGGCGATCCCGGCGCCAACCGCCGCCTGCTGTTTGCGGCGCTGGCCGGCTGGTGGGCGGACTGGACGGGGACGATCGTGCTGCCGGAAAAGGCGCATATGCTGTTCGTGCCCTATGTGTCCTATCTGCCGCAGGCGCCGTTGCGCGATGCCATCGCCTTTCCTGTCCAGGCCAATGCCTATGGCGACGAACGCATCGCGGCGGCGCTGGAGCGGGTGGGGCTTGCCGAGCTCATCCCGCGCCTCGATGTCGCCGCGCGCTGGGACCGCCAGCTCGACCGCGAGCAGCAGGTGGCGTTGGCGGTCGCCCGCATTCTGCTGACGCCGGCCGACTGGATCGTTTTCGAGGATACGCTGGAAGGGCTGGAACCGGAGGTCGCCGAGCGGCTGTCCTCGGCGCTTGCCAGCCTCGACCGGGTCGGCATCATCTATATCGGCCGCTCCGAAGCCTTCATTGCCGCCACGCGGCCGCGTATCCTGCATCTGGAAGTGACCAACGGCGCCGAGCCGGTGCCGCAGCCGGCATAAAAGGAATTATCCTTCCAATTCCTCGCGCAGCATTTCCAGTTCCAGCCATTCCTCTTCCATGCGGGTCAGGCCGTCGCGCAGCTTTTCAAGCTCTGCGGCGAGCTTGTTGAAGGCGGCGGGATCCTTGGAGAACAGGTTCGGATCGGCCATGCGCTCTTCGCGTTTGGCGATCTCGGCTTCGCTCTTCGCCATCTCCTTCGGCAGGTTTTCGAGCGCGAATTTCTGCTTGTAGGACAGTTTGCCCTTGGATTTCGCGCCGTCGGCGGATGCGGCCGGGGCGCTGTCTGCGGCTTTCGCCTTCTCGGCTTTTTCCGCCTTGCGCCTTTCCTCGGCTGCACCCCTGCGCTGCGCCAGCATGTCGGAATAGCCGCCGGCATATTCGATCCAGCGTCCATCCGGGCTTTCCGGGTCGGCGGGGGCGATGGTCGAGGTCACGGTGCGGTCGAGGAAATCGCGGTCGTGGCTGACGAGGATGACGGTGCCGGCATAGCCCGAGACCAGTTCCTGCAACAGGTCGAGCGTCTCGATGTCGAGGTCGTTGGTCGGCTCGTCGAGGATCAGCAGGTTGGAGGGCCGGGCGAGGATGCGGGCCAGCATCAGCCTCGCGCGCTCGCCGCCGGAGAGGCTGGAGATCGGCGTGCGCGCCTGTTCCGGCTGGAACAGGAAATCCTTCATATAGCCGGTCACATGGCGCTGCTCGCCATTGACCAGCAGGTTTTCGCCGCGCCCGTCGGTGAGATAATGGGCGAGCGTGTCGTCGAGGTTCAGATCCTCGCGCTTCTGGTCGAGGGTGGCGATGTCGAGATTGGTGCCGAGGCGGATGGTGCCGCTATCGGGTTCGAGCTGACCGGTCAGCATTTTCAGCAGCGTCGTCTTGCCGGCGCCGTTGGGGCCGACGAGGCCGATGCAATCGCCGCGATGCACGCGGATCGAAAACGGCGCGACGATGGTGCGCTCGCCATAGGTCTTGGTGATCTTGTCCGCCTCGATCACCAGCTTGCCGGATTCGCGGGCGTCGGCCGCACTCGCCTGCACCGTGCCCTGCGGTCCCTTGTGGCCGCGATAATCGGCGCGCATCTGCTGCAATTCGCCGAGACGGCGCATGTTGCGCTTGCGCCTTGCGGTGACGCCGTAGCGCAGCCAGTGCTCCTCGCGCTCGATCGCCTTGCCGAGCTTGTGCTGTTCCAGTTCTTCCGCCTCCAGCACCTGGTCGCGCCAGGCTTCGAAATGGGCAAAACCCCGGTCGAGGCGGCGCGATTGGCCGCGATCCAGCCAGACGGTCGCGGTCGAGACCTTTTCGAGGAAGCGGCGGTCGTGCGAGATCAGCACGAGGCTGCTGCGGGTCTTCTGCAATTCGCCTTCCAGCCATTCGATGGTCGGCAGGTCGAGATGGTTGGTCGGCTCGTCGAGCAGCAGGATATCCGGCTCCGGGGCCATGACGCGGGCAAGGGCGGCGCGGCGCGCCTCGCCGCCCGAGAGGTTTTTCGGGTCTTCCTCGCCGGAAAGGCCGAGATGTTCGAGCAGATAGGCGACGCGGTAGGGATCGTCGCTCGGACCCAAGCCGGCCTCGGCATAGGCCTGCACAGTCGAAAAACCCTCGAAATCCGGGGCCTGGTGCAGGTAGCGCACGGTGGCGGAGGGGTGGCGGAAGACTTCGCCGGATTGCGGCTCGAGCATGCCGGCGGCGATCTTCATCAGCGTCGATTTACCCGAGCCGTTGCGGCCGACGAGGCAGACGCGGTCGCCGGGTTCGAGCTGGAAATTGGCGCCGTCGAGCAGCGGCGCGCCGCCGAAGCTGAGGTGGATGTCGTCGAGTTTGAGAATGGGCGGCGCCATGGGGCTCAGGCTCCTGAAAAATCGAAGGGGCGGGCAAGGATCAGCGCCTTGCCGGAACGAAGCGTCACCGCCACCGGGCCGTTGGCGACGTTGGAAACCGTGCGCGACGAGCCGAAGGGCAGGTGGAAATTATCGAGCGGATAGCGGGCGTTGACGATGGTGAGGCCATCGAGCGCGGTGAGGCCGAGCACCGAAAACAGCGCGCCCTCCGGCAGGTCGAGATTTTTTTGCCCCGGCAGCAACGGCATCGCCTCTTCTTCACCCGAGGTCATGAGGATGTCGAGGCCGTCCTCGGCAAGACGTATGGCGGAGAGATAGAGCTGGAAGGCATGGTCTGAGCGATCGCCGCCCAGCGCGCCGACCAGCAGGATGCGGGTCGCGCCGCGTGTCAAAGCCTCGCCGACGGCGATCTCGCCATCCGTCGCCGCCTTGGCGGCCGGATAGGGCAGGCGCGGCACGTCCGGCCATTCGGCCAGCAGTTCGGCGGGGGTGGAATCGAAATCGCCGACCCAGAGTTCCGGTGTCAGCCCGAGCGCGCGGGCATGGCGCATGCCGCCATCGGCGGCGATCACGCGCGCGCCGTCAAGCGTTGCGGCAAGCCGCGGATTGGGCGTCAGCATGCCGCCGAGCAGGATGGCGAAGGTGGAATGGGTCATTGGCAAAGCCCATAACCCAAAGCGGCGGGAAAGGGAAAGCCTTTCCCGCCGTGGCCCGCCGCATCAGAAGCGGTAGGTGACGCCGGCGCCGACCAGCCACGGGTCGAGATTGGCCTTGCCGCTGATCGGCGTCGTGCCGAGCGTGCCTTCCCAGTCCGGGCGCAGGAAGATCTTCTTCACGTCGACGTTGGCGCCCCAGTGATCGTCGATCATGTAGTCGAAGCCGACCTGAAGGGCGGCGCCGAAGCTGTTCTTGACGTCGAGCGACGAGGCGTTGATGCCCTTCTGGTGGTAGAACATCGTGTAGTTCACGCCGGCGCCGACATAGGGCTTGAACGCGCCGAAATCGGTGAAATGATATTGCAGCGTCAGGGTCGGCGGCAGCAGCCAGGTCTTCCCGACCTCGCCGAGCCCGTCGATGGAGCCTTCACCGGAAACCTTCGCATAGGTGGTGCCGAGGATCAGTTCGGCGGCGATGTTGTCGGTGAAATAATAGGAAAAATCCAGTTCCGGAATGGCGGTGTCCGAGAAGGACAGGCCGGAGCCGGCGATGCCATCGACGAAGCCGGAGTCACGGGTGATGACGCCGAGGCCGCGCAGGCGCACCTGCCAGGGGCTTTTCGCGCTGATGGTCTCGGCGGCGACCGGCGCTTCGGAGACCGGAGCCATGTCCGCCGCGAATGCCGCGCCGCTGCCGGCGAGAAGGGTCGCCGCCGCCAGCGCTGCCCTGAGGATCGAACCCTTGTCGTTCATGTGTCTCTCCTTGATCGAACGAAATCGTAACGGTCGAGACATAAGACGACAGGCGCCACAGGGTTTGAGATGGATCAAAACGCCGGCGGGAAAGGCCGCGACCTTTCGTCGCTGCCGGTTATCAAGCGCTCAGGCCTCGCGCGCGCCGCGCTCGCCTTTCTGAAGATTGTCGCGCAGTTTCACCAGCGCGCCTTCCATGCTCCTGCGCATGTCGTCGTTCATGCCTTGCGTCGCTTCGGCGAGCAGGCCTTCGATCTCGTCGTTGATCGCCTGGACGATAGTATCCGAGCGCGGCGTCAGCACGATCTTCTTGGCGCGGCGGTCGGCCGGATCCTGCTGGCGTTCGATCAGTCCTTCGGCCTGCAGCTTGTCGAGAAAGGTGCAGACGGTCATCGGCTCGACGCCCATGCGGGCGGCGATATCGAGCTGGCGGCTGCCGCTGACGGCGGCGACCTGCATCAGCGTGCGAGCCTCGCCGGCGGTGATGTTGAGACCGGCTCCGGCGATCCGCTTCTCGAAAGCCATGCGCAACAGACGGGCGCTATCGGCGATCAGGAAACCCAGGGCGTTTGGCGTGATGTTGTTCGGCATTGTCATCAAGTCCCGGCGACCGGGCGGCATGCCACCCTCGCTAAAGGCCCCTATCTTGTTTTCCCCAAAGCAAGTCTTGTCCGACTTGAACCGACTTGCAACTGTTTTGGAGCCGTTCCAGGATGCTTCAGCGGTTTTCCCGCATACGAGCGCCAAAACCCACCTCAAAGTCGGTTGCGTCGCCATACTGTAGGTCAGTACGGCGGTCCAGCTTTTCTTGAGATTACCTCGTGAAAAGGCCGAATGCTTTGTCCTTGCATTTCCTTGAGGGAAAACAGGCTCCGCTTTTTTTGAAAACGTCAGGCCGCGCCGACGAAGGAAGCGACCGGGCGCAGCGAATCCGACAACCTGCTATCGCCGATCGACAGGGCGAGGTTCAACTGGCTTTCGAAATAGCTGCGGAAATCGAAGGGCGTCTCGTCGGTGACATGCGAAAGGTCGATCAGCCGGCCGCTGAGGTCGACCGCCTCCATCGGCAGGCCTTGGGAAAGAACCGAAAAGGTCTCCTGGTCGATGACGCCGTCGTCGAGGCTGGCGCGCGCGACGTCGCGCAGGGCGCGCGGGGTCATCGAGGAGAAATCCAGGTTGGAGGCATTCTGCTCGTTGGAATGCGAGGCAGGCGAAATCGCGTCCGTGGTATCGATCTCGATGCCGGAGATCTTGGATGTGCGCGTATTGTTCCTGAAACCGTAATTGTAATAGGAACGTAAAGAATTGATCTCCATGGCGGACATTCCTCGGACGGATCTGACGCGAATCTAGCGGTTCGAGGGCCGCAGCGTCAATCGTTAACAAATCGTTAATTCTCATGGGTGACTTTTTGCCCGCAAATCGGACGGAATTCTTACGCGCACATTGCGCAGCCATGCCGCCATGGTGGGAAATCGCGTCGTCCTCGCTTATATAGCCACATCCAATGCCGGCCGAAGGAGCGAATCATGTCCGTGACCGAAACCAATTCCGCCATTTTCGATTGGAACGGCCATGAAGGCCTGCCGCGTTTCGATGCCGTCGGCGATGGCGATTTCGCCGGCGCCTTCGAGGCGGCGCTGAGGGCGCATGAGGCGGAAATCGACGCCATCGCCGGCAATGCCGAAGCTCCCACCTTCCAGAATACGGTCGTGGCGCTGGAAGTGGCCGGCGACGAGCTCTCGCGCGTCTCCGCGCTGTTCTGGAACCGGGCCGGCGCCCATACCAACGAGACGATCCAGGCCCTGGAACGCGACATCGCGCCAAAGATGTCGCGGCATTATTCGAAGATCGGCATGAACGCCGCCCTGTTCGCCCGCATCGATGCGTTGTGGGAACGCCGCGACGATCTCGGCCTGACGCTGGAAGAAATGCGTGTGCTGGAGCGCCACTGGAAGGGTTTTGTCAGGTCCGGCGCCAAGCTGGCCAAGCCCGAGCAGGAACGGCTTGCCGCCATCAGCGAGGAACTGGCCGGCCTCGGGGCCAATTTCGGCCAGAATGTGCTGGCCGATGAAAAGGACTGGTCGCTGATCCTTTCCGACGAGGCCGATCTCGCCGGCCTGCCGGCCTTCCTGCGCGATGCCATGGCCGCCGCGGCCGCCGAGCGCGGCGCGGAGGGATCCTATGCGGTGACGCTGTCGCGCTCGATCGTCGAACCGTTCCTCACCTTTTCGGAACGACGCGACCTGCGCGAACAGGCTTTTCGCGCCTGGGCGTCGCGCGGGGCAAATGGCGCAGCGACCGACAACCGGGAAATCGTCGCGAAGACGCTCGCCTTGCGCGCCGAAAAAGCCAGGCTGCTCGGCTATGACAATTACGCGGCGCTGAAGCTCGACAATACCATGGCCAAGACGCCGGAGGCGGTGAATGCGCTGCTGACCGGCGTCTGGGAAAAGGCGCTTTCCCGCGCCCGCCAGGAAGAGGGTGAACTTGCCGGCCTGATCGCCGCCGAGGGCCACAACCATCCGGTCATGCCCTGGGATTGGCGTCACTATGCCGAAAAGCTGCGCGCCGAGCGTTTCAACTTCTCCGAGGCCGAGCTGAAGCCCTATCTGCAGCTCGAAAAGATCATCGCCGCCTGCTTCGATGTCGCCGGACGCCTGTTCGGCATTCGCGCCGTCGAGAAGCCGGGCATTCCCGCCTATCATCCCGATGTCCGCGTCTTCGAAATCCGCGACCGCGACGACCGATTGGTGGCGCTGTTCCTCGGCGATTATTTCGCCCGTTCCTCCAAGCGTTCCGGCGCCTGGATGAGCTCGTTCCAGTCGCAGCACAAGCTGCCGCTGAAGAACGGCGCACGCGGCGAGCTGCCGATCATCTACAATGTCTGCAATTTCGCCAAGCCCGCGCCCGGCAAGCCGGCGCTGCTGTCGCTCGACGACGCGCGCACGCTGTTCCACGAATTCGGCCATGCGCTGCACGGCATGCTTTCCGATGTCACCTATCCCAGCGTCTCGGGCACCGGCGTCTCGCGTGATTTCGTCGAATTGCCGTCGCAGCTTTACGAGCATTGGCTGACGGTGCCGGAAATCCTCAAGGATTATGCGGTACATTACGAGACCGGCGCGCCGATGCCGCAGGCGCTGCTCGACAAGGTGCTGGCCGCCCGCACCTTCAATGCCGGCTTCAACACCGTCGAATTCACCTCCTCGGCGCTGGTCGACATGGCGTTCCATACGCGCGACGGCAGTGGCGATCCCATGGAGATCCAGGCGCAGGTGCTGGAGGAGATCGGCATGCCCGCTTCCATCGTCATGCGCCACGCGACGCCGCACTTCCAGCATGTGTTTGCCGGCGACGGCTATTCGGCCGGCTATTATTCCTACATGTGGTCCGAAGTGCTCGATGCCGACGCCTTCGCCGCCTTCGAGGAAACCGGCAACGCCTTCGATCCCGCCATGGCCAAGCGCCTGAAGGACAATATCTATTCGACCGGCGGCTCCATTGATCCCGAGGATGCCTACAAGGCTTTCCGCGGCAAGCTGCCGAGCCCGGATGCGATGCTGCGCAAGAAGGGCCTGGTGATGACGGAAGCGCTTTCCGGCTCCGACGCCTGAAGCTTCCGACAGAGTCCGGGGGCACGCGCATGGCTGCCATACGGCGCTTCCCCCTTTCGCAAATGCAAAAAACAGGATAAGAGCGCGCCACAATGAAAATTGGCGCGCATGGTTTTTCAGCGCAGCCCCAGCTTCAGAGATAGATTTATGGCCCTTCGCAACATCGCGATCATCGCGCACGTTGACCATGGCAAGACGACCCTGGTCGACGAGCTCCTGAAACAGTCCGGCTCGTTTCGCGAGAACCAGCGCGTCATGGAACGCGTCATGGATTCGAACGACATCGAAAAGGAACGCGGCATCACCATCCTCGCCAAGGCGACGTCGATCGAGTGGAAGGATACCCGCATCAACATCGTCGACACGCCCGGCCACGCCGATTTCGGCGGTGAAGTCGAGCGCATCCTGTCGATGGTGGACGGCGCCATCGTCCTCGTCGATAGCTCCGAAGGCCCGATGCCGCAGACCAAGTTCGTGGTCGGCAAGGCGCTGAAGGTCGGCTTGAAGCCGATCGTCGCGATCAACAAGATCGACCGTCCCGACGGCCGCCACGAGGAAGTGTTGAACGAGGTCTTCGACCTCTTCGCCAATCTCGACGCCACCGACGAACAGCTCGATTTCCCGATCCTCTATGGTTCTGGCCGCAACGGCTGGATGAACGTCAATCCGGATGGTCCGAAGGAAGAGGGCATGGCGCCGCTGCTCGACCTCGTGCTCAAGCACGTGCCCGAGCCGAAGGTCGCCGATGGCCCGTTCCGCATGATCGGCACGATCCTCGAAGCCAACCCCTTCCTCGGCCGCATCATCACCGGCCGCATCCATTCCGGCTCGATCAAGCCGAACCAGTCCGTCAAGGTTCTGGGCCAGGACGGCAAGCTGATCGAAAACGGTCGTATCACGAAAATTCTCGCCTTCCGCGGCATCGAGCGCACCGCGATCGAGGAAGCCCATGCGGGCGACATCGTCGCCATCGCCGGCCTGACCAAGGGCACGGTTGCCGACACCTTCTGCGACCCCTCGGTCATGGAAGCCATGAAGGCGCAGCCGATCGATCCGCCGACCGTCACCATGTCCTTCATCGTCAACGACAGCCCGCTGGCCGGCACCGAAGGCGACAAGGTCACCAGCCGCGTCATCCGCGACCGCCTGTTCAAGGAAGCCGAAGGCAATGTCGCGCTGAAGATCGAGGAGTCGGGCGAGAAGGATTCGTTCTTCGTTTCCGGCCGTGGCGAATTGCAGCTCGCCGTGCTCATCGAGACCATGCGCCGCGAAGGTTTTGAGCTTGCCGTATCGCGCCCGCGCGTCGTCATGCACAAGGACGAGGCGACCGGCGAGATGCTGGAGCCGGTCGAGGAAGTCGTCATCGACGTCGACGAGGAGCATTCCGGCGTCGTCGTCCAGAAGATGTCCGAGCGCAAGGCCGAGATGGTCGAGCTGCGTCCCTCCGGCGGCAATCGCGTGCGCCTGCGCTTCTTCGCGCCGACCCGTGGCCTGATCGGCTACCAGTCGGAACTTTTGACCGACACGCGCGGCACGGCCGTGATGAACCGCCTGTTCCATGACTACCAGCCTTACAAGGGCGAGATCGGCGGTCGCGTCAACGGCGTGCTGCTCTCCAACGAATCGGGCGAGGCCGTCGCCTATGCCCTGTTCAACCTGGAAGATCGCGGCCCGATGGTCATCGATGCCGGCGAGAAGGTCTATGCCGGCATGATCGTCGGCATCCACACGCGTGACAACGACCTCGAAGTCAACGTGCTCAAGGGCAAGAAGCTCACCAACATCCGCGCCGCCGGCAAGGACGAAGCCGTCCGCCTGACGCCGCCGATCAAGATGACGCTGGAGCGCGCGCTCTCTTGGATCCAGGACGACGAACTGGTGGAAGTGACGCCGAAGTCGATCCGCCTGCGCAAGCTCTATCTCGACCCGAACGAGCGCAAGCGTTTCGAAAAGGCCCGCTACGCCTGACACGGTTTTCAGGCGCTGCCCCTTTTAAGGGAAGGGTGTCCTATCTAATTGTTTCGATTTTAGTTTCTTCCTGAGGACCTACCTTCGAAACATCGTTTGCGAAACGTCCCGCTCCCAAGGTGCGGGGCGTTTTTTTGTCTTCGGCGCGGTTTGCGGCTTGTTGATTTCGTTAAAAATGACTTAAATCCGTCTGCGTGCGCGAAGTGATTCTGCGCCGCGGAACGGTCCCCCTGCAATGATTGCGTGGGGTGCTTCGTTGGGGCAAAGGCAGAGTGGCGTTATGAAGACGTTGACGATCGAGATTCGGCACGCGGAACCGGCGGATGCACGCGCCATTTCGGATGCCCATCGCAGCGCCTGGCAATACAGCTATGGCGGCCTCATTCCGCACAAGGCCCTGACGCAGATGCTGGAGCGCCGCGGCGAAGCCTGGTGGCGCAAGGCGACGCGCGGCCCGGCGACGATCCTCGTCGCCGATGTTGCCGGCGTCGTCGCCGGTTATGCGACGCTCGGGCTCAACCGCGCCCGCTCGCTGCCGCAGGAAGGCGAAATCTACGAAATCTACCTGCGCCCGGAATATCAGGGCATCGGCCTCGGCTACCGCCTGTTTCAGGAAGCCCGCCACCAGCTGAAATCCATCGGCTGCAACGGGCTGGTCGTCTGGTGCCTCGAAGACAGCGAAAATGCCGACCGCTTCTTCCGCTCCAATGGTGGCGTCGACCTTGCCGAGGGCATGGAAGATTTCGGTGAAGTCTCGCTGAAGAAGGTCGGTTTCGTCTGGAACTGACGCGGCCACGCCGGCTTCTATGCCGGCGCGCTTTTCCCGTTCGATTCGAGGTTTATTGCGGCAGGTAACGCATCGGCTCGTCGGCGCGTTCGCCCTTCTTGCCGTGCCAGGTCGGCTCGTCGCTGCCGCAGCGGAAATCGGGTACGACCGTATCGCCGATCTGGCGCGCCAAGTCGTTGGCGTCAGGATTGGCCAGCGCATCGACATAACCGGCAACGCAACCCTGTCCGTTGTCCTTCTGCGCCACCTTGGAAACGACGAGGATCTGTCCTTGCGAGGCCTTGGACGGCGCCCCGGTCTTCGGGTCGGCGTGTTCGATCACATAGCGCAGGATGGCGGCGACCGGCTTGCCCCCGGCATCCACGCGCCATTCGACCTTCTCGCCGGCATGGTTGAAGGTGCCGAAACTTTCGAAGGCGCGCTCGATATAGAGGTCATCGATCGGGCCGAAGAAGGCAGACTGGCGCAGATCGCCTTCCTTGACATAGACAGGATAGCCGTCGAGCCCCTTGCATTTCAGGGAGACGCTGCCGCTTTCGTCCTCGGCCTGGCTGATCGTCTGGCAGGATTTCGGCTTCAGGTCGGTGTAGCGGCTGTCATTGGCGTTTGCCGCAACGGCGCCGGTTGCCAGCAGGAGGACGGTGAGCAGAACGGATTTCATGGGGGCATACCTCGGACTGGAAACGGGCCAGAATCGGTGTTCCGGCCCGGCGTTTTGCGCTTCCATGAACCCGCCGGCGGTAGCGATCAAGCGGAAAATGCGTCCGCCCTCCACCATGGGTCAACGGGTCGAAAGACATTGCTTTGCCATGGGAAAGGGATTATCTGCTCACCAGTTTCCACAGTTTCTCCCCGGGGGCATGAATGCGTATTGATGCAATTTCCATCGGCAAGAACCCGCCGAACGACGTCAACGTCATCGTCGAAGTGCCGGTTGGCGGTCAGCCGATCAAGTACGAGATGGACAAGGAGGCCGGCACGCTGGTCGTCGACCGTTTCCTCTACACGCCGATGACCTATCCGGGCAATTACGGCTTCGTGCCGCATACGCTCTGCGAGGATGGCGATCCGCTCGACGTGCTCGTCTGCAACACCCGCCCGCTGGTGCCGGGCTGCGTCATCAACGTTCGCCCGATCGGCGTGATGATGATGGAAGACGATGGCGGCAAGGACGAAAAGATCCTCGCCGTGCCGGTGCCGAAGCTGACGCGCCGCTACGACAAGGTCGCCAACTACACCGACCTGCCGGAAATCACGCTCAAGCAGATCGAGCACTTCTTCACGCATTACAAGGATCTGGAGCCCGGAAAGTGGGTGAAGATCGGCGACTGGCTGGATGTCGACGCCGCCAAGCGCATCATCCTCGAATCCATCGAGCGCGCCAAAGCCCAGAAATAATCAGCCTTTCAGCAGGCTTTCGATCTTTCCGATCACATCCTCCGGGTCGCCCTCGATCCGGAGGATTTTCTTTCTGGCGGTTTCGCCTGAGACGACCGAGATCGCCGATTTGGCGATCTTCAGCCGCTTGGCGAGCAGCGCGATCAGCGCCTTGTTGGCCTTGCCGTCCTCCGGCACCGCGCTCACCCGCGCCTTCAGGAAAGCGTCGCCGTTGGCATCGGTCTCGATGCCGTCGATTGCGTCGCGACCGCCATTCGGCATCAACCGCAGGCGGAGGCTGACGCCATCGGCCAGCGCCTTGAAGGGGCTGGTCACCCTGTTACCGGGCGACCATCGGCCAGAGCGAATTCCACATCAGCGAGCGGATGAAGAAAATGATCAGCAGCAGGATGATCGGCGAGATGTCGATGCCGCCGAGGTTCGGCAGCAGGCGGCGGATCGGCCGCAGCACCGGCTCGGTGACATTGTGCAGGAACAAGCCGATCGAGTTGACGAACTGGTTGCTCGAATTGACCACGTTGAAGGCGTAGAGCCAGGAGAAGATCGCGCTGGCGATCAAAATCCAGGTATAGATATTCAAAGCCAGGTCAATGGTTTGAAAAAGAGCAAGCATCCAGGTCTCCATTTCTCGATTGACAGAGATGTAGACATTGGCGACTTAACGAGCAAGGGCCGCAAAAGCCGTAAAGCGGAATCATGTTTAACGGGCCGGCCTCTCGCCATCGGCCCGCCGGGCTGGAATTGCGGCCCAGATGCAAGGAACAGTTCTCCATGTCCGTTTCGACCACGCCAGACCGTTTCGCGGCTTTCCGGCATGTGGCCTATGCGCGCTTCTTCGCCGCGCGCTTCCTCGCCGTGTTCGCGACGCAGATCATCTCCGTCTCGGTCGGCTGGCAGATGTATGACGTCACGCGCAGCACCTTCTATCTCGGCCTCATCGGCCTGTTCCAGTTCCTGCCCTCGCTGGTGCTGATCCTCGTCACCGGTTCGGTGGCGGATCGCTACAATCGCCGTGCCATCGTCTCCATCTGCATGGTGGTCAGCGCGCTCTGCGCCGCCGCGTTGCTGGGGTTGACGGTCACCGGCGCGTTTGCGCCGCTGCCGGTCTTCGCCGTGCTGGTGCTGTTCGGTATCGAGCGCGCCTTCATGGCGCCCGCCGTGCAGTCCCTGGCGCCGAACCTGGTGCCGGAGCAGGATCTGGCCAATTCGATCGCCTGGAACTCCTCCTCCTGGCAGGCGGCGTCGATCGTCGGGCCGGTGGCGGGCGGCCTGCTCTATGGTCTCGGGCCGCTGGTGGCCTATTCGGTGGCGCTGGTGTTCATGGCCGCCGCCGCCGTGCTGGTCTTCATGGTGCCGAAGCCGCCGCAGAAAAGTGTGCGCGAGCGGGTGACGCTCGACAGCATGCTGGCCGGCTTCCGCTTCATCCGTTCGGAAAAGGTGGTGCTGGGAGCGATCTCACTCGATCTCTTCGCTGTGTTGCTCGGCGGCGCCGTGGCGCTGATGCCGGTCTTCGCGCGCGATGTGCTGGTGCTCGGGCCATGGGGCCTCGGCCTGCTGCGCGCGGCCCCCGGCGTCGGCGCCATCCTCGTCGCTCTGATCCTTGCCGCCTATCCCATCCGCCACCGGGCCGGAATGCTGATGTTCATCGGCGTCGGCCTGTTCGGGACGGCAACCATTCTGTTCGGCCTGTCGCAGACGGCGTGGCTGTCGATTGCCGCGCTGTTCGTCATGGGCGCTTCCGACATGATTTCCGTCTATGTGCGCGAAACGCTGATCGCGCTGTGGACGCCGGATGCGGTGCGCGGCCGCGTCAATGCCGTCAACATGGTGTTCGTCGGCGCCTCCAACGAACTCGGAGAATTCCGCGCCGGCACCATGGCGGCGATCTTCGGCGCCGTGCCGGCCGTGGTGATCGGCGGTTTCGGCACGCTCGCGGTGTCGATCATCTGGGCGTCGAGTTTTCCGAAGCTGCGGCGCATCGATTCACTCGACGCGCCCTCGCAGCGGCAGGCGGTCTAAACGCTTTCCGTCAGCAACCGCTGTTGCGGCGGCTGCAGGAAGACGATGTCGAGGAAGTTCGACAGCCAGACGCGCAGCGGTTCGTCATGCAACAGGCGGCCATCGAGATGGGCCTTGCCGCGCTGCGCATTCGGCAGCTCGAAACGGTGGGCGCCATGCACGACCCAGCGCTGCATCATCGCCCGCGTCAGCTCCGCATGGAATTGCAGCGCCCAGGCGGTGCGGCCGTAGCGAAAAGCCTGGTTGGGATAGGTGTCGCCCTCGGCCAGCAGCTCGGCGCCGGCCGGCAGATCGAAACCCTCGCGATGGAAGTGATAGACCATATCGGGCCAGTCGGGCAGCAACGCTCGGCCCTTTTCGGTGGCGCGCAGCGGATACCAGCCAATTTCCGCCAGCCCGTCGCTATGGCTTTCGACCATCCCGCCGAGCTGCTTGACCAGCATCTGCGCGCCGAGGCAGATGCCGAGATAGGGCTTGTTTTCGGTGAGCGGCACCGAAAGCCAGTCGATTTCGGCGCGCACGAAGTCGTCCGCGTCGTTGGCGCTCATCGGCCCGCCGAAGACGACGGCGCCGGCATGGTCGGCCAGCGTTTTCGGCAGGGGATCGCCGAGCACCGGCCGGCGGATATCCAGCCTGAAACCCTTCCGTTCCAGCATCTGGCCGACACGGCCGGGGCTGGAGCGCTCCTGATGCAGCACGACGAGAATGGCGGGCTGTTCGCCGGTCGAGGGCCGGCGGGCCGGCGGTTCAGCCGTCAGGCGCGTCGGGTTCGGGGGCGCGGGCTGCGGCGCGCTGTCTGAGCGCGACCCGGTCGGTTCCGGAGACACCGAGCAGATCGGCAATTCGCCATATGACATGATCTTCCAGTTCGTTGCGCACCCCGTCGGCATAGACGATATCCCAGAGGATGCCGATCAGTTCCAGCCGCTGGTCGTCGTCGAGATGTCGTTTGAGGTCGGCGGTGAAGCGATAATAGTCGACGGCCTCGTTGCCGGCCTCGCGGCCAGCCTCGATCAGCGCTTCCAGCGAAGCCCCGTCGCGGCCGTAATGCTCGCGCAACAGGGTGCGTAATCTTTCCTTCTCGCTATCGGAGACGGTGCCGTCCGCCTCCATCACCTGGATGCAAAGGGCGGCGACCGCAACCAGCGGATCGCCGGGCGCGAAGGCAGCCGGGGAAGCGGTGAGGTTGTTGAAGAAGTTCTGGATACGTTCGAACATTGGCGCTCCCGTGCTCAGAACAACCGCAACCGCGTCTTCTCGCCGCTGTCGGCTTCGGCGAATTTCACGCCGGGATCATCCGGCGGGCGGCCGTTGAACGGATCGGGCGCGCGCGAGCTGTTGGCCGCGACCGGCTCCGGCGTCGGCCGCGCCTCGGCCGGGCGCGGCGCAGGTTTCATCGCCTGCGGCACCGGCTTCACCACCGGTTCGGCATCGATGATCGCGGGAACGGCGGCCGGTTTCGGCGGTTCCGATACGGTCTTTTCCGGTAGCGGCGGCAGGGTCTGCAGCGCGTCTTCGGCAAGCGTGCCGTCCTCGATGCGGGCGGCGATCTGGTGGAACGGCGCCTTCCATTCGAAGGCGTCGAGACGTCCGCTGACCGGTGAGACCGGCAGCCAGGTCTCCGAGACGAAGCCGTCTGCCACCCAGGCGGGATCGCGCGGGGCGCGCAGCGCCTGGCCCAGCCAATGGCGGATGCGGCCCTGATCGCCGGTTTCGGCCTCCTCGATATCGGCCAGCAGCAGGAAGACGCTTTCGCGCGCATCCATGCGGGCGGCTGCCTCCGCCTTCTGCCGGGCGCGGGAAAAATCCTTGGTGTCGAGGGCGGCGCGGGCGACGGCGAGCAGCGATTCGATGTTGTTGGGCTTCAGCGCCTCCAGCCGCTCGGCGCGCTTGAGGCGATCGAGCGCGCTGTCGCCGCTGCGGGCGCGCAGATAGGTAGTGGCGATCTCGCTCGACGGCGCCTGTTTCCACGCCTGTTCGAGCACCGAGGAAGCTTTGCGGACATTGTCCTCGCGGAAATAACTCTTGGCGGCGATCAGGGCGGCCGGGGCCAGCGACGGCGCCAGTTTGAGCGCGGCGAGCGCATCCTGCCGTGCCGTCTTCGGATCGGCCTCCAATGCGGCGGCGGCGCGCGCGGTCAACAGCACGGCCTTCTTGCGCTCGGCCTCGGCCTTGGGAAAAACATGAGCGACGCGCTGCTGGTCGAGCAGGCGGATGGCGTCGTTCCAGAGGCCGGCTTGCGAGCGGTAGTCCAGCGCCGCTTGCGCCGCCCAGGGCAGGTAGGGGGCCTTTTCCGCCGCCTGCTCGGCATATTGGCGGGCAGCCTCGTCGGCGCCGAGGCGCTTGGCTTCGAGATAGAGACCGCGCAGGCCAAGCTCGCGGGTCTCGGGATCGTCGGCCATCAGCTCGAACTTGCGGCGCGCATCGTCATGCTTGCCTTCGATGAGCGCCGTCTGGGCCTCCAGCAGATGGATCAGGGGCTCCTGGTCGGCGCTGATCAGGCCGCGCGAGCGCGCCGCCATCTTGGCCGCCAGCAGCGAATTGCCGGCCCCGGCGGCGATCAACCCCGTCGACAGCGCCTGGTAGCCGCGGTCGCGCTTGCGAGCGCGAAAATAGCGGTTGATCGTGTGCGGCGAGTTCCACAGGCCGCTGAGCAGCCACCAACAGACGAGCACGGCGGCGACGAGGGCGACGGTGAAGCCGGCGGCGGCCAGCAGGCTCATCTCGACGATGCGGCCTTCCCAGAGCAGGGTCAGTTCACCGGGCCGGTCGGCCAGCCAGGAGAAGCCGAAGCCGAGCGCCAGGACGAGAATGGCGAATACGAGAATTCTGATCATGTCGTCTCCCGGCTCAGCTCTGCTTGTTCGTTGCCGCCGAGACGGCGCTCAACAGGTCTTCGGCACGAATGCGGGCATCCAGCCTGGCCTTGAAAGCGGCGCCTGCCGTCTTCGCCGCCTCGGGCAGGGTGTCCCATTCGGCTACGGCATCCTTCAGGGCGCCCTTCTTCAACTTGTCCTCGATGCGGGCGGTGATCGCGTCGGGACCGGTGCCCTCGACATCGCCGACATTGCGCACCTTGACGATCGACAGGGCGCTGGCGAACAGCCGCTCGCCGATGCCGCTATCCGGTCCCGGCTGGTTGACCGCCTCGATCATCGCGAAGGCGACATCCCGGAACTGCTCGACCAGCTCGGCGCGGGAGGGCAGGTCGCCGGAGGCCAGCGGCCGCAACTCGCCGATGGCCGGATCATCGTGGCTGACGCTGGCGAGCGCATCCAGCTCGGCCGAAAACGCGCCGCCGCGATCGATCGCCGAGCGTAGCGCGGTCAGCGCGATGGTGCGGGCGACGGCGCCGTCATTCTGTGGTTCGCTCAGCTTCTTCTCGATCTCATCGAGGCGGGCGGTGACGTCGCCGGTGCCGCTGGCCGCCGTCTGGCCAAGCGCGGCAAGGCCGTTGCTGACCTTGTCGATGCCGTCCGCCAGCGGCGCGACCTTGGCTTCGAGCGCGGCGATGCGCTGTTCCAGCGCGGGGTCCGGGGCAGGCGCGACAGGTGCCGTGGGCAAGGCGGCGACCTGTTGGCGCAGGGCGTCGATTTCGGCGCTGAGCGCGCCGGTGTCGGCGGGTTTGTTCGCACCCGCGCCCGGCAGGACGCCGGCATATTGCATGGCCCCGGCCAGAGCGAGCGCCACCAGACCGCCGAAAATGCCGGCGGCGACCAGGGTCGAGGTGGCGGTCTGCTTGACGGCGGTGGGGGCGGGCGGGGCCTGCGTCCAGGTGGGTGGGCGCGGCGGTTCCGTCTCTTCCGGCTCCGGCGTTTCAGCCGGCTCGACCTTCACGGGCTCCGGTTCCGGCTCGGCGGCGACGGTCTCCGGCGGTGCTTGCGGCTTATCGGCTTCGAGGCCGGCGGAGGCGGCGTCCGGCGTTTCCTGCGGCGGCGGAGCGTTATCCTCTGCGGGGGAAGCGGTGTCCGTCGGTTCGGTGATGCGTTGTGCGGTCCCCTCGATCGTGATCGGCTCGTCGGGCGATCGGGTGTGGCGCGGCGGATCTTCGACCATGGCAACCTCTTCACTTCAATGCATTGCAACAAACCTAGTCAGCAAACCCCGCCAAGGAAAGAGGCCCGTCCACAATTCCTCCGGTCGAAATCGATTTCGGCACATCTGGAACGTTTACCGGCCGCTGGCGTCCGGAGGTTCTGCTGCTCGACCCGATCATAACAGGTCGAGCAGGGCCTCCTCGTCCGGCGACGGCGCAATGCGGACTCGTTCCGACATGGCCGCCGGCACGGCGGCGGCGATATTGCGGCTGAGGCAATAGAAGCGGGTTTGTGCAAGCGCCGCGAAGCCGTCCATGAACGGGCTCAGCGAAAAGAAGCGGTCGACGTTTTCGCGCGAGTAGAACAGCACCGCTTCGACCGGCGTCTCGACCAGAAGGCGATGCAGGCGCTCCGGCGCGTGCTCGATCGGCAGCATGTGGTAGCATTCGACGGCGCGGTACGGCAGGCCGGCGGCGGAGAGCGTTCGTTCCAGCGCCGGGCTGCGCGGGCGGCCGGCGAGATAGAGCAGCGGTTCTTGCGGCGGGCCGGTCTGGCGAAAATGGGCGAGGATGCGATCGGCGAGATCGAGGCCGGTGCCCTCGGCGGCTTGCGCCCGGGTAAAACCCGCCGCTTGCGCCGCCGCCGCCGTCACCCGACCGACGCCGAACAGCAGGGCGTCGCGGTGAGGCTCCAGCCCCTCCTCCAGCTTTTCCAGCGCCCGGATCGCCTCGGCGCTGGTAACCGCGATGGCGCTGTAGGGCTGCTTGAGCGCACGGGCGGCGGCCAGCACGTCATGAGTCGGCGCCGTCAGCGGCAGGATGACCGGATCATGGCCGCGCTGGCGCAGCTTCTCGGCGGTGCGGCGGCCTGATTGACAGGGCCGGGTGACGATGACGCGCATGCTGCCTCCCGTCCTGATACCGTCAGATCCATCCCTCGAAGAAGCCGCTGCCGGCGATGGCGCGCACCTCTTCGCCCGCCTTGCGGCCGAGGTTTGCCGCTTCCGCCGTCTTGCCGTCAATGGCGATGCGGTGGACGGTCTGGCCGTCCGGCGTGAGGATCATGCCGGAGAAAAACAGCGCATCGCCCTCGGTGAGCGCCAGGCCGGCAATCGGCGTACGACAGGAGCCGTCGAGCGCGGCGAGGAAAGCGCGTTCGCAGGTGACGGCGTCATAGGTCGGGCGGTGATTGACGGCGTCGAGCAGGGCGTTGATCCTGATATCGTCGATACGGCATTCGATGCAGATCGCCCCTTGCGCCGGGGCCGGCGGAAATTCGGCAGGATCGAGGAATTCGGTGACGATGCCGGTCTTGCCGAGGCGGTTGAGGCCGGCGACGGCGAGCAGCGTCGCATCGACCTGGCCTTCGGCGAGTTTGCGCAGCCGCGTCTCGACCTGGCCGCGAAAGGTGATGACGGTGATATCCGGGCGCAGGCGGCGGATCAGCGCCTGGCGGCGCAGCGACGAGGAGCCGACCGTGGCGCCGTGGGGCAGCGCCATCAGTGTCGGGGCGCTTCGGCCGATCACCGCGTCGCGTACATCGGCGCGCGGCAGGAAGGCGGAAAGGTGCAGGCCGTCGGGCAACACGGTCGGCATGTCCTTGGAGGAATGCACGGCCATGTCGAGTTCGCCGGAGGTCAGTTGCTCCTCCAGTTCCTGGGTGAACAGTCCCTTACCGCCGATTTCCGACAGCGCCCGGTCGGTGACGCGGTCGCCGGTGGTCGAGAGCACGACGATCTCGAACATCTCGGCCGGCAAGCCGTGGGCGGCCATCAGCCGGTCGCGGGTTTCGTGAGCCTGGGCCAGCGCCAAGGGGCTGCCGCGCGTGCCGATCCGCAAAGGTTTTGTTTGCATCCGCTTCGTTCCATTGTTACCGGAACTTCCGTATCCAGCTTTTGAGGCGACCGCAACCGGTGAACACCCAGCCATGACGGACCCCCTTCGCATCCTCGGCATCGAAACAAGCTGCGACGAGACCGCCGCCGCCATCGTTCTGCGCCATCCGGACGGGCGTGGCGAGATCGTCTCCGACGTGGTGCTGAGCCAGCTCGACGAGCATAGCGCCTATGGCGGCGTCGTGCCGGAAATTGCAGCCCGCGCCCATGTCGAGGCGCTCGACACGCTGATCGAGGAGGCGCTCGCCCGCGCCAATCTGTCGCTTGCCGATGTCGACGCCATCGCGGCGACCGCCGGGCCGGGCCTGATCGGTGGGCTGCTGGTCGGGCTGATGACCGCGAAAGCCATGGCGCGGGCGGCGGACAAGCCGCTCTATGCCGTCAACCATCTCGAGGGCCATGCGCTGACGGCGCGGCTGACCGATGGACTTTCCTTTCCCTATCTCATGCTGCTGGTCTCCGGCGGGCATACGCAGCTCATTCTTGTGCGCGGCGTCGGCGACTACCAGCGCTGGGGCACGACCATCGACGATGCGTTGGGCGAGGCCTTCGACAAGACGGCAAAACTGCTCGGCCTGCCCTATCCCGGCGGCCCGGCGGTGGAGCGGGCCGCCCTTTCGGGCGATGCCGACCGGTTCTCCTTCCCCCGGCCGCTGGTCGGCGAGGCGCGGCTCGATTTTTCCTTTTCCGGCCTGAAAACGGCGGTGCGCCAGACCGCGACCGGCCTGCAGCCGCTGAAGACCCAGGATGTTTCCGATATCTGCGCCTCCTTCCAGAAAGCCGTGTCGCGGACATTGAAGGATCGCATCGGACGGGGCCTGCAGCGGTTTCGCGATCTTTACCCGGCTATCGAAAAACCTTCGCTGGTCGTGGCCGGCGGGGTTGCGGCCAATAAAGTCCTGCGCCAGACCTTGCATGATCTTTGCGCCGCCAACAATTTCACCTTCGTCGCGCCACCGATGCGACTGTGCACCGACAATGCGGCGATGATCGCCTGGGCGGGGCTGGAGCGTCTGGCCGAGGGATTGCCCGCCGACGATCTGGCGACGGCGCCGCGCTCGCGCTGGCCGCTCGACCCGGAAGCGGCGGCGAAGATCGGTTCGGGAAAACGCGGCGTCAAAGCCTGACGCGATAGAGACGTCAGAAGGAGAGAGCAGATGGAACGGATCGTCGTCATCGGCGCGGGCGCCTTCGGAACGGCGCTCGCCGCCGTCATCGCCCAGACCGGCCGGGCGAAGGTGACGCTGCTCGGCCGGGACGTGACGCTGATGGCCGATCTCAGGAACGAGGGCCTGCATGAGGCGGCACTGCCGGGCGTGCAGCTTCCCGATTCGCTCGATTATTCGGCCGAGCCCGAGGTGCTGGCCGAGGCCGGCATCGTGCTGTTCGTCATGCCCTCGCAGGCGCAGGCCGAGGCCGCGCGGCAATACGGCCCCTATCTGGCGGCGGATGCGATCGTCGTCACCTGCGCCAAGGGCATCGACCGCGCCTCGAACCGGCTGCTGACCGATGTGCTCGAAAGCGAATTGCCGCATCATCCGGTGGCGGTGCTCTCCGGTCCCGGCTTTGCCGCCGATATTGCGCGCGGCCTGCCGACGGCGATGTCGGTGGCGGCGGCGGAGCTGGATGTCGCCGAGCGGCTGGCGCATGCGATTTCCGGCCCGAGCTTTCGCCTTTATCCCTCCGACGACCGGGTCGGCGTGCAGCTCGGCGGCGCTTTGAAGAATGTGCTGGCGATTGCCTGCGGCATCGTCGAGGGCGCAGGGCTTGGCGATTCGGCCCGTGCGGCGCTGATTGCGCGGGGCCTTGCGGAAATGTCGCGCCTCGTCGTTGCCGAAGGCGGGCGGGCCGACACCGTGCGCGGACTTTCCGGGCTTGGCGATCTCGTGCTGACCGCCACCAGCCACCAGTCGCGCAACCTCCGCTTCGGCATCAAGCTCGGTGAGGGCGAGCCGGTGGATACGGGCCGGGCCGGAGGGCTGGTCGAAGGCGCCTTTGCCGCGTCCGTTGCTTCGCGGCTGGCGGACGCGCGCGGGGTGGAAATGCCGGTAACCGATGCGGTTGCCGCCATCATCGACGGACGGCTGGATGTGAAAAGCGCCACCGAACAGTTGATGACACGCCCGATTACAACCGAGTATGCTCGGCCGGAAACATAAAGGAGAGGATGCGATGCTTTTCGCCATGATCTGCAAGGACAAGCCCGCCCACCTGAACGTGCGCATGGAAACACGGCCCGCGCATGTCGACCATCTCAACCGGCTGAACGCCGAGGGCACGCTGAAGATGGCCGGCCCCTTTCTCGACGACGAGGGCAAGCCCTGCGGCAGCCTCGTCATCGTCGAGGCCGAGACGCTCGACGCGGCGCGGGCGCTCGCCGACAGCGACCCCTATGCCCAGGCGGGGCTGTTCGAAACGGTCGAGGTCAAGCCGTTCAACTGGGTTTTCAACAAGCCGGAGAATTGAGACGACATGGCCTATTGGCTTTTCAAATCCGAGCCCTCGACCTGGTCCTGGGAACAGCAGAAGGCCAAGGGTGCGGCCGGCGAGGAATGGACCGGCGTGCGCAACTATCAGGCCCGCAACAACATGCGGGCGATGAAGCTCGGCGAAAAGGGCTTTTTCTACCACTCCAACGAGGGGTTGGAGATCGTCGGCATCGTCGAGGTTTCGGCACTGTCGCATCCCGATTCGACGGCCAAGGAAGATCTGCGCTGGGATTGCGTCGATATCCGCGCCGTCTGCGATGTGCCCAAGCCGGTGTCGCTGAAGGAAATCAAAGCAAATCCAGCGTTTTCGGCAATGTCGCTGGTCACCTCCATGCGCCTGTCGGTGCAGCCGGTGACCGAGGAGGAATATCTGGAAATCTGCCGTCTCGGCGGTCTCGACGATCCGCCGCGCTGAGGCCCCGTGAAGACCGAGCCGCGCCGCTTTATCCTCGACAATACCAGCCTGATCGCACCGCCGCATGTGCCGGAGGTGCGCCTGCATCTGGCCAGCGAAGTGCATGATCTCTGGCTGAAGACCGAGGCGGAGTTGGAGGAAATCGGCCTGCCGCCGCCCTTCTGGGCCTTTGCCTGGGCGGGCGGTCAAGGGTTGGCGCGTTATGTGCTGGATACGCCTGAGACGGTGCGGGGAAAACGCGTGCTGGATTTCGCCAGCGGTTCGGGCCTCGTCGCCATTGCCGCGATGAAGGCGGGCGCGGCATCAGTGCTCTCAGCCGATATCGATCCCTGGACCAAAACGGCGATCGCACTGAATGCGGCGGCGAACGAGGTCGCGCTTGACTATACTGCCGCCGATCTGCTCGGCCGGCCGGTCGAGGCCGATGTCATCCTCGCCGGCGATGTCTTCTACGACAGCGATTTCGCGAAAATGCTGGTGCCGTGGTTCGACGGCCTGACGGCGGCGGGCAAGACCGTGCTGGTCGGCGATCCCGGCCGAGCCTATCTGCCGAAAGACCGGCTCGCTCCCTGCGCTACCTACCAGGTACCGGTGACGCGGGTGCTGGAGGACAGTGAGGTCAAGAAGACCACGGTCTGGCGGTTCATCGGGGTCTGATGACGCAGACGCCCGACTCGTAGGAGCAAGGGTCGGCGATCCCGGAGGAGACGTCGATGATCGTCGCCTTCGGGCGTGGCCGGGCCGGCGCTTCACCGCCAAGTCCACTTACCGAGAAATAGATGCCGTTGCCGCGTACCCGCAACGCCGAGATCGCACCGCTATAGGTGCCGAGCCCGGGGATGATCGAGGGAAGCGTGGAATCGACGAGGCCGGAGACGGCGTCGTGACGGCGGTGATGGTGGCCGCGCCATTCCCCGGCGAAAAGCGGGGTTGCGGAGCAGGCGGCCAGCGCCAGCGACAGAAGCGAAGCGGCGAGCGAGCGACGCGATACCATGTCCAAAACTCCAAAACGTTAACAAAGCGTCAATCGAATGTGGCGCGGGGAGGCGGTTTTGTCACCCCCGCATCCCGCGTTTTTGAAAAAAGCGTTAACGCTGCCCGATACTTGGCGTCGCTTCAGGCGCTTGCGATCCCCAATCGATTAAAATCACCACTTGCATGGAATCTGCTTGTCGGACCGCCCATCGGCGATTAAACGTCGCAATTGATGCAGCGCACAGGCCAAATCCGCGCGCGCTGTTCCCCCAGAGGCAATGATAGCCCCAAATCCGAAGCGCACCCGTGAACGCCGCGAGGTTCTGATGGCGAACGTGACAAACAACCGGCCCCTATCGCCGCACCTTCAAATCTACAAGCCGATCCCGACCATGGTCATGTCGATTGTGCACCGCATCACCGGCGGCGCGCTGTATGTCGGCACGCTGCTGGTCGCGTGGTGGCTGGTGGCGGCGGCGTCCGGCCCGGCTTATTACGAGTGGGCGAACTGGGTCATGGGCACCTGGATCGGTCGTCTCGTGCTCATCGGCTATACCTGGGCGCTGGTGCATCACATGCTGGGCGGTCTGCGCCATTTCATGTGGGATCTGGGCCACGGTTTCGACAAGCATTTCACCACCAAGCTCGCCAAGGCGCAACCGGTCGTCTCTATCTGTCTGACCGTGCTGATCTGGGCAATCGCCCTTCTCGTTCGCTAAGAGGATCGTTTCATGGATATGCGCACCCCTCTCGGCAAGGTTCGCGGCCTCGGCTCTGCCAAGGACGGCACCGAGCATTTCTGGCGCCAGCGCCTGACGGCCGTCGCCAACGTGCCGCTTCTCACCTTCTTCGTCATTTTCCTCATCCGTTATGCCGGCGCCCCGCATCCGGAGCTGGTCGCAGCGCTCGCCAATCCGCTGGTTGCGGTCGTCATGGCGCTGGTTGTCGTCTCCGGCGTCATCCACATGAAGCTCGGCATGCAGGTCATCATCGAGGACTACATCCATGCCGAAGGCAGCAAGATCGCCCTTCTGATGCTGAACACGTTCTTCTGCGTCGCGGTGGCCGGGCTCTGTCTGTTCGCCATTCTGAAAATCGCATTCGCAGGGTAATCCGATCATGGCTTCCAATCCTTCCCCCGCCCAGAACGGCAAGGCCTATACCTATGTGGACCACGCCTATGACGTGGTCGTCGTCGGCGCCGGCGGCGCTGGCCTGCGCGCCACGCTCGGCATGGCCGAACAGGGCTTCAAGACCGCCTGCATCACCAAGGTCTTCCCGACGCGCTCGCACACCGTCGCCGCCCAGGGCGGCATCGCCGCCTCGCTACGCAACATGACGCCGGATTGCTGGCAATGGCACCTCTACGACACCGTCAAGGGGTCCGACTGGCTCGGCGACGTCGATGCCATGCAGTATCTCGCCATGGAAGCGCCGAAGGCCGTCTATGAACTGGAGCATTACGGCGTGCCCTTCTCGCGCAACGCCGAAGGCAAGATCTACCAGCGCCCCTTCGGCGGCCATATGCAGAATTACGGCGAAGGCCCGCCGGTGCAGCGCACCTGTGCTGCCGCCGACCGCACCGGCCACGCCATCCTGCACACGCTCTACGGCCAGTCGCTGCGCAACAATGCCGAATTCTTCATCGAATATTTCGCGCTCGACCTGATCATGTCGGCCGACGGCCGCTGCACCGGCGTCGTCGCGTGGAACCTCGATGACGGCACCATCCATCGCTTCACCGCCAAGATGGTGGTGCTGGCGACCGGCGGCTACGGCCGCGCCTATTTCTCCGCCACCTCGGCCCATACCTGCACCGGCGACGGCGGCGGCATGATCGCGCGCGCCGGCCTGCCCTTGCAGGACATGGAATTCGTACAATTCCATCCGACCGGCATCTACGGCGCCGGCTGTCTGATCACCGAGGGCGCACGCGGCGAAGGCGGTTATCTCGTCAACTCCGAAGGCGAGCGCTTCATGGAGCGCTACGCGCCCTCGGCCAAGGATCTGGCCTCGCGTGACGTCGTTTCGCGCTGCATGACCATGGAAATCCGCGAGGGCCGTGGTGTGGGCAAGAACAAGGACCACATCTTCCTGCATCTCGACCATCTCGATCCGGCCGTGCTGCATGAGCGTCTTCCGGGCATTTCGGAATCGGCGAAGATCTTCGCCGGCGTCGACGTTACCCGCGAGCCGATCCCGGTCCTGCCGACCGTGCATTACAACATGGGCGGCGTTCCCACCAATTTCTGGGGCGAAGTGCTCAACGCCGACAGCGAAAACCCCGAGCGCATCGCGCCGGGCCTGATGGCGGTCGGCGAGGCCGGCTGCGCCTCGGTGCATGGCGCCAACCGCCTCGGCTCCAACTCGCTGATCGACCTGGTGGTTTTCGGCCGCGCCGCCGCCATCCGCGCCGGCGAGGTCATCGACCGCGCTTCGGCGATCCCCGCGCTCGACACGGCCGCCTGCGATAGGATCATGGAGCGCTTCGACCGGTTGCGTCACGCCAATGGCAGCATGCCGACGGCGGTGCTGCGCGACAAGATGCAGCGCGCCATGCAGGAGGACGCTGCCGTGTTCCGCACCCAGGAATCGCTGGAAAGCGGCTGCAAGCGCCTCTCGGCCATCTGGAAGGAACTGCCCGACGTCAAGGTCACCGACCGCTCGATGATCTGGAACTCCGACCTGGTCGAGACGCTGGAGCTGGAAAACCTGATGGCCAACGCCATCACCACGGTCTACGGCGCCGAGGCGCGCAAGGAAAGCCGTGGCTCGCATGCCCGCGAGGATTACACCAGCGGTCCCTTCGCCGGGCGCGACGACGAGAACTGGCGCAAGCATACGCTCGCCTGGGTGAATGCGGATGGCGACGTCAAGCTCGACTACCGTCCCGTTCACACCGAACTGATCGCCGAAGGCATCGATCCCAAGAAGATCGCGCCCAAGGCCCGCGTCTATTGAGCCGAGGATAAAGACATGGTTGAACTCGCTCTTCCCAAGAATTCGCAGATGACCGAAGGCAAGGTGTGGCCCAAGCCCGCCGGCGCGACGAAAACCCGCGAATTCCGCATCTATCGCTGGAACCCGGACGATGGCCGCAACCCGAGCATCGACACCTATACCATCGATGTCGACGATTGCGGCCCGATGGTGCTCGACGCGCTGCTCTACATCAAGAACAAGATCGACCCGACGCTGACGCTGCGCCGCTCCTGCCGCGAAGGCATCTGCGGCTCCTGCGCCATGAACATCGACGGCACCAACACGCTGGCCTGCACCAAGGGCATGGACGAGATCAAGGGCACGGTGAAGGTCTATCCGCTGCCGCATATGCCCGTCGTCAAGGATCTGGTGCCGGATCTGACCAACTTCTACGCCCAGCATCGCTCCATCGAGCCCTGGCTGAAGACGGTGTCGCCGACGCCGGCCAAGGAATGGAAGCAGAGCCATGAGGACCGCCTCAAGCTCGACGGCCTCTACGAATGCATCCTGTGCGCCTGCTGCTCGACCTCCTGTCCGAGCTACTGGTGGAACGGCGACCGTTATCTCGGTCCCGCCGTTCTGCTGCAGGCCTATCGCTGGCTGATCGACAGCCGCGACGAGGCGACCGGCGAGCGCCTCGACAACCTGGAAGATCCCTTCCGGCTGTATCGCTGCCATACGATCATGAACTGCGCCCAGGCCTGCCCGAAGGGGCTGAACCCGGCCAAGGCGATTGCCGAAATCAAGAAGATGATGGTGGAACGGCGGATGTGATCCGCCTGTCCGTCCTGCCGCTGTGTCCGCCCGGCAACGCCGTGGCGGGCAATGCGGCGGGGAGGCCAGGATGTGCCCGTTGCGATGTTGAAAATCGCGAATTGCAGATTACCTCAACCGCCGATGGCCGTTGCACGGCTGCGGCGACCGTATGACAAGGGTTGATTAACCATTGCGTCCTACGGTATTTCCGCCTTGATTGCGCAATAGGACGGGCCGAACGCGCACGTATCGGGAGTGTCATGATGCAGTTGAAATTTGCCGCCGCTACGCTGGGTGTCGCGCTTGCGCTTGCCGGGTGCCAGCGGACGACCTATAGCGACCTCGGCCCCGCCAGCCGGCCGAGCCAACCGGCGCCGCTCGCCGCGCAGCCGGTGTCGGGTGTCCAGTCCAGCGCCTTGCCCGATCCGACGGCCAGCGCCAGCGCCAATGTCAATTCCGCCCAGTTCCCGACCGCGCCGACGGCGCCGGCCACTGCGACCGGCAACGACCAGATGGCGGCCACCGCGCTCGACGTGAAGAAGGAATCCATGGTCGGCAACTGGAAGGTTTCCAATGCCGGAGCCAGCTGCGACATGTTCCTGACGCTCACCAATCTCGGCGGCGGTTCGCGCGGTGGCACGCGCGGCTGCGCCGGCGTCCTGACCTCGATGGGATCCTGGGAAGTCAGTGGCAAGCAGGTCGCGCTCAAGGACCGCTCCGGCAACGTTATCGGCAATCTCTACAAGACCGCCGATTCCCGCTTCGACGGCACGCTGACCGGCGGCCAGCCCGTCAGCCTCAGCCGCTGATCGTTCTGACTGGCCGGCCCATCGCCGGCCATTTTCACGTATGCCGCATCGCTTGAATCGGACCCTCCCATGACTGCCGCTTTCGATCCGTCGTTGAGCCTCGTCGCGAAGCTCAAGGCCCTGACGCTCTCGGGCGAACTGAAGACGGATCCGGCGCAGATGGCGGTCGCCGCGCGGCTGGACAAGATCCTGCTTGCCCTTGCCGACAGCCCCGCCGCCGCCAAGTCCAGCGCGCTCGGCTGGCTGTTCGGGCGCAAGAAGCGGGAAAAGCCGATTCGCGGCCTCTATGTCCATGGCAGCGTCGGGCGCGGCAAGACCATGCTGATGGACATGTTCTTCGACATGGCGATGATCAGGCGCAAGCGCCGCGCCCATTTTCATGAATTCATGGCCGACGTGCATGCCCGTATCCATGCCCATCGCCAGAAGCTGAAGGCCGGCGAGACGAAGGAAGCCGATCCGGTGCCGCCGGTCGCCGCAGCGCTGTTTGCCGAGGCCGAACTGCTCTGCTTCGACGAATTCACCGTCACCGACATCGCCGATGCGATGATCCTGGCACGGCTGTTCGGGGAGTTGTTCAAGCGCGGCTGCGTGCTGGTCGCGACCTCCAACGTCGAGCCGGACAATCTCTATCGCGACGGGCTCAACCGCGGCCTTTTCCTGCCCTTCGTCGATCTGCTCAAAGCCCATGTCGATGTCGTCAGCCTGGATTCGCCGACCGATTACCGCATGGAAAAGCTCGATTCGCTGCCGGTCTACCTGACGCCGATCAATGCCGAGACCGACGCGGCGATGGACCGGGCCTGGAAGGCGGCCACCGATGGCCACAGGCCCGCCGCCGTCGAAATCGACCGCATGGGCCGCAGCATTCCCGTGCGTCAGGCGGCGGGAAGGGCGGCGCGCTTCACCTTCGCCGAACTCTGCGAAGCCCCGCTGGGGGCGGCCGATTATCTGGCGATCGTCGAACGTTTCGACGTCGTCTTCCTCGATCACATTCCCCGCCTCGGCCCGGAAAAGCGCAATGAGACGAAGCGCTTCATCATTCTCGTCGATGCGCTCTACGACCAGGGCGCCCGACTGATCGCCTCGGCGGCGGCCATGCCGGAGGATCTGCTCACCGAACGGCGCGGCACCGAGGGTTTCGAGTTCGATCGGACTATCTCGCGTCTGTTTGAGATGCGCAGCGGCGAATATCAGCGTCGCCATGCGGAACTGCTGGCGGAAATGTGACGGCGGTGTGTCTGAAATTCTTACGTTGACGTAAGTTATTTTTCATATAACCGATTGAAATATATGACACCAAAATAACACGTTGCCATTTGGTGGCTTTCGTCGTATTGCGGTTGGCCACGGTGGGAGGCGTCTTCGATGGCCGTCCCCAGGGATTTTGACCGCAAAGGAAGCACTTCAATGGCGCGCAAAAAGATCGCACTTATCGGATCGGGAATGATTGGCGGCACGCTGGCGCATCTCGCCGGCCTCAAGGAACTCGGCGACATCGTCCTGTTCGACATTGCCGACGGCATCCCGCAGGGCAAGGGCCTCGACATCGCTCAGTCTTCGCCCGTCGAGGGCTTCAATGCCAATCTGACCGGTGCCAGCGACTATTCCGCCATCGAAGGCGCCGATGTCTGCATCGTCACCGCCGGTGTCGCCCGCAAGCCGGGCATGAGCCGCGACGACCTGCTCGGCATCAACCTCAAGGTCATGGAACAGGTCGGCGCCGGCATCAAGAAGTATGCCCCGAACGCCTTCGTCATCTGCATCACCAACCCGCTCGACGCCATGGTCTGGGCGTTGCAGAAGTTCTCCGGCCTGCCGAAGAACATGGTGGTCGGCATGGCCGGCGTGCTCGATTCGGCCCGCTTCCGCCTGTTCCTCTCCCAGGAATTCAACGTTTCGGTCCAGGACGTCACCGCCTTCGTTCTCGGCGGCCATGGCGACACCATGGTGCCGCTCGCCCGTTACTCGACGGTTGCCGGCGTGCCGCTGACCGACCTCGTCAAGATGGGCTGGGTCACCAAGGAGCGTCTCGAAGAGATCATCCAGCGCACCCGTGACGGCGGCGCCGAGATCGTCGGCCTGCTGAAGACCGGCTCTGCCTATTACGCGCCGGCCGCTTCCGCCATCGAGATGGCCGAATCCTTCCTCAAGGACAAGAAGCGCGTCCTGCCCTGCGCCGCCCATCTTTCGGGCCAGTACGGCGTCAAGGACATGTATGTCGGCGTTCCCACGGTCATCGGCGCCGGCGGCGTCGAGCGCATCATCGAGATCGACCTGAACGGTCCCGAGCAGGAAGCCTTCGGCAAGTCGGTTTCGGCCGTTGCCGGCCTGTGCGAAGCCTGCACGAACATCGCCCCGGCGCTGAAGTAAGCGCTGTCCGCTCCTAGTCAGGAATCATCCGATGAATATTCATGAATACCAGGCGAAGGCTCTGCTGAAGAGCTATGGCGCACCGGTTGCCGACGGGGTCGCGATCTTCACGGCCGCCGAGGCCGAGGCGGCTGCAAAGCAGCTTCCGGGACCGCTCTACGTGGTCAAGAGCCAGATCCATGCCGGCGGCCGCGGCAAGGGCAAGTTCAAGGAACTGTCCCCGGAAGCCAAGGGCGGCGTTCGCCTCGCCAAGTCCATCGACGAGGTTGTCGCCAACGTCAAGGACATGCTCGGCAATACGCTGGTGACCGCCCAGACCGGCGATGCCGGCAAGCAGGTCAACCGCCTCTACATCGAGGACGGCGCCGACATTTCCCGCGAACTCTATTGCTCGCTGCTGGTCGACCGCTCGGTCGGCCGCGTCGCCTTCGTCGTTTCGACCGAAGGCGGCATGGACATCGAGGCTGTCGCCCATGACACGCCGGAGAAGATCCACACCATCGCCATCGACCCGGAAGCCGGCGTGACCGCCGCCGACGTCGAGGCGATCTCCAAGGCGCTGGCGCTGGAAGGCGCTGCGATCGAGGACGCCAAGTCGCTGTTCCCGATTCTCTACAAGGCGTTCAACGAGAAGGACATGGCCCTTCTCGAAATCAACCCGCTGATCGTCATGACCAACGGCCATCTGCGCGTGCTCGACGCCAAGGTGTCGTTCGACGGCAACGCCCTGTTCCGCCACGACGACATCCGCGCGCTGCGTGACGAGACCGAAGAGGACGCCAAGGAAATCGAGGCCTCCAAGTGGGATCTCGCCTATGTCGCGCTCGACGGCAACATCGGCTGCATGGTCAACGGCGCCGGCCTTGCCATGGCGACCATGGACATCATCAAGCTCTACGGCAAGGAGCCGGCGAACTTCTGCGACGTCGGCGGCGGCGCCGGCAAGGAGAAGGTGGCGGCTGCCTTCAAGATCATCACCGCCGACCCGAAGGTCGAGGGCATCCTCGTCAACATCTTCGGCGGCATCATGAAGTGCGACGTCATCGCCGAAGGCGTTGTCGCCGCGGTGCAGGAAGTCGGCCTCAAGGTTCCGCTGGTCGTTCGCCTCGAAGGCACGAATGTCGAGCTTGGCAAGAAAATCCTCAACGAATCGGGTCTGGCGATCACCGCCGCCGACGATCTGGACGATGCCGCCAAGAAGATCGTCGCGGCGATCAACGGCTAATTGAAGGACCGGAAACTTATGTCCATTCTCGTCAACAAAGACACCAAGATCCTGGTCCAGGGCCTGACAGGCAAGACCGGCAGCTTCCACACCGAACAGGCGCTCGCCTATTACGGCACGAAGATGGTCGGCGGCATCCACCCCAAGAAGGGCGGCGAAACCTGGACCGGCTCCAAGGGCGAAAGCCTGCCGATCTTCGCCTCGGTCACTGAGGGCCGTGACAAGACCGGCGCCGACGCCACCGTCATCTACGTGCCGCCGGCAGGCGCTGCGGACGCGATCATCGAGGCCATCGACGCCGAGATCCCGTTCATCACCTGCATCACCGAGGGTATCCCGGTGATGGACATGGTGCGCGTCAAGGCTCGCCTCGACCGCTCGAACTCGCGCCTGCTCGGCCCCAATTGCCCGGGCATCCTGACGCCGGAAGAATGCAAGATCGGCATCATGCCGGGCTCGATCTTCCGCAAGGGCTCGGTCGGCATCGTCTCGCGCTCGGGCACGCTGACCTATGAAGCCGTGTTCCAGACCACCAACGAAGGCTTGGGACAGACGACGGCGGTCGGCATCGGCGGCGACCCGGTCAAGGGCACCGAGTTCATCGACGTGCTGGAAATGTTCCTGGCCGACGACGCCACGACCTCGATCATCATGATCGGCGAAATCGGCGGCTCGGCTGAAGAAGACGCGGCCCAGTTCCTCAAGGACGAAGCCAAGAAGGGCCGCAAGAAGCCGATGGCCGGCTTCATTGCCGGCCGCACCGCGCCGAAGGGCCGCACCATGGGCCATGCCGGCGCCGTGGTGTCCGGCGGCAAGGGCGACGCGGAATCGAAGATCGCGGCGATGGAATCGGCAGGCATCAAGGTGTCGCCGTCTCCGGCCCGCCTCGGCAAGACGCTGGTCGAAGTCCTCAAGGGCTGATCGGCTTCCAAGCTTTGGGCCGGGCGGGAGGCGTGTTCGCCTCCCGCCCGGCCATGGACGTTCAGGGCATTTCCAGGAAAAGCGGCTACCGGTTTTCCGTTCGGGCATGCTCCAGGCATACAAGACCGAACCGCGGACAGGCGGTAAACGACAAATGCGGCGGCCGGTTTTTTCAAGAGACCGGCGAAACCATCTAGGCGGGAGGCGGACGAAGACGTCCGCATGAACACCATGGCACGACAAGAAGCCAACGAACAGTTTCTGATCACGTCCTTCCTGGACGGCGCGAACGCGGCCTATATCGAGCAGCTCTATGCGCGCTACGAGGACGATCCCGCATCCGTTTCGGATGAGTGGCGCTCCTTCTTCAAGGCGCTGGGCGACAATCCCGCCGATGTGAAGAAGGCGGCGAGCGGTGCCTCCTGGAAGCGCGGCAACTGGCCGATCGCCGCCGGCGGCGAACTCGTCTCGGCACTGGACGGCAATTGGGGCCTCGTCGAAAAGGCTGTCGAGACCAAGGTGAAGGCCAAGGCGGAAGCGGCGGGCAAGCCGGTGAGCGAGGCCGAGGTGCATCAGGCGACCCGCGATTCGGTGCGCGCCATCATGATGATCCGCGCCTATCGTGCCCGCGGCCACCTGCATGCCAAGCTCGACCCGCTCGGCATTGCCGCCCCGGTCGACGACTACCATGAGCTTTCGCCGGCGAATTACGGCTTCGAGGAGAAGGATCTCGATCGCAAGATCTTCATCGACAACGTTCTCGGCCTCGAATACGCCACCGTGCGCGAGATGGTCGAGATCCTGGTGCGTACCTATTGTTCGACCATGGGCGTCGAATTCATGCATATCTCCAACCCGGACGAAAAGGGCTGGATCCAGGAGCGTATCGAAGGTCCGGACAAGGGCGTCGCCTTCACCGCCGAAGGCAAGAAGGCGATCCTGTCGAAGCTGATCGAGGCCGAAGGCTTCGAGCAGTTCATCGACGTCAAGTACAAGGGCACCAAGCGTTTCGGCCTCGACGGCGGCGAATCGCTGATCCCGGCGCTGGAGCAGATCATCAAGCGCGGCGGCCAGGAAGGCCTCGAGGAAGTCGTTCTCGGCATGGCCCATCGCGGCCGCCTGAACGTGCTGACCAACGTCATGGGCAAGCCGCACCGCGCCGTGTTCCATGAATTCAAGGGCGGCTCGTTCAAGCCTGACGACGTTGAAGGCTCCGGCGACGTCAAGTATCACCTCGGCGCCTCCTCCGACCGCGAATTCGACGGCAACAAGGTCCACCTGTCGCTGACGGCCAACCCGTCGCATCTGGAAATCGTCAATCCCGTGGTCATGGGCAAGGCCCGCGCCAAACAGGATCTGCGCGCCAAGGTGTTCGAGGGCGACATCATTCCGCTCAAGGAGCGCGCCAGGGTCATGCCGCTGCTGCTGCATGGCGACGCCGCCTTCGCGGGGCAGGGCGTGGTCGCCGAAGGTTTCGGCCTGTCGGGCCTGCGCGGCCACCGCGTGGCCGGCACCATGCATTTCATCATCAACAACCAGATCGGCTTCACCACCAATCCGGCCTTCTCGCGCTCGTCGCCCTATCCGTCCGACGTCGCCAAGATGATCGAGGCGCCGATCTTCCACGTCAACGGCGACGATCCGGAAGCGGTGGTCTATGCGGCCAAGGTCGCGACCGAATTCCGCATGAAGTTCCACAAGCCGGTCGTCATCGACATGTTCTGCTATCGCCGCTTCGGCCATAACGAAGGCGACGAGCCGTCCTTCACGCAGCCGAAGATGTACAAGGTCATTCGCGGC
Organism: Rhizobium sp. YJ-22; assembly: GCF_029601685.1. Lineage (NCBI taxonomy): Bacteria > Pseudomonadati > Pseudomonadota > Alphaproteobacteria > Hyphomicrobiales > Rhizobiaceae > Rhizobium > Rhizobium sp. YJ-22. The sequence continues at coordinate 144,113 of NZ_JARRIR010000005.1, read as the reverse complement.
CACAAGACCGTGGTGCAGCTCTATGGCGAGCGCCTGATCGCCGAGGGCCTGCTGACCGAGGGCGAATTCGAGAAGATGAAGGCCGACTGGCGCGCCAATCTCGAGCAGGAATTCGAGGCCGGTCAGTCCTACAAGCCGAACAAGGCCGACTGGCTGGATGGCGCCTGGTCGGGCCTGCGCGCCGCCGACAATGCCGACGAGCAGCGTCGCGGCAAGACCGCGGTGCCGATGAAGTCGCTCAAGGAGATCGGCCGCAAGATCTCGGAGATCCCGCAAGGCTTCCATGCGCACCGAACCATCCAGCGCTTCATGGACAACCGCGCCAACATGATCGAGACCGGCCAAGGCATCGACTGGGCGATGGCCGAAGCGTTGGCCTTCGGCTCTCTGCTGCTCGACGGCGTCAAGATCCGCCTGTCCGGCCAGGACGTGGAGCGCGGCACCTTCTCACAGCGCCATTCGGTGCTCTATGATCAGGAGACCGAGGAGCGCTACATCCCGCTCGCCAACCTGTCGCCGACCCAGGCGCGCTACGAGGCGATCAACTCGATGCTGTCGGAAGAGGCCGTGCTCGGCTTCGAATACGGCTATTCGCTGGCCCGTCCGAACGCGCTGACGCTGTGGGAAGCCCAGTTCGGCGATTTCGCCAACGGCGCGCAGGTGGTCTTCGACCAGTTCATCTCGTCGGGCGAACGCAAGTGGCTGCGCATGTCCGGCCTCGTCTGCCTGCTGCCGCACGGCTATGAAGGCCAGGGTCCGGAACACTCCTCCGCCCGCCTGGAGCGCTGGCTGCAGATGTGCGCCGAGGACAATATGCAGGTCGCCAACGTCACGACGCCGGCCAACTACTTCCACATCCTGCGCCGGCAGATGAAGCGCGACTTCCGCAAGCCGCTGATCCTGATGACGCCGAAGTCGCTGCTGCGCCACAAGCGCGCCGTCTCGACGCTCGCCGAACTCGCCGGCGAATCGGCCTTCCATCGTCTGCTCTGGGACGATGCGGAGATGATCAAGGACGGCCCGATCAAGCTGCAGAAAGACAACAAGATCCGTCGCGTCGTCATGTGCTCGGGCAAGGTCTATTACGACCTCTTGGAAGAGCGCGAAAAGCGCGGCATCGACGACATCTACCTGCTGCGCGTCGAGCAGCTCTATCCGTTCCCGGCCAAGGCGCTCATCAACGAGCTGTCGCGCTTCCGCAATGCGGAGATGGTCTGGTGCCAGGAAGAGCCGAAGAATATGGGCGCCTGGTCGTTCATCGACCCCTATCTGGAATGGGTGCTCGCCCATATCGACGCCAAGTACCAGCGGGTGCGCTACACCGGCCGTCCGGCCGCCGCCTCGCCGGCGACGGGCCTGATGTCCAAGCATCTCTCGCAGCTCGAGGCCTTCCTCGAAGACGCGCTCGGCGGCTGATCCTCGGCCGCCCTGCGTTTCGCCTTTCGATAGACCCTATCTGATCAACGGATATAGATATTATGGCCACTGAAATCCGCGTTCCCACCCTTGGCGAATCCGTCAGCGAGGCAACCGTCGGCACCTGGTTCAAGAAGGTCGGCGACGTCGTCAAGGCCGACGAGCCGCTGCTCGAGCTGGAAACCGACAAGGTCACCATCGAGGTTCCGTCGCCCGCCGCCGGAACGTTGTCCGAAATCGTGGCGCAGGCCGGCGAGACCGTCGGCCTCGGCGCGCTGCTCGGTCAGATCGCCGAAGGCGGTGCCGCTGCTGCTTCGGCTCCGGCCGCCGCCGCCGCTCCAGCCGCCAAGGCCGAACCGGCGCCTGCCGCTGCACCGGCTGCCGCTCCCGCAGCCGCCATGCCGGCAGCACCCGCCGCCGCCAAGCTGATGGCCGACAACAACGTTGCCGCCGCCGATGTCGACGGCTCTGGCAAACGTGGCCAGATCCTCAAGGGCGACGTCATCGCCGCCATCGCCAAGGGCTCCTCCGCCCCGGCGGCTCCGGCCCAGCCGGCTGCGGCGCGCGCACCCTCGACGGTCGAGGATGCCGGCCGTGAAGAACGCGTGAAAATGACGCGCCTGCGCCAGACCATCGCCAAGCGCCTCAAGGACGCCCAGAACACCGCCGCCATGCTGACCACCTATAACGAGGTGGACATGAAGGCGGTGATGGACCTGCGCAACCGCTACAAGGACATCTTCGAAAAGAAGCATGGCGTGAAGATGGGCTTCATGGGCTTCTTCACCAAGGCGGTCACCCACGCGCTGAAGGAAATTCCCTCCATCAACGCCGAGATCGACGGCACCGACATCATCTACAAGAACTACTGCCATGTTGGCATGGCGGTCGGCACCGACAAGGGCCTCGTCGTGCCGGTCATCCGCGATGCCGACCAGCTTTCCATCGCCGGCGTCGAGAAGGAGCTCGGCCGTCTCGCCAAGGCGGCGCGCGACGGTGCGCTCTCCATGGCCGACATGCAGGGCGGCACCTTCACCATCACCAATGGCGGCGTCTACGGTTCGCTGATGTCCTCGCCGATCCTCAACGCGCCGCAGTCGGGCATTCTCGGCATGCACAAGATCCAGGAGCGCCCGGTCGTCGTCGGCGGCCAGATCGTCATCCGCCCGATGATGTACCTGGCGCTGTCCTACGATCACCGCATCGTCGACGGCAAGGAAGCGGTGACCTTCCTCGTGCGCGTCAAGGAAAGCCTGGAAGATCCGGAACGTCTGGTTCTCGATCTCTGATCGTCGTCCAGCGCAAAGCCGTTCCGCATCGCGGGGCGGCTTTTTACCAGGTCTGGAGCATGTCCTTGAAAAACGGACATGCGAGAAAACAGCAAGAAGCGCAATCGCCATGGACGTCTCCCCGTTTTCCGTATCCCCCTTCCTGCCGATGATCGGCTGGAGCGTCGTTCTGCTGGTCGTCCATGTTCTGCTGCAGGCATTCTCGACCAGCGCAGAGGCGTCGAAATCGCTGGGCGCGTCGTGGAATGCCGGGCCGCGCGACGTAAGTTTCGAGCCCACCGGGAAAATCGCCGGCCGCGCGAAGCGGGCATCGGCGAATTTTCGCGAAACCTATCCCGCCTTTGTCGGCCTGGCGCTGGCGCTGGTGCTGAAGGGCGATGCATCCGGCTGGGGATTCTGGGGTGCGTGGTTGTGGTTTGCCTGCCGCCTCGTCTACATTCCGCTCTATCTGGGCGGCGTTCCCTATATCCGCTCGCTGGCATGGGCCGGCTCGATGGCGGGGCTTGCCGCGATGTTCGTCGCGCTGGTTTTTTGACCGCCGCCTGCGCCTGAAACGGAGGAGATGCGATGCATCCTTATCTCATCGAACTGGCATCGCTGATGGCGATCTTCTTCTTCGCCATCGTTTCGCCCGGCGCCGATCTCGCCATGGTCATCCGCCAGTCGATCGTGCAGGGGCGACGCGCGGCGATCGTCACGTCCTTCGGCATCGGCGCCTCGCTGATGTTTCACGTCACCTATACGATCCTTGGGCTCGGGCTGATCATTTCGCAGTCGATCTACCTGTTCAACATCGTCAAATGGTGCGGCGTCGCCTATCTCGTCTATATCGGCATCAAGGCGCTGCGCGCCGGAAGGACCGAATTGCCGGCCGAGACGGCGGATGCGGTCGGGGCCGTCGAGCGGCAGTCGCTCTCCCGCGCCTTCGGCCTCGGCTTCCTCGCCAATGCGCTCAATCCGAAGGCCGTATTCTTCTTCCTGTCGATCTTCTCGACCGTGGTCAGCGCCCATACGCCGGTGGTCGTGAAATTCGGCTATGGTCTTGTCATGGCCACCTGCCTGATCGCCTGGTTCGTCGGCGTATCGCTGTTCATGACGACACCGCGCATGCGCGCCGGCTTTGCCCGCATGAGCCAGTGGATCGATCGCACCAGCGGCGTCGTCTTCATCGCGCTCGGCATCAAGCTGGCGACCGAAAAGGCGGGCTGAGCGATGCGCGCCGCCCTTGCCGCTTTCCTTGCGCTCACGGTTGTCTCCCCAGCTGTCGCAGCGGATTGCCCGCAGGAGCGGGCGATCTATGGCGACGAAGCCGGTCTCTATAGGCTGACCTTCCAGCCGGTCGACGCCGAAACCTCGGCAGCGACACACCGCTTCTCCGTCACGGCGAAGGACAGCGCCGTGACGCTGGATGGCTATGTGATGACCACCGAGCCGGTGGCGCGCCCGCAGGGCATGCTGTTCTACAATTGCCCGGAGGGGGATGCGACCGGCGCCGATCTCGCCGCCTGCACCGTCTGGCAGGATATTCTCTACGGCACGGCCGGCGGCAGGATCGTGGCGCTGCCGGCGCAAGGCGAGGGGGCACTGGCCGAACTGCTGTTGCCGGGCTTGGCGCCGTCGCTGCAGGCTTCCTCCGCCTGGGGCAAGGGCAAGCTGACTATCGCGCCGCCGGATGTGCTGGCGCTGAAAGGATGCGCTTCATGAGCGAGCGTCCCGTTCTCCTCGTCACCGGCGGCAGCCGCGGCATCGGCGCGGCCGTCTGCCTTGCTGCAGCCGAGCAGGGTTGGCGCGTGGTCGTGAACTACGCCAGCAACGAAGCGGCGGCGCAGGATGTCGTCGCCCGCATACGCGATGCCGGCGGCGAGGCGATGGCGGTGAAGGGCGATGTCGGCTCGGAGATGGATATTCTGGCCCTCTTTGCCGAGGTGGACCGCGCCTATGGCCGGCTCGACGGGCTGGTCAACAATGCCGGCATTGTTGATCGCGCGGCCCGTGTCGACGAAATGAGCCTCGAACGGCTGGAGCGGATGATGCGCATCAACATCATCGGCTCGATGCTCTGCGCCCGCGAGGCGGTGCGGCGCATGTCGCTCCGCCATGGCGGGCGTGGCGGGGCGATCGTCAATATTTCGTCCATGGCCGCCGTCCTCGGGTCGCCGTCGCAATATGTCGATTATGCCGCCTCGAAAGCGGCGATCGACACGTTTACGGTCGGCCTTGCCCGCGAAGTTGCGAGCGAGGGCGTGCGCATCAACGCCGTGCGCCCCGGCATCATCGATACCGATATCCATGCCTCCGGCGGCGAGCCGGACCGGGCGACGCGGCTGGCTTCCACCATTCCGATGCAGCGGCCGGGCACGGCGCGCGAGATCGCAGACGCCGTCCTCCATCTTCTTTCGCCCGCCTCGTCCTATACGACGGGCGCGATCCTCAACGTGAGCGGTGGCCGATAGACCGGCTCGACCCCTGAAAACTGAAGGAAAAATCCATGTCCTACGATGTCATCGTGATCGGCTCCGGCCCCGGCGGTTATGTCTGCGCCATCAAGGCGGCCCAGCTCGGCCTCAAGGTCGCCGTGGTCGAAAAGCGCGCCACCTATGGCGGCACCTGCCTCAATGTCGGTTGCATCCCCTCCAAGGCGCTGCTGCACGCCTCGGAAATGTTCCATCAGGCCGGCCATGGCATGGATGCGCTCGGCGTGGAGGTCGCGGCGCCGACGCTGAACCTTTCGAAAATGATGGCCCACAAGGACGCGACGGTGAAGGCCAATGTCGACGGCGTCGCCTTCCTGTTCAAGAAGAACAAGATCGACACCTATCAGGGCACGGGCCGTATCGTTTCCCCGGCCAAGGTTTCCGTGACCGCCGAAGACGGCAAGGTCACCGAGCTTGAGACGAAGAACATCGTCATCGCCACCGGTTCTGACGTCGCCGGCATTCCCGGCGTTCCGGTCGAGATCGACGAGAAGGTCATCGTTTCCTCCACCGGCGGCATCGCGCTCGACAAGGTGCCGGAAAACCTCATCGTGGTCGGCGGCGGCGTCATCGGCCTCGAACTGGGTTCGGTCTGGTCGCGCCTCGGCTCCAAGGTCACCGTGGTCGAATATCTCGACACCATCCTCGGCGGCATGGACGGCGAGGTCTCCAAGCAGTTCCAGCGCATGCTGGCCAAGCAGGGCATTGCCTTCCATCTCGGCGCCAAGGTCACGGCGGTCGAGAAGACGGCCGATGGCGCCAAGGTCACCTTCGAGCCGGTCAAGGGCGGCGACAAGGTTGAACTCAATGCCGACGTCGTGCTGGTCGCCACCGGCCGCAAGCCCTACACCGCCGGCCTCGGCCTCGAAGACGTGGGCGTCGCGCTCGACAATCGCGGCCGCGTCGAGATCGACGGCGGTTATCGCACCAATGTCGCCGGCATCTACGCCATCGGCGATGTCGTCAAGGGGCCGATGCTGGCGCACAAGGCCGAAGACGAGGGCGTGGCGCTGGCCGAAATCCTTGCCGGCCAGCATGGCCATGTGAATTACAACGTCATTCCCGGCGTCGTCTATACCCAGCCGGAAGTGGCCTCGGTCGGCAAGACGGAAGAAGAGCTGAAGGCCGCCGGCATTGCCTACCGCGTCGGAAAATTCCCGTTCACGGCCAATGGCCGCGCCCGCGCCATGCTGGCGACGGACGGTTTCGTGAAAATCCTCGCGGACAAGGACACCGACCGCGTGCTTGGCGGCCATATCGTCGGCTTCGGCGCCGGCGAGATGATCCACGAGATCGCCGTGCTGATGGAATTCGGCGGCTCCTCGGAAGATCTCGGCCGCACCTGCCATGCGCATCCGACCATGTCGGAAGCGGTGAAGGAAGCCGCGCTCGCCACCTTCTTCAAGCCGATCCATATGTAATTTCGGCCGTCGAAGATTAAATTTCCGACAGACAGGATGCCGCGGATTGGCTTTTGCCCCGCGGCATCTATCATGAGGGGGAAACCGTGCCAAATCCTTGAGGAAAGACAAGAAAATGGCTCAATATTCCCCTGATGCCTTCTCTCTGCCGCAGCGTATCCTGCATTGGCTGATGTTCTTGCTGATCGGCTTCAACCTGATCTTTTCGGATGGCATGGAGCATTGGAACCGGCTTGTGCGGCGCGGTGAGCCGGTGACGCCGGAGGATGTGTCCGCCGCCAATATCCATGCCTATGTCGGCATCGCCATCCTCTGTCTCGCGGTGCTGCGGCTTCTCCTGCGCCTGACGCAGGGCGCGCCGGCCGCGCCGCCGCAGGAGCCGGCGCTTTTCCGGCTGGCGGCCAAGCTGGCGCATGGCGCTTTCTACCTGCTGTTCTTCGCCATGCCGCTCAGCGGTATCGCCGCCTATTATTTCGGCGTGTCGCAGGCGGGCTTCCTGCATGGCGGGCCGCTGAAGGCGCTGTTCTGGGCGCTGATCGCCGCCCACGTCGCCGCCGTCGCCGTCCACCAGTTCTACTGGAAGACGGCGGTCTTGAGCCGGATGACGAAGGGCGTCTGATGCGGCTTATTGTGCGCGGGTGACGGTGTAACCTTGCTGGCGCAGCAGGGAGACGAGGCCTTCGTCGCCTGGCAGATGCAGGGCGCCGACCGCCATGAAGACATGGCCCCGGTTGAAATACGGCGCGGCGCGCGTCGCCATCACCTTGTTGCGGTCGACGATGATGCGCTGCTCGAAGGCGGCATAGCCTTGGTCGGGATCGGTGCCGAGCGGTGTCAGCGTCTTCAGCATCGGCATCGTCAGGCCGACATCGCCGGCGCGATACAGCTCGATCATCGTCTCGACGGCATCGTCCATGCGACTGCCGAGCGCCAGCGTCTCAATCAGAGCGTCGAGATGGAATTTCACCGGCAGGTCGGTCATGGCCGAGAGTTGCTCTTCCATGGTTTCAAGCCCGACGAGCGTCTTGCCTTCGGCCTTGGCATCGCCGGCGATCTTCTGGTCGAGGAAGGCGGCGCCCTTGGCCTTGCGGGCATATTCGCAGGCCGGCAGCGAAACGAAGCTGGAAATCATCCACGGCTGCATGCGCGCCACCAGCGGCAGCGACAGGCCGCGCGCCTTCAGCCCCGCATCCAGCTTTCGCGCGTCGCTGGCCGAAAGCAGGCCGGTGATCGTGGAGCCGTCGGTCAGCATGGTCAGTTCCGGGCGGGAGAGAAGGCCGGCCATCGCTTTCTTTTCGTCGAGGATTTCGTCGGATTCGACGATGACCGTCTGCGCCAGCGGCCAGGCGGCGCGGGCGGTGTCCGGCATGGAGAGCACGCGGGCATCGGTCAGGTGCATGGTGCCCATCAACCAGGAGGGGGCAAGGCCGGCTTTTTCCACCTTCCAGAAAATGCCCTGGCCGTTGGGGATGGCCGCAGCCTCGTCGAGCACGCGCTTGTAGGCGGCAGGGTCGCTGTCCCTGAGTTCGCCGAGGATGTTGCGCCCGCCGCACTCCGTTTCCTGGGCATCGGCCTGGCCGGCAAACGCAAAAGCGGCGATGAGGGCGAGGACCAGCAAGGCGGGGATGCTGGCCGCCACCGCCAGAAGCCAGGCGGCAAGCTGCGCCGCACCGCGTTGCGCCGGCTTCTCGTCAAGGGTCACAGTCGTCATCGTCGGTCCTTCATCCGCCGGGTGCGGGCGCACACTGTCATAAGGTATTTCGATGTCATGCGGCATTCACCGGAATGGTTAGGATTCGGTAAAAATCAGGCGCGCGGATGGGCGCGGTCATAGGCTTCGAGCAGCCGGCCGGTATCGACGCCGGTATAGACCTGCGTGGTCGACAGGCTGGCATGGCCGAGCAGTTCCTGGATGGTGCGCAGGTCGCCGCCGCCGGCCAGCAGATGGGTGGCGAAGGAGTGGCGCAGCGCATGCGGCGTCGCCGTTTCCGGCAGGCCGAGCGCGCCGCGCATGCGCTGCATCTCGCGCTGGACGATGCCGGGCTGCAATTTTCCGCCACGCGCGCCGCGAAACAGCGCCTCGTCCGCCGGCAAATCATAGGGGCAGGCGGCGCGATAGGCCTCGACCGCCTGGCGCACCACCGGCAGAAGCGGCACGATGCGCGTCTTGTTGCCCTTGCCGAGGATGCGCAGCGTCTCCGGCGCGCCGGCGAAATCGGCCGGCAGCAGGTCGAGCGCCTCGGAAATGCGCAGGCCGCAGCCATAAAGCAGCGACAGCACGGCGGCATTGCGCGCCGCGATCCACGGCTCCTCGGCAAGCTGGGTTTCGTCGGCGACGACGCGCAGCGCCTGAATGTCGGTCAGCGGTTTCGGCAGGGATTTCGGCTGTTTGGGCGAACGAACGGCGCTCGCACCCGCGGCATTGGCCAGCCCCTTGCGCTCCAGATAACGGATGAAGGAACGGATGCCGGCAAGATTGCGCCCGAGCGAACGGTTGCCGGCGCCGTCCTTGCGGCGGGCGGCAAGGAAGCTGCGCAGGTCGGCGGGCCGCAGCGTCTCGACGTCGGCCAGCCCGGCCGGGCCGCCGACATGGCCGGTCAGGAAAGTCAGGAACTGGCGCGTGTCGCGCTCATAGGCATCCAGCGTCTTCGGCGACAGCCGCCGCTCGCCGGCCAGCGTATCCAGCCAGCGGGTGCGCTCGCCCATCAGGGCGGAATCGGCGATGATCAGCAGTTCGTTCACGGGACGGCACCGGTTTTGGACAGGGTCGCAGCCATTCTGCGCCGTCGCGGTTAGGGAATTGTTAAGGGCTGCCGCCATGCAATTTCCTTGTTCGGGGTGTTGATATCCGGCCATGGCCTGCCTGAAACTTTCCTTTCGCGACGGGACGCGGCAATGTCCGGCGCGATGACCAGCGATTCGTCCGATCTCTTCGGCGCTCTTTTCGAAACGCCCGCTCTTCAGCGCGCCGTTCCCGTGCTCGTGCCGCTACCGGTGCCGGGCGCGTATAGCTATGCCGTGCCGGAGGGGATGCATGTCGAGCCGGGCTCGGTGGTGCAGGTGCCGCTCGGGCCGCGGCAGGTGATCGGCGTCGTCTGGGAGGGCGGGGACGACGGCAAGGTCGATCCGAAGAAGCTGCGCCCAATCACCCATGTGTTCGATTGCCCGCCGCTCGATGCGACGATGCGCGCCTTCATTTCCTGGATCGCCGCCTACACGCTGACGCCGCCGGGCCTCGTGGCGCGCATGGCCTTGCGCGCGCCGGCCGCTTTCGATCCCGAGCCGATGGTCGAGGGACTTCGCTTCCTCGGGGGTACGCCGGAGCGCATGACGCCGGCGCGTGCGCGGGTGCTCGATCTGGTGCAGGACGGGTTTTCGTGGACGCGCAGCGGGCTTGCCCATGCGGCAGGCGTTTCGACCAGCGTCATCGACGGGCTGATGTCGCAAGGCCTGTTCGAAACCGTCTTCCTGCCGCCGCCGCCGGTGGTGGCGAAGCCCGATCCGGAGTTCGTCGCGCCGCGCATTGCCGGTCCGCAGAAGGAAGCCGCCGCCGACCTGGTGGAGATGGTCAAAGGCGGCGGTTTCGCCGTGTCGCTGATCGACGGCGTCACCGGTTCGGGCAAGACTGAAGTCTATTTCGAGGCGATTGCCGAAACGCTCAGGCGCGGCAAACAGGTGCTGATCCTCTTGCCGGAAATCGCGCTGACCGCCAGCTTCATGGAGCGTTTCCAGGATCGCTTTGGCGCCAAGCCCGCCGAATGGCATTCCGATCTGTCACCGCGCATGCGCGAAAAGGTCTGGCGGCAGGCGGTGACCGGCGAGGTGCGGGTGGTGGCCGGCGCCCGTTCGGCGCTGTTCCTGCCCTTCGAGGATCTCGGCCTGATCGTTGTCGATGAAGAGCACGATCCCGCCTACAAGCAGGAAGACCGCGTCTTCTACAATGCCCGTGACATGGCGGTGGTGCGCGGGCGTCTCACCGGCTTTCCGGTGGTGCTGGTCTCGGCGACGCCTTCGGTCGAAAGCCAGGTCAACGGCCAGACGGGGCGCTACACCACCATCCACCTGCCGACCCGCTTCGGCGATGCGGCCCTGCCCGATCTGCATCTCGTCGACATGCGTCGGCATCCGCCCGAACGCGGTGGTTTCCTGTCGCCGCTGATGCTGCGCGCCATCGGCAGGACGGTGGAGAGGCAGGAACAGGCGCTCTTGTTCCTCAATCGGCGCGGTTATGCGCCGCTCACACTTTGCCGTGTCTGCGGCCATCGCTTTCAATGCCCGCAATGTTCGAGCTGGCTGGTGGAACACCGGTTTCGCGGCCAGATCCAGTGCCATCAATGCGGCTATGCCGAACGCACGCCCGATGCCTGCCCCGAATGCGGCACGCTCGACCATCTCGTCGCCTGTGGCCCCGGCGTCGAGCGCATCGCCGAGGAAGTGGAACGACATTTTCCCGACGCGCGCACCATCGTGCTCTCTTCCGATCTCGGCGGCGTCAAGCGGTTGCGGCTGGAACTGGAGGCGATTGCCCGGGGGGAGGCCGATATCGTCATCGGCACCCAGCTCGTCGCCAAGGGCCATAATTTCCCGTTGATGACGCTGGTCGGCATCGTCGATGCCGATCTCGGCCTTGCCAATGGCGATCCGCGCGCCGCCGAGCGCACCTTCCAGCTCTTGAGCCAGGTGACCGGCCGCGCCGGCCGCACCGGGCTCAAGAGCCATGGGCTTCTCCAGACCTACCAGCCGCAGCATCCGGTCATGCAGGCGATCGTCTCCGGCGATGCCTCGGCCTTCTACGACCGCGAGATCGGTGAGCGGGAGAAGGCGGCGCTGCCGCCTTTCGGCCGACTGGCCTCGGTCATCGTCTCGGCCGACACCCGCCAGGATGCGGAAGGGCATGCGCGCGGCTTGCGTCAGGCGGCGCCCGAGGTCTCCGGCATCATGGTGCTCGGCCCGGCCGAAGCACCGTTGGCGCTGATCCGCGGCCGCCATCGCTTCCGCCTGCTCGTGCATGGCCGCCGCAACAGCGACCTGCAATCCTATCTGCGCGAAATGCTGTCGCGAGGGCCGAAGGAGCGGGCGAGCATCCATGTGCAGGTGGATATCGACCCGCAAAGCTTCCTGTAGGGCCGCTGCCGGGCGGCGACATGGTTAAAAGTCTGTGTCGAAACGGATCATGGCATTTCCCAGGTCGCCGGCTTCGTGCCATAACCACCGAAAATGGCTTCGTCGGGGATGACAGGATGGAATTTTACTTTCCGGCCGAACTGGGCGAGCGGCTGGCCTTCGGCGCGGCCGCCTTCGTGGCGCTGGCCGGCTTCTTCATGATGTTCGCGCCGGGGCTGACCTTCCGCATCCTCGGCCTGCAGACACGTGAGGGCCGGGCAAGCGCCTATGGCGAGGCGCGCTCGATGCTCGGCGGCTTCTATCTCGGTACAGGGCTTGCGGCGATCATCCTCGCCCAGCCGATGGTCTATTTCGCGCTCGGCTCCTCCTTCGCGCTCGCCGCCTTCGCCCGGGTCATCTCCATCCTGTCGGATCGCGGCGGCGCCGTTCAGAATTTACTACTTCTGATTGCGCAGGCCGTGCTCGCCACGCTGCCGCTTCTCTATGTGTTCGGCTGGGTCTGAATCCCGCCGGCGGCCACGCCAAGGCGCATAGGCCCCTGATACGGTAACTTTGCCTCAATTTCTCCGCATTATTGCGGAGCGAAACGCGTATTCCTCGCTTGCGCGTGTTGCGAGTCCCGGTCTCCTATGGTAGAGGGTCCCCGAATTTCGGAAAAGGCAGGACGCTCCGTCCGGCCGTTTTCGGGTGAAACCGAAACATTTTCAAGCACATCGCCGTTTCGAAGCGTCGTGGCGGTGTCTTGGAGGGAAATCAGGGAATTTTGTGCCCGTGGCAGACACCTCCCAGATCACATCCGGTGTGGCAGAACGGTATGCCTCGTCGCTTTTCGAGCTGGCGCTCGAAGCGAACGCGGTGGACGCCGTCAGTGCCGACCTCGACCGTTTTCAGCGTCTGCTTGATGAGAGCGAAGACCTGAAGCGTCTGATCGCAAGCCCGGTCTTTTCGGCCGAGGACCAGACCAAGGCCCTGGTGGCCGTCTGCCAGAGCGCCGGCATTTCCGGCCTCGTCGGCAATTTCCTGAAGGTGGTCGCCGGCAATCGCCGCCTGTTCGCCCTGCCGGGCATGATCAAGGCGTTCCGCGTCATTGCCGCGCGTCATCGCGGTGAAATCACCGCCGAGGTCACCTCGGCCCATGCGCTAACCCAAGCGCAGGAAAACGAATTGAAGGCGGCGCTGAAGGGCGTGACCGGAAAGGACGTGACGATTGCCGTCACCGTCGATCCGTCGATCCTCGGCGGCCTGATCGTCAAGGTCGGGTCGCGACAGATCGATACGTCGCTTCGCACCAAGCTCTCTACCCTTAAGCTCGCATTGAAAGAGGTCGGCTGATGGATATCCGCGCCGCGGAAATTTCCGCAATCCTGAAAGATCAGATCAAGAATTTCGGCAAAGAGGCGGAAGTCTCGGAAGTCGGCCAGGTTCTCTCCGTCGGTGACGGTATCGCCCGCGTCTACGGTCTGGACAACGTCCAGGCCGGCGAAATGGTCGAGTTCCCGAACGGCATCCGCGGCATGGCGCTGAACCTCGAAGCCGACAATGTCGGCGTCGTTATCTTCGGTTCGGACCGCGAAATCCGCGAAGGCGACACCGTCAAGCGCACCGGCGCCATCGTCGACGTTCCGGTCGGTCCGGAACTGCTCGGCCGCGTCGTCGACGCGCTCGGCAATCCGATCGACGGCAAGGGCCCGATCAACGCGTCGCGCCGTTCGCGCGTCGACGTCAAGGCTCCCGGCATCATTCCGCGCAAGTCGGTGCATGAGCCGATGTCGACCGGCCTCAAGGCCATCGACGCCCTCATCCCGGTCGGCCGCGGCCAGCGCGAGCTGGTCATCGGCGACCGCCAGACCGGCAAGACCGCCATTATCCTCGACACGATCCTCAACCAGAAGGCCATCCACGACAACGGCCCGGACAGCGAAAAGCTGTTCTGCGTCTACGTCGCCATCGGCCAGAAGCGTTCGACCGTTGCCCAGTTCGTCAAGGTTCTGGAAGAGCGCGGCGCCCTGAAATACTCGATCGTCGTTGCCGCCACGGCCTCCGATCCGGCCCCGATGCAGTACCTGGCCCCGTTTGCCGGCTGCGCCATGGGCGAATATTTCCGCGACAACGGCCAGCACGCGCTGATCGGTTACGACGACCTGTCCAAGCAGGCCGTCGCCTATCGCCAGATGTCGCTGCTGCTGCGCCGCCCGCCGGGCCGCGAAGCCTATCCGGGCGACGTTTTCTACCTCCACTCCCGCCTGCTGGAGCGCGCTGCAAAGCTCTCCGACGAGCGCGGCGCCGGCTCGCTGACGGCTCTGCCGGTCATCGAAACCCAGGGTAACGACGTTTCGGCCTTCATCCCGACCAACGTGATCTCGATCACCGACGGCCAGATCTTCCTCGAAACCGACCTGTTCTACCAGGGTATCCGCCCGGCCGTGAACGTCGGTCTGTCGGTCTCGCGCGTCGGCTCCTCGGCCCAGATCAAGGCGATGAAGCAGGTTGCCGGCTCGATCAAGGGCGAACTCGCCCAGTATCGCGAAATGGCCGCCTTCGCCCAGTTCGGCTCGGACCTCGATGCCGCGACGCAGCGCCTGCTGAACCGCGGCGCCCGCCTGACCGAACTCCTGAAGCAGCCGCAGTTCTCGCCGCTGAAGACGGAAGAGCAGGTTTCGGTGATCTTCGCCGGCGTCAACGGCTATCTCGACAAGATCGCCGTCAACCAGGTCGGCAAGTTCGAGCAGGGCTTCCTCTCCTACCTCCGCTCGGAAGGCAAGGCGATCCTCGACGCGATCCGTTCGGAAAAGCAGCTCAGCGACGACACCCGCGCCAAGCTGAAGGCCGCGCTCGACAGCTTCGCCAAGTCTTTCGCCTGATTTCCAGATCACGAGTAGGACGGATCACGGATGCCTTCACTTAAGGATCTGAAAAACCGGATCGCCTCCGTCAAGGCGACGCAGAAGATCACCAAGGCGATGAAAATGGTCGCCGCGGCGAAGCTTCGGCGTGCCCAGGAAGCGGCAGAAGCCGCCAGGCCTTATTCGCAGCGCATGAGCGCCGTCCTCGCCAACATCGCCCAGGCGGTCGGCAGTGACGACGGCGCGCCGCGCCTGATGACCGGCACCGGCAAGGACGACGTGCATCTGCTCGTCGTCTGCACCGCCGAACGCGGTCTGTGCGGTGGCTTCAACTCCCAGATCGCGCGTTTTGCGCGCGATCACGCCCGTCGCCTGCTGTCGCAGGGCAAGACGGTCAAGATCTACTGCGTCGGCAAGAAGGGCTATGACAGCCTGCGTCGCGAGTTCAACTCGCTGATCGTCGGTCGCACGGATCTGCGCGAAGTCAAGAAGATCGGCTTCGAGAACGCCGACCAGATCGCTCGCACCGTCATGTCGATGTTCGACAGGCAAGAGTTCGACGTCTGCACGCTGTTCTATTCCGAGTTCAAGTCGGTGATCAGCCAGATCCCGACCGCGCTCCAGCTCATTCCGGCTGCCGTCGACACGACGGTTGCCAATACGGCGACCGCCTCCGGTGCCACCGCCGTCTACGAATACGAGCCGGATGCAGGTTCGATCCTCAGCGATCTGATCCCGCGCAACATCACCGTCCAGATCTTCCGCGCTCTTCTTGAGAACGTCGCGGGCGAAATGGGCGCCAAGATGAGCGCGATGGATAATGCGACGCGCAACGCCGGCGAAATGATCAACAAACTGACGCTTAACTACAACCGTCAGCGCCAGGCGCAGATCACCAAGGAACTGATTGAAATCATTTCGGGCGCCGAGGCGCTCTGAGGTTAAGGAAAGAGGTAAGGAACATGGCTGACGCAGCTGCTTCCATTGGCAAGGTGACACAGGTCATCGGCGCCGTCGTCGACGTGGCGTTCGAAGGTGAGCTGCCGCCCATTCTGAACGCGTTGGAAACCGACAACGGCGGCAATCGCCTGGTTCTGGAAGTTGCCCAGCACCTCGGTGAAAACGTCGTTCGGACCATCGCCATGGACTCGACCGAAGGTCTGGTCCGCGGCCAGCAGGTCACTGACACCGGTAGCCCGATCATGGTTCCGGTCGGCGACGAGACCCTCGGCCGCATCATGAACGTCATCGGCGAGCCGGTCGACGAAGCCGGTCCGCTGGTCACCCCGACCAAGCGCGCCATCCACCAGGATGCCCCGGCTTACGTCGAGCAGTCCACCGAAGCCCAGATCCTCGTCACCGGCATCAAGGTCGTCGACCTGCTCGCGCCTTACGCCAAGGGCGGCAAGATCGGGCTGTTCGGCGGCGCCGGCGTCGGCAAGACCGTTCTGATCATGGAACTGATCAACAACGTCGCCAAGGCGCATGGTGGTTACTCGGTGTTCGCCGGCGTCGGCGAGCGTACCCGCGAAGGCAACGACCTCTATCACGAAATGATCGAGTCGGGCGTCAATAAGCATGGCGGTGGCGAAGGCTCCAAGGCAGCCCTCGTTTACGGCCAGATGAACGAACCGCCGGGCGCGCGCGCTCGCGTCGCTCTGACCGGTCTGACGATCGCCGAAGACTTCCGCGACAAGGGCCAGGACGTTCTGTTCTTCGTCGACAATATCTTCCGCTTCACCCAGGCAGGTTCGGAAGTGTCGGCTCTGCTCGGCCGTATTCCGTCGGCCGTGGGTTATCAGCCGACGCTCGCCACCGACATGGGCCAGATGCAGGAACGCATCACGACCACGACCAAGGGCTCGATCACCTCGGTCCAGGCCATCTACGTTCCCGCCGACGACTTGACCGACCCCGCACCGGCCACATCGTTCGCCCACCTGGACGCCACGACCGTTCTGTCGCGCTCCATCGCCGAAAAGGGTATCTACCCGGCCGTGGATCCGCTCGACTCGACCTCGCGCATGCTCGACCCGATGATCGTCGGCGAAGAGCACTACGAAGTCGCCCGTAAGGTCCAGTCGACGCTGCAGCGCTACAAGGCCCTGCAGGACATCATCGCCATCCTGGGCATGGACGAACTGTCGGAAGACGACAAGGTGGCCGTTGCCCGCGCCCGCAAGATCGAGCGCTTCCTGTCGCAGCCGTTCTTCGTCGCCGAAGTCTTCACCGGTTCGCCGGGCAAGCTCGTCGCGCTCGAAGACACGATCAAGGGCTTCAAGGGCCTGGTCAACGGCGAGTTCGACCACCTGCCGGAAGCCGCCTTCTACATGGTCGGCTCCATGGAAGAAGCCATCGAGAAGGCCAAGAAGCTGGCCGCCGAAGCGGCCTGATCCGGAAATAATCTCGACGCGCCGCTCCTGACGGGCCGGCGCGTCGTGTTCGATTGCGACCCCATAAAAGAGTTGATCCGCCATGGCCGAGAATTTCACGTTTGAACTCGTTTCTCCCGAGCGTCTTCTGCTGTCGGAGAAGGCCATCGAAGTCGTCATCCCGGCGACCGAGGGCGAAATGACCGTTCTGGCCAACCATGCGCCGACGATGACGACGATCAAGCCCGGCGTCGTGTCGGTCAAAACCGCCTCCGGCAAGACCGAGCGCTACGTCGTGTTCGGCGGCTTCGCCGACATCCTGCCGACGAGCTGCACGATTCTCGCCGAATCCGCCGTTCCGGCCTCGGAAATGAGCCGCGAGACGCTGCAGAAGCGTATCGAAGCGGTTCGTGGCGAATTGCAGGGGGCCGACAGCCATGATCGGAAGTTTCACCTCGAGCGTCATCTCGCCGAACTGACCCATTTAAACGGCGTCGTCATTCCGGCCTGAAACGGCTGACATCGCATTCCGGAAAGGCGGCTATCAGGCCGCCTTTTTCTTTGCGCGACGATTTAGAATTGCGAAAGGAAAGCTTGCTAGTCTCACTGTCGACAAACAGCGCAACGCGCCGTGGCGCGTGCCCAAAGTGGGATGACATGAGAATGGCTCCGATCAATTCGACCAATTATGGCGGCGAGACCATCGAGATCATCGCTTTCCGCATCCACGATCAGGAGTTCTGCGTCAAGACGACCTCGATCCGCGAAATCCGCGGCTGGGCGCCTTCGACGCCGATCCCGCATTCGCCTCCGGATGTGGTCGGCGTCATGAATCTGCGCGGTTCGGTGATCCCGATCATCGACCTCGCCTACAAGCTCGGCATGAGCAGCATCGTCGCCAACGAGCGCAGCGCCATCGTCGTCGCCGAAGTCCACAATATGGTGATCGGCATGCTGGTCGACCGCGTTTCGGACATCCTGACGATCTCCGCGACCCAGGTGCAGCCGGTCCCGGAAGTCACCGCCTCCTTCGACAAGTCCTATTCCGAAGGCATCATTGCCAGCGAGGCCGGCATGATCTGCTTCCTCAACCTGACGAAGATGTTCAAGGAAAGCGACAACGACGACCTCGCCGCCTGAGGGCAGGGGTTTTGCCATGCTTCGCAGCACCGGTCGGGAACCCCGTCCGGTGCTGTTTTGTTTCGGGACGATGGCGATCAGGCGGAGGGGTGCTTTTCCGTCAGGAAACCGAAGACTTCCGAAGCGGGCACGTCGTCGGCAACGAAGGACTGGCCGATGCCGTGAGTGAGGATGAAGGTCAGCTTGCCGCCCTTCACCTTCTTGTCCTGGGCGATGGCATCCATCAGCATCTCCACCGGCGGCAGGAGGCCTGGAATGTCGCGCATCGACACAGGCAGGCCGACGACCTGCAGATGCGCCGAGACGCGGGCGGCATCGTCGGGGCTGGCGAGATTGAGGCGCGCCGAGAACTGGTGCGCCAACACCATGCCGATCGACACGGCCTCGCCATGCACGAGGCGGGCGCTGTCATATTGCGTGCCGGCCTCCAGCGCGTGGCCGAAGGTGTGGCCGAGGTTCAGCAGCGCCCTCTGGCCGTTTTCGCGCTCGTCGGCGGCGACCACGTCGGATTTCGCCTGGCAGCTGACAGCGATGGCTTCGGCAAGGCCGGACCCATGGGCGAAGACGTCGCGCCAGTTGGCCTCCAGCCAGGCGAAGAAGTCCGGCTTGTCGATCAGCCCGTATTTGGCGACCTCGGCATAACCGGCGCGGAATTCGCGCGGGCTCAGCGTCTTCAGCACGTCGGTATCGGCGAGCACCAGGTCGGGCTGGTAGAAGACGCCGACGAGGTTCTTGCCGTGGCGGGTGTTGATGCCGGTCTTGCCGCCGACCGAGGAATCCACCTGCGCCAGCAGGGAGGTCGGGATCTGCACGAAACGGACGCCGCGCCGGACGATGCCGGCGGCAAAGCCGGTGAGATCGCCGATGACGCCGCCGCCGAGCGCAATCACGGCGTCGTTGCGCTCGATGCGCCCGTCGAGCAGCGTGTCGCAGGCGGTGATCAGATGCTCGAAGCTTTTCGTCTTTTCGCCGGCCGGCAGGGTCAGCGACACCGAGTCGATGCCGGCTTCCGCGAGACTTGCTGTCAACGCATCGAGATAGAGCGGTCCGACATTGGCGTCGGTGATGATCGCCGCCTTACGGCCTTTCAGGCGCGCGGCAATCTCCGCGCCGGCGCGCGCAATCAGGCCCGTGCCGATCAGGATGTCATAGGAACGTTCGCCGAGCGGCACATGGACGCTGCGCGACGGAGAGAGAATGTCGGTCATAGGGCCTCGCGGGCATGGATGATGGCGTCCAGGATCTCGCGGGCCACCAGCTCCTTGCGCACGTCGCGCGACTGGACGGTGAGATCGGCCTCGGCATAGATCGGATAGCGGGCGGTCATCAGGTTTTCGAGCGTCTGCTTCGGGTTTTCGGTCTTCAGCAGCGGACGGTTGTCGCGGCGGCTGACCCGGTCCCACAAGACGTCGAGATCGGCCTTCAGCCAGATGGAGAGCCCGCCGCTCTTCAGATGCTGGCGCGTCCGTTCGTTGATGAAGGCGCCGCCGCCTGTGGAGACGACGCGCGGTCCCTGGCGCAACAGCCGCCTGATGACGCGGGTTTCCAGATCTCTGAATTCCTGCTCGCCGTAACGGGCGAAAAGTTCCGGGATGGTCATGCGCGAGACGCGCTCGATTTCGTGGTCGGTATCGATGAAGGGAATGCCGAGCTGGGAAGCGACGATCTTGCCGACCGAGGATTTTCCCGCCCCCATCAGGCCGACGAGGATGAGGTTGCGGCCGTCGAGCGCGGCGCGTGCCCTGTCCCGCAAGGTGTCGGCGATGGCGATGTTGCTGTCTGTCATCGGTCTGAACAAATCCGTTTTGTCACCGTATCGACAAATGCGGGGGGAGCGTCAAGTCATGGCCGCCCCGAAAGTCGCGACCGGACCGCCGTTCTTGCATAATTGACTGGTGCCGGTCATATAGAGAAGGTTCGAAGGCCCGCCGGAGTTGCCCATGCCGACCCTGTTCCGGTTCCTGCTGATGTGCGCCGGCATCGCCGGCATTGTCTACGGAACCCTGTATGCGCTTGCCGTGTTCGTCGAGCCGCGCGAGCGCGATATCACGGTGCGCCTGCCTTCCGAGCGCGTCAATCCGCCCGCACCCGTCAAGCCGACCCCAGCGCTGGCCACGCCATGACGGCACGCGATCTCAGCCGGGCGCATATCGAATCCTTCCTCGAAATGATGAGCGCCGAGCGCGGCGCGGCGGTCAACACGCTGCAATCCTACGAGCGCGACCTGCTCGATGCCCATGCCTTCCTGTCGCGGCGCGGCGTCTCCATGAGCCGCGCGGCGAGCGCCGATATCACCGCCTATCTCGCCGGCCTTGCCGCCGAGGGTTTCAAGGCGTCGTCGCAGGCGCGGCGGCTGTCGGCGCTCCGTCAATTCTTCAAATTCCTCTATGCGGAGGGTCTTCGCGAAGACGATCCGACCGGCATCGTCGACAGCCCGAAGAAGGGGCGGGCGCTGCCGAAGATCATGAGCGTCGACGAGGTGACGCGCCTGCTAAGCCTGGCCGAGCAGGAAGCCGCCCAGCCCGGCCCGGAGCAACTGGCCCGCGCCCGCATGCTGGCGCTGCTGGAATTGCTCTATGCCACCGGCATGCGCGTCAGCGAACTGGTCTCGCTGCCGGCGCGGGTGCAGGAGACCGACGAGCGTTTCCTGATGATCCGCGGCAAGGGCAACAAGGAGCGCATGGTGCCGCTGTCGCGCTCGGCGATTGCCGCGCTGAAGGCCTATGCCGGACTGAAGACGGCGGCGAACCTGCCGGCCGAAAACCCATGGCTGTTTCCGGCCGCCTCGAAACAGGGTTTCCTGCCGCGCCAGGTCTTTGCCCGCGATCTCAAGGATCTGGCGATCCGCGCCGGTCTCACGCCGTCGAAAATCTCGCCGCATGTCATGCGCCATGCCTTTGCCAGCCACCTGCTCCAGAACGGCGCCGACCTGCGCGTCGTGCAGGAATTGCTCGGCCATTCGGACATCTCCACGACACAAATTTACACACATGTGCTGGATGAAAGGCTGCGCGAGCTGGTCGAAACGCATCACCCTCTTGCCAAACAGGCAAAAACACGGGATTAGACCCCCTGCAGAGGCACGGGAGCGGCCGCGTTATTGTCCTGGAATGATCGGAAACGGATCTCATGCATAATTATCTCGATTTCGAAAAGCCCATCTCCGATCTGGAGGGCAAGATCCACGAGCTGAAGAAGCTCGCCAGCGAAGACGAGAGCATCGATACGTCAGACGAGGTCGGCCGGCTGGAAGTGCGCGTCCGCGACGCCATGGTCGACATCTATTCGAAGCTCAATCCCTGGCAGAAGACCCAGGTCGCGCGCCATCCGCAGCGGCCGCATTTCGTCGATTATGCTCGTGGGCTGTTCACCGATTTCACGCCTCTGGCCGGTGACCGCAAGTTTGCCGAGGACGCCGCCATCCAGGCCGGCCTCGCCCGCTTTCGCGGTCAGCCGGTCGCCGTCATCGGCCAGGAAAAGGGCAACGACACCAAGTCGCGCATCCGCCACAATTTCGGCTCGGCCCGGCCGGAAGGTTATCGCAAGGCGATCCGCTTGCTGGAAATGGCCGACCGTTTCCATCTGCCGATCGTTACCCTGATCGACACGGCGGGCGCCTATCCCGGCGTCGGCGCCGAAGAGCGCGGCCAGGCCGAGGCCATCGCCCGCTCCACCGAAATGTGCCTCAACGTCAAGGTGCCCGTCGTCTCGGTCATCATCGGCGAGGGCGGCTCGGGCGGCGCCATCGCGATCGCCACCGGCAACCGCGTCTATATGCTGGAGCATTCGATCTACAGCGTCATCTCTCCGGAAGGCGCCGCCTCGATCCTGTGGCGCGATTCGGCCCGGGCCAAGGAAGCGGCGACCGCCATGAAGATCACGGCGGACGATCTGAAGGCGCTCGGCATCGTCGACGGCATTATCGCCGAACCGATCGGCGGCGCCCATCGCGATCCCGACAAGGTCATCGCCTCGGCCGGCGACACCATTGCGCAGGCGCTGGAGGAACTCAACAAGCGCACCGGCGAGCAGCTTCGCAACGACCGGCGTCAGAAATTCCTCAACATTGGCCGTAACCTGTAGTATTCGGACGCATATATGCGTTTGAGTCGCCGCGTGCGGCGCTTCGGGCAGGACGGTGCCCTTGGCGAAACGGCATGCGGTCGCGAGAAGTTAAGATTTCGTTAACCGTCCCTGCGTATGGTGCGTTTACGATTCGTTAAGAGACGGCCCCTGCCGTCCGGAACACCGGTGAGCTTGTGCAATGCGCCTGAGAAACCTCGCGCTCCTTTCCCTGATGGCTGCTGCCCTGGCCGGCTGCAACGAAACGCTCGAATCCGTTTCGACCGTCGATCTGTCTAAAGTCAAGAACAAGGTGACCGAGCCGCTTTCGCAGCCGATGCTGGCGAAGATGCGCTCCAAGAGCATGGACCAGTTCTCGCCGATCGTACTGCGCATCTTCAAGGAAGAAGGCGTGCTCGAGGTCTGGAAGGCGCGAACCGACAATCGCTTCGAAAAACTGACGGAATACAAGATCTGCGCCTGGTCCGGCCGTCTCGGCCCGAAGGTCAAGGAAGGCGACCGGCAGGCGCCGGAAGGGTTCTACAACCTGACGCCGGCGCATCTGAACCCGAATTCCAAATATTACCTGGCGATCAATACCGGCTTCCCCAACAAGTATGACGCTGCCAACAAGCGCTACGGCACCAATCTGATGATTCATGGCGCCTGTTCCTCCTCGGGCTGCTATTCGATGACCGATGAGCAGGTGCTGGAAATCTACGCTTTTGCGCGCGACGCCTTCAAGGGCGGCCAGAAGACCGTGCAGTTGCAGGCCTTCCCCTTCCGCATGACCGCGGAAAACATGGCTCGCCACGCCCATAGCGAGAACATCGACTTCTGGAAGATGCTCAAGGTCGGCTACGACAATTTCGAAGTGACCAAACGGCCCCCCGACGTCAATGTCTGCGAGAAGAGATATGTCTTCAACCAGCAGTCGAACGGCGCTTTCAATCCGATCGGCGCCTGCCCGGCCATGTCGACGCCGCCGGCCTTGCAGGCGGCGCTCTCGGCCTACAACCGCACCTATGACGTCGCCTATGAAAAGGCGATGCGCAAGTTCGACGGCATGGTCTGGTACGATCCGAGCGAAGCCGAACGCAAGGCGCTGGTCGCCAAGCAGCGCAAGGGCCGCGAGCTTGCCTATGCGCCGACCGGCTCGGCGCTCGAAGCCGGCAAGCTGATGAAGC
This sequence comes from Rhizobium sp. YJ-22, assembly GCF_029601685.1. Taxonomy (NCBI): domain Bacteria; kingdom Pseudomonadati; phylum Pseudomonadota; class Alphaproteobacteria; order Hyphomicrobiales; family Rhizobiaceae; genus Rhizobium; species Rhizobium sp. YJ-22. The sequence goes on along the minus strand of NZ_JARRIR010000005.1, from coordinate 120,785 downwards.
TTTCCGACTACCAGGAACGGCTGAAGGAAAACGAGGCGCGCACCGCCGCCGCGGCGATCAGCCGCCAGACGGCCGCCGCAACCGCCGTCGCCGCCGAAAAGCTGGAAAAGACCGCATCCATTCCAGTGCCGAAGCCCAATCCGGTCAAGCCGACCGCCGAAGTCGCGGCCCCGGCCGAAGGGCCTACCGTCGCCGCGACCGATGACGCGAAAAAGCCGTTCTGGAAGTTCTGGTAATCAAGTGGCGGCGCTTTACGATCTCAGGGGGCTCAAATGTCCCCTGCCGGTCCTCAAGGCCCGCCGCCGTCTGCTGCGCCTTGCCCCCGGCGAAGAGCTGATCGTCACCACCACCGACCCGCTCGCCGTCATCGATATCACCCACATGTGCAACGAGGACGGCCACAGACTTCTGGAAACGCAGAAGATGGAAGACGGGCACCGGTTTCATATCCGCAAGGGTGGCGGCCCAACATAACTGCGCTTTAAGGTCTGGCTTTTTCGATGGCCGATGCCATCAGTGAACGCCAGGCCGAGCCGCCGGCTCGTTTGAAACGCTCGACCGTCTCGGCGTCGAGGCGCCCGGTTCGTCCCAAACGATCTTCATTGTTTCGTGTGCGGAAAATTCAAAAAAGTAAAAGAAAGCAATGACAAGCAGGAAAAATGGCGTCCACGAGAGGATTCGAACCTCCGACCCCAGGATTCATACCACTTCGGCTTTCGCCGCTGCCGCAGCATTCGTGGTCTGGACTGTCCCTTCGCCATGGACTCTGAGGTCTTTAGGCGCTGCCCGTCCAGTCTCTACACCTTCGACGGATTTCTCCGAAGCTTGGCTCGGGATCGGCATGCTGGAAGACCAGCGAAGCGTTCCCCGACTTTGAGCAGATCCGCCATGGCGTTTCCGTCCATGACGCCCAATTTTAGGAATCCTGTGCTCTATCCTGCTGAGCTACGTGGACATTGTCAGCGATTCTGTCGCTGCCCTTCTATAGACTGAAAGCGGGCGTTTTCGCAAACCCTTATTGCGGGCTGCAAGGGGCGGGCAAGCCTGTTCCGCGGGAAACAGAGGATCGCTGCGCCGCATGGCAGATTGGAACCGTCAACGGGGCTTTTCGCCCCTTTCGGAGCCCGCCGATGCGTAGCCATATCGTCCTTTCCGCCCTCGTCCTCACCCTTCTGCTGACGGCCGCAGCCAATGTCGTGGCGCGCGGTCCGGGCAGCCAGGCAACGGCGCAGCAGGCACTGCCGGATTGCGTCGTGAAAATGCACCGCAAATATGATTACAGCGGCCGGCTCTATATCCAGAAGGTCCGCGTCTGCCGGACGGCGGGCGGCGCGTGACGCTTTCGGCAAGCCCGGCGGAGTTGCCGCCGGGCTTGCCACGCCGTTTCAGGCGGCGAGGCGACTTTCGGCGAGGTGCACCCAGTAGGAAATGCCGTGCGCGATGACGTCGTCGTTGAAATCATAGGCGGGGTTGTGCAGTCCAGCCGTGTCGCCGTTGCCGACGAAGATGAAGGCGCCGGGGCGGGCGTTGAGCATATAGGAAAAATCCTCGCCACCCATCATCGGATCGACCTCGGCATCGACATGGTCGGCGCCGGCAATGGCGCGGGCGCTGTCAGCGGCGAAATCGGTTTCGCTGGCATGGTTGAAGGTGACCGGATAGTTGCGGTGATAGCCGACCGTGCCCTCGGCGCCGTGGGCGGCGCAAATGCCTTCGACCACCTGGCGGATGCGCGCTTCGGCCATGTCCCGATCCTCCGGCATCAGCGTGCGCACCGTGCCGCAGATGACGGCATCGTTGGGGATGACGTTATAGGCGAAGCCGGCATTGAACTTGGTGACGGTGACCACCACCGAGCGCAAAGGATCGGCGGTGCGCGAGGCGATCTGCTGCAGGTTGGTGACCACCTGCGCGCCGATGACAATGGGATCGATGGTGCGGTGCGGCTGGGCCGCATGGCCGCCGCGGCCTTTGACGGTGATGGTGAATTCGTCGGTCGAGGCCATGATCGGGCCCTTGCGGATGGCGAAATGGCCGACGGGGAGGCCTGGCATGTTGTGCATGCCGTAGACCTCGGCGATGCCGAAACGCTCCATCATGCCGTCCTCGACCATCAGGCGGCCACCGCCGCCGCCTTCCTCGGCCGGCTGGAAGATCACGGCGACATTGCCGGTGAAATTGCGGGTCTCGGCGAAATATTTGGCGGCGCCCAGCAGCATGGCGGTGTGGCCGTCATGGCCGCAGGCATGCATCTTGCCGGGGGTGGTCGAGGCCCAGAGCTTTCCGGAGATTTCGGTGAGCGGCAGGGCATCCATGTCGGCGCGCAGGCCGATGGTGCGGCCTTCGCCCTTGCCGCGGATCAGGCCGACGACCCCGGTGCGGCCGAGCCCGGTCACAACCTCGTCGACGCCGAATTCCCGCAGCTTTTCGGCAACGAAGGCGGCGGTGTTGTCGACGTCGAACAGCAGTTCCGGCCGCTCGTGCAGATGGCGTCGCCAGCCGGTGACTTCGTCCTGGAGATCGGCGGCGCGGTTGAGAATGGGCATGGTGTGTTCCTGTCGCAAATCGAGTGATTCGGCGGCCAAGCGGGCTTGGCGTCATGCAAAAGGCGCAAAGATTGACGTCTGCCATGGCCTTTGCCATGGCTTAGCCATATAGGATAAATAACGCCAAGTGACGAGACCATTCCGGACAATTCGAGGAACTGCCGTGCCAACGAAGACTGCCCCCAAGCTTGCCTTGCGTCTGTTCACCGCGATTGCGGCGACGGCGCTTGCGGCTGCACAGCCCGTTTTCGCCAATCCGCGCATCGTCGTCGACGTGCAGAGCGGCCGCGTGATCGATCACGAAGATGCCTTCCACCGCTGGTATCCCGCTTCGCTCACCAAGCTGATGACCGCCTATGTCACCTTCAGCGCCATCCGCGCAGGCCAGCTCAGCCTGGAAAGCCCGGTGACCATGAGCAAGCACGCGGCTTCCCAGCCGGCCAGCAAGATGTATTACAAGCCCGGCCAGCAGATGACGCTGGACAGCGCGCTGAAGATGATGCTGATCAAATCGGCCAATGACATCGCGGTGGCCATCGCCGAGACGGTCGGCGGCTCGCAGGATGCCTTCGTGGCGCGCATGAACGACCAGGCCGCTAGGCTCGGCATGATCTCCAGCCATTTCATCAATCCCAACGGCCTGCCCGGCAAGGGCCAGTATACGACGGCGCGCGATCTGGCGGTGCTCGCCGTGGCGATCAAGCGGGAATTTCCCGAATATGCCAATTACTTCGCGGTCGAGGGTTTTACCACCGGCAAGAAGAACTATCCGAACTACAACCTGCTGATCGGCCGCTTCGACGGCGCCGACGGCATGAAAACCGGTTTCATCTGCGCTTCGGGCTTCAACCAGGTGTCCTCGGCGACGCGCGACGGCCGCACGGTGGTCTCGGTCGTGCTCGGCACCGACAGCCTGGGCGCCCGCGCCGACATGTCGGCGGACCTGCTGCAGAAGGCGTTGACGACGCCGGGCAACGGCAACACCACCCTGCGCACCCTGCAGCCCTACGGCGTCGACCGCGACACCGTCGCCGATATCAGCGCCGATATCTGCAATGCCAAGAGCGCCAAGGTGCGCAGCGAGGGCCGTGACGAGGTGGGCCGCATGAAGATGCATTCGGCCTATATCCGCGAGATGACGCGCGAGCCGAACTATGTCTTCGCCGGCCTCATTCCCGGCAGCGAGCCCGCGCCGAAGGCGACGGCGGCCGCCGCCGGCGGCCAGCTCGCCAATGTGCCGATCCCGATCCCGCGTCCGGCGACGTTCTGAGGTTTGCGATGAGCGCGCTCAGCGACCGTATCGCGGTTTCCATCGTCACCGGTTTTCTCGGGGCGGGGAAATCGACATTGCTCAACCGGATCCTTAAGGATCCGGAGATCAGCGACGTCGCCGTCATCATCAACGAGTTCGGCGAAGTCGGCATCGATCATCTGCTGGTCGAAACGTCGGACGATTCGATCATCGAACTGTCGGACGGTTGCCTGTGCTGCACGGTGCGCGGCGAACTTGTCGATACGCTGGCGACGCTGGTCGACCGTATGCAAACCGGCCGCATCAAGCCGCTGAAGCGCATCGTCATCGAAACCACGGGGCTCGCCGATCCGGCCCCGGTGATGCAGTCGGTGCTCGGCAATCCGGTGCTGGCGCAAGATTTCATCCTCGACGGTCTCCTCACCGTGGTCGATGCCGTCAACGGTCTGACGACGCTCGACCACCATGTCGAGGCGCGCAAGCAGGCGGCGGTCGCCGACCGGCTGGTGCTGTCGAAGATGACGCTCGCGACGCCGGAGGCCATCGCGGCGTTGAAGGCGGCGTTGCGCCAGCTCAATCCGCGCGCGCCTTTCGTCGATGGTGACAGCGAGGCGGCCGGCCAGGCGGCCCTGCTCGCCAATGGGCTCTACGATGTTTCCTCCAAGATCGCCGATGTCGGGCGATGGCTGGGCGAGGAAGCGGCGGCGGACAATCATCACCACGACGGGCATCACCACGACGGGCATCACCATGATCATCACCACGACCACGATCATGCGCATCACCATCACGGTCATCACCATCATGACGTGACCCGTCATGGCGGCGATATCCGCTCCTTCTCGATCATCCATGACAAGCCGATCGAGCCGATGGCGCTGGAGATGTTCGTCGACCTGCTGCGCTCCGCCCATGGCGAAAAGCTGTTGCGGATGAAGGCGATCGTGGCGACGGCAGACCGGCCCGAACAGCCACTGGTGCTGCATGGCGTCCAGTCCGTCTTCCACCCGCCGGTGCGCCTGCCGGCCTGGCCGGACGATGGCGACCGGCGCACGCGCATGGTGCTGATCACCAAGGGATTGCCGGAAGACTTCGTCCGCGACCTGTTCGACGCTTTCACCGGCACGCCGCGCATCGATCGGCCGGATCGCCAGGCCATGGAAGACAATCCGCTGGCCATTCCCGGCATGAGGTTCTGATTGAGCCGGCGAAATGCTGGAATTTTTCGTAAGGGGCAAGGCTACATCCGATAGCATTGCCGTTTGCGAATGGCATTGGCGGCAAACACTCCCGAAACGAAAAACCCCCGGCTTTCGCCGAGGGTTCGATCCTATCCGGGCGAGCCGGCATCCGGCTCATCGCGGTTCCGCGAGACGCTTAGGCAGAAGCCTTCGGCGTCAGAACCTGGCGACCGCGGTACATGCCGGTCTTCAGGTCGATGTGGTGCGGACGGCGCAGTTCGCCGGAGTTCTTGTCTTCGATGTAGGTCGGAGCCTTCAGACCGTCAGCCGAGCGGCGCATACCGCGCTTGGACGGGCTTGTTTTTCTTTTCGGTACAGCCATTTCTCTTACTCCACTTGACGGGACGAAACGTGATTTTCCAGCCGGATACCCGGCGGCAAACCGCGTTCGATATCGGGAATTGGCCGGGCTTATACATGCCTCGCCCGCGGTTGACCAGTCCCTATGGCAATTTTTTCGCCCTCGAATGCCTGATTTTTAAGGCTGTAGAGTCGGTTACGGCTCAGGCTTCATCTTCCGGCACAATCCAGGGCTCTGCCAGGGCCGCCGTTTCCCAGGCCTTCCAGGCCGGATGCGCCTTCACCGCCGCCATATAGGCGAGCACGGTCTGGTCGCGGGTCAGTTCATAGGTTTCGAAGCGGTTGACGACCGGGGCGAACATGGCGTCGGCGGCCGAAAACGCGCCGAACAGGAACGGGCCACCCGAGGCCGCCAGCCGCTCGCGCCACAGCGATTCGATGCGGGCGACGTCGTCCATGACGCCGTCGGGCAGTTCGATGGCGCGCTTCGGGCGGCGGATGTTCATCGGGCAGGCATTGCGGATGGCGCGGAAGCCGCCGAGCATCTCCGTCGACAGCACGCGGGCGAGCGCCCGATCCACGCGCGCCTTCGGCCACAGGCCGGCATCGGGATAAAGCTCGGCGACATATTCGATGATCGCCAGTGATTCCCAGATCTTCAGGCCGTCATGAACCAGCAGCGGTACGCGGCCGCTCGGCGAAACGGCGCGGATGGCGGGATTGCCGGCCGGGAAATCGAAAGGGATCAGTTCCTCCCGGAAGGGAATGCCGGCGGCGGTGAGCGCAATCCAGGGTCGCATCGACCAGGAGGAATAGTTCTTGTTGCCGATATAGAGGGTCAGGTCTTCCATGGTCCGGGCGTCTTTCGATGAGGTCTCTGTCGCAATCGCAGCATGGCCCTGCAAAGGCCGGTGATCCAGCCCCGGGGGCTGATATCAGTCATAAAGACATTTGATGTAATCGCCGGATGCGCGGGCGCGGTGTTCGATGACCGCGGCCAGGCGCCGCATGCCGCGGCCGGGCTTGCTGGCGATGCGAATGGCGGGATTGGGCAGCGACACGGCCAGCAGCGCCGCCTGCTTCCTGGAGATCTTCGAGGCCGGGATCTTGAAATGATAGCGCGAGGCCGCCTCGATGCCGTAGATGCCCGGGCCCCATTCGGCGATATTGAGGTAGATCTCCATCAGCCGCCGCTTCGACCAGACGAAATCCGCCGACATGGCGAGCGGCACTTCCAGCCCCTTGCGCACGAAGGAGCGGCTGTTCCACAGGAACAGGTTTTTCGCCGTCTGCATGGGAATGGTGCTGGCGCCGCGCGTCTGCTCGCCGGCCAGCGCATCCTCGACGACGCCGCGCATCTGGCTCCAGTCGACGCCGCCATGCATGCAGAACTGGCCGTCTTCCGACATCATCACCGCCTTCACCAGTTCGGGCGAGATGTTTTCGAAATCCACCCAGCGCCGGTCGTAGCCGCGCAGCAGCGCCAGATCGGCCAGCATCAGCGTCGAGACCGGATGCACGAAGGGCAGCAGATAGAGCAGCATCAACGCATAGGGGAGGGCGACGATCGCGCCGACGCCGAGAACGAGGCGGCGGCGATGGCGGGTGACGAAACCGCGAGTCCCGGCCCAAAAACCCTGCCTTCCCTGGGGCATGGGCTCCTCTTCGGGCTTCGTCTCGGGGGTGATTTCCAAAGTCACATCATCCGCGCCTGGGTTTAGCGGGCCTGTCGTCCTGCCGCACCTCTTTGCGCGAACCGCCCTCTTCCGGTTCTCATATCGTTTCAGCCGCCGCAAGGAAAGCGCCAGCGTCCCGCAAGGGCTGGAAGTTTCGACAATTCACATTGCCTTGGGCCGGCCCGCATGGCAAACAGCGGCCATGAACACGCCGACCGCCGCCTTCGAGACCCGCCTGGAACTTTGCGCCACGCAAGTGGAGGCGCTGCTGGCCCGCCTGCTGGGCGATACGCCGCAGGCCGACGAGATCGCCCGGCCCGCGCGGCTGATGGCGGCGATGCGCCATGGGGCGCTCAATGGCGGCAAGCGGCTGCGCCCCTTCCTGGTGGTCGAAAGCGCGGCGCTTCTCTCCGGCAATGCCGGCGCCGCGCTCCGCGTCGGGGCGGCGCTGGAATGCGTCCATTGTTACTCGCTCGTCCATGACGATCTGCCGGCAATGGATGACGACGACACCCGCCGCGGCCAGCCGACGGTTCACATCCAATACGACGAGGCGACCGCGATCCTTGCCGGCGACAGCCTGCTGACCCTCGCCTTCGATATCATCGCCGCGCCGGAAACGCCGCTCGACGACTGTCGCAAGGTGGAATTGATGCTGGCCCTGTCACGCGCCGCCGGTATCGGCGGCATGGCCGGCGGGCAGATGTTCGACCTGCAGGCGGAAACCGAAAACCCGGACGAGGCCGGCATCATCAGGCTGCAGGCGATGAAGACGGGGGCGCTGATCCGCTTTGCCTGCGAAGCGGGCGCGATCCTTGCCGGCGCCAATGACGATGGCCGTTCGCGGTTGCGCCGCTTCGGCGAGAAGATCGGCCTTGCCTTCCAGCTTTCCGACGACCTGCTCGATCTGACCGCCGATGCCGCGACGCTCGGCAAGGCGACGGGCAAGGATGTCGCGCGCGGCAAGGGCACGCTGCCCTCGCTGCATGGCATCGCCTGGACGGAGGCGCGGCTGGCCGCGCTGGTCAGCGAGGCGGAAGCGCTGCTCGAACCTTATGGGCCGCGCGCCGAAGCCTTGTTGCAGGCCGCGCGCTTTATTGCGCATCGCCGCCATTGAGCCGCGTTGGAGACGGTTGACAAGCGCGCCGCCGCTATCGAAGATCGCGCGCGATAAAGGGGTCCTCCTATGCCTGTCGATCTGTCCGAGTTTTTCCTCAATCCGCGCAGCTTTCTCAAGCACAACCTTCTGGTCATGAACACGTCGGCGGACGGCGTCTGCGGTTCGCAGACGCCGGTGCTCGGCAACTTTACCATCGAGCCCGACCTGCGCTACGACAACGTCAAGCGCAAATCCAAATATTTCTGGAAGGATGCGCATGGCATCGAGGTGCTGAAGGTCAGCTGGAAGGGCGGCAGCGGCAACGGCACGGTACCGGGCATCTGGCTGCCTTATGAGGCCAACCAGTGCCGCACAGCGACGTTGTCCAACGACGTGCCCTTCATGTTCACCGCGCCGATGAGCGGTTGTTCCTTTGCGCTGTCGACGTTCAAGAACGGCTCGGCGCGTGTCGCGCATGTCAATTTCCAGACCGATGACGGCCATATCGACACCGCCAAGATGCAGGCGAATGTCGGCGGCTTCAGCAAGACCGTCGGCCGCAACGACTATCGCAACAAGGTGCGCGGCAAGACCGTCGCGCCGGAACGCGAAGCCGGCCTGCTGATGACCGTCGTCGGCGTCAACGACCGCAAGAAGGGCTGGAAATTTTATGGCCAGCAATATGAGCTGAACCTGATGAACGGCACCGCGGAGTATATCGAGCTGATGGATTTGAACTAAGGCTTTTCCGCTTTTCCTGGAAAAGCGCCGGCGGCGGCCTATTCGGCCGCCGTCTTCTGCCCGAAACGCTTCTCGATGTAATCGATCACCAGCGCCTCGAAATCGGCGGCGATGTTGGGGCCGCGCAGCGTCATCGCCTTCTGGCCGTCGATGAAGACGGGGGCGGCGGGCGATTCGCCGGTGCCGGGCAGCGAGATGCCGATATCGGCATGCTTGCTTTCGCCGGGACCGTTGACGATGCAGCCCATGACCGCGACGTTCAGCGCCTCGACGCCCGGATATTTCTCGCGCCAGACCGGCATGTTCTTGCGCAGGTCGTTCTGGATGTTCTGGGCGAGTTCCTGGAAGACAGTGGACGTGGTGCGCCCGCAGCCCGGACAGGCGGCGACGACCGGCACGAACTGGCGGAAACCCATGACCTGCAGCAGTTCCTGCGCCACCTGCACCTCACGGGTGCGGTCGCCGTTCGGCTCCGGCGTCAGGGACACGCGGATCGTATCGCCGATGCCGTGCTGCAGCACGTAGCCCATGGCGGCCGACGACGCGACGATGCCCTTGGAGCCCATGCCGGCCTCGGTGAGGCCGAGATGCAGGGCGTGGTCGGAGCGCTCCGCCAGCATCGAATAGACGGCGATCAGGTCCTGCACCTGGCTGACCTTGGCCGAGAGGATGATGCGATTGCGCGCCAGGCCGATTTCTTCCGCGAGATTGGCCGAGATCAGCGCCGATTGCACGATCGCCTCGCGCGTCACCTGCCGGGCCGAAAGCGGAAAGCCCTCCGCCTTGTTGCGATCCATCAGCGCGGTCAGCAGTTCCTGGTCGAGCGAGCCCCAGTTGACGCCGATGCGCACCGGTTTGTCGTAACGGATCGCCATTTCGACGATATCGCCGAACTGCTTGTCCTTCTTGTCCTTGAAGCCGACATTGCCGGGATTGATGCGGTACTTCGCCAGCGCCTCGGCGCAAGCCGGGTGATCGGCAAGCAGCTTGTGGCCGATATAATGGAAATCGCCGACCAGCGGCACGTCCAGCCCAAGCCGCAGCAGCCGCTCGCGGATTTTCGGCACGGCGGCGGCACTTTCGTCGCGGTCGACGGTGATGCGCACGATCTCGGAGCCGGCCTTGAACAGGGCTGCGACCTGGGCGACGGTGGCGTCGATATCGGCGGTATCGGTGTTGGTCATCGACTGCACGACAACCGGCGCGCCGCCGCCGACGATGACGCCGCCGACATCGACGGCGACAGAGGCGCGGCGCGTTTTCGGATCATAATCAGAGGACATCGGGTCTCATCCGCAGATTTCGCTGCCTTTCAGGTGGCCGAAGCATTGTGGCTTGTCAACCGCGTGGCGCATCACAATTGCCGGATGACGTCGCTCATTTGATGCTGTCGGCATGACGCGCAAGGTTCGACAGGATGAGCACGACGATGAACAGCACCGGCAGCGCCAGAAACACCACCGCAAACCCGGTATGTTCGGCGACGAAGCCGATCAGCGACGGCGCAAACAGCATGCCGGAATAGCCGAGGAAGGTGGCGACGGAAATGCCGACGCCCGGCGCCAGCCCCGGCATGTTGCCCGCGGCCGAGAAGGCAATCGGCACCATGTTGGAAATGCCGATGCCGGCGATGGCGAAGCCGATAATGACGGTGGCGGCATTCGGGGCGAGGCCGGCCATGGTCATGCCGATGATGGCGAGCACGGCGCTGATGCGCATGGTGCGCACGGCGCCCAGGCGATCGCGCAGCAGATCGCCGGCAAAACGCATGATCGCCATAGTCAGCGAGAAGGCGGCGTATGCGAAGCCGGAGAGGGTGACGGAAGCGCCGAGTTCCTTGCGCAGGTAGAGCGCGCCCCAATCGAGGATCGAGCCTTCCGGCACCATGCAGAACAGCGCGACGATGCCGATCAGCCAAGGCAGCGGCGTCATCGGCAGCTTCGCCTTCGGCTTGTCTTCGTCGGGATGCGGCTGGTCCTTCAGCACCATCGGCCAGGCGATCGCCAGCATGGCGGCGGCAAGCGCCGTCAGCAGGAAGGCATGGGTCATGACGCCCGCATGGGCGATGACGAAGCCGCCGATGCCGGCGCCGATCAGCCCGCCGAGGCTCCAGAAGGCATGGCAGGAGGACATGATCGACCGGCGCATGGATTTTTCCACCTCGACGGCGTTGGCGTTCATGGCGACGTCCATGGCGCCGGCGAAACCGCCGAACAGGAACATCGAGGCGGCGCCGAGCCAGGCATTGCCAGCCAGCGATACGAAGAGCAGCGTCGGCACCAGGCAGATGGCCAGCACCTTGGCGACCAACATCGAGCCGTGACGGGCGATCTGCGCGCCGCCGAGCGGCATCATCACCAGCGAGCCGATGCCGAACGTCAGGATCATGAGGCCGAGCTGGCCCTCGGTCAGTGCCAGGCGTGTGGCGAATTCGGGAATTTTCGGCGCCCAGGAGCCGATCATGAAGCCGTTCATCAAAAACAGCAGCGACACGCCGATGCGCGGCTTGGGAAACAGGCCGGCCAAGGGGGAAGCGACAGAGCCGCGAATCGGTCCATCCATGATATATCACTCCTTCGAATTGCGGCCGACCATATTTAAATCGATTGAATTTTCAAGCTGACACGCGCGGGCCTTGCGTCACATTTTATTTCAGCACGTGAACGGTGCCGAGGTGGGCAGGCGCGATCTCTGGTAAGGTCGGCGCCTTCGGCTGTCAAACCCGGCAAGGATGCGAATTCTGGCCATTGACGGGATGTGCGGGCTGGATCACTGTGACGCCAGCGTCGATTTCAGGCGCATTTTTCCGCAAACGCCGGCGTTCCCCTCGGGGCGCCTTTTCTTTTTGGTGCATCGGTGAAAAGCTCGATCGGGATCGGCATTCTGCTGACAAGTCTCGCCTATTTCCTGTTCACCGGGCACGATGTCACCATCAAGCTGCTGGTCGAGACATTGCCGGTCTGGCAGATCCTGTTCATGCGATCGCTGACGATCCTGGTCGCCTGCTTCGCGGTCGGGCGCGGCGATCTGGTGCGGCGGCTGGTGCATTCGCCGATCCAGAAGCCGATGGCGGTGCGCAGCCTGTTCCTGCTGACCGCGTGGCTGTCCTATTATACCGCCGCGCGAACGCTGCCGCTGGCCGAGCTGACGACGCTCTATTTCGCCGCGCCCGTGGTCGCCACCGTGCTGGCGGCGCTGGTCCTCAAGGAAGAGGTGTCGTGGCCGCGCTGGCTGGCGGTCGCGGTCGGCTTCGCCGGCGTGGTCATCGCCAGCAATCCGGCGGGGCTTTCCCTGTCGCTGCCGGTCTATCTCGCCTTGCAGGCGGCCTGTCTCTGGGCAACCGGCACCATCCTCCTGCGCAAGACGGCGATGGCGGAAAAGAGCATCGTACAGATGTCGATGTCGAACCTGTTCTTCCTGGTGATGACCGGCATCGTCGTGCTCTTCGTCTGGAAGACGCCGACGCCGGGCGAGGCGGTGCTGCTGATGGCGACCGGGGCAATCGGCGGCATCGCGCAATTCGCCTTCTTCGAGGGCATGCGCCGCGCGCCTGTCTCGGTTCTGGCGCCGTTCGAATATACCTCGCTGGTGTGGGCTTTCGCGCTCGGTTATCTCGTCTGGGGCGATGTGCCGAAGGTCGGCGTCATTGTCGGAGCGGTGCTGATCGTCTCGGCCGGGCTGATCATCATCGTCAGCGAACGCAGGCGTCCGGTGACGGCATGAAAAAGGCCGGCGTTGCGGCCGGCCTCCTGCATTTCGGGTATGGGCGCCGGTCAGGCGCCGTAGACGATCAGCAGATCCTTGGTGTCGATCTGGTCGCCGGCCTTGACCAGCACTTCCGAGATCGTGCCGTCCTTCTCGGCGTGCAGGGCGGTTTCCATCTTCATGGCTTCGATGGAGAGCAGCACGTCGCCGGCCTTGACCGTCTGGCCGGCGGAGACGGCGACCGTCGAGATGACGCCCGGCATCGGCGCGCCGAGATGGCCGGCATTGCCGGTTTCGGCCTTGCGGCGGGCAATCGACGCGGCGGCGCGGTTGCGATCCGGCACCTTGATCAGGCGTGGCTGGCCGTTCAGCTCGAAGAACACCTTGACCATGCCCTGTTCGTCCGGGTCGCTCTTGGCCTGCAGCAGCACGACCAGCGTCTTGCCCTTCTCGATTTCCGGCAGCACCTCGCCGCCGGTCGGCAGGCCGTAGAAATAGGCCGGCGTCGGCAGAACGCTGACCGGGCCATAGGTATCGGCGGCCAGCGCGTAGTCGGTGAAGACCTTGGGATACATGAGATAGGAGGCAAACTCGAAGTCTGACACCTCGCGCTCCAGCTTGGCCTCGATGGCCTTGCGTTCCGCATCCAGATCGGCCGGCGGCAGAAGCGAGCCGGGCACGGCGGTATAGGGTTCCTCGCCCTTCAGCGCCTTCTTCTGCAGCGCCTGCGGCCAGCCGCCCGGGGGCTGGCCGAGATCGCCCTTCAGCATCGAGACCACCGAATCCGGGAAGGCGATATCCTTGGCCGGGTTCTCGACATCGGCGACGGTCAGATCCTGCGAGACCATCATCAACGCCATGTCGCCGACCACCTTGGAGGAGGGCGTCACCTTGACGATATCGCCGAACATACGGTTGGCGTCGGCATAGGCCTGCGCCACCTGGTGCCAGCGGGTTTCGAGACCGAGCGAGCGGGCCTGCTCCTTGAGGTTGGTGAACTGGCCGCCCGGCATTTCATGCAGGTAGACTTCCGAGGCCGGGCCCTTGAGGTCGCTTTCGAAGGCGGCATACTGGTTGCGCACCGCTTCCCAGTAGAAGGAGATGCGGCGGATCCATTCGGGATCGAGGCCGGGATCGCGTTCCGAACCCTTCAGCGCCTCGACGATCGAGCCAAGGCAGGGCTGAGACGTCGTGCCGGAGAAGGCGTCCATCGCCGCATCGACCACATCGACGCCGGCATCGACGGCGGCCAGCACGGTGGCGGCGGCAATGCCGGAGGTGTCGTGGGTGTGGAAATGGATCGGCAGGTCGGTCGCCTCGCGCAGCGCCTTGAACAGCTGCTTTGCGGCCGCCGGCTTCAGCAGGCCGGCCATGTCCTTGACCGCGATCATGTGGGCGCCGGCCCGTTCCAGTTCGGCAGCGAGCGCGGTATAGTATTTCAGGTCGTATTTCGGGCGGGCGGAATTGAGGAGGTCGCCGGTGTAGCAGATCGCCGCCTCGCAGATGCGGTTTTCCTCGGCGACGGCGTCCATGGAGACGCGCATGTTCTCCACCCAGTTGAGGCAGTCGAAGACGCGGAAGACGTCGATGCCGCCCTTGGCCGCCTGGCGGACGAAGTATTTGACGACATTGTCGGGATAGTTCTTGTAGCCGACGCCGTTGGCGCCGCGCAGCAGCATCTGCAGCAGGATGTTGGGCGCGGCCTCGCGGATCAGCGACAGGCGTTCCCAGGGGTCTTCGGTCAGGAAGCGCATGGAGACGTCGAAGGTTGCGCCGCCCCAGCATTCCAGCGAGAACAGGTTCGGCAGGGCGCGGGCATAGGTGCCGGCGACGCGGGCGATGTCATAGGTGCGCATGCGGGTCGCCAGCAGCGACTGGTGGCCATCGCGCATGGTGGTGTCGGTCAGAAGCACCGGCTTTTCAGCGCGTACCCATTCGGCGAATTTCTTCGGGCCGAGTTCGTCAAGCTTCTGCTTGGTGCCGTCGGTCAGGGCTGCGTGGATCCAGGGAATGACCGGTCTGGCCGCATCCGGGTTCGGCTTCGGCCGACCCTTGGCTTCCGGGTGACCGTTGACGGTGACGTCGGCCAGATAGGTGAGCAGCTTGGTGGCGCGATCCTGACGCTTGACCTGCTGGAACAGTTCCGGCGTCGAATCGATGAAACGCGTGGTGTAGCTGTTGTCCTTGAACTTGGCGTGGCCGATGATCGCCTCGAGGAAGGTCAGGTTGGTGGCGACGCCGCGAATGCGGAATTCGCGCAAAGCGCGGTCCATGCGGGCGATGGCTTCCAGCGGGCTCGGCGCCCAGGCGGTGACCTTGACCAGCAGCGGATCGTAGAAACGGGTGATGACCGCGCCCGGATAGGCGGTGCCACCGTCCAGGCGGATGCCGAAGCCGGAGGCAGAGCGATAACCGGTGATGCGGCCATAATCCGGAATGAAGTTCTGCTCCGGGTCTTCGGTGGTGATGCGGCATTGCAGCGCATGGCCGTTGAGGCGGATGTCTTCCTGTTTCGGTACGCCCGAGTCCGGCGAACCGATGGCGAAGCCCTCGAGGATGTGGATCTGGGCCTTGACGATGTCGATGCCGGTCACGACCTCGGTGACGGTATGCTCGACCTGGATGCGCGGATTGACCTCGATGAAGTAGAATTTTCCGGTATCCGCATCCATCAGATATTCGACGGTGCCGGCGCCGACATAATCGGTCGCCCTGGCGATGCGCAGCGAATAATCGGCCAGTTCCTGGCGCTGCGCCTCCGACAGATAGGGCGCCGGCGCGCGCTCGACGACCTTCTGGTTGCGGCGCTGGATGGAACAATCGCGCTCGAACAGATGCACGACATTGCCGTGGGTGTCGCCCAGCACCTGGCTTTCGACGTGGCGGGCGCGCTCGACCAGCTTTTCGAGATAGACCTCGTCCTTGCCGAAGGCGGCCTTGGCTTCACGCTTGGCCTCGGTCACCTCGCGGGCGAGATCGGCCTCGGCGCGGATGGCGCGCATGCCGCGCCCGCCGCCGCCCCAGGAGGCTTTCAGCATCACCGGATAACCGATCTCGGCGGCCATGCGGGCAATCTCGGCCATGTCGTCGGGCAGCGGCCCGGTGGCCGGCACGACGGGAACGCCGACGGAAATGGCAAGGTTGCGGGCGGCGACCTTGTTGCCGAGCTGGCGCATGGTCGCAGCTCTCGGGCCGATGAAGGTGATGCCGGCCGCATCGCAGGCATCGACGAATTCCGGGCTTTCCGACAGCAGGCCGTAGCCGGGATGGATGGCGTCGGCGCCAGAAAGCTTCGCGACGCGGATCACCTCGTCGATGGAAAGATAGCTCTCGATCGGCCCGAGATCGCGATCCAGATGCGGACCGCGGCCGATCTGGTAGCTCTCATCGGCCTTGAACCGGTGCAGCGCGAGTTTGTCTTCCTCCGCCCATATCGCCACCGTTTTTATGCCCAGCTCATTGGCGGCGCGAAACACGCGAATGGCAATTTCGGAACGATTGGCAACAAGGATCTTCTTGATCGACAACGGCAGTCTCCCCAACAGCGCGAACGGGCAATGCTGCACCCGCGAAGTAAATCTGTAGCCGCTTGCGTCGGGATGTCAATTTCCCGGGGGGTCATGTGGTGTCATAATTGCGGCAGCACATTTTTTTGCGCCTGTCGCGATCGCAAGACGCGATGCGCAGTTCACGCGGCTGGATCAGCCGATCATGCCCAGCCGAAAAGCCAGCGCGACGAGATGATGCCGGTTGCGGGCCTCGAACTTGTCCTGCAGGCCGTTCACATACCAGTCGACGGTGTGGGTGGAGATCTTCATCACCTTGCCGATCTCGTTGGAGGTCAGGCCGGCGGCGAGGCAATCCAGCACCTCGCTTTCGCGCCGCGTTAGCGTGAAGGCGGCCGGCAGGCCGTCGCTTACGGCATCGGAGAAGCTGCGAAACAGCAGCCGCGCGGCGGCATCGAACAGCGCCAGATCCAGCGTCGTCAGCATGGTGTTGCCGCCAAGCGCCAGGCTGCCGGCGAAGCCGCGGCCGGTATGGATGGGAAAGACATAACCCTCGCACCAGCGCATCGCCGATGTTCCCGCCGGCTCGCCACGCGGCTTTCGAGTGCGTTTTGCGGCGGACAGCGCGTCGCGGATGCGAAAGCCGCCACGGGCGGTTCGCAACTGCTGCAGCACGGGATCGGGAAGACTGGCGTTCAGCGCTTCGGGTGCGGCGAAACATTTTCCCGCCAGCGCCGCCGTGCCTTCGCCGCCATGGCGCAGCAGCAGGTAGGCCCCGAAACCGTAAAGGCCGAGCGCCGCTTCGAAGTCCCGGATCAGATCCTCCGATGTCGCCGTTTCTTCCGCGGCGCCCAGCATTCTGATGATCGGTTGCGTCTGCACTGTGGTTTTTCTCGGTGTGGGATGAAGGGCCAGGCCCATGCTCGTCATGCGTTCAATTCAAGGCTGTGCTTTATTCAAATTGCGTATCTGTGCAATTGCTAAATGGAGTTGCACGGGTAATTTTTGTCGCTCACGCCCTGGGTGTGGCACCAAGCCCGCACTTTGCGGCAGGCGGCGTTATTTTTTGCGCTGCACAATCGCCGGTCCGATTGTTAATCCTGAGTTCAGGTAGCCTTCGCTAGTCTTGGCATCAATCATCCTAATTCGGTGCACAAGAGGAAACGACGTGTCCCTATTTCAGGTCTATGCAAGGGCGTTGCAGTATCTTGCTACATACCGACTGCGCGTCTCCATGGTGGTTGTCGCCAACATCGTGCTGGCCGTCATCACGATCGCCGAGCCGATCCTGTTCGGCCGCATCATCGACGCCATCTCGTCCAAGACCGAAGTGACGCCCATGCTGCTGATGTGGGCCGCCTTCGGCGTGTTCAACACCATCGCCTTCGTGGCCGTGGCGCGCCAGGCCGACCGACTGGCGCATGGCCGCCGCGCGACGCTGCTGACGGAAGCCTTCGGCCGCATCATCTCCATGCCGCTGTCGTGGCACAACCAGCGCGGCACGTCGAACGCGCTGCATACGCTGCTGCGCGCCAGTGAAACCCTGTTCGGCCTGTGGCTGGAGTTCATGCGCACGCATCTGGCGACCGCCGTGGCGCTGGCGCTGCTGATCCCGACCGCGATCTCGATGGACTACCGCCTGTCGATCGTCCTTATCGTGCTCGGCATCGCCTATTGGTTCATCGGCCGTCTGGTGATGAGCCGCACCAAGGAAGGTCAGGCCGCCGTCGAGAACCATTACCACACCGTCTTCTCGCATGTCAGCGACGCGATCTCGAACGTTTCGGTGGTCCATAGCTACAACCGCATCGACGCCGAGACCAAGGCGCTGAAATCCTTCACGGAAAAGCTGCTTTCGGCCCAGTATCCGGTGCTCGACTGGTGGGCGCTGGCCAGCGCGCTGAACCGCATGGCCTCGACCATCTCGATGATGATCATCCTCGTCATCGGCACGGTGCTGGTCCAGCGCGGTGAGCTGCGCGTCGGCGATGTCGTCGCCTTCATCGGCTTCGCCACGCTGCTGATCGGCCGCCTCGACCAGATGCGCGCCTTCGTGACCCAGATCTTCGAAGCCCGCGCCAAGCTGGAAGACTTCTTCAAGCTGGAGGATTCGGTGCGCGAACGCGAGGAGCCCGCCAATGCCGGCGACCTCGGCCAGGTCAAGGGTACGGTCGAGTTCCGCGACGTCTCGTTCGAATTCGCCAACACCAATCAGGGTGTGCGCGACGTGTCGTTCACCGTCAAGGCCGGCCAGACGATCGCCATCGTCGGCCCGACCGGCTCGGGCAAGACGACGCTGATCAACCTGCTGCAGCGCGTCTACGAGCCGCACAAGGGCCAGATCCTGATCGACGGCACCGATATCGCGTCGGTGACCCGCAAGTCGCTGCGCCGCTCCATCGCCACGGTGTTCCAGGATGCCGGCCTGATGAACCGCACGATCAGCGACAATATCCGCCTGGGGCGCGAAGACGCCAGCGACGAGGACGTGGTCAAGGCCGCCGCAGCTGCCGCCGCCGCCGACTTCATCGAAAGCCGCAACAGCGGCTACGACACGCCGGTCGGCGAACGCGGCAACCGCCTTTCGGGCGGCGAGCGCCAGCGCATCGCCATCGCCCGCGCCATCCTCAAGGATGCGCCGATCCTGGTGCTCGACGAGGCGACCAGCGCGCTCGACGTCGAAACCGAGGAGCGGGTCAAAGGTGCCATCGACAATCTGCGCCGCGACCGCACCACCTTCATCATCGCCCACCGGCTGTCGACGGTGCGCGAGGCCGATCTGGTCATCTTCCTCGACGAGGGCCGGGTCGTGGAAATGGGCGGCTTCCAGGAGCTCAGCCAGAGCAACGGCCGTTTCGCCGCCCTGCTGCGCGCCAGCGGCATCCTTACCGACGAGGAAGTCCGCAAGGCCCACGCGGCCGAGCCGGAAGCGGCCTGACCCCCTTGCATGCCTCACCGGGCCGGCGGAGCGATCCGCCGGCCTTTTTACGTCCTCCCGTTGCTGCGAAAACGGAACAAAGCCCTGCTTTCGGCCATTAAAGAGCCATGGTTGGCGAGGCCGGAGAAAGGGGAGGCGATGAGTCGGCAGGCAGAGGCGAAGGATCCCGACGTCATTTCCGATGACGGCCATGGGCGCGATGCCGAGGCGCCGCACGAAATCCCCAAGCGCGGCCTGCGCGACGTGTTCTGGCGGGTCGTCTCGGAAGTATCCGAGGATCGCGTGACCTTGATCGCCGCCGGCGTCACCTATTACCTGCTGCTGGCGCTGTTCCCGGCCTTGACGGCGCTGGTGTCCTTGTACGGCCTTGTCGCCGATCCCACGACGATCTCGGGTCATATCGGTTTTCTCGTCACGATCCTGCCGCCGGGTTCCTTCGACATCATCACAGACCAGCTTTCAGCGCTGACGATGCAGAAGACCGCAACGCTCGGCTTCGGTTTCTTCGGCGGCCTGATGGTGGCGCTATGGAGCGCCAACAACGGCGTGAAGGCACTGTTCGAGGCGATGAACATCGCTTACGGCGAAGAGGAGAAGCGCAGCTTCATTCGCCTCAACCTGATGTCGCTGCTCTTCACCTTCGGGGCACTGGTGGCGGCGGTGACGATGATCTTCTGCATCGGCATCATGCCGGTGATCCTTGCCTATGTCTGGCTCGACCGCTGGCTGGAAACCCTGGCCTTCGTGGCGCGCTGGCCGCTCATCCTTCTGCTGGTCGCCGGCGGTATCCTGCTGATCTATCGCTTCGGGCCGAGCCGTGAGAGGGCGCGCCTGTCTTGGCTGAGCTGGGGCGCGCTGTTCAGCACGGCGCTCTGGCTGGTCGCCTCCATCGGCTTCAGCTTCTATCTCAACAATTTCGCCCATTACAACGTCACCTATGGTGCGCTCGGCACGCTGATCGGCTTCATGGTCTGGACGTGGATTTCGGTGATCATCCTGATCGTCGGCGCCGAGATCAACGCTGAACTGGAGCACCAGACGGCGCGCGACACGACAACCGGCGCGCCAAGGCCGATCGGCGAGCGTGGCGCCTATGTCGCCGATACCGTCGGCGAGGCCGTTCCCTGACGCTCAGGCGTGGCCGGCGGTCAGCAGCGCGATGATGTCTTCCGCGGCTGCGGGGCGAGAGATCGCGTAGCCTTGCAGGATATGGCAGCCGATCTTCGCCAGGAGATCGGCATGGGCCCCGGTTTCGACACCCTCGGCGATCACCTCGATGTTCAGCGCCCGGGCGATGCCGATGATCGATTCGACAAGGCTCAGTTGCTCCGAGGAGCGGGTGACCGGCATCACCAGCCGGCGATCGATCTTCAACCGGTTCGGCTTCAGTCGTACCAGCCCGACGATCGAAGCATGGCCGGAGCCGAAATCGTCGACCTCCAGATCGATATGCATTTGCCTGAGACGGTCCAGCGTGGCGACGGTTTCGCTTTCGATGTCGTCGAGGAAAATGGTCTCCAGCAGCTCGAAGCTCAGCGTTCCCGGCTCCGGCGCCCGCGCCTCGATCTGGGCGATGAGATCGGCGTCGTTCAGCCGCGCCGCCGAAATGTTCACCGACAGACGCGGAACCGACAGGCCAAGCGCCTGCCAGCAGCGCCGGTGTTCGAGCACGGCGTCGAGCATGGCGGCATCGAGCTGGCCGGCCAGGCCGGCATGTTCGACCATCGGCAGGAAGGCGGCCGGCGCCAGCAGGCCGAGGTCGGGATGTTGCCAGCGGGCCAGCGCCTCCATGGCGACGATGCGCCGCGTTTGCGCATCCACCTGCACCTGATAGAAAGGCACGATCTCGCGGCGTTCGAGCCCGAGCTTGAATTCTTCGGTCAGCCGGCGCTCGCGGCGGATCCCGGCGCGCATGGCGGTGGAAAACACCTCCGCCCGGCCGCGCCCGGCGCGCTTGGCGGCGGAAAGGGCGA
Source organism: Rhizobium sp. YJ-22 (assembly GCF_029601685.1). Taxonomy (NCBI): domain Bacteria; kingdom Pseudomonadati; phylum Pseudomonadota; class Alphaproteobacteria; order Hyphomicrobiales; family Rhizobiaceae; genus Rhizobium; species Rhizobium sp. YJ-22. The sequence continues at coordinate 99,808 of NZ_JARRIR010000005.1, read as the reverse complement.
TGTCGGAATCGGCGAGCAGCGACGTGATGGCGCCGTTCATCGTCCAGGCGACCCCGACCGAGACGCTGGTGCGGATCGGTTTGTCGCCAAAGCGGGCAGCCTGTTTCTGCCGCCGCACGATCGCCTCGGCCACGGCCCGCACTGCCTCTTCGGACTCGAAATCCGGGATCAACACCACGAATTCGTCGCCGCCGATGCGGGCGGAGAAACTGGATCGCGGCACTTCCGCCACGATGCTGGCCGCCGTTGCCGTCAGCACGGCATCGCCGCCGGCATGACCGAAACCATCGTTGACCTGTTTGAAATTGTCGATGCCGACATGCAGGATCGCCAGCCGTTTCAGGTCGGCCAAGGCGCCGAGCCGCAGAAATTCGCGGTCGAGGCTGCGCCGGTTCGGCAGGCCGGTGAGGTAGTCATGCTCGGCGGCGTGAGCGATCTGGCGACGGCTTTCCTCCAGCGCCACGGCGCGGTCCTCGGCAATTGCTTTCTGCTCGGCCAGTTGCTGGGTCAGGCGCACGTCGGCGGTGATGTCCCATTCGGCGCCGAGCATGGCCGGCGGGCCGTCCTCCTCGAAATAATGGGCGCGAGAGCGGATATGGCGGATTTCGCCGGAGGGCAGGATGATGCGGAAATCCGAGGCATAGGGCCCACGCGCCGCCACCGCCGCATCGAAATCGGCAATCGCCGTCGCCTGATCGTCAGGATGGATCGCGTGAACCCACAGCCGCGGGCGCACCACCTCCGCGGTCTCGCCGGTCTGATAAAGGGCGTGCATCTGCGGATCCCAGCGAATTTCGTTCGTCGCCAGATTGTGCTCCCACACGCCGATATGCGAGGATTCGAGGGCAAATCTGAGCCGCCGGATGACGGCGCGCAATTCCTCCAGGGTCCGGGCCGATGTCATGGGCCTCCCAAGCTCTCTAAAAACAGGCATGTGTCGGCCCTCTGGCGGCCGGCACGAACGCTTCACTGGCCGCCAGTCTGCCCCCATCACATTAAGAATGGCTTTCCGCCGCCGCGCACGCGGGAAAATGCCGAGCCTCCCGTTGCGCGCGGAGAAACAGGGTGAATGGCGGATTAATTATCGACCAAATGACTAGAGATAGTTGACTCGTGGCTGCAATGTGGCATCTTTGTGTCAAAGGGCGGATGCCCTTGAGGACCAATCTTGCGATGAGGTGCCGATGTTCTATCTTGGTGGACTGTCACTTGGATACCTGACCCCTTACCCGGCCGTGCCTGAGACGGCCCCGGCGCTCAGCCTGTGCCAGACCAAGACCGCAGACCAACCGCCTGTCGCTTCGATGTTTAGCGATCGTGACGACCGCCCCAGGGATGACGACCGGCTGCGGCCCATCGTCTGGCCCTGGCATCTTTTCTGCTGACGCGCAGGGCTTTGCGGGGAGGTAAATTTTTCTCCCCGGCGTCGAAAGACGGAAAACTGTCCCTGTGTTCTTTGTCGGGATAGTCTATCAATTAAGTAGACAGAGGGGCCGATGGTCCCTCCGCCGAGGTCGATGGGATGGGGCCTGCCGCCCGCATCCGCCCCAAGAATTTGGAGACACCCATGGCGCATTACCATACGAGCATCGATACCAAGCCGGCCCGGGCGCGACGGGCTTTGTTCCACAGGGCGCTGAACGGCGCGCTGTTTGCAGCCGCTTTCCTTTTCGTGGTCGCCCTGGTTTGCGGCATCCTGCCGTAATCCCGATGCAGCGACGCGGCTGCTTCGAAGCCATGGACTTTATGCCGCCGCCCGTGGGGCCGTGCAGAACATCCCCGATCATCGCTCGGGGATTTTTTGTTTTCGGCCGGTGGAAACGAAAAGGGCCGGAGCGGCGTCCCGCTCCGGCCCTTTTCGTCATTCATGGCCGGCGCCGGTCAGCCGCCGAGGTTGCGCTTGGCGAGCGTGCGCAGGCGCAGCGCATTGAGCTTGATGAAGCCGGCGGCGTCCTTCTGGTCGTAGGCGCCCTGGTCGTCTTCGAAGGTGACCAGCTTGTCGGAATAGAGCGACTTGTTCGACTCGCGGCCGATGACCATGACATTGCCCTTGTAGAGCTTCAGCGTCACTTCGCCCTCGACATCCTTCTGGCTGAGGTCGATGGCGGCCTGCAGCATCTGGCGCTCCGGCGAGAACCAGAAGCCGTAATAGATCAGCTCCGCATAACGCGGCATCAGGTCGTCCTTGAGATGGGCCGCGCCGCGATCCAGGGTGATGCTTTCGATGGCGCGGTGGGCGGCCAGCAGGATGGTGCCGCCGGGGGTTTCGTAGACGCCGCGGCTCTTCATGCCGACGAAGCGGTTTTCCACGAGGTCGAGGCGGCCGATGCCGTTGTCGCGGCCGTAATCGTTGAGCTTGGCCAGCAGGGTGGCCGGCGACAGGCGCACGCCGTTGATCGAGACGGCATCGCCCTTTTCGAAGCCGATCTTGATGATCGTCGCCTGGTCGGGGGCGGCTTCCGGCGAGATGGTGCGCATATGCACGTATTCGGGGGCCTCCTGGGCCGGGTCTTCGAGAACCTTGCCCTCGGAGGAGGAGTGCAGGAGGTTGGCGTCGACGGAGAAGGGGGCTTCGCCCTTCTTGTCCTTGGCGACCGGGATCTGGTGCTTCTCGGCGAATTCGAGCAGGTCGGTGCGGCTCTTGAACGACCAGTCGCGCCAGGGCGCGATGATCTTGATGTCGGGGTTCAGCGCATAGGCCGAAAGCTCGAAACGGACCTGGTCGTTGCCCTTGCCGGTAGCGCCGTGGGCAATGGCGTCGGCGCCCGTCTTGCGGGCGATGTCGATCAGATGCTTGGAGATCAGCGGCCGGGCAATCGAGGTGCCGAGCAGGTAGACGCCCTCGTAGACGGCATTGGCGCGGAACATCGGGAAGACGAAATCGCGCACGAATTCCTCGCGCACGTCCTCGACGTAGATCTCCTTGATGCCGAGCATCTCGGCCTTCTTGCGCGCCGGCTCAAGCTCCTCGCCCTGGCCGAGATCGGCGGTGAAGGTCACGACCTCGGCGCCCAGTTCCGTCTGCAGCCATTTCAGGATGATCGACGTGTCGAGGCCGCCGGAATAGGCGAGAACCACTTTCTTGACTTGCGGATGAGATGCCATGATGAAGATCCGTTCGAATATGCGCGGCTCAGGACCGCCGTCGATGATAGGGATGGCCGGCACTTTTAGCGAGATTGGCGCGCCGCGCAAGGGTTTGCAGGCCCATGATTTGACTTCGCTGCAATGCACACCATATCGATGGCCTGCCATCGGCGCCGTGCCATCGCAAAACTGTGAAACAGCTTTGCGATAACCGCATGCGATCAAGCAACATGAACCATGAAGGGAGACACCCATGGCAACGCATTCCGCATTCGCGAAAGACAACGTCGCCGTCGTCACCGGCGCCGCCTCCGGCATTGGCCTCGCGGCAGCGCAGGAATTCGCGCGGCGCGGCATGAGCGTCGTGCTGGCCGATCTCGGCGGCGACAGGCTGGCGAAGGCGCTGGAGGAAACCGTGGCGCTCGCCGAAGGCGGCGTCGAACAGGTGGCGGCGATCGAGACGGACGTTGCCGACCGTGCCTCGCTGGAAGCGCTCGAACGGGCCGTCATCCAGCGTTTCGGGCGCGTGCATGTGCTGATGAACAATGCCGGCATCCAGCCTGGTTCGTCGATCTTCGGGCCGCAGGTCGCCTGGGACAATGTACTGGCCGTCAACCTGATGGGTGTCGTCAACGGCACGCGCACTTTCGGCCCCGGCATGATTGCGCACGGCGATCCCGCCGTCATCATCAATACCGGCTCGAAGCAGGGCATCACCACGCCGCCCGGCGATCCCGCCTACAATGTCGCCAAGGCCGGCGTCAAAGTGTTCACCGAGGCGCTGCAGCACGAGCTGCGCAACACGGCCGATGGGCGCACCACCGCGCATCTGCTGATCCCCGGCTTCGTCTTCACCGGGCTCACCGCCAATGGCCGCACGGAAAAGCCGGCCGGCGCCTGGACGCCGGCGCAGACGGTCGATTTCATGATGGAGAGCATCGAGCGCGGCGATTTCTACATCCTGTGCCCCGACAACGACGTCGACCGCCCGACCGATGAGAAGCGCATTCTCTGGGCGGCGCTGGATATCGTCGAGAACCGCCCGCCGCTGTCGCGCTGGCACCCGGACCATGCCGAGGCCTTCAGGCGGCACTTGGGCGGCCAAACGGCGTAAAGCGCAAGTCTTGCTCCCGAAACCGGTTCCCGCTTTCGGGAGACATGCTGCGATTGGCAAAAGATCGAAAGCCGGATAAGGAAGAGCCACCTTATCCGGTTTTTTGACGGACCTGCGCTCCATGGATTTCCTGCCCAGCCTGCCGACCCTTCTCGCTTTCAGCGCCGCCAGCGTATTGCTGGCTGCAACGCCCGGTCCCGACATGACGCTTTCGATCAGCCGGGCGCTGGCGCAGGGGCGGAATGCAGCGCTGTTCGTCGTCGTCGGCACCAGCCTCGGCATCGTCATCCATACGATGCTGGTCGCCTTTGGCGTCTCGGCGCTGATCACCGCCTCGCCGACCGCCTTCCTGATTCTGAAGACCGGCGGCGCCGCCTATCTCCTGTGGCTGGCGATCCAGGCGGTGCGCTACGGCTCCAATCTCACTGTCATGAAGGTGGAGGAGACGCGGGGCACGCCGCTCGCCAATATCATGAGCGGTTTTGCCGTCAACCTGCTCAACCCGAAGGTCATCATCTTCTTCATGACCTTCCTGCCGCAATTCGTCACCGCCAACGATCCGGCCGTGACGCATAAGCTGCTGTTTCTCGGTTTCTTCTTCATCTTCATCTGCTCGCCGTTCAATCTGGCGGTGATTTTTGCCGCGGACCGGCTGGCGGGCTGGCTGCAAGCCAACAAGCATGTGCTGCGCGGCATCGATTATACCTTTGCCGGCGTGTTCTCGATTTTTGCGGCAAAAATCTTCCTGACCCAGGCGCGGTAAACCGAGTCAGATCAGGTCGCGTTTGACGCGTAAAAAATCCCGCTCGGCCGGGGCGGCGGCGAGTGTGATCGCTTGGGTATAGGCCTGCCTTGCTTCTTCCTGCCGGCCGGCGCGGGCGAGCAGGTCGGCTTTCGCCGCATGGAAGGGCTGGTAGCCGCCGAGGCTCTCCTCCAGCGGGTCGAGCAGGGGCAGGGCGGCGGCGGCCGTCTCGGCAAAGGACAAGGCGACGGCCCGGTTCAGCCGGTAGACGGGATTGTTATCGCGCTCGATCAGCACGTCGTAGATCAGCACGATCTCGCGCCAGTCGGTTTCTATAAAGCTTGGCGCTTCGGCATGGATGGCGACGATGGCCGCCTGAAGCTGGTACGCCCCCGGCCGCCCGCGTCGCAGCGCATGTTCGAGCAGGCGTACGCCGTCGGCGATCTCCGCCCGGTCCCACAGGCTGCGGTCCTGGCTGTCGAGCGGCAGGAAGCCGCCGTCGGGTCCAAGACGGCCGGCGCGGCGGGCGTGGTGCAGCAGCATCAGCGCCAGCAGTCCCTCCGGCTCCGCCTCCCCGGGGCAGAGGTCGATCAGCAGCCGGGCGAGCCGGATCGCCTCGTCGCAGAGATCGGCGCGGATATAGCGCGCGTCAGACGAGGCATAGCCCTCGTTGAAGATCAAATAGAGGACGGCGAGCACGCTTTCGAGCCGCGCCGGCCAGTGCTCCGGCCCCGGCACTTCATAGGTGATGCCGGCCTTGGCGATCTTGTGGCGGGCGCGCACCAGCCGTTGCGCCATGGCCGGCTCGGCATCGAGGAAGGCGTCGGCCACTTCTTCCGTCTTCAGCCCGCAGACGGAGCGCAGCGTCAGCGCCACCGCCGTCTTGCGGTCGATGGCGGGGTGGCAGCAGGTGAAGATCAGCTTCAGCCGCTCGTCGGCGATCGGCTCCGGCTCGGTCCAGTCGGCGGCATGGGCATCGAGATCGATCAGATGGGCGATCTCGGCGGATTTGGCGCGGAAACTGGCGGAGCGCCGCAGCCGGTCGATGGCCTTGCGGCGGGCGGTCTGCATCACCCAGGCCGGCGGCGAGCGCGGCAGGCCGTTGCGCGACCAGTGATGCAGGGCCGATTCCAGCGCATCCTGCAAACTGTCCTCGGCAAGCTGGAAATCCCTGACGGCGCCGACGAGATGGGCGAGCAGCCGGCCGCCATCGGCGCGCATCAGCGCATCGACGGCGGCAGCGATGCCGGGCAGGACCATCAGCGGTCGAAGACCATGATCGGCCGGATTTCGACCGCGCCATGGGCGGCGCCAGGAATGAGCGCGGCATAACGGATGGCGTCGTCGAGGCTGGCGCAATCGAGTATGTAGAAGCCGGCGAGCTGCTCCTTGGTCTCGGTGAAGGGGCCGTCCATGGATTCGGTGCGGCCGTCGCGCACGCGGATGGTGGTCGCGGTCGAGGCCGCCTGCAAGGCATCGCCGGAGACGTAGACGCCGTCGCGCTGATAGGTCTCGTTGGCCTCGCGGTAGCCGGACATCATCTTGCCAAACTCGGGCGAATCCGGTGGGGTCATGCGCGAGGGATCGATATAGATCAGGGCCATGTATTTCATCGCTTCATCCTTTCGAAGATCAGCCAATCGCCCGATTGCGATTGGTGCCTGATGACGAACGGGATGCAAGCCAATCGACAAGGGCGGCGAAAAATTTTCGCCGCCCTTGTCGTTTTTCGGAAAATGCCTCAGCCGATCAGCAGGGCATCGTCATCCAGCGTCTCGCCGCGCATCTTGCGGAACATGTCGATGAGGTCTTCGACCGACAGCGTCTTGCGGCTGTCGCCGGTGACGTCGAGCACGATCTCACCGCCATGCAGCATGACGGTTCGGTGGCCGTAATCCAGCGCCTGGCGCATGGAATGGGTGACCATCAGCGTCGTCAGCTTGCGTTCGGAAACGATCTTCTGGGTGAGCTTCATGATGAACTCGGCCATGCCCGGATCGAGGGCTGCGGTGTGTTCGTCGAGCAGCAGAACGTCGGAGCCGGAGAGCGTCGCCATGACCAGTGACACCGCCTGCCGCTGGCCGCCGGAAAGCAGGTCCATGCGGTCCTTCATGCGGTTTTCCAGGCCGAGGTTGAGTTCGGCGATGCGCTCGCGGAAGACGGAGCGGCGCGAGGGGCCGAGCGCCGAGGCGAGACCGCGCTTTTCGCCGCGACGGGCGGCGAGCGCCAGGTTTTCCTCGATGGAGAGCGCGCCGCAGCTTCCAGTCAGCGGGTCTTGGAAGACGCGGGCGACCATGCCGGCGCGGCCGGCGGTGGCCAGCCGCGTGACGTCGCGGGTGCCGATCGTTACCCTGCCCTCGGTCGGCAGCACGTCGCCGGCGAGCACGCCGAGCAGCGTCGACTTGCCGGCGCCGTTCGACCCAATGACGGTGACGAAGCTGCCCTCTTCGATGGTCAGGCTGACGCGCTTCAGCGCCTGCTTTTCGAGCGGCGTGCCCCGGCCGAAGACGACCTTGATATCCTCGACGGCGATCATGCGGCGCCTCCACGGCGAAGACGGGGAAGGATGAGCGCGACGGTGACGAGCACGGCGGTGACCAGGTTGAGGTCGGAGGCCTGCAGGCCGAGCATGTCCGTCGACAGCGCGAGCTGGATGGCGATGCGATAGAGGATCGAGCCGAGCACGCAGCCGATCAGCGCGATCAGGATGCCGCGCGCGCCCAGCAGCGTCTCGCCGATGATGACGGCGGCAAGGCCGACGACGATGGTGCCGACGCCGGAGGTGACATCGGCAAAGCCGCTCGTCTGGGCAAACAGCGCGCCGCCCAGCGCCACCAGCGCATTCGACAGCGCCATGCCCAAATAGATCTGGAAGCTGGTATCGACCCCTTGCGCCCGGGCCATGCGGGCATTGGCGCCGGTGGCGCGCATCGCGAGACCTGCATCGCTTTCGAGGAAGCGCCAGACGGCGATCAGGGCGACGATCACCAGCACGCCGATGAACAGCGGCCGCACATAGAATTCGCGCAGGCCGTGGCCGAAGAACGGGCTGAGCATCGTATCGGCATTGATCAGCGCCACGTTCGGCTTGCCCATGACGCGCAGATTGACCGAGAACAGCGCGATCATCGTCAGGATCGAGGCCAGCAGGTTGAGGATCTTGAAACGGACATTGAGAATGGCGGTGACGATGCCCGCGAGCGCGCCTGCGATCATGGCGATGCCCGCTGCCGCCCAGGCGTTCAGCCCGGCGGTGATCAGCACGGCGGTCACCGCCGCGCCCAGCGGAAAGGATCCGTCGACCGTGAGGTCAGGAAAATCGAGCACGCGGAAGGCAAGGAATATGCCGAGCGCAACGAAGGCATAGATCAGCCCCAGTTCCACGGCTCCCCAGAAAGCGATCACACTCAAGCGACTGCCCTTTTTCAAAAGCCTCCGCCGGGAAATCGTGGAGGCGTCATTTTAACAAGCAAACCGCCCTCACGGTTGATGAGGGCGGCTGCGATGGATCGGTAATGTCTTTCGGCGAAATTATTCGACGACGCGGGTGGCGCGCTTGACGACGCTTTCCGGCAGGGTGACGCCCATCTTGGCGGCGGCGGCCTTGTTGATGACCAGATCGCTGCCGGCGGCAACCTTCACGGCGATATCACCGGGGTTTTCACCCTTGAGGATGCGCACGACGATTTCGCCGGTCTGCTTGCCGACATCGTGATAGTTGAAGCCGAGCGCTGCGAGCGAGCCGCGCGACACCGAATCGGTATCGGCGGTGAACAGCGGCAGCTTGGCTTCCTCGGCCACGCCGACCGCGCCTTCCAGCGCCGAAATGATCGTGTTGTCGGTGGGCACGTAGATGGCGTCGGCCTTGCCGATCAGCGCGCGGGCCGCGCCCTGCACTTCGGCCGACTTGGTGGCGGCCGATTCGACCACCGTCAGGCCGGCCTTTTCGGCTTCCGTCTTGAGAACGGCGAGCAGCGACACCGAATTGGCTTCGCCGGAATTGTAGAGATAGCCGATCGTCTTGGCGTTTGGCAGGATTTCCTTGATCAGCGCCACATGTTCGGCAACCGGCGACATATCGGAGAGGCCGGTGACGTTGCCGCCGGGCTTGTCCATGTCCTTGACGAGCTGGGCGCCGAGCGGATCGGACACGGCGGTGAAGACGATCGGAATGTCGCGCGTGGCGGAAACTGCGGCCTGGGCGGATGGCGTCGAGATCGGCACGATGACGTCGGGGCCGTCGCCGGCGAACTGGCGGGCGATCTGGGCGGCGGTGGCCGGGTTGCCCTGCGCCGACTGGTAGACGAACTTCAGGTTTTCGCCTTCCTTGTAGCCGGCAGCCGCCAGCGCTTCCTTGACGCCGTCACGGGCGGCATCGAGGGCCGGATGCTCGACGATGGCGGTGACGGCAACCGTGACGTCCTGCGCCTTGACGGCGGTGGACAGCGCCAGCGTGGCGGCGAAAGCGATGAGAAGTGAACGCATGAAGGTCTCCCGAGGGGCAATAATGCGCCGCTTTTACAGGCAGCTTGCCTATAAAATCAACAGAGGCCCGGCGGCTTTCCCATCAAACTTCGTGATCAATCCTCGCCGTGATTGGCGATCATCATCGCCTCAAAAGCGAGGCGCTCGGTCTTGCGCATGCGTTCGGATTCCGACTTCAGCTGGCCGCAGGCGGCGAGGATATCGCGACCGCGCGGGGTGCGGATCGGCGAGGCGTAACCGGCCGCATTGATGAAATCGGCGAATTTCTCGATCGTCGCCCAGTCAGAGCACTGGTAATTGGTGCCCGGCCAGGGGTTGAACGGGATGAGGTTGATCTTGGCGGGAATGCCCTTGAGCAACTGGATCAGGCCCTTGGCGTCCTCCAGGCTGTCATTGACGTCCTTGAGCATCACATATTCGAAGGTGATGCGGCGCGCATTCGACAGGCCCGGATATTTGCGGCAGGCGTCCATCAATTCCTTGAGTGGATATTTCTTGTTGATCGGCACCAGCATGTCGCGCAAATCGTCGCGCACGGCATGCAGCGAGATCGCCAGCATGACGCCGATCTCATCGCCGGTGCGGAAGATTTCCGGCACGACGCCGGAGGTCGACAGCGTGATGCGCCGCTTCGACAGCGACAATCCGTCGCCGTCGGAGGCGATCAGCAGCGCGGTCTTCACCGATTCGAAATTGTAGAGCGGCTCGCCCATGCCCATCATGACGATGTTGGAGACCTTGCGGCCCTCGGCGGGCATCATGGCGCCGACCGGGGTGTCGCGGTCGGGAAAATCGCCGAGCCGGTCGCGGGCAAGCAGCAGCTGCGACAGGATCTCTTCCGCCGTCAGGTTGCGCACCAGACGTTGCGTGCCGGTGTGACAGAAGGAACAGGTGAGCGAACAGCCGACCTGGCTGGAGATGCACAGGGTGCCGCGGCCTTCCTCGGGAATATAGACCGTCTCGACCTCGACCGGACGGCCGGCGCCGCGCGGGGGGAAACGCAAGAGCCATTTGCGGGTGCCGTCATTGGAGACCTGCTCCTCGACGATTTCCGGCCGGGCGATGGTGAAATGCGTCTTCAGCGTTTCGCGCATGTCCTTGGCGACGTTGGTCATGTGGTCGAAATCGGAGACGCCGCGCACATAGAGCCAGTGCCAGATCTGGCTGACGCGCATGCGCAACTGCCGCTCGGCGACGCCGACGCCCTTGAGCGCCTCCGCCATCTCCTCGCGCGTCAGGCCGATCAGGGTCGGCTTGGTGCCGGCATCGAGCCGGCTGGCGATCGCCGGGATCTTCACCGGCGCAGCAAGGGTTTCCGTGACATCCATCGTCATTCTATCCCGGTTTCAGCACGGCCGGAACGCCCGGCGCTTCCCGTGGCGGACAAGGCATGTGCAATGAAAGAAAAAGGGACGGGCGCCGGCTTGGCGGCGAGGGTCTGGTCCGTCCATTTACGTTTGTCGCATTTCCGAACGGAAAACCGGTCTCCACTTTTCCTGGAAATGCTCTGTTGGCGCGCGTGTATCATGAATTCACGCCGACGTCAAAAACGGCAAAGCCGGCCTTGCGGGCCGGCTTGGTCGACAGTCGAATTCCCGAGCGTAAAAACTTACTTGCAGCGCTCGATCTGCTTCAGGGCGGCGGAAATGCCCTGCAGGGAATAGGCATAGCTGGTGACGGTGCCCTTGCGCGACATGGCCTTGACGGTCATGTTGTGGCCGGTCTTCATCGCGTTGACCAGCGCCGGTTCCTCGGCGGCGTTCTCGACCCAGGCGGCCTTCTCCTTGGTGAACATCACGAAGGTCTTGTTGTCGATGGTGACGTTGACCTTGGAATTCTCCTTCATCACATAGCCCATCATCGCCTGCGGCTCGTAGGAGATGTTCTGGCCGGGGCGCTGCGAGACGATGAAGAAAATGTCGCCATGATCGACATTGGCCGGCTCCTTGGTCGTCGGGACCGAGAGCACGTAGCAGACATTGCTGTTGCCGGATTTGTAGGTATAGGCGCCCCAGGCTTTGAACTGCTGGATGCGGGTGGGAGTCTGGGCGGATGCGATGCCAGCGCTGGCGACTACAAGGGTAAGAGCGAGAGCGAAACGTCTTGTGAACATGATTTCCTGCCGGTTCGTGCGCCATCCGAACCCCGAGGCCGGGGCCAGGCTAAATTATCCTTCGGATCCCGTTCATTGTGACTTTATTCAGGTTACCAAACCATGAACGCGAACGAGAATGCCACCGGGAAATGCGCCAGACCGAGCCGCAACCGGCTTTTTCGCCCCGAAACTCAAGACTGTCGGCAAATTCACTCGACCCGGAGGCGCTGTTCCCATTATCGGGTTTGACACAAAGAATCGGGCAAGAATTTGTCGCAAAACGGGCCTGTCCCGGTCGGGAATCAGGCGTCTCGGTCGGCGAGCGCCTTGTCGGCGGCCTCGTAGTGGCGTTCGTTCATATGGCCGCGGATCATCGCCAGCGCAGCGCTCAACACCGCGACGTCATCGGAAAAGCCGACCACCGCGAAAATGTCCGGGATCATGTCGATCGGCATGACGAAATAGGCGAGCGCCGCAAGCAGGATGCCGCGCACCCGCGTCGGCGTCTGCGGATCGGTGGCGCAGTAAAAAGCGGCGACGACGTCGCGCCCGAAAGGCAGGTGGCGCACCGCCTTGCGGAAGGTCGGCCAAAACTTGGCCTTGACCGATTTTTCGCGCCGATTCTGCGTTTCCTCGTCGCCGGGCAGGAGAATCTCTCCGAATTTCACCTCGTCCGCTGTCACCTTGTCCTCCGGGTCATCGCCGCAGATATGGGGAAGGGCGCGGCCGAGTTCAATCCTTGCGGCGGGCGGCGGCCTTGTCCATCCGGCCGGCCAGCTTGAAATCCAGCTCCGTCAGGCCTTTGGCGGCATGCGTGGTCAGCACCACCTCGACCCGGCCATAGACGTTCATCCATTCGGGATGGTGGTTGAGCTTTTCGGCCGCCAGCGCCGCTTCGGTCATGAAACCGAAGGCGTCCACAAAATTGCGGAATTTGAAATCACGGGCAATGGCGGCGCCGTCGCGGGTCAGCGTCCAGCCGGAAAGATCCTTCAGCCGCTCGGCAACCGCCGCCGCCGCCAGCTTCTCATAGGCCATGGCAGGGCCTCCTTTCTACAAGAGGCTTTTTTCCGGAACGGCGCCGGCCCACTCGCGGGAGCGGCTGTTGATTTCCTCGCGCAGCGGGAAAATCTCTTCCGTCAGGTAGGGGCCGCCGCCGACCGAATCGCGCGATGACAGGAGCACGAAACGGGGGGCGGTGAAGGGGGCGGTCTGGAAATTGCCGCGGCCGGAAAGGTAATGCACGACATCGTCGACGCGGGCGCCTTTCAGGCGCGCAAGCGTGACATGCGGGGTGAATTTGCGCGGATCCGGCGGCAGGCCGAGACGCTGGCACAGCCGCTCGATTTCCGCCTGCAGCGCGAACATCTCCGGCGCCGGCGTCACGCCGGCCCAGACCGAATGCGGCTTCTTGCCGCCGAACGAGCCGATGCCGGTCATCGAAAGCTGGAATTCCGGCCGGTCGATGCGGTCGAGCCGGTCGACGATCTCGTCGGCCGTGCGTCCGTCGACATCGCCGATGAAGCGCAGGGTGATGTGGTAATTCTCGACGTCGATCCAGCGGGCTCCGGGCAGGCCGCCGCGCAACAGGGAAAGGCTCAATGCCACGTTGCGGGGAATTTCGAGGGCGGTAAACAGTCTCGGCATGACAAGCTCCCCGAATCTTGTGCTGATGGCACCAGCGAATCACGCAAAGGAAATCCGCGCAATCCCTATTTTGTTCCGCCAGAAATCGTAGCCAGGAAAGCTTGCACCGCGGTTAAGGATTTTTCAACCATGACGTCCACGCCCCCGGGGTTCGGATGCATGCCGTCCTCGAGCTGCAGCCCCGCTTGCGCCGCCACTCCGTCAAGGAAGAAGGCATAAAGCGCAACCCCATGTTTTTCCGCCAGTTTCGGATAGATGGCGTTGAATTTCTCTCCGAATTCGCTGCCCATGTTCGGCGGCGCCATCATGCCCATGAGAATGACCGGGATACCGCGCTGCTTAAGGCGCGTCAAAATCGCGTCAAGGTTGCGTTCCGTTTCCTGTGGCGGTACGCCGCGCAACGCATCATTGGCCCCGAGTTCGAGGATGACGCCGTCGGTTCCGTCCGGCACCGACCAGTCGATGCGGGCAAGGCCGGCCGAGGTCGTGTCGCCGGAAACACCGGCATTGGTGATCGCGACGTCGATCCCCTTCGCCTTCAAGGCGGCCTCCAGTTTAGCGGGGTAGGCGTCGCCGGGCGCTAACTGGTAACCGGCCATCAGGCTGTCGCCGAAGCCGACGAGTTGCAGCGTGCGCGCGAACGCGCCGGTTGTGCTGCCGGTGAGCGCGGCGACAATGACGATGAAGTGAATGAACGCCGCTTTAAATCGCATCGGTCGTTTCCTATCTTGGCCGGGACCGTCCCCAGCATCCGCCCCCAATATAGGAAGGTTTGTCTTGACGAACACCATCATCGCGCTGAAGCGGGCCGATTTGACGCTGGGGCGCGACGCCGCCTCGGTCCATGTGCTCAAGGGGATCGACCTCAGTATCGATGCGGGTGAAGCCGTCGGCATCGTCGGGCCGTCGGGCTCGGGAAAATCGACGCTGCTGATGGTGCTGGCCGGGCTGGAACGGCTCGATTCCGGCGAAATCCATATCAACGGCGCGGCCCTGCATGGGCTGGGCGAGGATGCGCTGGCGGATTTTCGCGGCCGCAACATTGGCATCGTCTTCCAGTCCTTCCATCTGATCGCCAACATGACCGCGCTGGAAAACGTTGCGGTGCCGCTGGAGCTTGCCAATGTGCGCGACGCCTTCGACATCGCCCGGCGCGAACTGACCGCCGTCGGGCTTGGCGAGCGGCTGCATCATTATCCCGGCCAGCTTTCGGGCGGCGAGCAGCAGCGCGTGGCGATTGCACGCGCCTTGGCGCCGTCGCCGGCGGTGCTGATCGCCGACGAGCCGACCGGCAATCTCGACACCGAGACCGGCCGCCAGATCGCCGACCTCTTGTTTTCCAAGCAGGCCGAGCGCGGCATGACGCTGGTGCTGGTCACCCATGACCCTGCGCTAGCCGCGCGCTGCTCCCGCCAGATTCGCATGCGCTCCGGCGAGATCGCCGGCGACAGTGCGGCACCCGCTTCCGCCCATGCAGCGGTTTATGCATGAAGGGCCTGTCATCGCGGCTGAAACTCGCCCTCCGGCTGGCGTTGCGCGAATTGCGCGGCGGTCTCTCCGGCTTCTACATTTTCCTCGCCTGCATCGCACTCGGCACCGGGGCGATCGCGGCAGTCAATTCCGTCGCCTCGTCGATATCGGATGCGATTGCCGCGCAAGGGCAGAGCCTGCTTGCCGGCGACCTGCGCTTCGAGCTGAACAATCGCGAGGCCTCGCCGGACGAATTCGCCTATCTGCAAAGCCTCGGGGATATTTCCGTATCGACCGGATTGCGCTCCATGGCGCGCCTGCCGGATGGGTCCGACCAGTCGCTGACCGAGGTGAAGGCGGTCGATCCGGCCTATCCGCTCTATGGCGCTTTCGAGGCAAGTGAAGGCGGGGCGCTTCCCGATCTCATCGGCAAGCGCGGGGACGCGTTCGGCACGGTGGTCGCACCCTTGATCCTCGACCGTCTCGGCCTCAAGCTCGGCGATACCCTGCTGCTCGGCAAGGCGCGGCTGGTGATTGCCGGCACGGTGAAAACCGAGCCGGATGCGATTTCCGAAGGTTTTGGGTTTGCGCCGCGCCTGCTGATCAGCCGCGAGGCGCTGGCGGCGACCGGGCTGACCCAGACCGGTAGCCTTGTCGAGAATGCCTACAAGATCAGGCTGAAGCCGGGTTCCGCAACGCCGACCGCGCTCCAAGCGGAGGCGACGAAAAAATTTCCCGACGCCGGCTGGTCGATCCGCACCAGCGACCGCGCAGCACCGGCGCTCAGCGACAACGTCACCCGCTTTTCGCAATTTCTGACGCTGGTCGGGCTGACGGCGCTGATCGTCGGCGGCGTCGGCGTGGCCAATGCGGTGCGCGCCTTCCTCGATGCCAAGCGGACCACCATCGCCACCTTCAAATGCCTGGGCGCACCGGCCTCGGTGGTCGCCGCCATCTATCTTTTCCAGATCCTGCTGATCGCCGGCATCGGCATTTTGATCGGCCTCGTCCTCGGGGCGGTGGCGCCGATGGTTGCGGCACCCTTCCTTGCCGCCGTGCTGCCGGTTCCGGCGGAGCCGGCGCTCTATCCGGCCGCGCTGGCGCTGGCCGCCGTCTTCGGCCTGCTGACGACGCTCGCCTTCGCCATCCTGCCGCTCGGCCATGCCCGGGAAGTGCCCGCCACCGCCCTGTTCCGTGAGCAAGGTTTCGAGCGGGCGGGGTTGCCCTCCTGGCCCTATCTGGCGGCGGCGGGCACCATCCTTGCGCTTCTCTGCGTGTTGGTGGTCGCCACCGCCTTCGACCGTTTCATCGCCGCGATCTTTCTGGTCTCTGTCGCTGGGGCTTTCATCCTGTTGCGGCTAGTGGCGGCCGGGATTGCGGCGCTGGCGAAACGCAGCCCGCAGGTGCATTCGCCGGCGCTGCGACTGGCCATCGGCAATATCCATCGCCCCGGCGCGCTGACGCCCTCGGTGGTGCTGTCGCTCGGCCTCGGCCTTGCGCTCTTGGTGACGCTGGCGTTGATCGACGGCAACCTGCGGCAGGCGCTCACCCGCAACCTGCCGGAACGCGCCCCGAATTTCTTCTTCGTCGATATCCAGGGCAGCGAGGTCGACGGCTTCCGAAAACTCGTCTCGACCGAATTGCCGAACAGCAAACTCACCGAGGTGCCGATGCTGCGCGGACGCATCCTCGCCTTTAACGGCCAGGACGTGAGCAAGATGGAGGTGCCGCCGAATGCCCGCTGGGTGCTGCGCGGCGATCGCGGCATCACCTATGCCGAGACCCTGCCGGAAGGCTCGCTGGTGACGCAGGGGGAATGGTGGCCGGCAAACTATAGCGGCGAGCCGCTCGTCTCCTTTTCGGCGCAGGAGGCCGGCGACCTTGGCCTCAAGCTCGGCGATACCGTCACGGTCAATGTGCTCGGCCGCAGCATCACCGCGAAAATCGCCAATCTCAGGCAGGTGCAGTGGGAATCACTGTCGATCAATTTCGTCATGGTGTTTTCGCCCAACACGTTTGCCGGCGCGCCGCATGCCTGGCTGGCGACACTCACCGATGCCGGCGCCACGGCAGCCGAAGAGGCGACGCTTTTGCGCAAGGTCACCAACACCTATCCGACGATCACCAGCGTGCGCGTCAAGGATGCGCTGGATATCGTCAGCGGCCTTGTCGGGCAGCTGGCGGTGGCGATCCGGGCGGCGGCCTCGGTGGCGCTGGTCGCCTCGGTGCTGGTGCTGGCCGGTGCGCTTGCCGCCGGAAACCGCGCCCGCACCCATGACGCCGTGGTGCTGAAGACGCTGGGGGCGACGCGCGGGTTGCTGATTCGCGCCTTCTCCTACGAATACCTGTTGCTGGGGCTGGCGACCGCCGTCTTCGCGCTCGCCGCCGGTGGCGTTTCCGCCTGGTTCGTGGTGACGCGGGTGATGAAATTACCTTCCGCCTTCCTCGGCGATGTCGCGATCGGAACGGTCGTCGTGGCGCTGGTGATGACGGTCGGTATCGGCCTCATCGGCACATGGCGGGTGTTGGGGCAGAAGGCGGCGCCGGTCCTGCGCGAGTTGTAGGACGGTTTGCGGTTAATCACGCGGCTTTTGGCCGCGTGCGCCGGCCTCACCGTTCGATTCGCGGCATACGGGCCTTGTAAGCGCCGTGTTCTCGCATCATATTTACGCTACGCATGCTGGAAGCTCCGCAGCGGCGCCCGGACCCGATGTCCGCGACCCCGTGACTTCATCGGAGCTTGAAAGAGGAAAGAATGGCTGATCTTCGAAACTACCAGAACCGGACGGGTTATGCGGGCGCGCAATCCGGTCAGTTGATTGACCAGGGCCTGCGCACCTACATGCTGAAGGTTTACAACCTGATGGCGCTGGGACTGGCGATCACCGGTCTGGCGGCTTACGGCACCTATGCGCTGGCGGTCAGCAATCCGGCCTTCGCGCAGCTTCTGTTCGCCTCGCCGCTGCGCTGGGTGATCATGCTGGCTCCGGTCGGCCTGGTGTTCTTCCTGAGCTATCGCATTCATCAGATGTCGGTCTCGGCCGCGCAGACGACCTTCTGGATCTACGCCGCGCTGATGGGCCTGTCGCTGTCGTCGATCTTCATCGTCTTCACCGGCCAGAGCATCGTGCAGACCTTCTTCGTGACCGCCGCCGCCTTCGGCGGACTGTCGCTGTTCGGCTACACGACCAAGCGTGACCTGTCGGCCTTCGGCTCGTTCCTGATCATGGGTCTGTTCGGCCTGATCATCGCCGCGCTCGTCAACCTGTTCCTGCAGTCTTCCGCGCTCCAGTTCGCCATCTCGGCGATCGGCGTGCTGGTCTTCGCCGGCCTCACCGCCTACGACACGCAGAAGATCAAGGAAATGTATTTCGAGAACGACGACGTCGCCGTCATGGGCCGCAAGGCGATCATGGGCGCGCTGCAGCTCTATCTCGACTTCATCAACCTGTTCATGTTCCTTATCCAGTTGTTCGGCAACCGCAACAACTAAGGAATGGGCAGACGGAATGGAAAGGCGACCTTCGGGTCGCCTTTTTTGTGTTCGCCTCTTCGGAAGAGTCTTCATGCGTTTTCGCCTGCGCCCGGCAACGCCTGCCGATCTCGACGCCATCACGGCGATCTACGCCCATGCCGTCGTGAACGGCGTCGCCAGCTACGAGATCGAACCGCCGTCGCGCGACGAGATGGCCGCGCGGTTCGAGGCGATCACCGGGCGCGGCTATCCCTATCTGGTCGCCGAGGAAGAGGGCGCGGTTCTCGGCTATGCCTATGCCGGCCCGTTCCGCACCCGACCGGCCTATCGCTGGCTGGTGGAGGATTCGATCTATCTCGGCCGCCACGCGCAGGGGCGCGGCATCGGCAAGGCTCTGCTCGTCGCGCTGCTGGCGCGATGCACGGAACTCGGCTTCCGGCAGATGCTGGCGGTGATCGGCGGCGGCCATCCGGCCTCGGTGGCGCTGCATGCGGCCTGCGGTTTTTCCGATGCCGGGCGCATTGCCGGCGCCGGCTTCAAGCAGGGGAGGTGGCTGGATACGGTGCTGATGCAGAAGAGCCTCGGCGAGGGCATCGAGACCTTGCCGGATCCCGGGCGTTATCCGGGCACGCTGACCTGACGGCTCAGGTGTCGATCAGCTTCAACACCTTGTCGAAGACCTTCAATACCTGCTGCAGTTCATGGCCGCGTTTCAGCACCATGCCGTTGACATTGACGACGCTGAAGGCGCCCTGCTTGTTGGCGAGCTTGGGGTTCTTCTCGATGCGGAACAGCGGCATTTCGCCGGAGCGCTTGAAGATCGAGAACACCGCCTTGTCCTTGAGGTGATCGATGGCATAGTCGCGCCATTCGCCTTCGCCGACCATGCGGCCATAGATGCGCAGGATGGCATCCAACTCGCGGCGGTGGAAGGTGACGGGGGCGGGATCGCGACTTTGCCGGTATTCTCGCAGATCGACAACGACATCGGCGTTTCGGTGCGACACATCCGGCTGATCGTTCATAGGCACTCCTCGAATCCTGTTGATGACAACAGAGTTGTGACAGTGTGCCCCAGCGGGATAAAAATGCAAGCGACGGTGTGTCGCTGCCGTGGCATGTCGGGGACAGATGTGAGGCGGCTTTACCGAAAAGCCAAACGAAAACAGCAAATGCGGGGTCAACCGCCGTTCGGGGCGGCGGTCAGCACCGCGGCGCCGCGGATGGCGGCGGGATCGCCCTTGGGCGAGGTTGCCTGCAGCAGCACGGCGCAGCCCTGCTTGCGCTGCGTGCCGACGACGCTGGCCGGCAGCACCAGCTTCAGCGGCTTGCCGTCCCACATGCCGACCGTCTGCACGTCGCTGACGGTGTTCCAATAGGTGATCTTGCGGCCGGCATTCTCGCCCTTGTCCATCTGGATCACCTGCTCCCTGTTGAAATAGGCGATGACGACATTGGCCTTGCCGTTGCCCGGCCCGACGTTGATTTCCAGCTCGTCGCCGCGCATGGCGGCATCGACGTCGACGTTCAGCCCCTTGCCGTCGGCGCGCAGCGCCTCCAGCTTGGCATTGATGCCGTGGAGATCGGCGCCGCTGATGTGGTCCTGGCCGTTCAGCACCGCCTGCGGCGTATAGACATTGGTGCGGCCCATGGTGCGGGCATAGCCGTATTGCCGCTCGGTGTTCTCCTTGGAACTCAGCGTATCCTTCCAGCCGAGATAATCCCAGTAGTCGACGTGGTAGGAGAGGGCGATGACGTCGCCCTGGCGGATCAGCGTTTCCAGCTTTGCATCGGCCGGCGGGCAGGAGGCGCAGCCTTGCGAGGTGAACAGCTCGACGACGCCCTTCGGCTTTGCCGCCTGTTCGGCCGATAGCGGCGAGGCTGCCGCGACCCCGATCGCCAGAACCGTCGTGAAACGCCACACCGGCATCGTCTGCACCTTTCCACAGGACCTTGCGCCGGCCCCGTCCGTCACGAAAAAACGCCTGCCGACCGGCAGCCGAACACCCCATACTATCCTTGAAGTCCCGTCTCTACACCCTCCCATCTTCAACGAAAAGTCACGATGGGGTGAAGCCGGATCCGCGCTCACGAGCGCATTTCCGGACGGAAAACCGGTTTCCGCTTTTCCTGGAAACGCTCAAGAAAAAGCCGCCGGGAGAGGCTCCCGGCGGCTTCGAAGAGCAGGTCTCAGACCGGCTCAGGCGGCCAGATCGCGCAGAACGGTCTGGAGAATGCCGCCATTGTTCATGTAGGTCACCTCGTCCAGCGTATCGATGCGGCAGAGGATGTTGATCTCCTTCACCGTGCCGTCCGCATAAGCGATCTTGGCGACCTTCCATTCACGTGGACGTACGTTGGCGAGGCCCTCGATCGAGACGACTTCGTCGCCCTTGAGGCCGAGGCTGGCCCAGGTCGTGCCCTCTTCGAAGACGAAGGGCACGACGCCCATGCCGACCAGGTTCGAGCGGTGGATACGCTCGAAGGACTGGGCGATGACCGCCTTGACGCCGAGCAGGTTGGTGCCCTTGGCCGCCCAGTCGCGCGAGGAGCCGTTGCCGTATTCGACGCCGGCGAAGATGACAAGCGGAACGCCCTCGGCCTTGTACATCATGGCCGCGTCGTAGATCGACATCTCTTCCTTGGACGGATAGTGGATGGTGTAGCCACCTTCCTTACCGTTCGGGCCGAGCATGTGGTTGCGGATGCGGATATTGGCGAAGGTGCCGCGCATCATCACTTCATGATTGCCGCGGCGCGTGCCGTACTGGTTGAAGTCGGCGACGCCGACGCCATGGTCGATGAGATAGGCGCCGGCCGGCGAAGCGGCCTTGATCGAACCGGCCGGGGAAATATGGTCGGTGGTGATCTTGTCGCCGAACAGGCCAAGGATGCGCGCACCCTTGATGTCGGAAATGCCCGAGCCGGTCTTGCCCATGCCAACGAAGTAGGGCGGGTTCTGCACATAGGTCGACTGGTCGTCCCAGGCATAGGTCTGGCCGGCCGGAACCTGAACCGCCTGCCAGTTGACATCGCCCTTGAACACGTCGGCATACTTGCTCTCATAGAGCGCGCGCGTGACGTATTTCTGGATGAATTCCTGGATCTCGTGCGAGGTCGGCCAGATGTCCTTGAGGTAGACCGGGTTGCCGTCCCGGTCTTCGCCGATCGGCTCCTTGGTCAGATCCTTCTGGACCGTGCCGGCCAGCGCGTAAGCGACGACCAGCGGCGGGGAGGCGAGGTAGTTCGCCTGGACGTCCGGCGAGATGCGGCCTTCGAAGTTGCGGTTGCCGGAGAGGACGCCGGCGGTGATCAAGCCCTTGTCGTTGATCGTCTTCGAGATCGGAGCCGGCAGCGGGCCGGAATTGCCGATGCAGGTCGTGCAGCCGAAGCCGACGAGGTTGAAGCCGAGTGCGTCGAGATCGGCCTGCAGGCCGGACTTGGAAAGATATTCGCCGACGACCTGCGATCCCGGGGCCAGCGAGGTTTTCACCCACGGCTTGGACTTCAGGCCCTTGGCAACCGCATTGCGGGCGAGAAGGCCGGCGGCGATCAGCACGCTCGGGTTCGAGGTGTTGGTGCAGGATGTGATGGCGGCGATCGCCACGTCGCCATGGCCGAGATCGAAGTCTTCGCCTTCGACGGCATAGCGGTTGGTGAGCTGGCCGGGCTTCTTGTAGTCGCCTTCCAGCGCAGCCGCAAAATTCGGCGCGATGGTTTCCAGCGGCAGGCGTCCCTCGGGGCGCTTCGGGCCGGCCATGGAGGGCACGACGTCGCCGAGATCGAGTTCCAGCGTGTCGGTGAAGACGAGGTCGGAACCGTCGCCGTCACGCCACATCCCTTGAGCCTTCGAATAAGCTTCGACCAGCGCGATGCGGTCGGTCTTGCGGCCGGACATGGTGAGATAGTTGATCGTTTCGCCATCGACCGGGAAGAAGCCGCAGGTGGCGCCGTATTCCGGGCCCATGTTGCCGATGGTGGCGCGGTCGGCGAGCGGCATGTTGTCCATGCCCGGGCCGAAGAATTCGACGAACTTGGAGACGACGCCCTTCTTGCGCAGCATCTGCACGACGGTCAGCACGAGGTCGGTGGCGGTGACGCCTTCCTTGAGCTTGCCGGTCAGCTTGAAGCCGATGACCTCGGGCAGCAGCATGGAAACCGGCTGGCCGAGCATGGCGGCTTCCGCCTCGATACCGCCGACACCCCAGCCGAGAACGCCGAGGCCGTTGATCATCGTGGTATGCGAATCGGTGCCGACGCAGGTGTCGGGATAGGCGATGGTCTCGCCGTCCTCGTCCTTGGTCCAGACGGTCTGGCCGAGATATTCGAGGTTGACCTGGTGACAGATGCCCGTGCCCGGGGGAACCACGC
The DNA here is from genome assembly GCF_029601685.1 of Rhizobium sp. YJ-22. Lineage (NCBI taxonomy): Bacteria > Pseudomonadati > Pseudomonadota > Alphaproteobacteria > Hyphomicrobiales > Rhizobiaceae > Rhizobium > Rhizobium sp. YJ-22. The sequence continues at coordinate 77,322 of NZ_JARRIR010000005.1, read as the reverse complement.
GGAAATTCTTGAACGCCTGCTGGCCCCACTTCAGGAAGCGGTAGCGCTCGCCGTTGCGCTGGTATTCCAGCTCGACGTTGCGGGCGAAGGCGGAAGCGGTGCCGAACTCGTCGACGATGACCGAATGGTCGATGACGAGATCGACCGGCACCAGCGGGTTGATCTTTTCCGGATCGCCGCCGAGCGAGACCATCGCGTCGCGCATGGCGGCGAGATCGACGACCGCCGGCACGCCGGTGAAGTCCTGCATCAGGACACGCGCTGGGCGATAGGCGATCTCGGCCTCTTCCAGGCCCTTGTTCTCAAGCCACTTGGCGACGGCGAGAATGTCGTTTTTGGTGACCGAGCGGCCGTCCTCGTTGCGCAGCAGGTTTTCCAGCAGCACCTTCATCGAGAAGGGCAGCCTGGAAACACCCGGCAAACCGTTGGCTTCGGCCTTCGGCAGGCTGAAATAGACATAGTCCTTGCCGTCCACTGTGAGCGTGGAGCGACAATTGAAACTATCGAGAGATTTAGACACGAGAGACCCCGTTTCTGATAGCCAACACAGTCGTGCGAACGCCCATGCACTTCATGCACATCAGGATGCGGGTGCGGCCATTTCCGCTGTCCGCACGCAAGGATTGTTGTTCGCAATCCCCGAAGTTCGGCGGAGAGATGAAGTTCACGCCGACCGCTGGCGTGGTTGCAAGTCTTATAGATAATTTCTAAGAAAGGTTCCAGAGCGTGGGATGCCGCTTCGAGACATTTTTTGCATCGCAATGACCAAAACTTTAAAGGATGCGTCAGCCCATGCTGCTCAGCGCCGAAGGGCTTGCCGCCAGGCGCGGCGAGGAGCTGATATTCTCCAATCTTTCCTTTGACTTAGGCATGGGAGAGGCGCTGGTCGTCACCGGGCGAAACGGCTCGGGCAAATCGACGCTGCTGCGCGTCATCGCCGGTCTTCTGGCGCCTGAGGCGGGCCGCGTGACGTTTTCCGGCGCGGGTGTCGAGGCCGGCGCGAGGCCACGCGAATTCTGCCACTATCTCGGCCATCGCAATGCGATGAAGCGCGAGCTGACGGTTTTCGAGAACCTCGCCTTCTGGAAGTCCTTCCAGGGCGGCCCCGGCGGCGCCCTTGATATAGACGAGGCCGCCGAAACCGTCGGTCTCGGCGGCATCCTCCATCTGCCTTATGGCTATCTGTCCGCCGGACAGCAACGCCGCTTCGCCATCGCCCGCCTGCTCGTCGCCCATCGCCCCGTCTGGCTGCTCGACGAACCGACCGCCGCGCTCGACGCCGATTCCGACCGCATGTTTGCCGGGCTGGTAAAGCGTCATCTGGCCGAAGGCGGCATCGCGCTCGCCGCCACGCATCAGCCGCTGGGATTGGAGAAGGTGCAGGAATTGCGGATGACGGGTTTTTCCGGCGTGAATGCGGATGTCTGGGAATGAGAGACATATCCTTGATCGAAGCGCTGCCCCTCAACCAGCCTGCCGTCCACCTTCACCCCGCCTTGACGGGTAAAAGGGGATATACCGCACTGTTTTCCTCAGGCATCGTCGTCCCGTGGGCCGGATGCCCCCTTCTTGCGCGTGGGAAGACGGGCGCTCACCGGGAGAGCCTCGCATGATCGCCCTCCTGGTCCGCGACCTCAAACTCTCCATCCGTGCCGGCGGCGGGGCGCTGGTCGGGGTGCTGTTCTTCCTCACCATCGTCGCCGTCATTCCCTTCGGCGTCGGGCCGGATCTCAATCTGCTGTCACGTATCGGTCCGGCCATCGTCTGGATCGGGGCGCTGCTTTCCAGCCTGCTCGGCCTCGACCGGCTGTTCCAGGCCGAGCGCGAGGACGGCTCGCTCGATGTGTTGCTGATGCATGACACGCCGCTGGTGCTGACCGTCTTCGTCAAATGCCTGGCGCATTGGCTGGCGACCGGCCTGCCGCTGGTGATCGCCTCGCCGTTGCTCGGCCTGTTCATGAACATGAACGAGGTGGCGATCGGGGCGGTGATGCTGACGCTGGTGGTCGGGTCGCCGGCCATCACCTTTATCGGCGCGGTCGGGGCGGCGGTGGCGGTGGCGCTGCCGCGCGGCGGCCTGCTGGTCTCGATCCTCGTCTTGCCGCTCGCGGTGCCCGTGCTGATCTTCGGGGTCAGCGCGTCCTATGCGGCGGTAGAGGATCCCGCCCCGTTTCTGCCGCCTTTTCTCATTCTGATGGCGCTGACCCTGTTCTTCGCGGCGATCGGCCCGGCGGCGGCGGCGTTGGCGCTACGCAATGCCGCGGATTGAGCAAGATCAATTGCAGGGTCCTGCTTCTCGGGTTAAACAGGGCGCATGAGCGACAACAGTCTTGCGATCACCAAATTCAGCGATCTCGCCAACCCGACGCGGTTCCTGGCGCTGGTGGCGCGTATCCTGCCATGGCTTTCCGGCCTGACGGCGCTCGCGCTTGTCGCCGGGCTCTGTCTCGGCTTCACCGCCGAGGGCGATTACCAGCAGGGCGATACCGTGCGCATCATGTATATCCACGTCCCGGCCGCCTGGCTGTCAATGATGTGTTATACGGTGATGGCGATCTCGGCGATCGGCACGCTGGTCTGGCGCCATCCGCTGGCCGATGTTTCGGCCAAGGCCGCCGCGCCGCTCGGCGCCGGCTTCACGCTGATCGCGCTGATCACCGGCTCGCTCTGGGGCAAGCCGATGTGGGGTACCTGGTGGGTCTGGGATGCGCGGCTGACCTCGGTCTTCGTGTTGTTCCTGATGTATCTCGGCCTGATCGCGCTGAACCGCGCCATGGACGATCCGGCAAAGGCGGCGCGCGTCTCGGCGGTGCTCATCCTCGTCGGTTTCGTCAATATTCCGATCATCAAGTTTTCGGTCGATTGGTGGAATACGCTGCACCAGCCGGCCAGCGTCGTGCGCATGGGCGGGCCGACCATCGACGCGGAATTCCTGTGGCCGCTGCTGGTCATGGCCGTCGCCTTCACGCTGCTGTTCTTCGCCCTGCATCTGGCGGCGATGCGAAACGAGATCCTGCGCCGGCGCATCGCCGCGCAACGGCGCATGGCCGCCCGCATGGCCAGCGGCAGGGAGGGACGATGAGCCACGCTTTCTACATCTATGGCTCCTACGCCGTCACCGGCCTGATCGTGCTGGCGCTGATCGGCTGGGTCTGGCTCGACGGACGCGCCCGCGCCCGGGAATTGCAGCAGCTCGACGCCGCCGGCATCCGCCGCCGCTCGGCGCAGCCGAAGGACGGCGCCTCCGCATGAGCATCGCGCCCGAAACCGAAAAGGCCCGCGGCGGCGGTCGCCTGCGTTACCTGCTGGCGCTGTTGCCGCTCGTCGTCTTCGTGGCGGTCGCCATCGTCTTCTTTCGCCAGCTCGAATCGGGGAAGGATATTTCCGAGATACCCTCGGCGCTGCTCGGCACGAAAGCGCCGACGCTCGCCTTGCCCGCCCTCGATGGCGCCAGGGTGCCGGCGCTGACCGATGCGGCGATCCACGGCAAGCTGTCGCTGGTCAATGTCTTCGCCTCCTGGTGCGTGCCTTGCCGGCAGGAGCATCCGCTGCTGAAGGAACTGGCCAAGGATCCGCGCATCACGCTGGTCGGCATCAACTACAAGGACCGCAACGAAAACGCCCTGCGCTTCCTCGGCGAACTCGGCAATCCCTATGCCGCCATCGGCGTCGATCCCAACGGCAAAGCGGCGATCGACTGGGGCGTTTACGGCATTCCCGAAACCTACCTCGTCGCCCCCGACGGCACCATCCTTTATAAACGCGTCGGTCCCTTCGATGCGCAAAGCATCGAAACCGGCCTCATGCCGGCAATCGACAAGGCGCTGGGCGGATCAAAGCCGGCGGGATAAGCTTTTTCGAGCGCGGGAAAGCCGCTCGCGGATGGCATCTCGGTCGGCCTGCGGGGTGGGCGAAAGTCGCTGCGGCAGGATACATGCCGATCCGGCGAGCGTTCCTCAATATTCCTTCTCATAGAAGATACCGGCCGCTCCCTCGCCATTGCCGCCGGCTTCGCCGCGCAGCTTGACGCCGCGGCCGACATCGAGATTGATGATCGCCTTGCCGCCGGAGGCGCCGCCGCCCTGCAGTTCGATATAGGTGCGGCTGTTGAGATACTTGCCCGCGGAGACGCGGGCCTCGCCCTTTTCGTCGGTGGAGATGTCGAGGTCGTCGACGCCGAGCTTCGAGCGCAGCGACTGGAACAACGAGGTCGAGCGGCCGCCGGCAAGCTGGCTGGCGGCGTCGGCGAGTTGGGCGATCTGCAATGCCGAAAGTTTCGACATCGACTGGCCGAAGATCAATTGCGCCAGGATTTCGTCCTGCGGCAGCGCCGGCGAGGAGGAGAAACTGATCGCCGGATCGTTGGCCGCGCCGGTGACCGAGACGGTGATCGTCGTCGAGCCGGAGACATTGGTCGCCGCCATGTCGAGCGTCGGCGTCAGCGAGCCGCCGAAACCGATCTTGCCGTTGGTGAAATCCAGCCGCTTGTTGAGGATGATCAGCCGGCCGCGCCGCATCTCGAAACCGCCCGACACGATCGGTTCCGAGGCGGTGCCGCGCACCGTCAGATCGCCGCCGAGTTCCGCATCGATGCCGCGGCCGCGCACGAAAATCTGCGACGGGGCCGAGATGGTCAGGTTGAGGCCGATGGAGGATTGCGTACCGCTTCCGCCGCCCTCGTCACGCTTGATTTTTTCCGCCTGGGCCCGGACATCGGCGGGTGCGTTGCGATGCTTGACGTTGATTTCGGCCAGTGAGGCCGGCAGTTTCTCCGGCACGGTGATGGATGTCTTGCCAAGTTGCAGCGTGCCGCCGAGCACTGGCGCCGTCAGGATCGGTCCGGTCAGCGTCAGGTTGCCGCTGACCACCGTCGCCACGAGCTGGCCGTCGACATAGGCCGCCTTGTCAAGCTTGACGGCAAGGTCGGCCGGAAAATTACTGCCCGGCGCTATGCCGACGCGGCCGGTGACCGCGACGGTGCCGCCCTGCGCCAGCTTGCCCGTCAGCCGGCTGATGGTCGCCGCCTCGCGATCGATGGCGACCGTCAGGCCGATATTGTTGAGAGCGATGTTGCGGCGCACGTCGATCAGCCTGGCGCCGTCCGCCGTGACGGTGCCGTTGATCGCCGGGGCCGAGGCCGTGCCGCCGATGGACAGGTCGAGGCGGGCGTTGCCTTCGAGGCTGAGGCCCTGCGCCGAAAGCTGAGCCGCCAGCAGCGAGAAGGGTACCGTGCCCTTGAAGGCGAGCGCCAGCGGCTGGCTGCCGGTGATGCCGACCGTGCCGCCGCCGCTGAGCGCCAGGCCACCAGCACCGCTCAGCGTGGTGTCGATGCGCAACGTGTTGTCGGCGAGACGCCCGTTGGCGCGGATATCGAAGGCGGCGACACCGGCGGATTTCGTCTGCGTCAGCGCCGCCTTGTTCCAGGTCAGTTGGTAGTCCACCTGCGGCGCGGCCGTGCTCCCGCGCAACGCGACAGTGCCGGAAATCGTTCCCTCTGCGCCGAGCGACGGCACGACGGCATTGGCAAGATTGGCCGGCAGGTTGGAAATGCGCGCATCGAGCGCCAGCCCGGTCCCGCTGGTGCCAGTCACGGAAATCACGCCGCTGCCGGCGCGGATGCCGAGGTTGGAGAGTTGCACGCCGTCCTTGCCAAAGCGGATTGTGGTCGGCGCGTCGAGTTTTAGCGGAATTCGGCGCGGCGCGGCGGAAAACTGGTTGAGGCCGATGGTCCAGATGCCCTGCTGGTTGCTGACATTCCCGGTGACCACGGCCGGCGCGCCGTCGTAATTGGCCTTGAGATCGAAATCCGTGCGGCCCTGATCCTGTTTGGCGGTCAACACGAGGCCGTTGACGCGGTTTTCGCCGGAGACGATTTCCTGCGCCTTGACCGTGCCCTCGGCATTCAGCGTCGAGAGATCGTTAACCCTGATATCGATGACCGGATTGACGACGCGGAGATCGTCCTGGCGGATGCCGCTGCCGGTGGCGTTGACAGTCGCCTTGATCCTGTCGCCCTCGACTGCCAGGTCGACCGCCCCCTTGAGATCGCCCGAGGCCTTCTGGCCGGCGAGCGCCGCCAACAGACCGAGATCCGGCAGGTCGAAATTCAGCTTGCCCTGCGGCAGGAAGGCAGGGGTGAAGGCGAGCGCGCCTTCGATGCGGTTGCGGCCGATGACCGCGTTCAGCCGGTCGAGCGCGACTTTGCCGTCGGTCGTGGCCAGATGGGCGTCGACATCGATCGCCTGGCCGCCCAGCGAACCGGAAGCCTTGACGGTCGCCTGCGGCGCATCGGCGTCGGCCAGTGCATCGGCGGTCAGCGTCAGGCCGGTCAGCGCCCGGCCGGCGAGTTCGGCGCGGTCTGCGGCAAGCGAAGCCTTGACGGTCGGGGCGTTCAGGGGGCCGGAGGCGGTCAGGTCGAAGCGGGCCGTGCCCTTGGCATCGGTCAGCAGCTTTCCAAGATCGGGCAAACTGCCTGTCAGGCTCGCCGAAAGCTGCTGCCCGGCGCTCAGCGCCGCCTTGCCTTCGGCGGTCAGCGTCTTCGACTGGATCGCCAGGCTGTCCACCTGGATGACCCCGCCGATGATGGCGGTGATGGCGGCGGTGACGTTAACGGGCTCGTCGAATTTCGCGGCGATGGCGGGCGGCAATGCCGCCGGCCTGACCGAGAGATCGACATTGGCGGTCGCGGTGCGGGCGGCGATGTCGTAGACGCCCTTGACCGTGCCATCGAGGTTCGCCGTCGTCAGGCGCGGGCCATTGAAGGCCAGCTTGCCGTCGAGCAGCGCCACCGGTCCTTCGATGGTGATCGGGCCGGTCAATGCCCGCGCGAGATCGGCATTCTTGAGTGCCGCCGAGCGAACCTGCACGCGCGCATCGATGACGCCGGTCGGGCCTGATAGCGTCATGTTCTCGGCCTTGGCGGTCACCGAGACATCCTCGAACCGGCCTTGGGGCAGCTCTACCGCCGTCAGCGGCGCCGAGAGATCGAAGCTCGCCTGCGGGGCAGAGGCCGGACCGGTAATGGCTGCCTTGGCGGAAATGAGGCCATCGACGGTCACACCTGGCGTAAAGCGGTGCAGCAGCGCGGCGGGCAGGTCGACGACGCGGATGTTGAGCGCCAGATCGGACCCGGCGGTGCCGTCGATAGTGATGCGCCCGTCGCCGAGGCGGACGGTCAGCGCCGGCACGGTGACGACGCCCTTTTCGACGGTGATCGTCGTCGGATCGGCGAGCGACAGCCCGATCCCCAGCGGGGCGGCGCTGAAACTGTCGAGGCCGATGGCGATGGCGCCGTCGGTGGTGCGGGCATTGCCGTTCAGCCGCAGCGGCTGGTCGTCATAGCGGGCGTCGAGGGCGAAATCGGTGCTGTCGGCCTGCTGGGCGATGTCGACGGTGAGGCCGTCGACGCGGTTGCCGCCGGCCTCGATCGCCTCGGCGCGGATGCGGCCCTTGGCGACCAGCGCCTGGAGGTCGCTGATCGTCAGGTCGATATCCGGCTTGAGCAACTGGGCGGCATCGGTGCGCAGCCCGCTGCCGCTGGCGGAAATCGCCGCCTGGATGCGCCCGTTCTCATGGCCTATGGTCGCGGACCCCCTGAGGTCGCCCTCCGCCTGCTGGCCGGCAAGCGCGAAGACGAGGCCGAGATCGGGAAGGTCGAGGTTCAGCTTGCCCTCGGGCAGGAACTCCGGCGAGAAGGCGAGCTGGCCGTCGACACGGTTCGGTCCGACCGACAGCTTCAAGGTCGGTATGGTGATCGCGCCGTCCTTGCCGTCAAGCGCGGCGTCGATCTGGATTGGCTGGCCGGCGATGCTGCCATTGCCGGCAATCGTGCCCGAGGGGGCTTCGGCGCTGGCGGTGCCGTTGGCGGCAATCGACAGGTTGACGACCTTGCGACCGGCAAGCTCGGCCTCTTCGGCCGCGACCGTCGCCTTGACGGCGGGTGCGGACAGGGGGCCGGTCGCGGACAGCCTGAAGGTCGCGGCGCCGCGTCCATTGGTCAGCCATTTGCCGATTTCGGGCACATTGCCGGTCAGCGCGGCATCCAGCGTTTTCTGCGCATCGAGCGAAAGCTTGCCGCTGGCCTCGACGGCATCGGATTTCAAGGTGAGATCGGTGACGCTGACCGCGCCGCCCCTGGCGGTCGAGATTTTGCCGGCGAGGGCGATGGTGCCGGCGAATTTCTCCGCGAGGCCGGGCGGCAACAGGCTCGGTACGGCAAACAGGCGCAGATCGGCGTCAAGACTGCCGGCGGCGAGATCGTATTGGCCGGTGGCGGTGCCGCCGAGGCTGCCGCTTTCCAGCGCCAGCGGCTGGAAGGCGATGACATCGCCCGAAACGGTGAGCGGCGCGGTGATCTGAAGCGGCCCGCGCACGACGCGGTCGAGATCGGCGCTGGCGAATTTCGTTTCCTCGATGGAGAGGCGCGAAGCGATGCGGCCGGAGCGGGCGGAAAGGTCGAAGGCATCGCTGCGCGCCTGCAGGTGCAGGCCGCCGAGATGGCCCTGCGGCAGATCGAGCGAGGTCAGCGCCGCCGCCAGATCGAGCTTGGCCGCATTGGCCGGGCCGGTGACGGCGAGCGTCGCGCTGTCGATCAGCACCCGCGCCTCGCCCTCGGCCAGCGGCCAGCGAAAATCGACGGGACCCGCTTTGCCGGTCAAGCGGGCGCTGAGATCGTTGTCCCCCTTGGGATCGAAGGTGCCGGTGGCGGTCAGATCGAGACTGCCGGTCGTCAGCCGGCCATTGTCCACGGTCAGGCGGCCATCGGTTGTGAGTGCTGCGGATAGGTCGATATCGGTGGTGCCGGCAAACAGCGGCCGGAACACCGGCGGCAGGACGGAATCGAAGCTGCCGCCGCCCTTGACGATGAGGTGATGACCGCCATCCGTGGTTCCCTGGTGACGGCCGTCGACGGCGAGCACCGGCTTGCCATCCAGAGCCGCCGAAAGCTTGCCCGACCAGTCAGAGAGCGGCCCCGCGCCGGAAATATCGAAGGACAGCGCCGGTCGGCCCGGCAGGCGCAGCAGCCCGGCGACCAGCCCGCCGGCCGGTTCCGCGACCTTTGCGTCCAGATCCAGCCGGTTTTCGGCGGGCGCGAAGGCGAAAACGACATGCGCGCCCGCCTGCGCCAGATCGGCGCGGTTGACGTCGAGGGCGGATTCGATGCGGTCGCGCTCTGCCGTCAGCGTGCCGCGCGCCTGCAGGCGATAGGCGTCGCCCGCCAGTGCCGCGCCGAGGCGGATATCGGGGAATTGCATCCGTTCGATCCGGATCGCCACCGGCAGGCCGCCGCTGGAACTGTCGGACGAGGATGAGGGCGTTTCGGTGACGACCGGCGGGCGCTCGACGCTGACCAGACCGGCCGAAACCTGCTCCGCATGGAAGGTGGCGGTCAGGAGAGACAATGGCGACCAGTCGACGGCGATGTCGCGCAACTCGGCATAGGGGCCCTTGGTGTCGGAAACCACGACGGAATCGAGGCGCAGATGGCCGCTCAGCAGGCCGGAAGGCGTGCCGAGCACCACCTGCCGGTCCGGCGTCGAGGCGAGCTTCGCCACCTGATCGGCCGCAAGCCGCGCCCCAACCGGCGTGAAGCCGACGAACAGAAGAGCGAGTACGAGAAGGCAGACGAGCGCCAGCACCGCATATCCGAGATAGCGCGCGAAGGTCTTCAAGATGGCAAGGGCGGTCGTCATGGTCGGCTCATGTCCTCGTCTGTCTCGGCGCTTGTCGCCGGCCGGCGTCAGAAAGCCTGTCCGATGCCGGCATAGATCCCGTAGCTGCTGCCGCCGTCATACTTCTTGAGCGGCACGGCGACATCGAGCCGGATCGGCCCGAACGGGGTTGCATAACGCAGACCGATACCCGCACCAATGCGCGTATCGGAAAAATCGGGCGCCATCGAGTCCGAGACGGCGCCGACATCGACGAAAGGCACGACGCCGATCGTATCGGTGATTTTCACGCGCGCCTCGGCGGAGGCGACGACATAGGAGCGGCCGCCGGTGGCCTTGCCCTCGTCATTATAGGGGCTGATCTCCTGATAGGCATAGCCGCGCACCGAGCCGCCGCCGCCGGCGAAGAAGCGCCGGGTCGTCGGAATATCCTGGAGTTCGCTGGCGCCGACCAGCGTTCCCGCCGCCACCTTGCCGGCCAGCACCACCCGGTCGTTTTCGCCGAGCGCCTGGTAGGCGCTGAGCGAACCCTCGAAGCTGGCAAAGGTTGCACCGCTGAGGAAATCATAGCTGGGCTTGGCTCCCAGCGTGGCGCGATAGCCCTTGGTCGGGTCAAGCTTGTCGTCGCGGGTGTCGCGGGTAAAATCGATCGGTACCGAGAAGGTCAGGTATTCGTTGTCGCCGAAGGCGTCTTCCGTATCGGCATAGGCCAGCTCGACGCCGCCGGAAATCGTGTCGATATCGCTGATCTCGTAGGAGATGCCGGTGGCGGCGGTCACGGTGTTGGCGCGATAGGTATCGGGATGCTCGGTCTTGGCCCGCAGGCTGGCGTTCAGCGTCGCGGCCGGCAGGATGAAGCCCGGCTTGGCGAAGACGATGCCGGCCGAATAATCGAGCTGGTCGGCGGAAGACGCTTCGCCGAGCCGAGACACAGCGCCCTCGATGCGCAGCGATTCCGCCTGGCCGAACAGGTTGCGATGGCCCCAATAGCCCTGCAACCCGAAACCGTCGGTGGTCGAATATTGGGCGCCGACGCCGAAATAGCGGTGCTTGCCTTCCGAGACGGTGATGCCGACCGGAATGCTGCCGTCGCCGGCAAGCGCCGAGGCTTCCTTGATCGTCACCGAGGAGAAGACGCCGAGCTTGCGCAAACGTTCGCTGGCCTTCTTCATCTGCTCGGGCGAAAACGGCTTGCCCTCGTTCAGGCGGGCGTAACGGCGGATGAAATCGGGATCGACGCTTTTCTGGCCGACGACGGTGACCTCGCCGACCGGGGCCACCGGCCCGCCGATGGCATCGAGCACGACATCGACGGTGCGGCTGTCGTGATCGGCGACCACGCTGCGCTGTTCGAGTTTTGCAAGCGGCCGACCTTCGTTTCGCAGATCGGCGACGATCTTGTCGCCCGCCTTGAGGATGAGCAGCGAACCGGCATCGCCGCCCGGCGTCAGGCCGTAGGCGGCGGGATCGCGCCCGGCAGCGTCGCCGGCCAGGGTCACGCGGCCGAGGGTGAAGACCGGGCCAGGCTCGATGCGCACATCGACCGGCACAGGACCGCCGCCCGGAAAGTCCGGGGCCGGCGGCAGCTTGTCGAGATCGACGCCGTTGACGGTGACGGTGACGACACCGCCATAGCGGGATTTTTCGTAGAGCAGGGCGATCAGCCGGTCGCGGTCGTCGCGCGCCTTGATGACGACGCCAAGATCGCCCGAGACGGGCTCGTCCTTGTCCTGAACCAGATGCGAGGCCTGTTCCAGCGCCTTCTTCAGATCCTCGTCCGCCCCCGGCGCCTCCAGCGTCACGGAATAGGTCACGGGATCGATGACGTTGACCGCCTGCTCTTCCTCACCCCACAGGGTGATGCCGAACAGCTTGAACGCATAGGCGTCGCTGACCAAGACAGGGCACAACAACGCTCCCGCCGCAATCGTCAGGGCAGTTGTCGTTTTCCGATACGCAAGACTCAGTTTCGGGTTACGCAAGATAATCGGCATACGCGGTTTTTCGTTGACAAGACCAGTATGACAGCGAAGGCGTTGCACTGCCGTTAACGCGGACATTAACCCTAAAACATCGCAACCGGAAGTGCGCGGCGGCCACAGGCAAGGCCGCAAGCATGCCGCCCAAAGGCGTGCAGCGGTTTTGCCATGACCATATGCGAGAAAACAATGCGCAAACGACAAAGCCCCGGATCCGAGGAAATCCGAGGCTTGCCAGAGTTGCAACGGCGGTGAGGGCCGTGATCAGTAGCCGCCGCGCGGGCAGGAATCGATGTAGCGGCGACCGTAGCGGTCACGATAGTAGCACTGGCCGGGCTGCTCGGCGACCGAGCCGATGACCGCGCCGGATACGCCGCCGATGGCGGCACCCACGGCCGCGCCGCGCACATTGCCGGTGACCGCGCCGCCGATGATGGCGCCGGATACGGCGCCGATGCCGGCGCCCTTTTCAGTCTGCGTGCAGCTTGCGACCGACAAGCCGACCAGTAGAAGCACGATGGCCTTCTTCATGAACTCTCTCCACAGTTGAAGCCAGACAGCTTGTGTCCGTCCGCGTTCGATCGCGCCGGATGCCATGCTGACGCGTCGATCTCAGGACCGCGCTGGGAGAAGATGATAGAGCCGAAATCGGCGAAGTCCATCGCCCGGCGCGAAAATTTGCGCCGCATGCGGCCATCATGGTTAAGCCGCCGGTCGATATGGCCACGGTCGCGATCTACTCGAAAATATTTCGCCGATGCCGGGAACTTGCGGTTGATCGCGATCCGAAAACGGCAAATGATGGCGACGAGTTTGTCAGGGAAAAGCGTGAGGACGGTTTTCCCGGCAGGGCAAGCGAGACCAAGGAAATTCAGTGTCCGGGAGGGACACCAAGGAGGAGTTTCATGGCGAAAGTGACACTGACGGTCAATGGACGAAAGATGAGCGGCGATTGCGAGGATCGCACCCTGCTCGTTCACTTCATCCGCGAAAAGCTGGGGCTGACCGGAACCCATGTCGGCTGCGATACGTCGCAATGCGGGGCCTGCGTCGTCCATCTCGACGGCAAGTCCGTCAAAAGCTGTTCGATCCTGGCCGTCCAGGCATCCGGCTCCACCCTCACGACGATCGAGGGACTGGCCGGCCAGGGTGACATGCATCCCGTCCAGGCCGCCTTCAAGACACATCACGGCCTGCAATGCGGCTTCTGCACGCCGGGCATGGTGATGGCCGCCGTCGACATGATCAACCGCCATGGCGGCGCGCTCGACGAAGAGACGGTGCGCTCCGAGCTCGACGGCAATATCTGTCGCTGCACCGGTTACCACAATATCGTCAAGGCGATCCTCGCCGCGAACGCGGAGATGTCCGCCAGCCGCCAGGCCGCCGAATAACGACACGCGAACCGGCCGACCTGACCGCCGCTTTTTTCGTATTCTGCCTGCCAGCGGCGTGATGACCCGGTCCCGACCATCCTTGGGAGGATATCGATGGGTATCGAGGGAATTGGCGCGCGGGTTGCGCGCAAGGAAGACAAGCGTTTCCTGACCGGCAAGGGCCGGTATACGGACGACATGGTCGTCCCCGGCATGAAATATGCCTTTTTCATTCGCAGCCCGCATGCGCATGCGAAGCTGATCTCGATCGACGCCAATGCCGCGCTCGAGATGCCCGGCGTCATCGCCGTGCTCGACGGCAAGCAATTGCAGGCGGACGGCATCGGCAACCTGATCTGCGGCTGGATGATCCATTCCAAGGACGGCTCGCCGATGAACATGGGGCCGTGGCGGCCGCTGGCGGTCGATACCGTGCGTTATGTCGGCGATGCCGTCGCCGTCGTGATCGCCGATACGCTCGGCGAAGCACGTGACGCGGCCGAGGCCGTCGCCATCGAATACGAGACGCTCGACGCCGTTACCGAAGCCGTGGATGCGCTGAAACCGGGCGCGCCGCAGGTGCATGACAATGCTCCCGGCAACCTGATTTTCGACTGGGCGCTCGGCAATCCGGAAGCCGAGGTGGATGTGGCGATTTCTGCCGCCGCCCATGTCACAGAGATCGAGATCCACAACAATCGCCTATCCCCGAACCCGATGGAGCCGCGCGCAGCCCTCGGCATCTACGATTCAGCCGAGGACCACTACACCTGCTACACCACCAGCCAGAACCCGCATGTCGCCCGCCTTGTCATGAGCGCCTTCTATAATGTGGCGCCGGAAAACAAGCTGCGGGTTATCGCCCCCGATGTCGGCGGCGGCTTCGGCTCGAAGATCTATATCTATCCGGAAGAGATCGTCTGTCTCTGGGCGTCGAAGAAAACGGGGGTGCCGGTGAAATGGACCGCCGACCGCACCGAGGCCTTCATGACCGACGCCCATGGCCGCGATCATATTTCCAAGGTCAAGATGGCCTTCGACGCCGACCACCGGATCACGGCGCTGAAGGTCGATACCATCGCCAATCTCGGCGCCTACATGTCGCTGTTCTCTTCTGCCGTCCCGACCTATCTCTATGCGACGCTGCTGTCGGGCCAATACGCCATTCCGGCGATCAACGCCAATGTGCGCACGGTCTATACCAACACCGTGCCGGTCGATGCCTATCGCGGCGCGGGCCGGCCGGAGGCCACATACCTGCTGGAACGGACGATGGAGACGGCGGCGCGGGAGCTCGGTCTTTCGCCGGCGGAACTGCGCCGCATCAACTTCATCCGCTCCTTCCCCTACCAGACGCCGGTGATCATGAACTACGACGCCGGCGACTACGAGGCGTCGTTGAACGCCGCGATGGAGGCCGCGGATTGGACCGGCTTCGCCGCCCGCCGCACGGAGGCGGAGGGGCGCGGCAAGAAACGCGGCATCGGCATGAGCTGTTATATCGAGGCCTGCGGCATCGCGCCGTCTGCGGCGGTTGGCTCGCTCGGCGCCGGCGTCGGCCTGTGGGAATCGGCCGAGGTGCGCGTCAATGCGGTCGGCACCATCGAGGTGATGACCGGTTCGCATAGTCATGGCCAGGGCCACGAGACCACGTTCGCGCAGCTCGTCGCCGACCGGCTCGGTGTATCCATCGACAGCGTCAACATCGTCCATGGCGACACCGACAAGGTGCAGATGGGCATGGGCACCTATGGGTCGCGCTCCGGCGCCGTCGGCATGTCGGCGATCGTCAAGGCGCTCGACAAGGTCGAGGCCAAGGCCAAGAAGATCGCGGCGCATCTGATGGAGGCCGACGAGAGCGACATCGTCATCGAGGGCGGCGAGCTGAAGGTCGCGGGCACCGACAAGAGTCTGCCCTGGTTCCAGGTGGCGCTCGCCGCCTATACCGCCCACAACCTGCCGGCCGGCATGGAGCCGGGGCTGAAGGAAGGCGCCTTTTACGATCCGGCCAATTTCACCTTCCCGGCCGGCTGCTACATCTGTGAGGTCGAGATCGATCCGGAGACCGGAACGACCAAGATCGTCCAGTTCGTCGCCGCCGACGATTTCGGCAACATCATCAACCCGATGATCGTCGAGGGCCAGGTGCATGGCGGTATCGCGCAAGGGGTGGGGCAGGCGCTGCTGGAGGGCGTGCATTACGACAAGGACACCGGCCAGCTGCTGACGGCGAGCTTCATGGACTACGCCATGCCGCGCGCCGACGACCTGCCGTCCTTCAAGCTGTCGCACCAGAACACGCCTTGCCCCAGCAATCCGCTCGGCATCAAGGGCTGCGGCGAGGCCGGCGCCATCGGCTCGCCGCCGGCGCTGATGAACGCCATCACCGACGCCATCGGCCACAACGATCTCACCATGCCCGCCACGCCGCAGAAGGTGTGGAAGGCGTTGAACGCCCTACACTGAGGAGGACGACCATGTATGCGACAAATTATCATCGCGCGGCCTCCGTCAGCGAGGCGGCCAGCCTGTTCGCCGGCGGAGCGGAGGCGCAATACGTCTCCGGCGGCATGACGCTGATCCCGACCATGAAGCAGCGGCTGGCCGCCCCCGGCGATCTCGTCGACCTGCGCCATATCCCCGACATGAAGGGCATCGCCATCGATGGACGGCGGGTGCGCATCGGGGCTGCGGTCACCCATGCCGAGGTTGCTGCGTCCAGCCAGCTGGCAACGGTCTGCCCGGCCATCTGCAGGCTTGCCGGCATGATCGGCGATCCGCATGTGCGCCATATGGGCACCATCGGCGGCTCCGTCGCCAACAACGACCCCGCCGCCGATTATCCGGCGGCGATGCTGGCGCTCGCCGCCACCATCGTCACCAGCCAGCGCGAGATCGCGGCGGATGATTTCTTCACCGGCCTGTTCGAAACGGCGCTGGAGGAGGGCGAGATCGTCGTCGCGCTTGCTTTCGACGCACCGGACAAGGCCGGTTACGCCAAATTCCGCAATCCGGCCTCGCGTTACGCGATGACTGGCGTCTTCGTCGCGAAAGCGAGCGGGAACGTGCGCGTGGCCGTCACCGGCGCCGGTTCCGATGGGGTTTTCCGCCAGGGCGACATGGAGGCGGCGCTTTCGGCCAACTGGTCGGCGGATGCGCTTTCCGGCGTGACGGTCGATCCCAGCGGGCTGATTTCGGATCTGCATGGAGACGCCGAATACCGCGCCAATCTGGTGAAGGTGATGGCCAAACGCGCGATTGCCGCCGCCGGCTGAGGCCAAAAGAATCGGAAGGGCGGCAAAACGCCGCCCTTCCTCGCCGTTTTGGTTGATTTCCATCAATTTCGAAGCGCCGTTCCTGCTGTAGACCGGATGGCAATGGGCCTTTTGCCGCATCCGGACAGGATTCGGGCGGCAAGGGGTTGACGGGCGAGCCGGCAGAAATCAAAACGGTTCTAAAGTTGCGGAGCATGCGGAATGGATTTCGAAGCATTTTTCAAGAGCGAACTGGACAGCCTTCATGAAGAAGGGCGCTACCGCGTGTTCGCCGATCTGGAACGGCATCGCGGCAATTTTCCGCGCGCGACGCGTTACGTCAACGGCGCGCCGAAGGATGTCACCGTCTGGTGTTCCAACGACTATCTCGGCATGGGCCAGCACCCCGATGTCATCGAGGCGATGAAAACCGCCGTCGATCACTGTGGCGCGGGTGCGGGAGGCACCCGGAATATTTCTGGCACCAACCACTATCACGTCCTGCTCGAACAGGAACTGGCCGATCTGCACGGCAAGGAATCGGCCCTGATCTTCACCTCGGGCTATATTTCCAACTGGGCGACGCTCGGCACGCTCGGCCAGCGTATTCCGAACCTGATCATCTTTTCCGACGCGCTGAACCACGCCTCGATGATCGAGGGCATCCGCTATGCCAAGTGCGACCGGGTGATCTGGAAGCACAACGACCTTGAAGACCTCGAAGCCAAGCTGGCGGCCGCCGATCCCAGGGCACCGAAGCTGATCGCCTTCGAATCGGTCTATTCGATGGACGGCGATATCTCGCCGATCAAGGAAATCTGCGATCTCGCCGACAAGTACGGCGCCATGACCTATCTCGACGAGGTCCATGCGGTCGGCATGTACGGCCCGCGCGGCGGCGGCATCGCCGAGCGCGAGGGGCTGATGGATCGCCTGACGATCATCGAAGGCACGCTCGGCAAGGCTTTTGGCGTGATGGGCGGTTATATCGCGGCGTCCGCTGCGCTGTGCGACTTCATCCGCTCCTTCGCGTCGGGCTTCATCTTCACGACCGCCCTGCCGCCGGCGCTCGCCGCCGGTGCGCTCGCCTCGATCCGCCACCTCAAGGTCAGCCAGTTCGAGCGTGCTCGCCACCAGGACCGGGTGCGCCGGCTGCGCGTCCTGCTCGACAAGAGCGGGATTCCGCACATGCCCAATCCGAGCCATATCGTCCCGGTCATGGTCGGCGACGCGGCCAAGTGCAAGTGGATCTCGGACATCATGCTCGACAGCTTCGACATCTACGTGCAGCCGATCAATTACCCGACCGTGCCGCGCAAGACCGAACGCCTGCGCATCACCCCGACGCCGATGCATTCTGATGCCGACCTCGATCATCTCGTCGGCTCGTTGCATCAGCTCTGGTCGCGCTGCGCGCTTGCCCGCGCTGTCGCCTGATCGACGCGCAAGCTCCAGTTCGAAAACCCCCGGTCCTATTCACGACCGGGGGTTTTTGTTTGCGTCAGTCCTTGATGTCGCCGGGTTTTCCGTTTGTCAGCCGTGACCGGCCTGCGCGGGGGCGGGGCGACGGATCCGTTGCGCGGCATTCAGGACGAGGGGGTGAAACCCCTTGGCGCCATTGTCCACCAGCTCGAAGAATTGCCGCCGCATGCGCGGTTCCCAGAATTTGTTGATATGGCCGGCGACGCCGTCAATACGTTCCTGTTCCGGCTGGGACTCGAAAAAGGTGGCGATCTGGTTGGCCATGCGAATCAGCTTGTCCTCGGTCGAGGTCGAATCATGCGACATGGGCGGATACTCCTGCAGCAATGCGATGGGGGTGGGTAAAGATCTCGAAATCCTCGCCGCGGGCCAGCGCGATCAGTGTCAGGCCGGCGGTTTGCGCGGTGCGCAGCGCCAGCGCCGTCGGCGCGGAAATTGCGATCAGGATGCCGCTGCCGAGGATCGCCGCCTTCTGCACCATCTCCACCGACAGGCGGCTGGTAACCACGACAGCGCCTTCATGGCCCTGCCGCCCGGCGGCGAGCACGGCGCCGCAGAGCTTGTCGAGCGCATTGTGGCGCCCGACATCCTCGCGCACGGCGACCAGTCCCTCGCCGGGAATGAAGAAGCCGGCGCCATGCACGGCATGGGTCAGCCTATGCAGCGGTTGGCCATCGTTCAGTGCCGCGATGGCTGCGGCGATCTGGCGATGGTCGAGCGTCAGAGTGGCGGCGGATACATTCGGCACGGCGCGGGTCGCCTGCTCTATGGATTCGATGCCGCAGAGGCCGCATCCCACCGGGCCGGCCATATGCCGGCGGCGGAGGCGTAGTGCATCGGCAGCATCATCGACCAGCGCGATCTGCACGTCGAGGCCGTCGCCGGCCTCGAGGATATCGATGGCGGCGATGTCGGCGGCGCAGGAGACGATGCCCTCGGTCAGGCTGAAGCCGAGGGCGAAGTCGGTGAGATCGGCCGGCGTTCCCATCATCACCGCATGAGTCGAGCCGCCATAGGAAAAGGCGATCGGAACCTCCTCGGGCACGATGCGCGTGCCGTTTCGGAC
This sequence comes from Rhizobium sp. YJ-22, assembly GCF_029601685.1. NCBI lineage: Bacteria > Pseudomonadati > Pseudomonadota > Alphaproteobacteria > Hyphomicrobiales > Rhizobiaceae > Rhizobium > Rhizobium sp. YJ-22. The sequence continues at coordinate 58,494 of NZ_JARRIR010000005.1, read as the reverse complement.
GATGCCGTCGCGGCGGGCGATGCGTGGCGCGGTTGCCGTGGTCTTCATCGGGCCGGCCTCATCGCGGCGGATTACTCCGCCGCCTCGAGCTTGCCGGCAATGCGGCGCGAGCGCCTTGCCTGCTCGTCATATTCCACCTGCCATTCGGACGGGCCATTTGAGGGCGAGATCTGCACCGCCGTCACCTTGTATTCCGGGCAGTTGGTCGCCCAGTCGGAGAAGTCGGTGGTGATGACGTTGGCCTGCGTCGTCGGGTGATGGAAGGTGGTGTAGACGACGCCGGGCGCCACGCGGTCGGTGATCAGGGCGCGTAGCGTCGTGTCGCCGGAGCGGCTGGCGAGCCGCACCCAGTCGCCGTCGCGGATGCCGCGCAGCTCGGCGTCGTGCGGATGCACTTCCAGCCGGTCCTCCTCATGCCAGACGACGTTGTCGGTGCGCCGGGTCTGGGCGCCGACATTGTACTGGCTGAGGATGCGGCCGGTGGTGAGCAACAGCGGGAAGCGCGCGCCGGTGCGTTCGTCGGTCGCCACATATTCGGTGCGGATGAACTTGCCCTTGCCGCGTACGAAGCCGTCGATATGCATGATCGGCGAGCCCTGCGGCGTCTTCTCGTTGCAGGGCCACTGCACCGAACCCATCTTGTCGAGATAGTCGTAGGAAACCAGCGCGAAGCTCGGGGTCGTCGCGGCGATCTCGTCCATGATCTCGGATGGGTGGGCATAGTTCCAGGCCAAACCCATGGCCTGCGCCAGGTTCTGCGTCACTTCCCAGTCGGCATAGCCGTTCTTCGGGGTCATGACCTTGCGCACGCGGTTGATGCGGCGCTCGGCATTGGTGAAGGTGCCGTCCTTTTCGAGGAAGGTCGAGCCCGGCAGGAAGACATGGGCGTAATTGGCCGTCTCGTTGAGGAACAGATCCTGCACGACGACGCATTCCATGGCGGCGAGGCCGGCGGCGACATGCCTGGTATCCGGGTCGGACTGGAGAATGTCCTCGCCCTGGATGTAGAGGCCCTTGAAGGAGCCGTCGACGGCGGCGTCCAGCATGTTGTTGATGCGCAGGCCCGGCTCGCTCGACAGCGTCACGCCCCACATCTTCTCGAAGATCTCGCGGGTGGCGTCGTCGGCGACGTGGCGGTAGCCCGGCAGTTCATGCGGGAAGGAGCCCATGTCGCAGGAACCCTGGACGTTGTTCTGGCCGCGCAGCGGGTTCACGCCGACGCCGGGGCGGCCGATATTGCCGGTGACCATGGCAAGGTTGGCGATGGCCATGACCGTGGTCGAGCCCTGGCTGTGCTCGGTGACGCCGAGGCCGTAATAGATGGCGCCGTTGCCGCCGGTGGCAAACAGCCGCGCCGCGCCGCGCACCAGATGGGCGGGCACGCCGGTCAGGGTTTCGACGGCTTCGGGGCTGTGGCGCTCCTCGGCGACGAAACCGGCCCAATCCTCGAATTCGGACCAGTCACAACGCTCGCGGATGAACTGCTCGTCGGCCAGCCCCTCGGTGACGATAACATGCGCCAGCGCCGTCATCATCGCAACATTGGTGCCGGGCTTGAGGGCGAGGTGATAGGCGGCTTCGACATGCGGCGACTTGACGAGGTCGGTGCGGCGCGGGTCGATGACGATCAGCTTTGCGCCCTGGCGCAGGCGCTTCTTCAAGCGCGAGCCGAAGACCGGGTGGCCGTCTGTCGGGTTGGCGCCGATGACGACGACGATATCGCTATGCTCGACCGAATCGAAATCCTGGGTGCCGGCCGAGGTGCCGAAGGCCTGGCCGAGGCCGTAGCCGGTCGGCGAATGGCACACGCGCGCGCAGGTGTCGACATTGTTGTTGCCGAAGCCGGCGCGCACCAGCTTCTGCACCAGATAGGTTTCCTCGTTGGTGCAGCGCGAGGAGGTGATGCCGCCGACGGCATCGCGGCCATATTGATATTGCAGGCGGCGGAATTCCGAGGCCACATGCGCATAGGCCTCTTCCCAGGTGACCTCGCGCCAAGGATCGGAGATCTTTTCGCGGATCATCGGGTTGAGGATGCGGTCCTCGTGCATCGAATAGCCATAGGCGAAGCGGCCCTTGACGCAGGAATGGCCGCGATTGGCCTTGCCGTCCTTCCACGGCACCATGCGCACCAGTTCCTCGCCGCGCATTTCCGCCTTGAACGAGCAGCCGACGCCGCAATAGGCGCAGGTCGTGACCAGCGAGTGTTCCGGCTGGCCGATCTCGATCACCGATTTTTCGGTCAGCGTCGCCGTCGGGCAGGCCTGCACGCAGGCGCCGCAGGAGACGCATTCGGAGGAGATGAAATGCTCATGCATGCCGGGCGAGACGCGGCTGCCGAAGCCGCGGCCCTCGATGGTCAGCGCAAACGTCCCCTGGACTTCCTCGCAGGCGCGCACGCAACGCGAGCAGACGATGCATTTCGCCGGATCATAGGTGAAATAGGGGTTGGATTCGTCCTTCGGCATCCACTTGGCGTTGATGTCGCCATTGTTGCGGGCGCGGACGTGGTTGTCGCCCTCATAACCGTAGCGCACGTCGCGCAGGCCCACGGCGCCGGCCATGTCCTGCAGCTCGCAATCGCCATTGGCGGCGCATGTCAGGCAGTCGAGCGGATGGTCGGAGATGTAGAGTTCCATCACGCCGCGACGGATGTCCTTGAGGCGGCCGGTCTGGGTATGCACGACCATGCCCGGCGCGACCGGCGTGGTGCAGGAGGCCGGCGTGCCGTTGCGTCCCTCGATTTCCACCAGACAGAGGCGGCAGGAGCCGAAGGCGTCGACCATATCCGTGGCGCAAAGCTTCGGCACCTGGATGCCGGCCTCCATCGAGGCGCGCATGATCGAAGTGCCCGAGGGCACGGAAATGTCGCGGCCGTCGATGGTGAGCGTCACCATGGTCTCGGCGGTGGAGGCCGGCGTGCCGTAGTCGATTTCGTGAATCAGGGACATGGCAGTTACTCCGCTGCTTGCGCGATCGGCGCCGGTTTGAAATCGTCCGGGAAATGCGTCATGGCGCTGAGGACCGGATAGGGCGTGAAGCCGCCGAGCGCACAGAGCGAGCCGAACTTCATGGTGTTGCAGAGATCGGCGAGAAGCGCGCGGTTCTTTTCCGGCTCGAGCCCTCTCGCGATCTTATCCGCGGTCTCGACGCCGCGCGTCGAGCCGATGCGGCAGGGGGTGCATTTGCCACAGCTTTCGACGGCGCAGAATTCCATGGCGAAACGGGCCTGTTTCAGCATGTCGACGGTGTCGTCGAAGACGACGATGCCGGCATGGCCGATCAAGCCATCCTTCGCGGCAAAGGCCTCATAGTCGAAGGGCGTATCGAACAGCGCACGCGGAAAATAGGCGCCGAGCGGGCCGCCGACCTGCACCGCCTTGACCGGGCGGCCGCTGGCCGTGCCGCCGCCGATGTGATCGACGATCTCGCCGAGCGACAGGCCGAAGGCGGTTTCATAGAGCCCGCCATGCTTGACGTTGCCGGCGATCTGGATCGGGATGGTGCCGCGCGAGCGACCCATGCCGAAATCACGGTAGAAGGCGGCGCCGCGATCGAGGATGATCGGCACGGAGGCGAGCGACATGACGTTGTTGACGACGGTCGGCTGGCCGAGGAAGCCTTGCAAGGCGGGCAGCGGCGGCTTGGCGCGGACCACGCCGCGCTTGCCTTCCAGCGAATTCAGCAGCGAGGTCTCCTCGCCGCAGACATAGGCCCCGGCCCCGGAGCGGACCTCCATGTCGAAGGCATAGGCGGAGCCGAGCACGGACGGGCCGAGGATGCCGGCCTTGCGGGCGATGGCGATCGCCGCTTCCATCGCCGCGATGGCATGGGGATACTCAGAGCGGGTGTAGACATAGCCGCGGGTCGCGCCGGTGGCGATGCCGGCGATCGCCATGCCCTCGATCAGCACGAAGGGATCGCCTTCCATGATCATCCGGTCGGCGAAGGTGCCGGAATCGCCCTCGTCGGCATTGCAGACGATGTATTTCTGATCGGCCTTGGCATCGGCGACCGTCTTCCACTTGATGCCGGTGGGAAAGCCCGCGCCGCCGCGTCCGCGCAGGCCGCTCTCGGTGACCTCTGCGACGATCTCGGCGGGCGCCATGGCGATGGCTTTTTCCAGCCCCTGCAGACCGGCATAATGACGGTAATCCTCCAGCGACAGCGGATCGGTGACGCCGCAGCGGGCGAAGGTCAGGCGGGTCTGCTGACGCAGGAACGGAATGTCCTGCGTCGGCCCGAGACAGAGGGGATGCGCGCCGCCGGCGAGAAAATCGGCATCGAACAGGCCGGTGACGTCGCTTGGCCGAACCGGGCCATAGGCGATGCGGCCATGATCGGTGCGTATTTCGACGAGCGGCTCCAGCCAGAACATGCCGCGCGAACCGTTGCGGACGATGCGGGCATCGAGGCCGCGGCGTTCGATCTCGGCTGCGATGGCGTTCGCCACCTTGTCGGCGCCGACGGCAAGCGCTGCGGCATCGCGGGGAATGAAGACGGTGACGGTCATCGGCGGGCCTCCGCGACGAGTTCGGCGACGGATGCGGTATCGAGGCGACCGTGCAGCTCGCCGTCGAGCATGGCGGCGGGCGCGCAGGCGCAGAGCCCGAGACAGAAGATCGGCTCCAGCGTCACTGCGCCGTCCAGCGTCGTCTGGTGGAAATCGATGCCGAGCAGCGTCTTGATGCGCTCGGCGATCTCGTCGCCGCCCATCGACTGACAGGCCTCGGCGCGACAGAGTTTCAGGACATGGCGGCCAGTCGGGTGGTCGCGGTAATCGTGGTAGAAGGTGACGACGCCATGCACCTCGGCGCGCGACAGGTTCAGCTCGCGGGCGATTACGGCCAAGCTCTCCTGCGGCACATAGCCGAATTCGGCCTGGATCGCATGAAGGATCGGCAGAAGCGGGCCTTCGAGCGATTTCAACTCGCCGACGATTGCCAGCGTGCGATTGCCGATGTCGCCATCGGCGACATGAATGTTCATGCTCAGCCTCCCGATGCGCCAATCCGCCGGCCTGCGGCCCGCGCCTGTTGCGCTTGATGATCCCGGCCGAAACCGGGGGCGTCGAGCTTCTCCAAAGCTCTCTCAGATTGTGACAGGGAAGGCAGGTGCGATCAATAAGACAGATGCGTTGCCTGATAGGAATTTTCTATCAATTGAAGCCAGCTTCCGCCAGTGTTCGCGCCTCATGCAATAACGCCGAGACCAGCGGCGTGAATGGTTCACGATAGGTCGCAACCAGGCCGATGCGGTGAAAAGGCTCCGGCTCGGTCAGTGAAACTATACTGATTTCCTCATGAAATCCGAAGGATTTGGCCGTGTTTCGCGGCATGATACTGCACCAGCGGCCGGTCAGCACATGCGAGAACAGGACGATCATCGAGTTGGATTCGAGGCGCGGCTGCACGTCGACGCCGGCCTCGGCGAAGTGGCGGTTGATGATGCGGCGATTCTGCATGTCGGCGGTCAATAGGCAAAGGCTAACGTTGCCTGCTTCGCTCCAGGTCACGCTTTCGCGATCCGCAAACGGGCCGTTGCGAGCGGTGACCAGGCAATAGCGCTCCTCGTAGAGCGGCACGCTGGTGACGCGGCCGAGCGGCTCATTTTCGAGATAGGTCAGGCCGGCGTCGATCTCGAAATTCTCAAGCTGGCTGAGGATCTGCAGCGAATTGGCCGAGACGATGGAGAAGGTGACGTCCGGGTGCTTTTTCTGGAAAGGACCGGTGAGGCGCTGCACCAGCGCCAGCGTCGTGGGAATGGCGGCAAGGCGGATATGGCCGGAGAGGCCGCTACGGGCGGCGCGCATCTCCTCGCGCATGGTGCGGGTGTCGCCGACGATGCGGCGCGCCCATTCCAGCACGCGCTGGCCCTCCGGCGTCAGCCCCTGGAAGCGGGAACCGCGATTGACCAGCACCACCCCGAGCTGGTCCTCAAGCTGGCGGATCGCCGCCGACAGCGTCGGCTGCGAGATGCCGAGCTCTTCGGCCGCCCTGGCGAAATGGCGTTCGCGCGCCAGCGCCATGAAATATTCGAGCTTGTCTATCATCGCATCCGCCAATCGCTGATCAGCAGATCAACTGGCCGCCATTGATCTCGATCACCTGCCCGGTGATGTCGCCGGACAGCGACGCGGCGGCGAGGAAGAGATAGGCGGGGGCGCAATCCTCCGGCGTGCCGAGCCGTTGCAGCGGGATCGCCTTGCGGGTCGCCTCCAGCTTTTCGGGCGAGGAATAACGCTCGTGGAAATCGGTGGCGATGGTGCCGGGGGAGACGCAGTTGACGCGGATGCCGGCCGGGGCCAGTTCGCGGGCAAGCGCCTTGGAATAGGTCGAGACGAAGGCTTTCGTAGCCGAATAGATCGCCGAGCCGGCGCTGCCGCCGGTCAGCGCCGAAATCGACACCGTGCTGACGATCGCGGCATCGCCGGCGGTTTTCAGGAGCGGCAGAAGCCCGCGCGTCACCTCGACCACCGAGGTCTGGTTGAGGCGCACCACGGTTTCATATTCGGCGTCGGTCAGCTCGTCGGCGGGAAAGCGGCCGACCATGGTGCCGGCATTGTTGACGAGGCCGTGCAGGACATCGAAGCGCTCCCGCACGGCCGAGACGAACCCTTCGACGCCGCCGCGCTGCAGGAAATCGGCGGCGATCAGGAAGGCGCGGCGTTCCGATTGCGCCTCGAGCAGGAAATCCGGCATGTCGTCGGCGATGCGCCGCCCGACATGGACGACGACATGGGCGCCGCAGTCGAGAAACAGCCGCGCCACTTCCAGCCCGATGCCACGGCCGGCGCCGGTGACCACGATGTTCTTCCCGTCGAACAGTTTTGGATGAAACATATCGTTTTCTCCTCGCCTTCTCCCCACTGTGCATGGCATCGAGGCGCGGGGCAACTGTGCATCTGACCGATTGCGCTATTTTCGCTTTTGCCTATCATGAAGAAAAACGAAAGGTGGGGAGGGGGCATGTTCCTGACGGGGAGACAGGCGGAGATTCTCGAAATCGCCAAGGCGGAGGGTCGCGTCCAGGTGGAGGAACTGGCAGGCCGGTTCTCGGTGACGCCGCAAACGATTCGCAAGGATCTCAACGATCTGTGCGAGGGCCGGGCGCTGACGCGCGTGCATGGCGGGGCGATTTTCCCGAGCGGCACGGAAAACGTCAAATACGAGGCGCGCCGTTCGATCGCCGCGACCGAAAAGCAGGCCATCGGCCGGGCGGCGGCAGCGCTGATCCCCGACAATTCCTCGCTGTTCATCAATATCGGCACGACCACGGAAGCGGTGGGCGAGGCGCTGCTCGATCATCGCGAACTGATGGTGATCACCAACAACATCAACGTCGCCAACCGCTTGCGGTTGTTTCCCTCGATCGAGGTGGTGATCGCAGGCGGCGTGGTGCGCGGCTCGGACGGCGGCATCGTCGGCGAGGCCGCGGTGGATTTCATCCGCCAGTTCAAGGTGGATTACGCCGTCATCGGCGCCTCCGCCATCGATCATGACGGGGCGCTGCTGGATTTCGATTTCCGAGAAGTGAAAGTGGCGCAGGCGATCATCGCCAATGCCCGCAACGTCATCCTCGTCTCCGATTCGTCGAAGTTCGACCGCAACGCGCCGGTGCGCATCGGACATCTGTCGCAGGTTCACACGTTCATCACCGACCGCTGTCCGCTGCCGTCGTTGCGCGACATCTGCATCGAGCACGACGTGCAGTTGATCGAAACCGATGGGGAAATCGCCTCGGAATAGCATATTTTCGCTATACATTCGTTTGACATTCGGAAAATTTTCGTTTTAACTAATCCTGCTTTCGCAAATGCGCAAAATTGTGCGATGCGAAAATGTGGGGGAGTTTTCGAATTGGCCGGGCATGCGGTGTACGATCTGTTCGTCATCGGCGGCGGGATCAACGGGTGCGGAATCGCCCGGGATGCCGCAGGGCGGGGATATGGCGTGGCGCTGGCGGAGGCGAAGGATTTCGCCTCGGGAACGTCTTCGGCGGCCACCAAGCTGATCCATGGCGGCTTGCGCTATCTCGAACATTACGAGTTCCGGCTGGTGCGCGAGGCGCTGATGGAGCGCGAAGTGCTGTGGGCGATGGCGCCGCACATCATCCGGCCCATGCGTTTCGTGCTGCCCTATCACAAGGGCGGCATCCGTCCGGCCTGGCTGATCCGCCTCGGGCTGTTTCTCTACGATCATCTTGGCGGGCGCAAGCTCCTGCCGGCGACGCGCTCGCTCGACATGCGGCGCGATCCTGCGGCCAAGCCGTTGAAGCCGCTGTTCACCAAGGCCTTCGAATATTCCGACGGTTGGGTGGATGATGCCCGCCTCGTCGTCCTCAATGCCCGCGACGCCGCCGACAAGGGCGCCGATATTTTTGCCCGCACGGCCGTCGTCTCCGCAAGGCGCGAAAACGGTGTCTGGGTCATCGGCTTGCGCAAGGACGACGGCACGGCGAGCGAAGTGCGCGCTCGCATGCTGGTCAATGCCGCCGGCCCCTGGGTCGACCATGTGCTGGCCGAGGCGCTCGGCCGCAACGATGTCCACAACGTCCGTCTGGTGCAGGGCAGCCATATCGTCGTGCGCAGGAAGTTCGACGATCCGCGCGCCTATTTCTTCCAGAATCCGGACAATCGCATCATCTTCGCCATTCCCTACGAGAACGATTTCACGCTGATCGGCACCACCGATCGCGACTACACCGCCGATCCGCGCAAGGCGGCGATCTCCTCCGAGGAAATCAGTTATCTTTGCCGCGCGGCCAGCGAATATTTCGCCGAGCCGGTCCGAGAGGAAGATATCGTCTGGACCTATTCCGGCGTGCGGCCGCTGTTCGACGACGGCGCCTCCAAGGCGCAGGAGGCGACGCGCGACTATGTGCTGAAGGTCGAGGGCGAGGATGGCAACGCGCCGCTGCTCAACGTCTTCGGCGGCAAGCTGACCACCTATCGGCGGCTGGCCGAACATGCGCTGGAAAAGATCGGCGAAGCCATCGGCGAAAAGGGCAAGCCCTGGACGGCGGGGTCGCATCTGCCGGGCGGCGGCTTCGTGCCCACCGCCTATGAGGCGCAGGTGACGAGCCTGAAGGCGAAATTCGGCTTCCTGGGCGATGCCCATGCCCGCCGGCTGGTGCGGCTTTACGGTACGCTTGCCGCCGACATGCTTGGAAATGCCCGTTCGCTTGATAATCTCGGACGGCATTTCGGCGGCGATCTCTACGAATGCGAAGTCCGCTGGCTGATGGCGCGCGAATGGGCGCGGAGCGCCGAGGACGTGTTGTGGCGGCGCACCAAGCGCGGCCTCTACCTGTCGCGCGAGGAAGCGGCGGCACTCGATGACTACATGGCGGGTATCGCCGCCTCGTCCGCCGCCTGAGGGCGGCCACGACTGCGCATGCCGAAGGTTTGAGGAGGCCTGGGGGAATTCATGCTTGAATTGAAAAACGTGTCGAAGACGGTCGGCGCCGAGGTGCATATCCACCCCTGCGACCTCGTGCTTCAAAGAGGCACGCTCAACGTGCTTCTCGGGCCGACACTGTCCGGCAAGACCTCGCTGATGCGGCTGATGGCCGGCCTCGACAAGCCGAGCGGCGGCTCCATCCATTTCGACGGCAAGGACGTGACCGGCCTGCGCGTGCAGGAACGCAACGTCGCGATGGTCTACCAGCAGTTCATCAATTACCCGGCGCTGTCAGTCTACGAAAACATCGCCTCGCCGATGCGTATCGCCGGCAAGGATGCCGCGACCATCGACCGCGAGGTACGCAAGGCCGCCGACCTGCTCAAGCTGACGCCCTATCTGGAGCGTACGCCGCTCAACCTCTCGGGCGGCCAGCAGCAGCGCACGGCCTTAGCGCGCGCCATCGTCAAGAATGCCAGCCTCGTTCTCCTCGACGAGCCGCTCGCCAATCTCGACTACAAGCTGCGCGAGGAATTGCGCGAGGAACTGCCGCGGCTGTTTGCCGCCTCCGGCGCCATCTTCGTCTATGCGACGACCGAACCGTCCGAGGCGCTGCTGCTCGGCGGCAATACCGCGACGCTGTCGCAGGGGCGCATCACCCAGTTCGGCCCGACCATCGAGGTCTATCGCCGCCCGGTCGATCTCAACACGGCGCGCACCTTCGCCGATCCGCCGCTCAACATCATCGAGCTGGTCAAGCGCGGCGGCCAGTTCCTGCGCCAGGACGTCGAGGCCTTCGCCGTGCCGGCGCATCTGGCGCATATGGCCGACGGTCCCGTGACCATCGCCTTCCATCCGCATCATCTGGCGCTGGCGCCGGCCGCCCCCGGCGCCCAGCGCGTGCCGGTGCGCACGCTGATTTCGGAAATCACCGGTTCGGAAAGCTTCATCCATGTCGATTTCGCCGGCGCCCGCTGGGTGATGCTGGAGCACGGCATCCACGATATCGAGCCCGACCGGGCAATCGACATCTATCTCGACACGCGCCACCTGATGGCGTTCGGCCCGGACGGGGCGGCGATTGCCGCAGCACCGGCCGCGGCAGCCTGAGGAGAGAGGGACATGGCACGCATCGATCTCGACCATATCCGCCACGCCTACGGGCCGCGCCCGACCTCGGCCAAGGACTACGCGCTGAAGGAAGTCCATCACGAATGGAACGACGGCGGCGCCTATGCGCTGCTCGGCCCCTCCGGCTGCGGCAAGACGACGCTGCTCAACATCATCTCGGGCCTGGTGCAGCCCTCCGAGGGCCGCATCCTGTTCGACGGCGTCGACGTCACCCACCTGCCGACCGAAAAGCGCAACATCGCCCAGGTCTTCCAGTTCCCGGTCATCTACGACACCATGACCGTCTACGACAATCTCGCCTTTCCCTTGCGCAACCGCCATGTGCCGGCCGCCGAGATCGACCGGCGGGTGCGCGACATCCTCGAAATGATCGACCTGTCGCATTGGGCCGACCGCAAGGCGCGGGGGCTGACCGCCGACCAGAAGCAGAAGATCTCGCTCGGCCGCGGCCTGGTGCGCAACGATGTCAGCGCCATCCTGTTCGACGAGCCGCTGACGGTCATCGATCCGCACATGAAATGGGTGCTGCGCTCGCAGCTCAAGAAGCTGCACCGCCAGTTCGGCTTCACCATGGTCTACGTCACACATGATCAGACCGAGGCCCTGACCTTCGCCGACAAGGTGGTGGTCATGTATGACGGCGAGATCGTGCAGATCGGCACGCCGGCGGAGCTGTTCGAAAGGCCGAGCCATACCTTCGTCGGCTATTTCATCGGTTCGCCCGGCATGAACGTGCTGCCGGCCAGGGTCGATGGGTCGCAGGTGACGATCGGTGACCAGGTGCTGGGCCTCGACCATGCGCCTGATATCGGGTCGGCCGCCAAGGTCGAACTCGGCATTCGCCCGGAATTCGTCCGGCTGGGACGCGAGGGCATGCCGGTGGAGATCGCCAAGGTCGAGGATATAGGCCGCCAGAAGATCGTGCGCGCCCGTTTCGCCGGCCAGCCGCTGGCCATCGTCGTGCCCGAGGACGGCGAAATCCCCACGGATGCGCGCGTCCGTTTCGATCCCGCCGCCATCAGCATCTATGCCGATAGCTGGCGCGTGGGCAAGGAGGCCTGACCCATGGAAAAGACCTGGAACAACAAGGCCTGGTTTCTCGTCCTGCCGGTGCTGGTGCTCGTCGCCTTCTCGGCTGCCATCCCGCTGATGACGGTGGTGAACTATTCGGTGCAGGATACCTTCGGCAACAACCAGTTCTTCTGGGCCGGCACCGACTGGTTCACCGAGATCCTGCATTCGCCGCGCTTCTGGGATGCGCTGCTGCGCAACCTGATCTTCTCGCTGGTCATCCTTGCGATTGAAATCCCGCTCGGCATTCTGATCGCGCTCAACATGCCCAAGAAGGGGTTGGGCGTGCCGGTCTGCCTGGTGCTGATGGCGCTGCCACTCTTGATCCCGTGGAACGTGGTCGGCACCATCTGGCAGGTCTTCGGCCGCGTCGATATCGGCCTGCTCGGCCATACGCTGGAAGCGCTCGGCATCGACTACAACTACGTGCAGAGCCCGACGGCGGCCTGGATCACCGTCATCGTCATGGATGTCTGGCACTGGACCAGCCTCGTCGTGCTGCTCTGCTATGCCGGCCTCGTCTCGATCCCCGACGCCTATTACCAGGCGGCCAAGATCGACGGCGCCTCGCGCTGGTCCGTGTTCCGCTACATCCAGTTGCCCAAGATGAACCGGGTGCTGCTGATCGCCGTGCTCCTGCGCTTCATGGACAGCTTCATGATCTATACCGAGCCTTTCGTCGTCACCGGCGGCGGCCCCGGCAACTCGACCACCTTCCTGTCCATCGATCTCGTCAAGATGGCGGTGGGACAGTTCGACCTTGGTCCGGCGGCGGCGATGTCGATCGTCTACTTCCTCATCATCCTGCTGCTGTCATGGGTGTTCTACACCGTCATGACCTCCGGCGACGCGCAGGCTTAAGGAGAATCCCATGAACAATCGATCCATGGGCGAGCGGCTTTCCTTCCTGGTGCCGACCCTCTACATCCTCTTCCTGCTGCTGCCGATCTACTGGCTGGTCAATATGAGCTTCAAGGAAAACGCCGAGATCACCGGCGCCTTCTCGCTCTGGCCGACCAACCCGACGCTGCGCAACTACACGATCATCTTCACCGATCCCTCCTGGTACAACGGCTATATCAATTCGATCATCTATGTGGTGATGAACACGGTGATCTCGGTGGCGGCGGCGCTGCCGGCGGCCTATGCCTTCTCGCGCTACCGCTTCCTCGGCGACAAGCACCTGTTCTTCTGGCTGCTGACCAACCGCATGGCGCCGCCGGCCGTCTTCGCGCTGCCCTTCTTCCAGCTCTATTCGGCCTTCGGCCTGATCGATACGCATATCGCTGTCGCGATCGCCCACTGCCTGTTCAACGTGCCGCTGGCGGTGTGGATTCTCGAAGGCTTCATGTCAGGCGTGCCGAAGGAAATCGACGAGACCGCCTATATCGACGGCTATTCCTTCCCGAAATTCTTCGTGAAGATTTTCATGCCGCTGATCGCGTCGGGCATCGGCGTCGCCGCCTTCTTCTGCTTCATGTTCTCCTGGGTGGAACTGCTGCTGGCGCGCACGCTGACCACCACCGCCGCCAAGCCGATCGCCGCGACGATGACGCGCACGGTCTCGGCATCGGGCATGGACTGGGGCGTGCTGGCGGCGGCCGGCGTGCTGACCATCGTTCCGGGGGCGCTGGTTATCTATTTCGTGCGCAACTACATCGCCAAGGGCTTTGCCCTGGGCCGCGTGTGACGGGGAGGACGACCCATGAACTTTTCCTGGATGGCCTGGACGCTGCCGACGGCGCTGTTCTTCATCGGCATCGCGCTCCTCATCGCGGCGATGGGGGTGTGGGAATTCATCTCGCCCGGTGGCAATCCGCGGGTCGGCATCCTGCGCTTTACGACGACGCGCGGCGACCGCCTGTTCATTTCGCTGCTCGGCAGCGCTTTTATTCATCTCGCATGGCTGGGCCTGGTCGGGCCCAACCTGTGGTGGGCTCTTGCCCTCAGCCTCGTTTACGCCATCGCGGTGTTCAAGACGGTCTGAGGCCAAGCGGAAATGCGGGGGAGGCCAATGTCGACGGCCGCTCCGGTGGGAACTGCAATCGCAACAACCTTAGGGAGGATGAGTATGCGACGGCATCTTTTGACGACGACGGCAGCGATGTTGCTGGCTTTGAGCGGCACGGCATTTGCCGGCATGGACGAGGCGAAGAAATTCCTGGATGCGGAAATCGGCGACATGTCGAGCCTGTCGCGCGCCGATCAGGAAAAGGAAATGCAGTGGTTCATCGATGCGGCGAAACCCTTCGCCGGCATGGAGATCAAGGTCGTTTCCGAAACGCTGACCACCCATGAATACGAATCCAAGACGCTCGCCAAGGCGTTCGCCGACATCACCGGCATCAAGATCACCCATGATCTGATCGGCGAAGGCGACGTGATCGAGAAGCTGCAGACGCAGATGCAGTCGGGCGAGAACATCTACGACGCCTATGTCAACGACTCGGACCTGATCGGCACCCATTGGCGCTACCAGCAGGCACGCTCGCTGACCAAGTGGATGGCAAACGAAGGCAAGGACGTCACCAATCCCGGCCTTGATCTCGACGACTTCATCGGCCTGAAATTCACCACCGCGCCGGATGGCGACGTCTACCAGCTGCCCGACCAGCAGTTCGCCAACCTCTACTGGTTCCGTTACGATTGGTTCAACGACGAGAAGAACAAGGCCGATTTCAAGGCGAAATACGGCTACGACCTCGGCGTTCCCGTCAACTGGTCGGCTTACGAGGATATCGCCGAATTCTTCACCGGCCGCGAAGTGGACGGCAAGAAGGTCTTCGGCCATATGGACTACGGCAAGAAGGATCCGTCGCTCGGCTGGCGCTTCACCGACGCCTGGCTCTCGATGGCCGGCAACGGCGACAAGGGCATCCCCAACGGTCTGCCGGTCGACGAATGGGGCATCAAGGTCGACGAGAAATCGCGCCCGGTCGGTTCCTGCGTCGCACGCGGCGGCGATACCAATGGCCCGGCCGCCGTCTATTCCATCCAGAAATACCTGGATTGGCTGAAGGCCTATGCTCCCCCGGCAGCCCAGGGCATGAACTTCTCCGAATCCGGCCCCGTGCCGGCGCAGGGCGAAGTGGCGCAGCAGATCTTCATGTACACCGCGTTCACCGCCGACATGGTCAAGAAGGGCCTGCCGGTCGTCAACGAGGACGGTACGCCGAAGTGGCGTTTCGCCCCGTCGCCGCATGGCGTCTACTGGAAGGACGGCATGAAGCTCGGTTATCAGGACGTCGGTTCGTGGACGCTTCTGAAGTCGACGCCCGAGGATCGCGCCAAGGCGGCCTGGCTCTATGCCCAGTTCGTCACCTCCAAGACCGTCGACGTCAAGAAGAGCCATGTCGGCCTGACGCTGACCCGCGAAAGCTCGATCCAGCACCAGAGCTTTACCGACCGCGCCCCGAAGCTTGGCGGCCTGATCGAGTTCTACCGCTCGCCGGCCCGCGTCCAATGGTCGCCGACCGGCACCAACGTTCCGGATTATCCGAAGCTGGCGCAGCTGTGGTGGCAGGCCGTGGGCGACGCGGCCTCGGGCGCCAAGACGGCACAGGAAGCGATGGATTCGCTGTGCGCCGAGCAGGAAAAGGTTCTCCAGCGCCTCGAACGCTCCGGCGTCCAGGGCGATATCGGCCCGAAGCTGGCCGAGGAGCACGACCTCGAATACTGGAACAAGGATGCGGTCTCCAAGGGCAACCTGGCGCCGCAGCTGAAGGTCGAGAACGAGAAGGAAAAGCCGGTCACCGTCAATTACGACGAGCTGGTCAAGAGCTGGCAGAAGAAGTAAGCCGGCTTATCCCTTGAGAATGCAAGGCCGTCCGCAACCAAGTTGCGGACGGTTTTTCTTTGCAATTTCAATGTGCCGATCCTTGGAAACGACGAATTCGCTTCCCATATTCACCAGCGTGTCGGCTCTCCGGGGGCAGCCGGTTCGATGGCCAGCGCATGCAGCCCGGCATCGAGTTCCGGCTTCAGAAGCTCGGTGACGGCGCGGTGGCGTTGCAGCCGGCCCATGCCGGCAAACTGCGCCGAGACGAGACGCACGCGCATATGGGTTTCACCCTCGCCGGTGATATCGGGCTGATGTCCCGCATGCAAATGGCTTTCATTGATGACGGCGAGCCGCTCCGGCGCAAATGCCGCGATCAGTTTCGCCTCGATGCGGTCCTTCAGGGACATGTGCGACATACCTTTTCATGGCGCCGTTCCAACGCCGCGGGAGTTTTCGCGGCCGCCCGGCGGCGCAGTCCGTAATCTCGGGAAAATGGTCCCAAAAAGCCAGCAACATTCCCGATTGTCAATTCTTGTTGTGCCGATGATGCCGTACCATAATTCGTCCATGCGATTTGATTCAAAAATATACGACCGTATCCGCACCCGCCGGAAGCGGGAGCAGCAAGCCGAACCCGTCGGCCCGACCTGTCAGTGGGACGGGTGCGAGCGGAAGGGCGCGCATCGCGCCCCCGTGGGCCGCAATGCCGAGGGCCAGTTCTTTCTGTTCTGCTTTGAGCATGTGAAGGAATACAACAAGGGCTACAATTATTTTTCCGGCCTTTCGGATACCGAGATCGCCCGCTACCAGAAGGAAGCGGTGACCGGTCATCGCCCGACCTGGACGATCGGCGTCAACCGCGCGTCGAAGGCCGGGCCTGTTCATTCCGAGATGCGTTCGGGCACGGCCGGCATGCATGCGCGCATGAAGGACCCCTTCGGCTTCGTCAGCGGCGAGGGCGGGCCGACGGCGCGGCCCTCGCGCGAGCGAAAACTCAAGACGCTGGAGGCCAAGGCCTATGACACGCTCGGTCTCGGCGCCACGGCCACCGCCGACGACATCAAGCGCGCCTACAAGGCGCTGGTCAAGAAGCACCATCCCGACGCCAATGGCGGCGATCGCGGCTCGGAAGAACGTTTTCGTGCTGTTATACAAGCATATCAATTGTTAAAGCAGGCCGGTTTCTGCTAAGGGACACAAAGGTTCATTGCGTCACCGACCTTATCCCGCCGCGTGACGCCGTTTAAGACATGCAAGCGACCGATGCGGCCGGGCGGCAGCGCCCGCCTTGGAGACAGAATGAGCAAGACTGAACTCGATTATTCGAACCTGCCGGACACCACCGTTTCCGTCCGGGAGGTTTTCGGCATTGACACCGACATCCGCGTGCCGGCCTATTCGAAGGGCGACCCCTACGTCCCCGACCTCGACCCGGATTACCTCTTCGACCGCGACACGACGCTCGCCATTCTCGCCGGTTTTGCCCATAACCGCCGCGTGATGGTCTCCGGCTTCCACGGCACCGGCAAGTCGACGCATATCGAGCAGGTCGCCGCCCGCCTCAACTGGCCCTGCGTGCGCGTCAACCTCGACAGCCATGTCAGCCGTATCGATCTGGTCGGCAAGGACGCCATCGTCGTCAAGGACGGGCTGCAGGTCACCGAATTCAAGGACGGCATCCTGCCCTGGGCCTACCAGCACAATGTCGCGCTCGTTTTCGACGAATACGATGCTGGCCGCCCGGACGTGATGTTCGTCATCCAGCGTGTGCTGGAATCGTCGGGCCGCCTGACCCTGCTCGACCAGAGCCGTGTCATCCGCCCGCATCCGGCCTTCCGCCTGTTCGCCACCGCCAACACGGTCGGCCTCGGCGACACAACCGGCCTCTATCATGGCACGCAGCAGATCAACCAGGCGCAGATGGACCGCTGGTCGATCGTCACCACGCTGAACTATCTGCCGCATGACAAGGAAGTCGACATCGTCCTCGCCAAGGTGAAGAATTTCACCGGCGGCCGGGACGCCGTGTCGAAGATGGTCCGCGTTGCCGATCTCACCCGCGCCGCCTTCGTCAATGGCGACCTGTCGACGGTGATGAGCCCGCGTACCGTCATCACCTGGGCGGAAAACGCCGCCATCTTCGGCGACGTCGCCATGGCCTTCCGCGTCACCTTCCTCAACAAGTGCGACGAGCTGGAGCGGGCGCTGGTGGCCGAGCATTACCAGCGCGCCTTCGGCGTCGAACTCAAGGAAAGCGCCGCGAACATCGTTCTGAGCGCGTAAAAACCAAGGTAGGGGCGTTCGAAAGAGCGCTCGGGAATGAAGACGGATCATGGCAGGTCGAGGCGATAATTCGAAGAGCAAATCCGGCGGGCCGGTGGATATGGAGCCGCTGCGCCGGGCGATCGGCGGCTGCGTCCGTTCCGTTGCCGGCCGGGTCAATGTCGAGGTGTCCTTCGCCAACGAGCGTCCGGGCATGGCCGGTGACCGCGTGCGGCTGCCGGAACTGTCGAAGCGCCCGACGGCACATGAGCTGGCGGTCACTCGCGGGCTCGGCGATTCCATGGCGCTGCGCATCGCCTGCCATGACCAGAAGCTGCACACCGCCATGGCGCCGCAGGGCAACGACGCTCGCCTTGTCTTCGACGCCGTCGAGCAGGCGCGCGTCGAATCGATTGGCGCGCAGCGCATGGCCGGCGTTGCCGCCAACCTGTCCTCCATGCATTACGAGAAATACGCCAAGGCGAATTTCTCCGGCGTCGACCGTCGCCAGGACGCCCCCGTCGAGGAGGCGCTGGCCATGCTGGTGCGCGAACGCCTGACGGGTGAGCGCCCGCCGGAAAGCGCCGGCAAGGTGCTCGATCTCTGGCGCAATTTCATCGAGGAGAAGGCCGGCAAGGATCTCGACCGTCTCGCCGGCGCCATGAACGACCAGCAATCCTTCGCGCGCCTGGTGCGCGGCATGCTGAGCTCGATGGACATGGCCGAGGATTTCGGCGACGAGGAGACCGAGCCGGACTCCCAGGACAGCGAGAACGACGACGATCAGCCGCGCAGCGACGAGCAGAGCGACGAGAACGTCGAGGAAGAAGCCGGCTCCGACGCCGCGCCCGCCGAGGAAAGCGAAGCCTCGCAGGAGCAGATGGATGACGGCGAAATGGACGGCGCCGAGATCTCCGAGGAGGAGCTGACCGACGATTCCGACGAGGATTCCGAAACTCCCGGCGAGAGCCGCCGCCCGGCCAGCCCCTTCGACGATTTCAACGAGAAGGTCGATTACCGCGTCTTCACCGAGGAATTCGACGAGGAGATCACCGCCGAGGAGCTGTGCGACGAGGCCGAACTCGACCGTCTTCGCGCCTTCCTCGACAAGCAGCTGGCGCATCTGCAGGGCGCGGTCGGCCGCCTCGCCAACCGCCTGCAGCGCCGCCTGATGGCCAAGCAGAACCGCTCATGGGATTTCGATCTCGAAGAGGGTTATCTCGATACCGCGCGCCTGCCGCGCATGATCATCGATCCGATGCAGCCGCTGTCCTTCAAGATGGAGCGCGATACCAAGTTCCGCGACACCGTCGTGACGCTGCTGATCGACAATTCCGGCTCGATGCGCGGCCGGCCGATCACGGTTGCCGCCACTTGCGCCGATATTCTGGCGCGGACGCTGGAGCGCAGCGGCGTCAAGGTCGAGCTGCTCGGCTTCACCACCAAGGCGTGGAAGGGCGGCCAGTCGCGCGAAAAATGGCTGGCGAGCGGCAAGCCGGCGGCGCCCGGCCGACTCAACGACCTGCGCCACATCGTCTACAAGTCGGCGGATGCGCCGTGGCGGCGGGCGCGCCGCAATCTCGGCCTGATGATGCGTGAAGGCCTGCTCAAGGAAAACATCGACGGCGAGGCGCTGATGTGGGCGCACAACCGCCTGATCCACCGTTCCGAGCAGCGCAAGATCCTGATGATGATCTCGGACGGCGCCCCGGTTGACGATTCGACCCTGTCGGTCAATCCGGGCAATTATCTGGAGCGCCATCTGCGCGCCGTCATCGAGCAGATCGAGACGCGCTCGCCGGTGGAACTGCTGGCGATCGGCATCGGCCACGACGTTACCCGCTACTATCGCCGCGCCGTCACCATCGTCGATGCCGACGAACTGGCCGGCGCCATGACCGAGCAGCTCGCCTCGCTGTTCGAGGATCAGGCCGCCAATCCCCGCGCCGGGCGCGGGCGCCGCGCCGGCTGAGCCCCGCCCGGATGGCGGCCGGTTTTCTCCGCATCCTGGCGCTCGCCGCTGGCCTGATGGCCGGCATCGCGCCGGCCGCGGCTGCACCCGCCATCATCAAGGCCCGGCCGTTGCGTCAATTCGAGGTCGGTTCAGATGCCGTGCAATTCGGCCGCCTGCGCTTCCTCGGCGGTCTCGAGCTATCCTCTTCCGATCCGCTGTTCGGTGCGTGGTCGTCGCTGCGTGTCCTGTCTGGCGGGCAACGTTTCATCGGTATCTTCGACACCGCGCACTGGCTGCAGGGCAACCTGGAGCGCGATGGCGGGGGGCGGCTCACCGGCCTGTCCGATGTCACCATCGATCCGATGCGCGATGCGAAAGGCAATCCCGATGCCTCGAAATGGGAGATGGATGCCGAGGGCATGGCGTTGCGCGGAGACGAGGTGCTGGTCAGCTTCGAGCGCAATCATCGCATCGATGCCTATCCGCTTTCCGACCTGCCGCAGGCCGTGCCGCACCGTTCGGTGCCGCTGATCATCCCGCGCCGCTCGTTGCGCTCCAATGGCGGCATCGAGGCGATGGCTGTCGCGCCGGAGGGGACGCCGCTGGCCGGCTCCACCGTCATCGTCTCGGAAAAGAGCGTCGATAGCGCCGGCAATCTGCTTGCCGCGGTCGTCGAGGGCCGGATCAAGGGCGCGTTTACGGTGCGCAAGCAGGACGGTTTCGACGTCACCGACGCCGCCTTCCTGCCGGACGGCGACCTTTTGCTGCTGGAGCGGCGCTTCACCTGGGCCAGCGGCGTCGCCATGCGCCTCCGCCAGCTCGCCGCCGCCGACATACGCCCGGGCGCCGTGGTCGACGGCGAAGAATTGCTGCGGGCCGATACGCGCTTCCAGATCGACAACATGGAAGGCATCGACGTTTTCAGGGACGCGGACGGTCGCACCCATGTCATCCTCGTCTCAGACGACAATCATTCGATCCTGCAGCGGACGCTGATGCTGGAATTCTTGCTGGACGAGGACAGCGAGAAGGCGGCGCTTTAGCGTTTCCGGAATGCTGCAATCCGCCCGGCGATCTCGCCAGCGCGGCGGCGGGCTTCGGTGTCGGCGGCGAAGACGTCTTCCATCGTGGCCGCAGGCGGGTGGGCTGTCATGGCTTCCATGACCTCCTCCACGATTTCGGCCATGTCGAGGAAGCCGATCTTTTCCTCGACGAAGGCCTGGAACGCGCCTTCCTCGGCGGCGTTCATCACCGCGCCTTGCGTGCCGCCGCGGGTCAAGGCCAGCCGCGCAAGGCGCAGCGACGGGAAACGCACTTCATCCGGGGCCTCGAAATCGAGGCGGGCGAGTTTGGCGAAATCCAGCCGCTCGACATTCAGTTTCGGGCGCTTGGGGTAGGTCAGGGCATAGCCGATGGCGGTGCGCATGTCCGGGCAGCCGAGCTGGGCGAGCACCGAGCCGTCGGTATAGCCGACCATGGAATGGACGATCGACTGCGGATGCACGATCACCTCGATCTGCTCCGGCGTCACGTCGAAGAGATGCTTGGCCTCGATCATCTCCAGCGCCTTGTTGAACATAGAGGCGCTGCCGACCGAGATCTTCAACCCCATCGACCAGTTGGGATGGGCGCGGGCCATGGCGACGGTCACCTCGGCCATCTGCTGGCGCGTCCAGGTGCGGAACGGGCCGCCCGAGGCGGTCAGGACGATGCGCTCCAGCGCATGGCGCTGGTCGTCCTCCAGCGACTGGAAGATGGCGCTATGCTCGCTGTCGACCGGGATCAGCCGGCCGCCGCCGGCCTTCACCGCCTCGACGAAGAGATCTCCGGCCGAGACCAGGCATTCCTTGTTGGCGAGCGCGATATCGGCACCACGTTTGGCGGCGGCGATGGTGGGGGCAAGGCCGGCGGTGCCGACGATGGCGGCCATCACCCAGCCGGCGTCCATCTCCGCTGCCTCGATCAGGCCGGAGCGGCCGGCGGCCGTGGCGATACCGGTGCCGGCCAGCGCCGCCTTCAGCTCCGCATGGCGCGTCTCGTCGGCGGTGACAGCGAGTTTTGCGCGGCAGCGTTTCGCCTGTTCGGCCAGCAGCGGAATGTTGCCGTTTCCGGTCAGCGCCAGCATCTCGAAGCGCTCCGGCCCGCCGAGCTGGCCGATCACATCCAGCGTGTTGACGCCGATGGAGCCGGTCGAGCCGAGAACGGTCAGGCGCTGTCTGGTGGGCGCGGCCTCTTTCATGCGGATTTCCCAATTTTTTGTCGTCTTGCATGGCTCTACAGAGAATTGCAATTGACAACAAGCGGATAAGGGATTGCATCATGCCGGCTGCTTCGCTAGCCGTCTTCACCGGATCACATTTTGCCGTTATGGGGGCCGCGTCATCTCCGGTCCATAGGGATTGTCCATGCTGAAAACATTCGTTTCCCTTGCCGTCATGGCGCTTTCGTCCGGCGTGGCGCTGGCCGCCGATCCGGTGCCCTACGATCTCGTCGGGCAATGGCGTGTCGAGCTACTCGGCTTCACCACCAAGACGCCGACGCCGCCGGCGATGATCGAGATCAAGCCGGACAATACATTTTCCGGCTATTCCGGCTGCAATCGTTATTCCGGCGCCTTCCAGATCGACAAGGACAAGATCAGCTTCGCCCCGCCGGCCGCGACGCGCATGAAATGTGCTCCCGCCGCCATGGAACAGGAGGCGCAGTTCTTCAACATGCTGAACGGGGCGCTGAGCTGGAAGACGGACGGCCGCACCATCCTGATCGCCCGCGACAACCAGCCGGTGCTGAAGCTTTCGCCGCCGACGCAGGAGGCGGACGTCACCATCCGCGTGCCCGGCGCCGAAGGCGTCAACCGGCAGACGGTGCGCTATGCCTGCGGCGACAAGACGGTGGATGTCGAATATATCAATGCCGGCCCGGTGGCGATCGCCCGGCTGACCATCGGCGACGATTTCGTCGTCGCCGCCAATGTGCTTTCCGGCTCCGGCGCGAAATATGCCGGCGGCCGTTATATCTGGTGGGCCAAGGGGGACGAGGCGACGCTCTACGATCTCTATCGCGGCGACGACGCCGATGGTGTCACCTGCCGCCCGGCGCCCTGAATCAAAACGAAAAGGACTATTTCCATGGTGCTGAACACCAATCTTTCGAGCGTCAAGACCGTCCTGCTGCGCAACGGCACCTGGGCCTTCGTGCTCGTCTATCGCGGCGTCACCTATCCGATGCAGAGCGGCTATCCGACCGAACTGGCCGCCAAGGCTTTCGGCGAGACGGCATTGAAGGCCTTGGAAGCCCAGCGCTAAACGCGCGCTGTTTATCTGACGAACTTCCGGCGCATGCGCTTCTCGACACCGCG
Source organism: Rhizobium sp. YJ-22 (assembly GCF_029601685.1). Lineage (NCBI taxonomy): Bacteria > Pseudomonadati > Pseudomonadota > Alphaproteobacteria > Hyphomicrobiales > Rhizobiaceae > Rhizobium > Rhizobium sp. YJ-22. The sequence goes on along the minus strand of NZ_JARRIR010000005.1, from coordinate 35,536 downwards.
AAGCGCAAGCGACAGGCCGATGGTCAGCACCAGATAGACATAGGCGACGATGGAATAGGTCTCGAAGAAGCGGAACGAGCCGGACGCGTAGACCTTGCCCATCTGGGTGATGTCGGCGACGCCGAGCACAGAGACCAGCGACGAATCCTTGACCATCGCCACGAAATCGTTCGACAGCGGCGGGAAGACGACCCTCAGCGCTTGCGGGAACACCACGAGGCGGAAACGCTGCACGCGCGTCAGGCCGAGCGCCTTGGCGGCCTCGATCTGGCCCTTGTCGACGGACTGGATGCCGGCGCGAAAAATTTCGGCAATGAAGGCGGAATAGCCGATGGTCAGCGCGAAGACCGCACGCCACATCAAGGAGACGTCGCGCACCTGCAGCGCCTCGATCAGACCGGCGGAGATGGCCGGGCTCATCAGCGCATTGTAGAGCGCCACGAAGCCGGGAGCGCCGACGAAGGCGATATAGAACAACAGCACCAGCATCGGAATGCCACGGATCACCTCGATGTAGAACCGGGCGATTTCCCGCAGCGCCCGGGCGTCGGACAGACCGAGCAGGGCGATGGCGAGGCCGAGAATCATGGCCAGCGCAAAGGCGACCAGCGTGACGAAAACCGTCACGCCGATGCCCTTGGATATGGTGACGAAGACTTGGGTATAGAGATCATTCAACGCGATGACGGCGGCCAGCGCCACCGCAATGGCGCCGAGCGCGGCGAGCCACCAGGGAAAGCCGCCCCTGCCGCCCTCGGGAAGGGTCTGCAAGGCCATTACCGGGCGGCTCTCGCACTGGAGCGTTTCGGCTCTTCTTCGAAACGCGAAAGCGCGCTCATCCCTTGCTTTCTCGCATTTCCGGAGGGGAAACCGGTATCCGCTTTTCCTGGAAATGCTCCGGGCATCTCAGAAAGGCTCATTGGCCCATCTTGTAGTCGAGGAACCACTTCTTGTTGAGTGCGTCGATCGTGCCGTCGGCCTTGAGGGCGGCGATCGCGGCATTCACTGGCGCGACCAGATCGGAGCCCTTGGGGAAGATGAAGCCGAAATCCTCGGTGCCGAGCGGGCCGCCGATGACCTTCAGGCCGCCATTCGAAGAATCGACGTAGCCCTGGGCGGCGACGCTGTCGGTGAGCACGACGTCGACATCGCCGGCCTTGAGGGCCTGAACGGTGGCGCCGAAGGTTTCCATCAGCTTGATGCGCGGGTTCTGCTCATTGCCGTCGAGGATCGAATAGACGGCGGTGTAGAAGGGCGAGGTGCCCGGCTGGGCGCCGATCAGGCCGTCCTTGAAGGCGCCGAAGGTTTTTGCGTCGGTGAAGCGGTTTTCGTCGCCGCGCACCAGCATGAACTGCTCCGAACGCATGTAGGGATCGGAGAAATCGACTTTCTCCTTGCGCTCGTCCTTGATGGTGATGCCGGTCATGCCGATGTTGTATTGATTGTCGGAGACGGCCTGGATCATCGCATCCCAGGAGGTGTTCTGGTATTCGACCTTGAAATTCAGGCGCTTGGCGATCTCGTTCATCGCGTCGTATTCCCAGCCCTTGGCTTCGCCGGTCTTGGGATCGACGAATTGCAGCGGCGGATAGGCGTTTTCGGTGACGACGACGACCGTGCGGCCGCCGAGATCCGGCAGGCTGGCGGCAAAGCTTGCGACGGGGGCGAGCACGAGGGCGGTCAGGGCGGCGAGAAACGAGCGTCTGGACGTCATGGAATTCTCCTGAAGTGTGGCTTGTTGAATTAAGTGACATACTTCTGGAGGGCGATGCAAGGCGGGGACGACCGCCTTTACGGCAAATATGAAACGCCGCAACGCTGCCGTTGCGTTCGGAAAGAAAATCGTTCCTTTTCAACCTGTTTGCCGCATAGCAAAAAAGGCGGTCCCGAGGGACCGCCTTTCGAAAGATGCATGCGCGAAAAAGCTTATTCGCTCTTGGCTGCTTCTGCGGCGGCAGCGGCTTCCGCAGCGGCCTTTTCAGCGGCCAGAGCCTGTGCGGCGGCAACCTTCTCGGCTTCGAGGCGAGCCTTTTCCTGGGCAGCAGCGGCGCGCTCGGCATCGTTGAGCTTGCGGGCGCGAACGCCGGTGTCTTCGACGATACGGGCCGACTTGCCGCGACGGTCGCGCAGGTAGTACAGCTTGGCGCGACGGACCTTGCCGCGACGGACGACTTCGACGCTTTCGACGAGCGGCGAGTAGATCGGGAATACGCGCTCGACACCTTCGCCGTAGGAGATCTTGCGAACGGTGAAGCTCTCGTTGATGCCGCCGCCGGAACGGGCGATGCAGACGCCTTCATAGGCCTGAACGCGGGTACGGGTGCCTTCGACGACCTTGACGTTGACGCGGAGCGTATCGCCGGCGGAGAATTCCGGAAGCTTGCGCTGGGCTTCGATCTTGGCGGCCTGTTCGGCCTCGAGCTGCTGAATGATGTTCATGGGTTCAACCTTTTCAGTTCTTCTGAAACAGCCAGAGCGCCGGTTCCTTCGGTCAAAGCCTCAAGACCTGTCCCTTGCGGGGCGTGGCGGGTTCGCATGTCCTTGATTGCGGGTCGACGGGAAATACCCCGAATTCCGTGCCGGCCTATACACCAGCCGGTCGGGCTTGTCACCCCTTGGGCGGGGTTTTTGTTGCTGTGCGCGCCAGAAGATCGGGGCGGCGCTCGACGGTCAGCCGCCTTGCCTCCTCCTCGCGCCAGCGGGCGATGGCGGCATGATTGCCGGAGGTCAGCACGGCGGGGATGTCGCGGTCCTCGAACACCTGCGGGCGGGTGTAGTGCGGATGTTCGAGCAGCCCGCCCTCGAAACTTTCATGCACGCCCGAGAGATCGTTGCCCATGACGCCCGGCAGGATGCGCACGATGGCATCGAGCAGGATCGAGGCCGCCGGTTCGCCGCCGGAGAGGATATAGTCGCCGATGGAGACCTCCTCCAGCCCGCGCGCGTCGATGACGCGCTGGTCGACGCCTTCGAAGCGGCCGCAGACGATGACGACGCCGTCCCCGCCGGCCAGTTCGCGCACCTTCTCCTGCGTCAACGGCTTGCCACGCGGGCTCATGAGGAGCCGGGGGCGGTTGTCTTCAGCCGAGACGCTATCGATGGCGCGAGCGAGCACGTCCGGCTTCAGCACCATGCCGGCGCCGCCGCCGGCCGGCGTGTCGTCCACCGTGCGGTGCCTGTCGGTGGCGAAATCGCGGATCTGCACCGTCTCCAGCCGCCAGTCGCCGCGCGCCAACGCCTTGCCGGCCAGCGACAGGCCGAGATGGCCGGGAAACATGTCGGGGTACAGCGTCAGCACGGTCGCGGTGAACGGCCGCTTTTCGGAAGTTTCGGGCATCGGATCAGGGCTTGCCGTCATCCGGCTCGTCGATCAGCCCGGCGGCGGCAGGATCGATCAGCAGCGTGCCGCCTTCGAGATCGATTTCCAGCACCGCCTTTTCCGAGAAGGGAATCAGCACCGGGCGGCGACCCGGGCCTTTCAGTTCCAGCAGGTCGCCGGCGCCGAAATCGAAGACGGCGCTGACGGTGCCGTAGCTCTTGCCATCGGCATCGAGCGCCTCCAGCCCTTCGAGATCGGCATAGAAGAACTCGTCGTCCTCCAGCTCGTCGTCGGGCAGGTTGTCGCGCTCGACATAGAGATCGAGGCCGTTCAGCGCCTCGGCCGCATTGCGGTCGTTGATGCCGCGGAAGCGGACGATCGCGATGTTCTTGGCTTCGCGGATGTCGAGGATCTCGAAGGTGCGCCCGTCGAGACTGTGCAGGTTGCCATAGTCGCCGAGCGCCGTCGGATCGGCGGTGAACGTCTTGACGCGCACCTCGCCGCGCAACCCTTGCGCCGCGCCGACCGTCGCCATCAAGACGGGATTTTCAAGCTTGCTCATCGGGCCGAACTCTCTCCGCAGCCATATCCGGGGCTTATTATGCCGAACTCACCGCAAATGGAAACGAAAACGGGCGGCATCGCCGATGCCGCCCGTTCGAATTCACCTGTGCGATGCCTTATTCGGCGGCAGCAGCGGCGTCGGCGGCCTTCTGGGCCTTCTCGGCGGCGCGTTCCTGGGCCTTCTTGCCCGGCTTGCCCTTTTCCGGGTTGGTGCGGGCGTCGCGCTTGGCAAGGCCGGCTTCGTTGAGGAAGCGCAGGACGCGGTCGGTCGGCTGGGCGCCATTGTCGAGCCAATGCTTGATGCGGTCGGCATCCAGCTCGATGCGCTTGGCGTCTTCCTTGCCGAGCATCGGGTTCCAGGAACCGATCTTCTCGATGAAGCGGCCGTCACGCGGCGAACGGGCGTCGGCAACGACGACGTGGTAATAAGGACGCTTCTTGGAACCGCCGCGGGCGAGACGAATCTTCAGGGACATGGGATTACTCCTTGGGTTTCTTGTTGAGGCCGCCGTCAGGCGGTCTTTTCGGTTGCGCCACCGTGTTCGGCGGCAATGGCTTCATGGTGCCGGATGACTTCCTTGATGATGAAGTTCAGGAACTTCTCGGCGAAATCCGGATCCAGATTGGCATCCTTCGCCAGGCGGCGAAGGCGCTCGATCTGGTATTCCTCGCGCGCCGGGTCGGCCGGCGGCAGGTCATGCTGGGCCTTGAGAACACCGACCGCCTTGGTGCAGCGGAAACGTTCGGCCAGCATATGCACGAGAGCGGCGTCGATATTGTCGATCGACTGGCGATAGCCGCTCAATTCTTCTCTGATCTTCGGATCGATCATGACTGTCTCTCCCCTCACTTCTTCTTGGGCAGGCCGGGAAAGCCGGGGAAGCCGCCGAGACCGGGAAGCTTTCCGCCAAGGCCCGGCAGGCCACCGCCCAGACCGGGCATGCCGCCCGGCTTGCCGAGGCCGGCCGCTTCCGCCTGCTTCTGCAGGGCTTCAAGCTGCTTCGGATCGAGCTTCGACAGGTCGGGCATACCGCCCATGCCGCCGCCGAGACCCATCTTGCCGGCAAGGCCGCCCATCATCTGCTTCATCATGCCGCCCTTGCCCTTGCCGCCCATCATCTTCATCATGTCGGCCATCTGGCGATGCATCTTCAAGAGCTTGTTGATGTCGGCCGCATCGGTGCCGGAGCCGGACGCGATGCGCTTCTTGCGGGAATGCTTCAACAGGTCCGGGTTGGCGCGCTCGGCCTTGGTCATCGAGGAGATGATGGCGAGCTGGCGGCGGAACAGCTTGTCGTCGAGGCCGGCGGCGGACAGCTTGTCCTTCATGCCGCTCATGCCTGGCATCATGCCCATGATACCGCCCATGCCGCCCATCTTCTGCATCTGGGCGATCTGGTCGGCGAGATCGTTGAGGTCGAACTTGCCCTTGGCCATCTTGGCGGCCATGGCGGCCGCCTTTTCGGCGTCGATATTCTCTGCGGCCTTTTCGACCAGCGAGACGATGTCGCCCATGCCGAGGATGCGGTCGGCGATGCGGCGGGGGTGGAATTCCTCCAACTCGCCCATGCGCTCGCCGACGCCGATCAGCTTGATCGGCTTGCCGGTGACGGCGCGCATCGAAAGGGCCGCACCGCCGCGTCCGTCGCCGTCCATGCGGGTGAGCACAAGGCCGGTGATGCCGACGCGTTCGTCGAAATTGCGGGCGAGGTTGACGGCGTCCTGACCGGTCAGGCTGTCGGCGACCAGCAGGATTTCATGCGGGTTCGAGCGCTTCTTGATGTCGGCCATCTCGACCATCAGCGGCTCGTCGATATGGGTACGGCCGGCGGTATCGAGGATGACGACGTCATGGCCGCCGAGCTTGGCCGCCTGAACGGCGCGGGCGGCGATATCGGTCGGCGACTGTCCCGCGATGATCGGCAGCGTGTCGACGCTGACCTGGACGCCCAGCTGGCGAAGCTGCTCCTGCGCTGCCGGACGGCGCGTGTCGAGCGAGGCCATCAGGACCTTTTTCTTGTCGCGCGTCTTCAGCCGGTTGGCGATCTTGGCAGTGGTCGTGGTCTTGCCCGAGCCCTGCAGGCCGACCATCATCAGGACGACGGGGGCGGGCGCATTGAGATCGATGCTCGCACCTTCCGAGCCCAGCATCTCGACCAGCTCGTCATGGACGATCTTGACGACCATCTGGCCGGGCTTGATCGACTTCAGGACTTCTGCGCCGACTGCCTTCTCGCGGACGCGATCGGTGAAGGAGCGCACGACTTCGAGCGCCACGTCGGCTTCCAGCAGCGCGCGGCGAACCTCGCGCAGGGCGGCGGCGACATCCGCTTCCGATAGCGCGCCGCGACCGGTCAATCCGTTGAGGATGGACCCAAGGCGCTCCTGCAGGCTCTCAAACATCAGCTCATCCTTCTTCGTTTCCAAAACCGTGCCGGAAACGTCGGTACATTGCCGCCGGAAAACAAGACGCAAAGCCAAAAAGCACCCGAGGGCGCATCGCGCTGTCGGGTGTTGACCTCCGGAATCCCTTTCAGATGATGGTTCCGGTCGGCGGCTCGAGTCTGGTCTCGTCGCGGAATTTTCGGGCGATAAACCTGAAGATGCGGGCAAAGTCAAGGAAAAGATGGCATTTTGCCCGAAGGCCAAGGAAAACTTGCGTTCCGGCCGCCCGTTCCCCATTTCTGCATGACCTAAGGCGAATGCAAGCAAAGAATGGCCGGAACGACAATGCCAGGCAGCGGAAATCCCTATTACCGGGGCCCAGTGACGGATCATTTCGATGGCACGCGGTTCTTCAATCCCGGCGGCATCGCGCCGCTCGGTTTTTCCGACGTGCTGCGCTGGCAGCTCGGCGGCGGGCGGATCGCCTGGCCGAAGCGGATCGTCAGTCCGTTTCCGCCGGCAAAGCCGGCGCGGCGCATCGATGGCGACGCCATCCGGGTCACCATGGTCGGCCATGCGTCGATGCTGGTGCAGGTTTCCGGCGTCAATATTCTCACCGATCCCGTCTGGTCGGAACGCGTCAGCCCGTTTTCCTTCGCCGGGCCGAAGCGCGTGGTCGCGCCGGGCATCGCCTTTGCCGACCTGCCGCCGATCGACCTGGTGCTGGTGACGCATAGTCATTACGACCATATGGATCTGGCGACCCTCGCCGCGCTGCATGCGGCGCATCGTCCCGAGATTGTCACGCCGCTCGGCAACGATGCCATCATCCGCCGCCGGATCGCAGATGCACGGATTCGCGTGCTGGATTGGGGCGAGGCGGTGTCCGTTTCCGGCATCGGCATTACCGCCGAGCCCTGCCACCACTGGTCGGCGCGTGGTGCGCGCGACCGGTGCATGGCGCTGTGGTCGGCCTTCGTTTTGGAAACGCCGGCCGGGCGCATCTATCACATCGGCGATACCGGCTTTCACGACGGCATCAATTATCGCGCCGCCGGCGAAAAATATGGCGGTTTCCGCCTGGCGCTGCTGCCCTTTGGCGCCTACGAGCCGCGCTGGTTCATGCGCGGCCAGCACCAGAATCCGCAGGAGGCGGTGGCGGGAATGCGGCTCTGCCGGGCGGCCTTCGTCGCGGGCCATCACTGGGGCACGTTCCAGCTCACCGACGAGGGGCTGGGCCAGCCGGTCGAGGCGCTGCACGCCGCGCTCGACGAAAACGGCATCGCCCGGGAAAACTTTCCGGCGCTTTCGCCGGGCGAGGTGTTCGACGTGCCGCCCGCCTGAGGATCGAGGCCGACGAAGGCAAAGCCGCCACTGGTAATTTGCCGAGGTTTCCGCCATATAGGCCGCAAGAACAGAGAGATCCTTCCATGAGCAACACGGTCGAATTCGCCCGGATGAACGGGCTTGGCAACAAGATCCTCGTGGTCGACATGCGCCGCCGCCGGGACATGGTGACGCCGGCCGCCGCGATTAAGCTTGCCGGTGACGCCGAGACCGCTTTCGACCAGATCATGGCGATCCACGATCCCAGGGCCGACGGCACCGATGCCTGGATCGATATTCTCAATTGCGACGGCACCAGGGCGCAAGCCTGCGGCAACGGCACGCGCTGCGTCGTGCAGGCGCTGGCCTCCGAAACCGGCAAGAAGACCTTCACCTTCCAGACGGTCGCCGGCATCCTCAATGCGCGGGAGCATGAGGATGGCCTGATCTCCGTCGACATGGGCAGGCCGGTGTTCGCCTGGGACCGTATTCCGCTGGCGGAGGAATTCCACGATACCAGCCGTATCGAATTGCAGATCGGCCCGATCGACAACCCCGTGCTGCATTCGCCTTCTGTCATGTCGATGGGCAATCCGCATGCGGTCTTCTGGGTGGATCGCGATCCCATGGACTTCGACCTGCACCGTTTCGGCCCGCTGCTCGAAAACCACCCGATGTTTCCCGAAAAGGCCAATATCACGCTGGCGCATGTGACCTCCGACAGCGCGATGACGACGCGGACCTGGGAGCGCGGCGCAGGGCTGACGCTGGCCTGCGGCTCCGCCGCCTGTTCGGCCGCCGTCAGCGGTGCGCGCACGGGACGCACCGGCCGCAAGGTTGCGGTCACCGTCGCCAGCAGCCCGAACCGCGGCACGCTGCACATCGAATGGCGCGAGCGCGACGACCATGTGGTCATGACCGGCCCGGCCGAATGGGAATGGGCGGGCGTGCTCGATCCGACGACCGGCGCCTGGCAGCGGCAGGCGGAAAACGAGGCGGGGGCGCGGTGAGCGGCGTCGACGTCATCACCTTCGGTTGCCGCCTGAACACCTACGAATCCGAGATCATGCGCGCCGAGGCCGAGAAAGCGGGGCTGAACAATGCCGTGCTGGTCAATACCTGCGCGGTAACCGGCGAGGCCGTGCGCCAGGCGCGCCAGGCAATCCGCCGCGCGCGGCGCGACAATCCCCATGCCCGCATCATCGTCACCGGCTGCGCCGCGCAGGTCGAGAAGGAGATGTTCGCTGGTATGCCCGAGGTCGATGCCGTGCTCGGCAACGAAGAGAAGCTGCGCGCGACCTCCTACCGTTCGCTGCCGGATTTCGGCGTCTCGGCCGAGCAGAAGTTGCGCGTCAACGACATCATGAGCGTGCGCGCCACCGCGCCGCAGATGGTCAAGCATATCGACGGGCATGTGCGCGCCTTCATCCAGGTGCAGAACGGCTGCGACCATCGCTGCACCTTCTGCGTCATTCCTTATGGGCGCGGCAATTCCCGGTCCGTCCCGATGGGCGCGGTGGTCGAGCAGGCGCGCAAGCTGGTCGAGAGCGGTTATGGCGAGATCGTGCTGACCGGCGTCGACGCCACCAGCTACGGCGCCGATCTGCCGGGGGAACCGAGCCTTGGACTTCTGGCGAAAAGCCTGTTGAAGCATGTGCCTGAAATCAGGCGGCTGCGGCTGTCCTCCATCGACAGCATCGAGGCGGACAGCCATCTCTTCGACCTGATCGCCGGCGAGCCGCGTTTCATGCCGCATCTGCATCTCTCCTTGCAGCATGGCGACGATATGATCCTCAAGCGCATGAAGCGGCGGCATTCGCGCGGCGATGCGCTTGCCTTTGTCGAGCAGGTGCGGCGTTTGCGGCCCGAGATCAGTCTCGGGGCCGACATGATCGCCGGCTTCCCGACCGAGACGGAAGACATGTTCGACAACGCCAGGCGTCTGGCGGAGGAGGCGCGGATCGCGCATCTGCATGTCTTCCCCTACAGCCCGCGTCCGGGAACGCCGGCGGCGCGCATGCCGCAGCTCGACCGGGCATTGGTCAAGGAACGCGCTGCGCGCCTGCGTGAGACGGGGGCTACGCTTTATGCGGCGCATCTCGACGCCATGACCGGCACGCGCCAGACGATTCTGGTCGAAAACAACGGTCTGGCGCATACCGAAAACTTCACGCTTGTCGTCGCCGAGGGGCTTGGCCCCGGCGCGCTTGTGCCGGTCACCATCACCGGTCACAATGGCAAGCACCTCACCATGCAAGTACAAAGGCCGCAGGCGGCCTGACGGGATAGAAATGGCTCTCAGTTTCATCAAACGGGTCTTTACCTTCGGCAAGGATGCGCCTCCGCAAGAGGACAAGGACACGCCCGAACTGACGCCGGCAGCAGCGCCGGCAATCGAGCCGGAGCCGGCCGCCGAACCTCCCGTTGCCGAGGCCGAAGTTCTGACGCAGGCGGAGGAGGTTTTCGAGGAGCCGGCGGAAACCGTTGCCGACAGCGCTTCCGATACCGTCGAGGACGAGGAACCGGCGCTGCTGCCGGATGTCGAGGATCTGCAGGAGGTGGGCGTCGTGCCGCTCTCCCTGCTGGAGGCGGAAGCCGAGGCCGGGGTGGACGAGAGCGCGCCTTTGGCGGAAGCCGCCGCGCCGCTGGCCGAGATGCCCGTCACCCTGCCCAAGGGCTTTGCCGTCGGCGTGGCCGAACCGGAGCCGGTGGTCGAGGCGCCGCAGCCAAAACTTTCCTGGTTCCAGCGCCTGCGGCTTGGTCTCGCACGCACCTCCTCGCAGCTGACCGGCCAGATCGCGGCGCTGTTCACCAAGCGCAAGCTCGATGAGCAGACCTTGCAGGATCTGGAGGATCTGCTGATCCAGGCCGATCTCGGCGTCGAGACGGCGCTGCGCGTCACCGATACGCTGGCTTCCGAACGCTACGGCAAGGATGTCACCGGCGAGGATGTCGGCCGCATCATGGCCAGCGAAATCACCAAGGTTCTGACCCCGGTCGCCAAGCCGCTGCAACTCGACCTCACGCACAAGCCGCATGTCATCCTCGTCGTCGGCGTCAACGGCACCGGCAAGACGACCACCATCGGCAAGCTGGCGGCGAAGCTTTCGGGCGCCGGGCTGAAGGTGATGCTGGCGGCCGGCGATACGTTTCGCGCGGCAGCCATCGAGCAGTTGAAGATCTGGGCTGACAGGACGAAATCGGAATTCGTCGGCACCAAGCTCGGGGCCGATGCGGCAGGTCTCGCTTACGATGCCTTCGAGCAGGCCAAGACGAAGAAATGCGACGTGCTGATCATCGACACGGCAGGCCGGTTGCAGAACAAGGCCGAACTGATGGCGGAGCTGGAAAAAATCGTGCGCGTGCTCGGCAAGCTCGATCCCGATGCACCGCACACCGTTTTGCAGACGCTTGACGCCACCACCGGCCAGAACGCGCTCAATCAGGTCGAGATCTTCCGCAACGTCGCCGGCGTCAACGGGCTGATCATGACCAAGCTCGACGGCACGGCGCGCGGCGGCATCCTCGTCGCCATCTCCGCCAAGCACAAGCTACCGGTCTATTTCATCGGAGTGGGCGAAGGCGTCGACGATCTCGAACCTTTCGAGGCGCAGGATTTCGCCCACGCGATTGCCGGGCTTACACAATAGAATTGATTTCGACGGTAGCGTCACAGATTGGCCATGGATCGGCGGCAAAGGCCGGTCTCCCGAGAAGAACCAAGGGGATTCCTCACATGTCCGGTATCGAGAGCGAGAATGCCCCCAGCCGCGCCGAGAAGGCGCATCCGATGCTCAAGCTGGCGCTGGAGCTCGGACCGCTGCTCGTGTTCTTCTTCGCCAATCTGCGTGGCGAATGGCTGGTGCAGAAGTTTCCGGCGCTGTCCGGCCTCGGCGGCCCGCTCTTCGTGGCGACGGCGCTGTTCATGGTGGCGACGGTGACGTCGCTTGTCGTCTCGCGAATCGTTTTCAAGCATCTGCCGGTCATGCCTTTCGTTTCCGGCGTCGTCGTGCTGATCTTCGGTTCGCTGTCGATCTGGCTGCAGGACGAGACCTTCATCAAGATGAAGCCGACCATCGTCAACACGCTGTTCGGCGTCGTGCTGCTCGGCGGACTGGTCTTCGGCCGCTCGCTGCTCGGTTACGTCTTCAACGCCGCCTTCCAGCTCGATGACACAGGCTGGAGGAAACTGACGCTGCGCTGGGGCGTGTTCTTCCTGTTCCTCGCCATCCTCAATGAAGTCGTCTGGCGGAATTTCTCCGATGCCGTCTGGGTGAATTTCAAGGTCTGGGGCACGATGCCGATCACCATCCTGTTCACGCTGGCGCAGATGCCGTTGATCATGCGCCATTCGGTGACGAGCGAGGTCGACAGCCAGGCATGAGGGCCATTCCGGCCCGGCCCACTTGAAAATAATGCGTGCATTTCCCGGCGATGCTTTCTACAGCATGACAAAGGCTGCGGGGAATTCTCATGACGATTGAGGCTTTGGTCATCCATCTGGCGCGGGCGGCGGCGCGAAAGCCGCATGTGGAGCGCCTGAAGGCCGAACTGCCACTGCCGGTCACCATCGTCGATGCCGTCGATGCGGCGAAGCTCAGCGAGGCCGAACTCGTCGCCCCCTATGTGCGGCGGCTGCACGGTCCGACCTATTTCCTGTCGATGACCAAAGCCGAAATCGCCTGCTTCCTCTCCCATCGCCGCGCCTGGCAGACAATTCTCGACCGTAATCTCGATGCGGCGCTGATCCTCGAAGACGATGCCGGGCCGACCGAGGGGTTCAAGCCGGCGCTCGATCTGGCGCTCGCTCATATCGGCAAGCAGGGCTTTATCCGTTTTCCGATCCCGCGCTCGGTGGAAGCCGGCGAGGAGATTGCCGTGAGCGGCCGCGCGAAACTCATCAAACCCCGCACCATCGGGCTCGGCATGGTGGCGCAGCTCGTCAGCCGCGAGGCGGCCCAAAAGCTTCTGAAGGCGACGGAACGCTTCGACCGGCCGATCGACGTCGTCCTGCAGATGCCGTGGGTCACCGGCGTCTTCGCCCGTTCCATCGTCCCTTCCGTCGTCGCCGAAATCTCCGCCGATCTCGGCGGCACCACCCTGCATCGCAAGGGCGAGCCGGCGCTGGCGAAATTGCGGCGCGAGATCCTGCGGCCGCTCTATCGCGGGCGAATCGCATTGCGCTCCCGCTTCTTCACCCGCGAGCCGGCATGACGCCGCGCTTTCCGATCCTGATGTATCACCAGATCGGCCCGCCACCGCGGCGCGGGGTGCCGGGGCGCAGCCTGACGGTTCCGACGGCGGATTTCGTGGCGCAGATGCGCTGGCTGAAACGACTGGGTTATCGCGGCGTGTCGATGCGCGACCTGATGCCCTATCTGAAGGGCGAAAAGCAGGGCAGGGCGGTCGGCATCACCTTCGATGACGGGTTTCGCAATGTTCATGCCAATGCCATGCCGGTTCTGGCCGAACTCGGCTTCACCGCCACCAATTATTTTGTTTCCCGTGAGATCGGCGGCTCGAATGTCTGGGATCGGGCCAAAGGCATTCCGGCGGCGGAGTGCATGTCCAAGACGGAGCTTCTCGAATGGCAGGCTGCCGGCCACGAGGTCGGCGCCCATACGCTCACTCATCCGCGCCTGACGGAAATTTCGCCCGATGAAGCGGCGCGGGAGATCGCCGATGTGCGCGCGGAGCTGGAGGCGATCTGCGGGGAGCCGGTCGAGGCCTTCTGTTATCCGCATGGGGCGGTCGATGAGACGATCCGCCGGCTGGTGGCCGAGAGCGGCTATGGCAATGCCACGACGACGGTGAAGGGCCGGGCGCGGGCCAGTGACGATCCGCTGCTTCTGCCGCGGATCACCGTGCGGCGCGGCCATCCCTGGGCGTTGCTGCTGCTGAAGTGCCTGACGGCCTGATCAGCTGGCCCGGGCGGGCTGCATCGGCTTCAGCACGTTCATCAGCGCGCCATAGGGCAGCAGCATGACGAGGCCGACCAGGAGCTTGACCGAGAAATCGCCGATCGCCCAGGACATCCAGCGCGGGGCTTCCGTCGAGAACACGCCGAGGATCGGCGCTGCCTCGAGCGCGAAGGGATCGTTCGGGCCGAAGATCGCAAAACTGGCGGCAAAGGCGAAGGAGAAGAAGATCGTCGTATCCAGAGCCGAGCCGATCAGCGAACCGAACAACGGCGCGCGCCACCAGGCCTGACGGCGCAGGCGGTTGAACACGGCGATATCCAGCAATTGCCCGAGCAGATAGGCCGAGCCGGAGGCGATGGCGATGCGCGGCTGGGCGGTGACGAAGGAGAGCGCCACGCCGACGACGAAGCCGGCGAAGACCACCTTGCGGGCCGTCTGCGCGCCGAACTGGCGGTTCGTCAGGTCGGTGATCAGGAAGGCGACGGGATAGGTGAAAGCGCCCCAGGTCAAGAGATCGCCGAGCGCGATGCCGAACAGGCTTCCCGACAGCGGAAACTGCACGAGGAAGTTGGAGGCGACGACGACAAGCGTCATCAGGAGGGTATAAATCAGGAAATAGCGGGTCTTCAGCATTTTTTTATCCTGGGTGATGCCACCAGTTGGAGAAACAAACCGGACAAGCAAAAGGCTTGTCCGGGGTTGCCGGCAAGCCTTTGATGCCCGTAAGAATTTTGAGACGCGGCCTGAAATCAGGCAGCGGCGGCAGCGGCTTCGGCCGACTTCTTGGCGATCTGGCGGCGCAGCAGACGGGCGCGCATGCTCAGTTCGTTCTCGTGGGCCTTCAGCAGGAAAGCGTCGAGGCCGCCGCGATGTTCGACCGAGCGCAGGGCAGCAGCCGAAACGCGCAGACGGAAACGCTGGCCGAGAGCGTCGGAGATCAGCGTCACGTTGCACAGATTCGGAAGGAAGCGGCGCTTGGTCTTGTTGTTGGCGTGGCTGACGTTGTTGCCAACCTGGACGCCCTTGCCCGTCAATTCGCATACACGCGACATGGTACCACCTATTGTTTTTCTTCGCCAAGGAGAGAGCGCATTCCGGCAATGCCGGCGAGGCAATCCAATTGGCCATGATTGGAAAGTCGCGGTTCTATAGTCACAGGCGGCGCGCGCGTCAAGCCAAACCTGGCTTTTCGTGATCTTTCTGTCAAAAAGCTGCTGTTTTCTTTGGTTAGCACAGGCCCTATAAGCGGTCGAGAGGCCGCATCTTGCGGCTTGTTGCTAAGGAATCGGTATATGGCGATGAAGGCCATCGGTTACATGGGTTTGGCATTGGCGCTGGCGCTTCCCGCGTCAGGCGAAGCAGCGGAGCTGCGCCACAGGACGGATTACAGCATTGCGCTGGCTGGCCTCCCGATCGCGCGCGCTTCGTTCTCGACGGTGATGAACAGCCGCCGCTACACGATATCAGGCGATATCCAGTCGGCGGGCCTGGCCGATCTGGTGACGACGATTTCGGCGAAGACCTCGGTCAGCGGCACCTTGGGCCGTGACCGGCTGCACGCCGACAACTACCTGCTCGATTATACCAACGGCAAGCGCCAGCGCCTGTATGAGGTGGATTTCCGCAACGGCAATGTCGTCTCCACCGCCATCCGTCCGCAGCCGAAGCGCGATCCCGACAGCTGGATTCCGGTTTCGGCACGCGATCTGCGCGCTGTGCTCGATCCGATCTCGGGGCTGATCTTCCCGGCGAAATCGCGCATCTGCCCGCAGACCCTGCCGATTTATGACGGCGAGTCGCGCATGGACCTCGTTCTCTCGTCCAAGGGTGAAAAGCCGTTTTCCACCAAGGGCTTTGCCGGCGATACGCTGGTCTGCGGCGTGCGCTACGTTCCGAGATCCGGCTATCGCAAGGGGCGCAAGGACATCGATTACCTGCGCGGCTCCAAGGCGATGGAGATTTGGTTCGCCAAGGCCGAGGCTGTCAATGTCTATGCCCCCGTCTACGTCAAGATCCCGACGCAATACGGTACGCTGACGATTTCCGCCGTGCGCTTTGGCGGCTGAGCTTTTTCGGCGCGTTACGGCAGCCCGGGCATCCAGCCGGGCGGCGCCAGCTCGAAGACCGAGAAATCGAAGCCCGGCGAAACGGTGCAGCCGACCAGCGTGAAGGCGCCATTGGAATGCGCCGCCTGCCACCAGCCGGCCGGAACGATGGCCTGCGGGCGTTCGCCCGAGAGGATATCGGGGCCGAGCACGACGGTCTCGACGATCAGCCCGTCGGAAGACCGCTCCAGCGTCAGCGGCGCGCCGGCATAATAATGCCAGATCTCCACCGCGTCTGTGACCCGGTGCCATGCGGATTTCTGGCCGGCCTCCAGCAGGTAGTAGATCGCCGTCGAATGGCCGCGCTCGCCGCCGGCGACGTCGTGGAATGTCTGCGTATACCACCCGCCTTCCGGATGCGGCTGCATGGACAGCGCGGCGACGATCTCTTCGGCTCTCATCAGAAATTGTCCTTGCGTTTGCGGATTTCGGCGAAGACGTCCTCGTTGCTGCGCGTTTCCATCAGCAGATTGCGGCGAATGGCCGGATCGGCGGCGCGCAGGAAGGGATTGGTTTCCTTTTCCAGCCACAGCATGGTCGGAATGGTGAAGCGTCCTTCGGCCCGCGCGGCCTCGATTTCGGCGGCGCGCGCCTTCAGCCGTTCGTTGTCGGGATCGATGCTCAGCGCAAAGCGGGCGTTGGAGAGCGTATATTCATGGCCGAAATAGACCGCCGTCTCGTCCGGCAGCACGGCGAGCTTCTGCAGCGAATGCCACATGTCGGCGGCGGGGCGCTCGAACAGCCGGCCACAGCCGAGCGCAAACAGGGTATCGGCGGCAAACAACAGCTTGTCGTCGGGGAAATGGTAGCAGATATGGCCGGCGGTATGGCCGGGCGTCTCGATGACATCGACGGTGTGGTTGCCGAACTCGAAGCTGTCGCCGTCGCCGACCGCCTTGTCGAGGCCGGGAATGGCGACCGCCTCGTCGCGCGGGCCGATGATCTGCAACCCGTAACGGTCCTTCAGCGCCAGGTTGGCCTCGACATGGTCGGTATGGTGATGGGTGGTGAGGATATGGGTGAGCGTCCAGCCGTTGCGGGTGGCGGCCTCGACGATCGGGCCTTCCTCGGGGGCGTCGATGCTGGCCGTCAGCCCGGTTTCGGGATCATGCACGAGAACGCCGAAATTATCGGTGCGGCACAGGAAGACGTCGATCTGCAAAGGCTTCATCGTTCAAATCCGGGCTGAAAGGTTGTTGTCCAAAATGTAGGCGTTCCGGCCTTGAAGTCCATCCGGCCGCTGATAACATTCCAGCAATGTATGCTGACATTGTCGACCTGCGCCAGTTTTATCATTCCGAACTCGGCCGCCGCGCCGAACAGGCGATTTCCGCGGCCCTCGCCAGGC
This sequence comes from Rhizobium sp. YJ-22, assembly GCF_029601685.1. Lineage (NCBI taxonomy): Bacteria > Pseudomonadati > Pseudomonadota > Alphaproteobacteria > Hyphomicrobiales > Rhizobiaceae > Rhizobium > Rhizobium sp. YJ-22. The sequence goes on along the minus strand of NZ_JARRIR010000005.1, from coordinate 18,568 downwards.
TCTGGCAGAAACTGCCGCAGGAGCGGCTGGTGGGGCTCGGCTATGCGGTGCCATTCCTCGAACGCTTCAAGGCGGAGACCGAGCGCACCTTCGCCTTCATGCCGGCCGGGCAGGGGGCGGTGAACTGGCCAGTCGGCAGCCTGTCCTCGACGGCGCTGGTGTTCGACGAGGAATTGCCGCTGCCGGATTCCTCCATCGACCGCATCCTGATGGTGCATTCGCTCGAATTCGCCGAAAATCCGCGCGAGACGCTGAAGGAGCAATGGCGGGTGCTGGCGCCGGGCGGGCGGCTCGTCATCGTCGTGCCGAACCGGCGCGGTGTCTGGGCGCGCATGGACAACACCCCCTTCGGCTCCGGCCGGCCCTATTCGCGCCGCCAACTCACCGAATTGCTGCGCGAGACCAATTTCACACCCGGCAGTACTGCCGAGGCGCTGTTCTTCCCGCCCTCGCGGGTGCGCGCCGTCCTGAAGCTGCGCACCGCGCTGGAGCGGGTCGGCGCTGCCTTGTGGCCGGCTTTTTCGGGCGTGATCATCGTCGAGGCGCAAAAGCGGCTCTATCAGGGCCTGCCGGTGACGGCGCGCGCCTCGCGGCGCGTCTTCGTGCCGGTTCTGGCGCCGAAGGGCGTGCCGAGCATCCTCGATCGGCCGCGCTGATCGTCGCAGACGCGCACCGTACTCGACAAACGCGAAAGAGGACGATAATCCCGATGACGTTTTCCCTGAACGGACGTTGGGATCCGTTCCTTGCGAGGTCGAGCCATGAGCACACAGATGAATGAGCCAGTTCCGCGTCCGGGCATTCTGGATATCGCCGCCTACGTGCCGGGCAAGGAACATGCGCCGGGCGTCGCCCGCGTCTACAAGCTCTCCTCGAACGAAACGCCGCTGGGGCCGAGCCCCAAGGCCATCGAAGCCTTCCGCAATGCCGCCGGCCAGCTTGAGCGTTACCCGGACGGCCAGGCCGTGGAACTGCGCGAGGCGATTGCCGCGACCTATGGCCTGAACGCCGCCAATATCCTGTGCGGCAACGGCTCGGACGAACTGCTCGGCCTGCTCTGCCACACCTATCTCGGCGCTGGCGACGAGGCCATCATCACCGAGCATGGTTTCCTCGTCTACAGGATCCAGACGCTGGCCGCCGGTGCGACGCCGGTGACCGTCAAGGAGAAGGATGCGCATGTCGATGTCGACGCCATCCTCGCCGCCGTCACGCCGAAGACGAAGATGGTGTTCATCGCCAATCCCGGCAATCCGACCGGTACCTATGTCCCGGTCACCGATATTCGCCGCCTGCAGGCATCGCTGCCTGGCCATGTCATGCTGGTGCTCGACGCAGCCTATGCCGAATACGTCAAGCGCAACGATTACGAGGCGGGCATCGAGCTGGTGTCGAACAGCCGCAACGTGGTGATGACCCGCACCTTTTCCAAGGTGCATGGGCTGGCGGCGCTGCGCATCGGCTGGATCTATGCGCCGGCCGCGATCATCGACGCGATGAACCGCATTCGCGGGCCGTTCAACATGAATGCCCCGGCGATCGCCGCCGGTGCCGCCGCCATCCGCGACCAGGCCTTCATGGCCGGAGCCGTCGCCTATAACGGCGAATGGATCGACAAGCTGACCGCCGCCTTCGAAGGCCTTGGCCTGAAGGTCACACCCTCGGTCACCAATTTCGTGCTGATCCATTTCCCCGACATCGACGGCAAGCGCGCCGCCGAGGCCGACGAGTTCCTGACCCGGCGCGGCTTTATCCTGCGCGCCGTGCGCGCCTATGGCTTCCCGAACTCCCTGCGCATGAGCGTCGGGCCGGAGGAGGCCAATATCGGCGTCATCGAGGCCTTGCGCGAGTTCCTGGCATGAGCATCCAGTTCGAACGCGTCGCGTTGATCGGCATCGGCCTGATCGGCGGCTCGATCGCGCGCGATATCGCGGCGCTCGGGCTGGCGAGGCAGGTCGTCGTCTCCAGCCGCAGCCCCGAGACGCTGAAACGCGCCGAGGAACTGGGGCTCGGCACCGAATACGTCGCTTGCGCCGCGGAAGCGGTGAAGGATGCCGATCTGGTGATCGTCTCGGTGCCGGTCGGCGCTTCCGGGGCGGTCGCCGAGCAGATCGCCGGCACCCTGAAGCCGGGCGCCATCGTCACCGATGTCGGCTCCACGAAAACCTCTGTCATCGCGCAGATGTTGCCGTTCATGCCGCCGCATGTGCATTTCATTCCCGGCCACCCCATTGCGGGCACGGAAAAATCCGGTCCCGACGCCGGCTTCGTAGGTTTGTTTCATGGTCGCTGGTGCATCCTGACGCCGCTTCCGGAAACCGATCCGGCGGCGCTCGCCAAGCTGAAGACATTCTGGGAAACGCTCGGTTCCCGCGTCGACGAGATGGATCCGCCCCATCACGACAAGGTGCTGGCCATCGTCTCGCACCTGCCGCATATCATCGCCTACAATATCGTCGGCACCGCCGACGACCTGGAAACGGTGACGGAATCCGAAGTCATCAAATATTCGGCCTCGGGTTTTCGCGATTTCACCCGCCTGGCGGCCTCCGACCCGACCATGTGGCGGGATGTATGCCTGCACAACAAGGATGCGATCCTGGAAATGCTGGCGCGCTTCTCCGAGGATCTGGCCTATCTGCAGCGGGCGATCCGCTGGGGCGAGGGCGACAAGCTGTTCGATCTCTTCACCCGCACCCGCGCGATCCGCCGCTCCATCGTCGAAGCGGGGCAGGATGTCGACGCGCCGGACTTCGGACGTCACGCGCTGGATAAAAAGTAAGTTCTTGCCGCCGCTTATTGCCTCGGGGGAAAGAGCGGCGGCAGCTTGGCGACAGGAATGAAGCCGCCGGCCAGAACCTTGCCCTTCTGCAGAACCAGATCCACCGACACCGTGTCGCCACCCGATACCAGCGCCGTGAGCATGTTGATGGCGGTGTCGATGGTCTTGTCGGCTTCGGGTGCCGCGGCCTTCAGCGCGGCCCGCCATTGATCGATGCCGGCCACCTCGACCTTCAGCCGCCCCGAGAGGTAACCTTCCTCGTCGACCGACAGCGGGCCGCTGACGGTGAAGGTGCGGCCTTCGCCGAGATCGGCGGACAGCTTGCGCAGTTCGGCCTGGTGTCCGGCGAGATCGCCGCCGCCCTGCAGCAAGGCGGCGCCATCGACCACCGTCACGTCGGCGCGCAGGTCGAGCGGCGGCAGGTTCCGGCCGTTGCCGAGCACGGCGGCCAGCGCATCGAGGGACAAGGCGGCATCGAGATCCATGCCGTTGCGGCGCAGATGCATCTCGCCATGCTTCGCATTCAGCTTCAGGCCCTCTGGCAGCAGCGGATGGGCAATGGAGGTCCTGGGATCGTCGACCACCAGCGCGCTGCGCAGCAGCCGCCTGCCATCGAGCTGGACGCTGGATTGCAGGTTCGACCATTCCGACGACAGCGACAGGCCGTCGCTGCTGTGGATCGTCGCCGGCTGGTCCAGTTCCCAGACGATATGCTGGGGATCATAAACCTGCGCCGCCGAGCGCAACGCGCCGAAACTGGCCGAGACGCCGTTGCGGTGATCGTCGACGTTGACGCCGGAGCAGAACAGGCCGAGGCGGAAGGGATAGCCGCGCATTTCGGCATCGCGGCAGGTGGCGGTAACAGGCGCATCCGGCCCGCCGGCGATCAGTTCCAACGTCTTTTCCTTGATCTTTTCCGCCGCGAAGTACCAGCCGCCGGTGTAAAGCCCGATGGCGGCGACGACGCAGACGCCGAGAATCGTCACCTTTTTCGCTACGGTGCTTTTCCCGCTTGCGCTTGACGCTGCCATCCTGTTCTCCAATGGTGTCTTCCGATTGCAAGGCAGATCGTGATTTGCGAATCGCGGCACCTGCTCTCTTTTTCCGGGTGTTGATGTGGCTGGCGATATGGACGAATTTTGGGTCTTTGGCTACGGATCCCTGATGTGGAATCCCGGTTTCGATTATGTGGCGCGGGAGGTCGCGACGCTGAACGGTTATCGCCGGGCGCTGTGCGTGCGTTCCTGGGTGCATCGCGGCACGCAGGAAAGGCCGGGGCTTGTCCTCGGGCTGGATCGTGGCGGCTCCTGCCGCGGCATGGCTTTCCGTGTCGAGGCGGAAAAATTCGGCGGCGTCGTCGATTACCTGCGCGAGCGCGAACTGGTGACCCATGTCTATCTGGAGCGGACGCTGCCGGTGACGCTGCCCGACCGCCGCCGGGTGCAGGCGCTGACCTATGTCTGCGACCGCGCCCATCATCAATATGCCGGCGGTCTCGACGTCATGGAGGCAGCCATGGTGGTGCATGCGGCGGTCGGCCGCTCCGGTCCCAACGACGCCTATGTATTCAACACCGTCGATCATCTGCGCGAGATCGGCATCCGCGACCAGTGGCTGGAAAGTGTGGCGTCGGAAGTGCGGCGGATGCGCACGCCGACTTAGAGTGCTTCAGCTTTTCACGGAAACGCAGAAGCGCTCTAAAGCGCGTCGCGATCTTTAAGATTCGCTCCTGCGCTTTCGGCCGTTGATTTTTCGCATGTCGTTGTCGCAAAACCGCTCCGCATTTTTGCTGGAAATGCTCTAGACCTTGGCCTGAAGCTCCCTCAGTCGCTGCGCCGCCGTCGGCGGCAGCGGCACATGCGGGTTGTCGCGCGCGGTTTCGATCAGGAGCTCGTCGCTCGCCTTTTCCGTCTCCTCGACCAGCCTCTTGAAGAAGACGTCAGGCTCCAGTCCCGGCTGGATGGCCGGCAGGATGCGCACCTTGAAATGGCCGGGATAGCGCAGCGTCTGGCGGCGCGGCCAGAACAGGCCGGGATGCATGGCGACCGGCACGACAGGCACGCCGAGATCGCGATACATGCGGGCGATGCCATACTTGTATTCCGGGGCGGCGCCCGGCGGGCGGCGGGTGCCTTCGGGATAGATGATCAGTTGCCGGCCGGCGGCCATCTCGATGCGGGTGCGCTTCAACACCTCCAGCATCACCTTGCCGCGCGCGCCGCGATTGACCGGGATCATCCGCTGCTTCCACAGATACCAGCCGAACAGCGGGATCCACATCAGTTCCCGCTTGAGGATATAGACCGGATCGTTCAGCCAGGGCAGCAGCGCATAGGTGTCCCAGAAGGACTGGTGTTTCGGAGCCAGAATGTAGCCGCCGCTTTTCGGGATGTTTTCCAGTCCCTCGATCTCGAAATGCGTGCCGTTGACCTTGGCGAACAGCCAGTTGCTTGAGCGCGCCCAGGCCTTGGGAATCGCATAGGCCTGCTTGCGCGGCAGCAGGAAATAGACTGGTGTCAGAAAGATCATCCTGAGGATCAGGTTGGCATAGAACAGCGTATTGAACAGGATGGATCGCAGGCGGATCATGAGGCGGGGTCTCGTGCAGGCGGGATCTGGCTGTTTCCGTTTTCCCGGAAAAGCATTGTTTGCTTGTCGCATTCCCGAACGAAAAAACCGCTACACACTTTTCCTGGAAACGCTCTCTTCGCCGATACACGAAAATGAGGCCGGACGCAAAGTCCGGCGCCTCACGGCTTGGCGGAAGACCCCGCCATGCCGGCCTCGATGCCGCGCAGACCGGTGCGGTTGCCAAAGCCCAGGACGTCGCGGGCGGAGGCGGCGACGATCTTGCCGTATTCGAACAGCAGCGCGCGCAGCACGTCCGGATCGGCGAACCAGTTTTTCGCCTTGAGATCGGAGCGGACCACCGGATAGGGCACGAATTCCGTTTCCGGGGCGACGCGGCGCAGTTCGAACAGACTGCGCGGCATATGGTAATTGTTGGTGACCACCAGCACGCGCCTGTAGCCACGCTCATGGATCCAGCGCACCGTCTCGTTGGCATTGCCGATGGTGTCGAGTGCGTCGTAGCCGATATCGACGCAGCAGCGGAACAACTCGTCGGAGCTGCCGGTCAGCTTGCGGATCTGGTTGCGCGAGGTGGCTGGATGGACGCCCGAAATCAGCAGGCGCGAGCCCGCGCCGCCGCGCAGCAACTCCACCGCCTGGTCGATGCGTTGCGAGCCGCCGGTCAGCACCACGATGGCATCCGCCTTGGGGTCGGCGGGCGGTGTCAGCGTCGTCACCCAGTCGGCGAACCACAGGAAACCGGCGAAGAAGCAGGCGCAGGCGATGACGGCCGCGAAGCCCAGCGCCCGTGCGAGACGGCGCAGCGGGCCGCGCCGCGGCGGCTTGCGGCCGGCGGGCATGGTTCCCGATGTGTCGAATTCGCTGTTGCGCGGGCTCATGGTCATGATTCTTCGATACCGGCAGAATGCGGCAAGGAACAGGTCGTCATGCGATCAATCCGGCAGATAATCCATCCGCAACGGATCGGAGCGCACCTGGTCGATCTCGTCGATGGTACGCATCACGGTCAGGCGCGCCGTGATCGTGGTCAAAAGTGCGATGACCAGCATGGTGGCGAAAATGCCGAGATAACCGCCCCAGCCGATGGTGAAGGTGCCGAACAGGGCGGTGGCCTGGTCGGTCTGCGGCGTCGCCAGCGTATGGCTCTGCCAGACATTGGCGGCCGCGAAGCACAAGGCCGCCAGCGTGCCGCCGGCTGCCGAGCCCTTGAGGCTGATCTTCAGGAAATGTTTCTGGAACTCGCGGGCGATGAAGCCCGCCTCGGCGCCGACGAAATGCAGCACCTCGACGATATGGCGATTGCCCGACAGCGCCCCGCGCGTCGCAAACACCACCGTCAGCACCATGGCGACGAAGACCAGCGCCAGGATGGCGAGCCCGATCATCACGGTCGTATGCGCCATCGATACGAGCCGGTCGACCCAGGTGCGGTGATCGTCGAGGAAGGCCTGCGGCACTTCCTTCTGCAACTGCGTCCGCATCGAATCGAAATCCGGCGGATTGCTCTCGTCGATGGTGACGACGATCAGGCGCGGCACCGGCAGTTCGTCGAGATTGAGCCCGGTGCCGAGCCAGGGTTCGAGCAGACGCGCGGTTGCCTGGTCGTCCATGACGACGGCGTCCTTGGTGCCGACGAAGGTCAGCGCCAGGTCGCGGGCTTTGGCCAGCGCCGCTTCCATGTCGAGGCCTTCGTCCGGCTTGATCTGGATGGTGACCTCGCGCGAGATCTGGCTTTGCCAGCTCGCGGCGGTGGCCCGCACCATCGAGACGCCCCCGAGCGTCAGGCAGGCGAGAAAGGACATGATGGCGATGACGACCATCAGCGCATTGCCCTGGATGTTGGAGGGCGGCACGATCGGCGCGGTCGGGCGCACGCGCATCGGCGGCCGGCGGACCGGCGCTTGCGGGGCCGCCTGTCTGACACCGGCCGGCGGCTGACGGCCTGCGGCCTGGTTTTTTGGGCGCGGCCTATTCATAGATGTCGAGCCGCCCTTCGGTGAGGATCATGCGCCGCGCGTCGAGCTGGTCCATCAGGCCGAGATCGTGGGTGGCGATGACCACGGCCGTGCCGAGACGGTTGAGTTCGAGGAACAGGTTGAGCAGGCGCTGGGCCATCGGCGGATCGACATTGCCGGTCGGCTCGTCGGCAAGCAGGATCTCCGGGCGGTCGATGAGGGCGCGCGCAATGGCGGCGCGCTGCTTCTCGCCGCCCGACAGCACCGGCGGCAGCACGTTGATGCGTTCGCCGAGGCCGACCCATTTCAGAAGTTCCAGCACGTCGGTCTTGTAGGTCGATTCGTCCTTGCCGCGCACGCGCAGCGGCAGCGCCACGTTCTCATAGGTGGTCAGGTGGTCGAGCAGGCGGAAATCCTGGAAGACGATGCCGACGCGACGGCGCATCATCGGCAGCTCGCCGCGCGGAATGCCGGCGAGATCGCGGTCGAACATGCGAATGATGCCGCGCGTGGGCTTGAGCGAGGTGAACAGCAGGCGCAGCAGCGTCGTCTTGCCGGCGCCCGACGGGCCGGTCAGGAACTGGAAGGATTTTGCCGGAATGTCGAAGGTGAGATCGCGGAGGATTTCCGGTCCCATGCCGTATCGCAAGCCGACATTCTCAAAGTGAATCAAGGAGCGTTCCCGTTCGTTTCGCGCGCGTTCGTTCCATCCATATCTTAAGCAACTGGGTTAACGGGCGGTAAAGATCGATCCAGCCGGCCAAGGGGAACCGGGATCGTTTCCGAAGCATTAACCATTCCGGTTTACGATTGGAGGGGATTCGATTCAATGCCGCCAGAGGGGTTCCCCGGTCGCATTGGCAGTTTGGACCATGTGGGTGGAGAGCACGAAACCATGGCGACATTTCGATCCCGGCAGCACGCCAACAGGCCTTACGACCTTCTTCCTCCAGAACCGAAGCCGCGTCCGGCTGCGCCCCAGCGGCGCCTGCGTGGCGGCGACGTCGTCGACGCCGATTTCGTGGTGGTGCGCGGCGAAGGCACCTTCCGACCGACGTCCCGCTCCAACGACAACCGTCCGCGCATCATGCCGCATCAGGGTGGCGCGAGGCTTGCCGACCATGTCGCGATGCTGACCGGTCTCGTCGCCCGGGTGGAACAGGGCCTGCGCCGCCTGTCGGAGCGCTCCTTTTCCGCCGTCGTGGCTCTGATGGCCGTTGCGGTGTTTGCGCTGGCCGGCGGTCTCGCCGGCATTGCCGGCGCCAGCGCCCCGGGGCCGGGCGTCGAAAATCCGCTCGACATCTCGCATGTGACGCTGACCACGGAGGAATCCGGCGGCATGAAGGTTCTGGTGGTGCGCGGCATCGTCGAGAATCGCTCCGGCGGCACGGTGGCGGTGCCGGATATCCGCGCCGACCTGGTGTCGGGCGAGCGGATGGTGGCGAGCACCATCATCGCGCCGCCGGCAACCGCCATGTTCAGCGGCCACAGCCGCGGATTTGCGGCGCGTTTGCCGCATCCGGGTGGAAAAGATCCGCAAATCAAGCTTTCCTTCACCACGGCGGCTGTCGCTCGCCCTTGAGGTTGTGGTATCGGCAAAGGAAATAGATGGAGTTTCCTGCCCATGCCCGTCGTCCGCGGAAAGAATATCGAGCCCCTTTTCACCGCCGAGCAGATCGCCGAGCGCAACCGCAAGATGGCCAGCGACATTGCTGCCGGCCCGACCAAGGATCTGCTGGTCATCGCCGTGCTGAAGGGCTCGTTCATCTTCGCCGCCGATCTCATTCGCGCCCTGCACGATGTCGGGCTCGCCCCAGAGGTCGAGTTCATCACGCTTTCCAGCTATGGCACGGGGACGGTCTCGAAGGGCGTACGCATCGTCAAGGACATCGACAGCGTCGTCAAGGATCGCGACGTGCTGCTGATCGACGACATCCTCGAATCCGGCCGCACGCTGCTGTTCGCCAAGGAACTGCTCTACGAGCGCGGCGCGCGCAACGTCACCATCGCCGTGCTGCTCGACAAGAGCGTCAAGCGCCAGGAAAAGCTGGAGGCCGATTATGTCGGCTTCGAATGCCCCGATTATTTCGTCGTCGGCTACGGCATGGACGTGGCTTACGCTTTTCGGGAACTTCCTTTCGTCGGCGTCGTTACAGGTGATGCCGAAGGCTGATCGCCATTCTTGATCCCGCAGGCCGCGATGTGCAGAATCGATGCTTGATTTTGTGCGGCATGTCCGACAGACCTTGTTAACCACGTCACGCGTCCGATCCCCGTCTGTTTACCGATCGCATACGAAACTCTGTTGATCTCCTTCTCGAACGGAAGACAACAGACGGAGCATGGCGATGGCGAGAATTCTGATCACGGAAGACGAGGATTCGCTGCGCAGTTTCGTGGCCCGGGCCCTGCGCCTCGATGGCCACGAGACCTATGAGGCGGCCGACGGCGCCGAAGGGCTGGAGCGGCTGCAGGAAGGCGGTTTCGACCTGCTGCTCTCGGATATCCGCATGCCGGTCATGGACGGCATCGAACTGGCCCACAAGGCGGCATCCGCCTATCCCGGCATGAAGATCCTACTGATGACCGGTTATGCCGAGCAGCGCGAACGCGCCGACGACCTGATGGAAAAGATCGTCGACGTCGTCTCGAAACCCTTTGCCCTGCCGGATATCCGCAAGGCCGTGGCGCACGCTCTGGCGGCGTAAAGTCAATCGGAAACGAAAATCGTCAAGGCGGCCTCCATGGCCGCCTTTCGATTCTGGCGGAGGCAAAAACCTCTCCTCCGTCATGCCAGCCCTTGTGCCGAGCTTCTAGAAGCGCCGGATATAATCCTTTGACATCAACGCCTTGGCGGGAACGGGCAGATCCTCGGGACGAGCCCGAGGATGACGTCGTGGAGAGGGTGGCGGCCTGTCGATCGGTTGAAGGCGGCACTCGCTGCCGCCTCTCTTATTGCAGGTCGAGCAGGCGTTCGAGATAGCGGCGCTCGTAGTCGGCGCCCGGATTGTTGCCGAGGCGGCGGCGGATTTCGTCGAGGATTTCGCGGGCGCGCTGGACGTCGATCTCGTCGGGCACCTTGACCTGGTCGCCGAAATCGGGGCCGTCGGCGCGGCGCATGCGTCCCAGGGGATCGCGGCCATTGGGCTCGTTGCCGGCGGAGCCCTGGCCCTGGCCCTGACCCTGGCCTTGCTGGGCCTGCATCATCTGGTTCATCATGTCCTGAGCGCCCTTGCGCAGCGCTTCCAGCGCCTTGCCCTGGCCTTGCACCGCCCGCTCGCCCTCGCTCTCGCCCAGCGCCTCGCCGGCGCCCTTCATCTCGCGGCCGGCCTCGCCGAAGCCTTCGCCGGGCTGCATGCCGAGGTCCTTGAGGCCCTTCTGCAATTCCTGCAGCTTCTTCCCCAGACCGTCCTGCCGGGCGCGGAGCTGCTTCAGCGCCTCGCGCAACTGCTCCTCGGTCATCCGGTCGAGCTGTTGCTGCTGGTTGCCGTTCGGCTGGCCCTGTTGCTGCTGACCCTGTTGTTGCTGCGGCTGGTCTTGCGGACGGTCGAGGAATTCGCCGTCCTCGCCGAAATCGCCGCGCTGCATGCGGTCGCGCAGCGCCTGGTCGAGCTTGAACGTCTCGTCCATCAGCTTTTGCTGGTCGCGCAGGATCTCGCCGAGACGGTCGATCTGCTGGCGCATCGGACTGTTGTCCTGCTGCCCCTGCGGCCGGCGGCCGGCCTGCAGGTTGTTCATCATCCGCTGCATTTCCGACAGCAACTGCTTGGCGGCGTCGCGATTGCCGGAGCGCGCGAGGTTTTCGAGCTGGTCGAGCATGGCCTGCAGGTCCTGCTGGCGCAGCACGTTCTTCGGCGATTGCGCCTGCTGGCCGTTCGGGTTCTGCTGCTGGGCAAGCGCGTTCAGATAGTCCTGCATCGCCTGGCGCAGTTCGTCCATCAGCTTCTTGATCTCGGCATCCGAAGCGTTGCGCTCCAACGCGTCGGAGAGCGCCTGCTGGGCATCGCGCAGCTTGCGCTCGGCCAGCGACAGATCGCCGTCCTCGATGCCGAGCGCGATTTCCCAGAGGTAGTCGGCGGTATCCTTCAGCATATCCTCGTTGCGGGCGAGCTTCATGCGCGCCAGCGCCGATTCGATCAGCAGGTAGTGGGTGAGGTTGGGAATGGTTTCGTCGGCGCGCAGCGTCAGCGCCTCGTTGAGCGCGATGGCGTCGGGCAGCTTTCGCACGTCGAGCGCAAAGGTCTGGCGTTCCTCGGCCACCGCTGCCGCCAGCGGCTCGAAGAAATTGCGCGCCGGCATGATCATCTCATGCGGTTGGCTGCGGCCGGTCTGGCCGCTGGCATCGGTGGCGACCAGGGTGATGCGCACGCGCTTGCCCGACAGCGGATGTTCGGTGAGGTTGCGGCTGGTCGTGCCCTTGACCTCGCGGGCATTGCGGCGCGGCAGGTCGAGCTTGTATTCCGGCAGCGGATAGAGCGGCACGGCATCCGCCTCGGCGCCCTCCAGCGGCACGATTTCGGCATGGGCTTCCTGGACGCCGTAATCGTCCCTGGCGGTGAAGGCAATCTCCAGCGCGCCGTTGGCGGCGCGGCGCGGCGTCCCATTGAAGGTGATTTCCGGACCCTTGTCGGGAATGACGTTCAGCGCCCATTCGCGGCCGCCGGCGGCGAGCACGCCGCTTTCGGCAAGCTTCATGGCGCGATTGCTGACGCCGGCGGGCTTTTCCGCCTCCGGGGCTGGTGGGGCTGGCTTCTTGTCCTTGTCCGCATTTTCCGCCTGCTCCCGTGGCACCTCGGTTTCTTGCAGGCTTTCGTCGGAGCGGAAGGTGACCTTCTCCTGGCCGTCGCCGCCGGTGACGCGGATGGTGACCGTGGAGAATTGCGGCACGTCCACCACGTCGAGCGCCGCGTTCTGGCCGGTGAGATAGAGCGGGGCGCGGCCGGTATAGGCCGGCGGCGTGATCCAGGCATCGATGCGGAGATCCGGCCTGACATCGGCGACGACGCGCTCGGCGACGGCATCGCGAAGCGTGCCGCCATCGTTGGAAAGCGAATAGGCGAAGGCGGTCACCAGCAGCAATGCCGGCAGGGTGCGCAGCGCCAGCCGGTCGTGCCGGGCGATATCGGGCTGCGGCAGGCCGGCATCGAGGCCGGCGATGCGCTCGGCCATGCGGGTCTGGTGTTCGCGCCACAGGGCGCGTGCGAAGGGCGATTCGACTGCGAGCCGGTCGCCCTGCACAGAGACGGGCTGATGGGTCAGGCCGTTGCGCTCTTCCAGCAGCCGGTCGGCTTCCGCGTTCCTCGGCCAGCGCAGCCGGGCGAACGGCAGCAGCGAAGCCAGGAAGCCGAAAGTGAGCAGGAAGACCGCCGGCCAGCGCAACCAGTCGGGCGCCATGCGAAACAGGCCGAACCAGGCGCAGGAGAGAAACAGAGCGAGGAAGGAGAGCGGCAGAAGCGTCAGCGGCAGCGCCTGTTCGGTCAGCAGCACCAGCCGCGCCAGCAGGCGCTTGATCGCGACCCGGCGCGCCAGCGGCGATCCGGTCGAAAACGCGCCCGTCAGGTCATGGCGGGGTGGGGTCATGCGGCCTGTCTCCTGATTGCGAGCCTCCCGGTCCGGCTATGTCGCGCGACGCGGTTCGCGTCGGGGCGCATCTCCCTTTCAGGATAGCAGCCTTTGTGGCGAAGACGAGGGCAAGCGACCGATGGCGGTCACTTTTTCGTGCGACCGCCACGGCAATGGGTCAGCCGAGCCAGGCCGGGATGGAATCGAGGCCGATCAGATCCTCGTAGGTCTCGCGCGGGCGCACCACATGGAAACGATCGCCGCTGACCAGAACCTCGGGCACCAGCAGGCGGCTATTATAGGTGCCGGCCTGCACCGCGCCGTAAGCGCCGGCCGAACCGACGGCGATCAACTCACCTGGCTTCGGCTCGGCCATTTCCCGGTCAAGTGCGAGGTAATCGCCGGTCTCGCAGACCGGGCCGACGACATCGGCGCGGATGCGCGGGGCGCTGGCGGCGGACAGGACCACCGGGCGGATCTCGTGATAGGCCTCATACAGCGTCGGGCGGATCAGGTCGTTCATCGCCGCATCGACGATCACGAAGGACTTTTCGCCGCCATCCTTCACATAGATGACTTCGGTGACGAGAATACCGGCATTGCCGACGATCAGCCGGCCGGGCTCGGTGATCAGTTTGCAGTTGAGGTCGCGCAACTGGTTCTTGACCGTTTCCGCATAGGCGTCCGGCAGCGGCGGCGGGCTGTTGTCGTCCTTGTAGGGAATGCCGAGACCGCCGCCGATATCGACGTGATCGATGGCATGGCCATCGGCGCGCAACGTCGCGACCAGATCCTTCAGCAGGCGGAAGGCGTCGTCGAAGGGCTGCAGCTCGGTGATCTGGCTGCCGATATGCATGTCGATGCCGGTGACTTCAATGCCCGGCAAAGTGGCGGCATGGGCATAGACGGCGCGGGCGCGCTCCCAGGAAATGCCGAACTTGTTTTCCTTCTTGCCGGTCGAGATCTTCGCATGCGTGCGGGCATCGACATCCGGGTTGATGCGGAAGGAGACCGGCGCGCGTTTGCCTGCCTTGACGGCGCGCTGGTTCAGCACTTCCAGTTCCGGCTCGGATTCGACGTTGAAGCAGTAGATGCCGGCTTCGAGCGCGGCGTCCATCTCGCGCGGCGTCTTGCCGACGCCGGAGAACATGATGCGGCTGGCGGGAACGCCGGCGGCCAGCGCCCGGCGCAATTCGCCTTCGGAAACCACGTCGACGCCAGCGCCGAGCCGGGCGAGCGTCTTCAAGACCGCCTGGTTCGAATTCGCCTTCATCGCATAGCAGACGAGCGAATCGACATCGGCGAAGGCGGCGGCGAATACCTTGTAATGGCGTTCCAGCGTCGCGGTGGAATAGCAATAGAAGGGGGTGCCGACCTCCCTTGCGATCTCGGGGATCGGCACGCCTTCCGCATGGAGAATGCCGTCGCGATATTCGAAATGATTCACGGGAGGAACCTCAAAGCATTTCCGGGAAAAGTGTAAAGCGGTTTTCCCTGTCTAGAAATGCGTCTTTAGAGAAGTGGATCGAGGATGAAGTGCTTGTCTTCGACCTTGGGAGCGGCGGTATTGCTGCGCTTGTTCTGCATCTCCACCGGGGTGCTCGGCGGATCGAGATCGCCGCGGCGTCCGCATCCGGCGGCGGCCAAAGCAACGACGCTGAGCGCCATCGACACACGGATGAGAGATCGCAAGGTCATCGGCAGGAATTCCTCTTCAACAATGGAATAGCCGGCCCTTCTTAGCGAAGTTTGGCCGGCTTGTTGAGTGTCAAATATGGGCGATCACAGAGCCGTGCGCCACCAGGCGATCTGCTCGCGCACCTGCGCGGGCGCCGTTCCGCCAAAACTCTTGCGGCTGGCGACGGAGGCTTCCACGGTCAGCACGTCGAAGATGCCTGCCTTGACGTCCGGATGGATCGACTGCAGCTCTTCCAGCGAAAGGTCGGCCAGTTCGCAGCCCTTGCTTTCGGCCAGCGCCACGGCGCGGCCGGTGACATGGTGGGCGTCGCGGAAGGGCAGGCCGGCCTCGCGCACCAGCCAGTCGGCCAGATCCGTGGCGGTGGAATAGCCGGAGCCGGCGGCGGCCTTCATGCGGTCGGCGCGGATGGTCATGTCGCGCATCATGCCGGTCATGGCGGCAATCGCCAATTCCAGGCTTTCGGCGGCGTCGAAGACCTGTTCCTTGTCTTCCTGCATGTCCTTGGAATAGGCGAGCGGCAGGCCCTTCATCACCGTCAGCAGCGCGACCAGCGAGCCGTTGATGCGGCCGGTCTTGGCGCGCACCAGCTCGGCGGCATCCGGGTTCTTCTTCTGCGGCATGATCGAGGAGCCGGTCGAAAACGCATCCGACAGGCGGATGAAGCCGAATTGCGATGTCGACCAGATGACGATCTCTTCGGCCAGACGCGACAGGTGCGTCGCGGCAATCGCGGCGACGGCCAGGAATTCCAAGGCGAAATCGCGATCCGAAACCGTGTCGATGGAGTTGCGCGTCGGCTCGCGGAAGCCGAGGGCGCGCGCGGTCATGTGGCGGTCGATGGGGAAGCCGGTGCCGGCAAGGGCCGCGGCGCCCAGCGGGTTCTGGTCGAGATGCTCGATGGCGTGGCGCACGCGCTGGCGATCGCGGCCGAACATTTCGACATAGGCCATGCAATGATGGCCGAAGGTGACCGGCTGGGCGGTCTGCATATGGGTGAAGCCGGGCATGACGGTGTCGGCATGTTCCTCGGCGCGGTCGAGGAAGGCCTCGATCAGGCCGGTCAGCGCCGCTTGCGTCTTTTCCAGCTCTTCCTTGACCCAGAGGCGGAAATCGACGGCCACCTGGTCGTTGCGCGAGCGGGCGGTGTGCAGCCGGCCGGCGGCGGGGCCGATGAGGGCGGCAAGCCGGGCCTCGACATTCATGTGGATGTCTTCGAGGCGGCGGGAGAATTCGAAATTGCCGCTTTCGATCTCGGTCTGGATCGCCTCCAGCCCTTCAACTATTTTTGTCTTGTCTTCTTGCGCGATAATGCCTTGATGCGCCAGCATCGTCGCATGGGCGATGGAGCCACGGATATCCTGGGCAAACAGCTTCTTGTCGAAACCGATCGAGGCATTTATCTCCTCCATGATCGCGTCCGGCCCGGAAGCGAAACGCCCGCCCCACATCTGGTTGGAGGATTTGGTGTCCTGAGTGCCGTCAGCCATGCGATGCCCATCCTGGAGAATGAAATGACAGCCCAAAACCCGTTCCGGTTTCCCTCTGCCAAACTGATCGCGATCGCCGCCGTGGCCGGCATCGTCGCGGGTGCGGGTGCGGTATACGTGAAGCGCATGGGGTCTGGCAATGGCGCGGCGCAAACGGCCGCTAGCGGCCAGTGCGAAGCCGCCAAGCCAACCATCGCCGCGCTTTCCGCCGCCGCAAAGGGGCAGGTGGCGGCGATGGCGCCGGTTTCCGAGCCGCGCAAGCTCGGCCAGCTCGCCTTCAAGGATGGTGACGGCAAGGATATCAAGCTCGCCGATTTCACCGGCAAGGCCGTGCTGCTCAATCTCTGGGCGACATGGTGCGTGCCCTGCCGCGAGGAAATGCCGGCGCTGAATGCGCTGCAGAAGGCCAAGGCCGGTCCGGGTTTCGAGGTGGTGGCGGTCAATATCGATACCGGCGACAACGAGAAACCGAAGGCCTTCCTCACCGAAACCGGCGTCGATGCATTAAAGCTCTATCACGATCCCAGCATGGGCGTGTTCAACGACCTGAAGAAGGAAGGGCTGGCTTTCGGCTTGCCGGTGACGCTGATGCTGGATGCCAAGGGCTGCCTGATCGGCGCCATGAACGGCCCCGCCGCCTGGGACAGCGAGGATGCCAAGGCGCTGGTGCAGGCTGTGCAAGCCAAAAACGATCCGGTTTAAAGGCATTTCCAGAAAAGCGGCAAAACAAGCGGTCAGGAGACGAGAATGACCTTGAAAATCTGGGGCCGGACCAATTCGGCCAATGTCAAGAAGGCGCTATGGTGCGCCGAGGAACTGGGCCTCGCTTACGAGCGTATCGATGCCGGCGGCGTCTTCGGCGTGGTCGACGAGCCGGCGTTTCGCGCCCTCAACGCGAACGGACTGGTGCCGGTGCTGGAGGATGGCGATCTGGTGTTGTGGGAATCGAACACCATCGTTCGTTATCTCGCGGCGAAGTATGGCGCAGGCCATCTGCGCCTCGATGATCCCGCCACACAGGCCTCGGCGGAAAAATGGATGGACTGGACGCTGGGAACTGTGGTGCGGCCATTCAGCGACGTCTTCTGGGGCCTGGTGCGCACGTCGCCGGCGGAGCGCGATCCGGCAAAAATTGCCGCAGGGCTGGAGGCCTGCAACCGGGCGCTGGCGATTGCCGACGCGGCGCTGGCGCACCGGCCCTGGCTGTCCGGCGACAATTTCGGTATCGGCGACATTCCGCTCGGCGTCATCATCTATGGCTGGTTCGGCATGGAGATCGAGCGGGCGGAGCTCCCCGCCCTCAAGGCCTGGTACGAACGCCTGACCGAGCGCCCGGCCTATCGCAAGACGGTGATGATCCCGCTCACCTGATCGGGATATCTTTTACCGCGTCGGGACCGGCTTTTCGCCGCGATAGTCGTAGAAGCCGCGACCCGACTTGCGGCCGAGCCAGCCGGCCTCGACATATTTGACCAGCAGCGGGCAGGGGCGGTACTTGCTGTCGGCGAGGCCGTCATGCAGCACCTGCATGATCGACAAACAGGTGTCGAGGCCGATGAAATCGGCAAGCTGCAACGGGCCCATCGGATGGTTGGCGCCAAGCCGCATGGCGGTGTCGATCGCCTCGACGGTGCCGACGCCTTCGTACAGCGTATAGATCGCCTCGTTGATCATCGGCAGCAGGATGCGGTTGACGATGAAGGCCGGGAAATCTTCCGCGACGGTGATCGTCTTTTCCAGCGTATCGACGAAATTCTTCGCGGCGGTGAAGGTCGGTTCGTCGGTGGCGATGCCGCGCACCAGCTCGACCAGTTTCATCACCGGCACCGGATTCATGAAATGGATGCCCATGAAACGCTCGGGGCGGTCGGTGGCCGAGGCAAGCCGGGTGATCGACAGCGACGAGGTGTTGGTGGCGAGGATCGCCTCCGGCTTCAGCACCGGGCAGATCTGCGCGTAGATCTTGCGCTTGACCGATTCGTCCTCGGTTGCCGCCTCGATGACCAGATCCATGGGCGCGAGGTCATTGGTGTCGGACGAGCCGGAAATCAGGGCCAGCGCCGCATTGCGCTGCTCCTCGGTCATCTTGCCGTGGCTGACCTGGCGGGCCAGGTTGCCGTTGATGGTGGCGAGGCCGGCATCGATGCGATCCTGGGTGACGTCGTAGATATGAACCTTGTATCCGGCGGACGCCGAGACATGTGCAATACCGCACCCCATCTGTCCCGCGCCGATTATCCCGATATTCTTGATCATGAGCTATCTACCCCTTTGGCGATGCCACGCCCCCGTGTCCTCGCACATGAAAATGCCGGATCGAACCCCCGACCCGGCAAGATTGATAATCCGATGACGCGATTTTTTCCAGTTTTTATTCGCGACTGCAAAAACCGTTGCGGAATTTGGCTTACAAAGCCTTTTGCAATTCCGGCAGGGCTTCGAAGAGGTCTGCGACGAGGCCGTAGTCGGCGACCTGGAAGATCGGGGCTTC